>NZ_CP134499.1:3202627-3843152 GCF_031764535.1 Pseudomonas sp. SG20056
GACGCCGGCCAACGCCTTGCTGGGGAACCCACAGCCCGGCTGATTGGGATTGACGATGGCATCCGCCGCCGGTAACTCAGCACCAGGCAAATGGTGATCGGTAACCAGCACGGTCAAGCCCGCCGCCTTGGCTGCCGCCACACCTTCAACACTGGAGATGCCGTTATCCACGGTGATCAACAGCTGAGGCTCGCGCTCCAGCGCCACCGCAACGATCTCCGGCGTCAGGCCATAACCGTACTCGAAGCGATTGGGCACCAGGTAATCAACATGGGCCGCGCCGAGCATGTGCAGACCCAATACGCCAACCGTGCTGGCGGTGGCACCATCGGCATCGAAGTCGCCGACGATCAGCATGCGCTGGCCTTGCTGCAGCCCCAGCACCAGCAAATCGACTGCCGCGTCCATGCCTTTGAGCTGCTGATAGGGAATCAAGCGCGCCAGGCCTTTATCCAGCTCGGCAGCAGATTGCACACCACGGGCGGCATAGAGGCGGGTCAGCAGTGGCGGCAGAGCGCCCAGATCAGGCAGGGTTTCGGGCAGCGGGCGGGATTCGATACGCATGGTGGTTTTATCTTGTAGGGCGGGGGCAACCCGCCGAAATCAAAACAGGGCGGGTGCTGCCCCCGCACTACGACTAGCTGTAAATGAACACTACTCGCTTCGCTCGCCCTTAGGGCCGCGCTAAAGCGCGTTAGCCGCAAGCGGCTTGCCGAGCCTGTTTTTAACGCAGCAGGGCCGACGCGCAGCAGATCGTAAATAGGTGCTTAGCGTTCGCCAGCCAACCACTCGATAGGCAGCTCATGCTGGCCACGCTCATCGGTGACGAACAGCTCGCCGTCGCTGATCATCACGCTCCAGTTCAGCGAACGCGGCATGTCCAGCGCCAGCTTGGCCAGGGCTTCTTGGTCGAGGGCGACGACGTTGATGTTTTTCAGACTGCGCACCGGATCGAGCGCCTTGGTCTGCCACACGCGCAGGTTGCCGTAGGCCACCAGGCTGAATTTTTCGGTACGCCGCGAACACCAGGTGATGCGCTCGCTGTCCGGCTGGCCGACTTCGATCCAGTGCAGCACGCGGTCATCCAGGCTCTTTTCCCACAACGCCGGCTCATCGACATCCGACAGGCCGCGACCGAACGCCAGGTGCTCGTGATAGAACAAGGCATAGGCCACCAGCCGCGCCGCCAGGCGTTCTTCGGTTTCCGAAGGGTGCTTGGCCACAGTGAAACGCAGGTTTTCATAGACACTGCGGTCCATGTCGGTGAGGTTCAGCTCGATTTTGTAAGTGGTAGACGGCAGGGCCATGGACGGGGCTTCTTCACTGGTCGAATAAGCCGGCAAGTCTACCGCAAAGGCCGCCCCATCACGAACCGGAACGCTCAGCGGGCGAAGCGCGCCCAGAGCTTGTCGAACTCGCCGCGGTAACTGGCCACCAGCAACGCGTGATCGGTCACCAGCAAGTTTTCCTCGTTGCTGGTGCTGGCGCTGCGAGTCCAGTTAAAGCTGCCATTGAGCAACAGATTAGCGTCGAACAACGCAAACTTGTGGTGCATGTGATACGGGCTGTCGTCGATGCGCAGCGGCACGCCCTGGGCGATCAGATGCTGGATATCACTGCCTTCGTCGAACTGCTTTTCATTGTCGCTGATCACCCGCACGGCAATGCCGCGACGGTGGCAGGCGATAATTTCTTCGCTGAGGCGGTCGTCGGAGATGGTGTAGACACAGATATCCACGCTCTTGCGCGCCTGCCGGCAAAGCTCGCGAATCTTGCGCAGGCAGTCATCGCCGGGACTGAAATGCGCGCTGGCCAACGCCGGACGCGGTGGACTGCTGCTGGCGTCGAGGGTCTTGACCACCTGCTCCAGCCATTTCAGCGCGGGCTCGCTATTGTTCAAATCGGCCTGCACCAGTTCACGCACCAGAGCAAAGGCACGGTTACGCAGGTAGCGCACCTGATCCTGGCCCAGGTCACTGCCCAGCTGGCGCAGCTCATCACGTTCCTCATTGCTCAAACGCAGATCGGCCAGGCTGTCACGCAGCTGCTGATCGAGACGATTGAAATCCATTTAACCTCCTTGTCGGGCGCGCGGCGTGTAGCGCCAGGCGGCATAGAGCCCACCGCAGAGCGCGCCGGCCAGATGATATTCAAATGAAACACCCTGCTGCGGCAGCAGACCAAAGACCCAACCGCCATGCAGAAAGAACACCAGCACCGCCAGCAGCAGGTCAAGCCAGCTGCGGCGGAACCAGGCCCGCGCCAGCAGCAACGCCCACAGCCCGAACAACCAGCCGCTGGCGCCGACATGGATGCCCTCGCGGCCGAATAGCCAGACCAATGTCCCGCTGCCGAGGATGATAAACAGACTGGCCTGGATAAAGTCGCGCCGCGATTCCAGCAGGGCCAGCAAGCCCAGCACCAACAGGCCGCTGAGGTTGCTCAACAGATGACCCCAGCCGCCGTGCAGCCAGGGCGCAAACAGCACGCCCGGCAATGACTCAAGCCGCCGCGGTATCACGCCCCAGATATTCAGGCTGTAACCACTCAGACTGTTACCCAGCTGCAGCACCAGCATCACTGCGGCAATGCCCAGCAACAACTGCACGCGTGGCAACAGCCCGGCCTTCATGGCGTTTCGCTTGCGCTGCCGCCGCCCAGGCGCTGTTCATGGCCCAGTTGCTCGCCCAGATCACGCAGTTGGGTGGAGATTTCCAGCATGCGGTTGTGAGTGCGCAGGTCGATATCGATCTTCTTGTCCATGGCGTGGATCAACGGCAGAAAGCTGTTCTGCAGGCTGTCGGCCAGGCTTTCCAGCACCTTCTGCACGGCTGGCTGTGGCGGAGTAATCACCTCCACCTGCGGACGCAGCTTGCCCAGATTATCCAAGCCAGCGAGCAGCTCGGCCCAGGGAATCGCCGGTGCGGCGGCCTGCTCGCCCGGCGCCAACTTGGCCAGGCCGCGCACGCCCTCAACCAGATCATTGAGCTGCGCTACCACACGAGCACCGACATCGGTGTCGCTGCCGCCCATGGCCTTGTTGCGCATAAAGTCGCGCTTGATCTGCGCCCAGCGCTCAGCTTGTACGTCGGTCATATTGCCGCGCAGTTCGGCAAGCTTGAGCAGGTTCTCCTCAGCTCCGGTGGTGAGCAGCTGGGATTCGCCCTGGTAGTGATCGGCGATCAGCTGTAGCACCTCAGTGTCGTTCATCACCGCGCTGATTTTCTCTGCCATCTTGTTCATATTGCGGTAGCTGCCCTGCAACTTGAACGGCGGCTCGGTGCGGTACTGATCGGCCTGGGCGGCACTGGCGATGTACTGCTGGTTGACCCGACCGACCACATCACGCACCTGCATCAGGCGCTGCAAGGTGGTGACGATTTCATTGACCTCGGCGGCGCTGTAGCTGTGGCTCAACTCATTGCTGGAAAACGGCTTGCCCTCGGCCTTGGCGACGAAGCGATAGACATCGGCCATATCGCGGGTGGCCAGCGGCGCCAGCACAGGGTTGGAGGTCAGGCCGTTCTCGATATAGGACAGTGCGAAGGCTTCCTGCATGCCGCCCAGGGTGTCGCCGAGGTTATAGATGTCGGCGCGGTTGGCCAGCATATCCGGGATCTTGAACACGTCGCCGGACTCGGTATAGGGGTTACCGGACATGATCACGCAGAACTTGCGCCCACGCATATCGTAGGTACGCGTACGGCCCTTCCACACGCCTTCAATACGCCGTGTACCGTCACACAGCGAGATAAACTTCTGCAGAAACTCCGGATGAGTGTGCTGGATATCGTCGAGATAGAGCATCACGTTGTTGCCCATCTCCAGCGCCAGGTTGAGCTTTTCCAGCTCCTGACGTGAGGTGGCGTCCGGCGCCTGGGCCGGGTCCAGCGAGCGCACTTCGTGCCCCAGCGCCGGGCCGTTGATCTTCATAAAGATCAGGCCGAGGCGGTGAGCGACATACTCCATCAGCGTGGTTTTGCCGTAACCGGGCGGCGAAATCAGCATCAGCAAACCGGACAGGTCCGAACGGCGGTTCTCCCCGGCGGTGCCCATCTGTTTGGCCAGGTTATCGCCGATCACGCCCAGGTAGACATCGTTGATCAGCTTGTTACGGACAAAGGAACTGAGCGGCTTGGGCTTGAATTCATTGAGGCGCAGCGCCTCGCGCTCGCGCGCCACCACTTCCTGGCGCAGTGCCTGGTAGCGCTGCAAGCCAGGCAGGAACTGCTCGCGGTGTACGCGCAGGCGGGCGAAGAAATCGTCCACCGCCAGCACCAGTTGCCGTTCGCTGATACGCGGGTGTTCACCCATCAGCTCCTTGGCGGTAAAGCGCAGGTCCACCTCGGTGATACGCTTGGGCACGCCCTCGGCGATCAGGCTCAAGGCCACGGCCTCGGGCACATAGGCGCTGAGCGTGGCGAATTCCTCTGCCGCGCACAGGCCGCGTAGCCAGTTCTCCACCAGCGCCCATTGCGCCGCCGGGCGATCCTGCAGCTGCGCCAGGGTCTGCTGATACACATCCCACATATGCGCCGCCTGCAAGCGCGCCTGCAAACCGGCCAGCAGCTCGCGGGCGTATTTGCTGAAAACGAACTCGATACGTTCGGCGGCCAGTTCCTGTACCAGGTATTCCGCCGCCTCTGCCAGCGTCGCCGGAGTCAGGTTTATGCCCTGCTGGGCGCTGTAGCCGAGCAGGGCCTCGGCAATTTCCGCCTGCAGTTGCAACAGGCTGTCGCGTTGACCGAACAACTGCTGGATATGCCGGGCACTGCGCGCGCGCTGTGGCCATTGTTTGGCATCGTCGTGAAGCTGTGCCTGACCCCAGAAAAAGCTGGCGAAGCCACGGGGCAAGGCGCCGTAACTGAGCAGGCCGGCGCTGTCGCGCAGCGGCAACAGCTGGGTGAGAATCAACGCTGCATCGTGGTCGTGGATGCCCTTCTCGTAGCCTTCCTTGTAACGCGGCGCGGCGAATTCGCGAATGCTCTTGATCAGCGCGTCCGGCTGCGCCAGCTGTTGCTTGAGCAGATCCAGACTAAGACCATCGCGCCCGGCGTCGGCGGCTGCCAGCACTTCGCCGGCCAGGTATTCGGCGCGGTACAGCGTGGCGGACTCGGACTCCAGCGACACCTGCCAATAATCACGCAGCGTTTCCAGCTCGATGTTTTGCAGCGGCTCAAGAAACTCAGTGCCGGTTAGGTGCAGATAGAGCTGATCGCCGCGCGGCATCAGGGTCAGGTCCAGCTCCTGGGTGTTGACGCTGAAGCGGTGGCGCGGGCCGAGCTTGATGACGTTGCCGCCCTCCTCGAACAACTCGCTCTTGTCGCGCAAGCTGCGTACAGCTTGGTCGCGGGCGGCCTTGAGGCGCGCCTCGACATCCTCGGCCTTGACGCTGTCCTTCAGCTCGCGCAAGCGCTCGGCCAGTTCGCGCAGCTTGAGAATCAACGGGTCGGAAGCGAAGAAGGCGTTCAGCTCATCGGCTTGAGTCAGGCGTGCGGTGCGCCGGCCAAGGCTTTCCAGAATCCGCCGCGCGGCGTCGAGCAGGCCCTGGGCCTTGCGCTGACGTTCATCAAGCAACGCCTGTTTGTGCGCCTCGAAGGTTTCCAGCAGCTCTTCGCGCTTGGCCAGAATGTCGCCGAGGAATTGTTCCTGATCGCCGAACTGGCTTTCCAGCTCCTCCAGCTGCACCAGCAGACGTGACAGCTGTTCGTCGCAGCGCTCAGGGTCCTGGGCCATGGCCAAGGCGTTGGTGATGCCCTGACTGAACAGTTTGAACTGGGCGCCGAACTGCGCCACGGTTTCTGCCGAGCCCAGGCCCTTGCGCCGCTGCTCGGCGCGGGCCTTGGTCTGGTTGAGACGGGCATAGACTTCGGAAATCGACTCGACTATCGCGGTGCGCTGGGTAGCATCGTCGATCGGCAGCGAGGCCATCAGGCTGGACAACATATCCAGATTGCCGGCCATGGCCTGCAATGCTACCAGCGGCTCATTCAGTTGGCTGACGCTCTCGGCCTTCTGCGCCTGGGCGTCGAGTTGGGCCAGCTGCAGCACATAGGGTTCCAGCGCGGCCTTGCTGGCGAGAAACCCCGAGGTGGCGGCCGCGACCTGCTCCTGAGCCGTCAGCAGTTCGGTTTCCATCGCATCGATGCGCGCCACGTCGATATAGCGGTAATCGCGGATGGTCAGCAGTTGGCCGCGCTGAGCATTGATGCCATTGAGCGCGTCGACGAAGTGCTGCACCTCATCCCAGCTATCGATCAGCAGGCCAGACAACAACGCCTGTTGGCGGGTTTCCGCTTCGGCCATGGCGCGCGCCGATTGCTGGCGGATGCTTTCGACCTTCTCGAACTCGTCGAGCACCAACTCGCCGGTGGCGGCGATTTCACGCAGCAGCGGCGCCATGCCCTGGCACTGGGCATCGCCCAGCCAGTGGTAGACGTCGAACAGGCGGCGGGTGTTTTGGCACAGCTGGGTGTAGCGCTGCACCGAGACTTCCGGGGTTTCGATCTCGCGACTCAGGCCCAGCAGGTCGGAGACGCCGCGTACCAGTTCGGCATTGCCGATACGCCCGAAGAAGCCGCCGCGCACTGGCTGGCGGGCGGCGAAGTCGTCGCTGCAGAACGGCGTCTGCCAGATCTGCATCGGGTGGATACGCGTCGGCTCCGTGCCTTCGGCGGCGAAGATCACCATACGCCCGTCTTCCAGGCGCGCGTAGCCGTGGCCGAAGATCGGGTTATGCAGCTGGCGATTGATCATGTTGTAGGTGAACAGCGCCGAACGGCCTTCTTCCGGGTGGTAGAAGATGTACTGCACGTCCTCGCCATTGGGCGAACGCACCGCGCGCTTGAAGCGCATGCCGGCCATGGGTTGTTCGAAGGCCTTGGACTCGCCGTTCTGCAGGTAGTAGCCGCCGGGAAAGATGATGCCGTGGTCTTCCGGCAGCTGCACGCAGGCCAGGCCGATGGCGTCGATGCGCTCGACCTTGCGCGTCAGGCTGTTGAACACCAAGTAGCGCCACTCTTCTTCGCGATACGGCAGGACTTTCAACAGGATCAAGCTGCCGAGCCTGGCGTACTCGATCTGCGCGTCGTCCAGCGACTGGGTCTTGTCCAGCACTGCCTCGCGGTAGATGCCCAGGCCGTCCTCTGTATTGTTCTCGACCTTGACCGTAAGGTCGCCGCCGATGGTCTCAACAAAAATGGTGTCGAGGATATTCATATGCGGATGGCGGCCGTTGACCACCATCTCGCGGGAGGTTTTCTGCCACTCGAAATCGAACGGAGCCGGCAGCGCTATATCGCGCTCGCCGCGGTTGTCGATATAGCGAATCTCTTTGCCGCCGTCGGCGATCGACCAGCGGAACACCCGGATATCGCTGATCCGCTCGCCGATCTGAAAGCTGGCCAGCAACTTGCCGTCGCGCACCAGCAGCTGCAGCAGGCGGGTGTTCTTGTAATAGGTGTAGAGCTCGTTGAAGTCGTTAACGAAGCTGCTCTGGCCGAGAAAGCTGTCGGCCAGAGCCACGCTCTCGGCCTCATAGCCTTCGTCCTGCTCGCTCAGGCGATACAGGGAGAACACGTCTTCGACGCGGGTTTCCTTTTTCAAACCGAGGAACACGTTGTAGCCGAACAGCAGATTCTCGCCGACCTGAACGATATCGCGCGCCGTGCAGTTGTTCTCAGTGCGGATACGTACCCGCCCGACCACCTCCATCTGGCTGCTGCCGAACTCCTGCAAGCGCTGAGCGTTCAGCGCCTCGGTGGTCTGGCGCAGGCGCAGGCCTTGCTCCTGCAGGCGCTTGTGCAGCACCTCGTAGGCACCGCCTTCGGCGACGGCCTTGTCCAATACATCCTGTGGTTGGGCTACGGCTGGAGCATCCGACATCGTGGTCTTCCTGAATCTGCGCTGTCTGCTAGCAAAGTGGAGTAAAGCGAGGGGCCGGCTTCAGCCAGCCCCATAGGCAAAGCACATGGCTTTACCTTTTTTACGCACCAATTTTTTGGGCAATTTCGGCAAGTTTGTCGCGCATTGCCTGATCGAGTTCTTCGGGTTTGATCTGAGCAATGATCTTTTTCAGCACACGAATTTCATTGTCATCAATCACTCCATCGCGCTCGGCAACTGCCAGTAGCGAACCCAGCTCCTGCACGTCCAGGCGGCCGTCATTGGCAAAGCACTGGATCGAGCGAAACGACATTTCCAGATAATCCCGTGGTTCCGACATAAGGCTTCCTAATTAGAGATAAACGGGCCATTAAGGAGTTGGCTTTCGCCAACCCCAAGAGAACATCCAACTTATGGGTAAGACGCTGGTTTTCAGCCATTACCGGCATGCACTTAGCTTTCGCTGCTTTCCACAGCCGCCGGTGTTTTGCCTTCGCTGACGCGGCCGTTGAGCAGACGGGCCAACACGTCCTGCACCACCGGGCTCTTGCCGACCACACCTTCGATGGCTTTGCCCACCGACAGCGACTTGGCAAAGGAGTTGAAGAAGTCGCCTTCGCCACCGACGATCTCGATCTTCGCCTTGGACAGCGCCGCCGAGAGCACTTCGGCCTGATCTTTGGCGATTTCCTTGTTGGCGGCGATGGCGGCCATGGCCTCGTCGAAGTTCTTCTCCAGCTGCATGCGGAACTCCTCATGCTGACGCGCGTTGTCGCTGAGCGCATCGAGCGCACCGAACTTTTTGCCCAGACCTTCGGCCTCGGCATTCAGGCGCTCCAGCAGCACGTGGGCTTCGGCCATACCCAGATCCTGGGTGGCTTTGGCCTTGGCCGCACCGAGTTGCTCTTCGCCACGCGCCTGGGCGCCGAGTTTCTCTTCCAGCACCTTGGCATCGGCTAGGCCGTCTTTTTCCTTGGCGGCAGCCTTGGCTTCGGTCACCCGTGCCTCGGCCAGGCCCTTTTCCTGCTCACCCTTGGCTTCGGCAATCAGTTGCTCTGCCTGCACACGGGCTTCGGCCAGGCCTTCCTTCTCCTTGGCTGCGGCGGTGACTTCACGCACCCGCGCATCAGCCAGGCCAGGCGCAGCGCGCTCGGCTTCGATACCTTCGGCCATTTTCTTCTTGGCTTCGGCCTGCTTGGCCGCGGCTTCCAGCTCGGCCTGAGCGAGGTTGTTGATTTCCACGGCCTTGTGCTGGGAACGAGTTTCGTCGGCTTCGGCCTGCTTGACCTGGCGCACCAGCTCCTGCTCGGCTTCGGCCTGGGCGTTGAGCACCATGACCTGTTTGGCCCGATCCGCTTCGGACACTTCACGCACTTCCTTGATGCGCTCTTCTTCCTGGGCCACGGTCTTCTCGACCGCGACGCGCTCACGGATCACCCCAGCAATGTTCTTGCGTTCGACTTCCAGGGCCTTTTCTTTCTCGATGCGCTGCAGCTCGACTTCGCGCTCGCGGGAGACGATTTCCAGATCCTTGGCGCGGGTGACTTTTTCCACCTCGATCACCACCGCACGCTGACGGTTCTGCTGCGCCACTTCAACTTCGCGCTGATGGTTCTCAGCGCGGATATCCAGCTCCTGCTGGGTGGTGATACGCGCCTGCTCGGCCTTCAAGCGCTCCTCTTCCTTGACTTTGAGGGTCTCGGCTTCTTCGCGAGCGCGGATGGTTTCGATCTCGCGCTTCTGCCGCGCTTCAGCATCGGCCTGCTGACGCTCGAGAGCCAGGGTCGCCTCACGGGTCTCCACGTTCTTTTTCTTGATCGCCAGCTCTTCGTTGCGTTCCAGGTCATTGGTAATGACGTTCTGCGCAGCAGTCAGCTGAGTGATTTTGCGGATACCCTCAGCGTCGAGAATATTGCTCGGATCGAGCGATGCCTTGGAGGTCTGCTCCAGATAGTCGATGGCCACGTCTTCCAACACATAGCCGTTGAGGTCGTTGCCGATCACCTCAACGATACGATCGCGAAACTCCTGGCGGTTCTCGAACAGCTGAACGAAGTCGAACTGCTTACCAACAGTTTTCAGCGCTTCGGAGAACTTGGCGTTGAACAATTCATTGACCGCACTGCGGTCAGAGGCGCGCTCCACCCCGATGGCCTTGGCCACCTTGAGCACGTCCTGCTGGGTTTCATTGACGCGCAGATAGAAGGCCACGGTGATGTCGGCACGCATGTTGTCTTTGCAGATCAACCCGTCCTTGGCGCGACGGTCCACTTCCAGGGTAATCAGGGAGATCTTCATGAACTCCTTGAGGTTGATCACCGGGTACACCAGGGCACCGGTGAAATGCACCTTGGGCGTCGAAGACATGTCGTTGACGATCAGCGCGGTACCCTGCGGCACCTTGATATAGAAGGCTTTGAACAGGACGAAAAAGCCAAAAATAACCAGAAAGAACAGACCTAAACCGGTCAGAAAAGGCATTAGCAGCTCGAGGCTCATTACAATCAATCTCCTTTGATAAACGGGCTAGATGCCCTTGAACTCGTCTTCGGTAATCACCCGATAGGCGTGTTCGGCCTCCAGGTACTCCAGCAACACCACGCGGTCGCCACGTTTGAAGCCATGTGCCTCATCAGCACGGACACGCAGAATCAGTCCAGCACCACCATCCTCAAGCGTCGCCTCACCCTGAGCGGCAGTTACTCGGCCACTGCGCACGATGGCCACCTGCCCAAGCACGGACTTGCTGGTGGTGGCCTCCAGCTTGAGAAACAGCGGGCGCAGCGGGCGCACCAACAGGCTCACCACGGGCACCACGGCAATCAGCGCAGCGGCGATCACCAGCAAACCCAGGGGGTAACGCAAAATACCCAACGGCAGAAAGCGCAACAAAAACAGCTCGGCGAAATAGCAGAGAAACCAGGCGAAAAAGAACAGCAAGGTGAGAACCAGCGTCACCGGCACGCCGTTCAGGCCCAGCTTGAGTAACAGGCCGGCCAAACCTTCAGGTTGCAGCGAATGGTTTTCCAGTGCCGAGTCGACTTCGATATCCAGCAGATCGACATCGACAATCCCCATGGCGGCGACCAGCCAATACAGAATCGCCACGCAGAGTGCAAAGCTGAGCACCACTACGGGAAATGACAGCGCGGTCTGTATGAATAGCTCCATCTTCTTTACATCCTGGTAGTCGAAGAAGCGGGAGCCGAAGCCCCCGCAATAGCCGCTCAGGCTTCGGGTTTAGCCTTGCTTTTCAGACGCGCCAGCACGCTATCGGCACTGGCGTTATCCGGCACGATGCCGGCAGCACGCAGCTTGACTTCCAAGGCGTCGTCCGGAGCGCTGGTTGCGGCCAGCTCCGCACTGGCTTCCATCATGGCTGCACGCTCAGCCTGCTTGAGCTTGATGCGTTCCAGCGATTCAACCGCGGTATGCAACTTGGCCTGCGAGCCGCCATAACGCTGTGCCACAGCCATCTGCGCTTTCTGCACGCTTTCCGTGGCCTTGACCGTATCTACCTGTTGTTTCAGGCGTTTGATATGCCCTTCCGCCTGAGTCACTGCTTTGCGCAACTGCGCCACACTAGCCGCGAAACCATCAGCCTGCTCACGGTCGCTGGCCTGTTCGGCTTCCAGATTGGCGATCTTCTCGGCAACTTCCTTGGCCAGGGTTTCATTATCCGCATCCAGAGCCTTGAGCGCGTAATGCTCATACTCGGTGATCTTCGCCGTGCTCTTGCCCAGGCGATCACTGGCCAGTTTCTGTTTGGCCATAATCTCAGCCAAGGCTTCCTTGGACTTGCGCAGCTCTAGATCGGCATCGCGGATCTCCTGATCGAGAATACGCAGCGCCTGACCGTCAACCACAGCCTCACCCACTTCATTGGCGCCGCCACGCAGCGCCGTCAGCAACTTGCTCCAGACGTTCATAGCATCACTCCTTAGCGTCAGCCTTGAGGAAGCCTTCATAGGCTTCGGTGGCCTTGATCACGTTGTCGGCCAGCAATTCGATCTCGAACACCACATCGGTCAGGGTCGAAGCCGAGCTCAACGCACCAAACATGGTGTAGCAAGGCTGGCCGTCCGGCAGGGTTTCCAGGCCGATGGAAGACAGAGGAAACAGCTTGTGCGTGCGCAGCACCTGCTCATTAAACGCCGCACTGTCGCGCACATCGGCAGCAGGCCACAGCAGGCCCTCGACCACGATCTGCTCACCATATACGGCAACAAACAGTGGTAGATCGCCGTAGTCGTGCATGGTCACATGCAAACTGGCATCCGAGCTTTGAATCAGCTCAATGCTCGCTTGCCCACCCTTGAATAACTCAGCGGCCGATAGCGCATCGTATAAAGCCTGTGCAGTCCAAACCTGCGGCATGCTCATATCCTCCTCCTTTTCCATTGAAGCCAGCTTTAATGAGTGCGGCTGGCGAAGTTTCCGCTCGAACGCCATAAGCAGCGGGGCATGCTCTGGCAGTATCCAGACCTCTTTTTTCACCAACCCCTGCTCGCGCAGACGCTGACGAAAAAGACGCTGGTAGTGGGCTGATGATTTGCTTTCCATGGACGCAGACTAGCCTCACACATGTAATGAATCAACACATCACATGTAATATTTTAAAACGCATGTTTATTGATTTTCAGGCGCGCAAAGACAAGCCACTCAAAAGTAGCGCCGCATAAAACACGCAAGGGAAAGGTCGCAGGAGGGAAACCATCCAGGGTTAGCAATACCGAGCATCCATTCGTGACGGCAATTTAACGCCATATCCCCGCCAACTAAACAGCTAAATCTGCCAACCCCATCGCAGCCGCAACGCCTGATAGCGGACATTGAAATATGACGCAGCACTCACAATCGAATAGCCTTGGCCGGCCACCACCCAACGGAACCCCTTATGAGCACAGCCAACAGCCCCCTCGCCGGCCTGAAAGTGATCGAACTCGGCACCCTGATCGCCGGGCCTTTTGCCTCACGTATTTGCGCCGAATTCGGTGCAGAGGTAATCAAGGTCGAATCACCGGATGGCGGTGACCCGCTGCGCAAGTGGCGCAAGCTGTACGAGGGCACGTCGCTGTGGTGGTTTGTGCAGGCGCGCAACAAGCAGTCAATTACCCTCAACCTCAAGCACGAGGCCGGACGTGAGGTACTGAAGAAGCTGCTTGGTGAAGCGGATATCCTGATCGAGAACTTTCGCCCCGGCGTGCTGGAGAAACTGGGCCTGGGCTGGGACGTGCTGCATGCTCTGAACCCGAAACTGGTGATGGTGCGATTGTCCGGCTTCGGTCAAACCGGCCCCATGAAAGATCAACCGGGTTTCGGCGCAGTGGGTGAGTCCATGGGCGGGCTGCGCTACATCACCGGTTTCGAGGATCGCCCGCCAGTGCGCACTGGTATCAGCATTGGTGATTCGATTGCCGCGCTGTGGGGCGTGATCGGCGCACTGATGGCGCTGCGACACCGCGAAGTGAACGGCGGTAGCGGCCAGGTGGTGGACGTGGCGCTGTATGAGGCGATCTTCGCCATGATGGAGTCCATGGTGCCGGAGTTCGATGTGTTCGGGTTTATCCGCGAGCGCACCGGCAACATCATGCCCGGCATTACGCCCTCCTCGATTCACACCAGCAGCAACGGCAAACATATCCAGATCGGCGCCAACGGCGATGCGATCTTCAAGCGCTTTATGCAGGCCATCGGCCGCCAGGACCTGGCCGATGACGTGACGTTGACCAGCAATGACGGCCGCGATGCGCGACGCGACGAGATTTATGGCGTGATCGACCGCTGGGTCGGCTCGCTACCGCTTGAGCAGGTGCTGACCACGCTGAACCAGGCCGATGTGCCGGCCAGCCGCATCTTCAGCGCCGAAGACATGTTCAACGACCCGCAATTTCTCGCCCGAGAAATGCTCCTGTCAGCCAAGCTGCCAGACGGCAAAGCCTTCAAGATGCCGGGCATCGTACCCAAACTGAGCGACACACCAGGCGAGGTAAACTGGGTCGGCCCGGAGCTTGGCGAACACAATGAGCAAGTACTGAGTGGCCTGGGCTACAGCAGCGAACAGATCGCCAACTTGCGCAGCGATGGCGCCATCTAATGAAGCAGCTCCAGCACAAGGACTGTGCTAACAGATCGCTTTAAACGCAGGATTGCCAACGCAGGTAGTTTTCCAACAGCACGCTAGAGGTGAACACCGTATTTGGCGTAGATCCCCTCAATAACGCCGCGCCGCTTGAGCGTCAGAATGGCCGCATCAAGCTTATCCAGCCAGCCTTCATGACGCGGATGAACACGCATGCTGACATCGAAAGAACTCATCGCATCGCCAATTTCAAGATGGCGGTACTCCGGGATCTTCGCCAGGCTGTACTGCGCAATCGCCTTATTGACCACAATTTGATCGAAGCGCGATTTGGCCAGCATCTCCAGCAATTGCGCCTCATTCAGTGCATTGCGCCGATCAAGCTGCCCCGCTTCGATCAACGCACGCAGATCCGGGTAGGCATAGCCGCGCACCAACCCCACCGACTTGCCGCGCAAATCCTCAGGCCGCGCCACAGGAAAGGCCTTGCCCGGGGCAAACACCATGACATCGATAACCTTGCCAAACGGCACCGAAAACACCCCTGGCGTCGACTGACCCTGCACCCAACCCGGGTAAACACCCGGCTCAATATCCAACTGCCCGCCATTGAACAGCAGACCAAGGCGCGGATAGGGGTAGTACTGCACGCTGAAGGTGTCGCCCGTCAGCTTGCCTAGCTCATCGAAGATGTCTTGATAGATGCCGGTTTTACCCTGCTCGATCATCATCGGCGGGTAGTTATAAAAGCCGACTTCAAAGGTGGCGGCGTAAGCGCCAGCCTGGAAATAGATACCGCACAGCAGAACAACCGTTTTGATCAACCACTTCACCCGACTACCTCTACTGCACAACCCACTGCCGCTAAAACGCACCAAACAACCAGGCAACCGCAACACCCAGCACAACTAAACCTAACAACCAGAAGATACCGCCATGGCCGCCAGACTGCACTACCGATACACCACCCGCCCGTCGCGCAGGTACGTAGCCGTCCACAACATCCTTGGCCTCTTTCAAGCCAATACCCCTGAGTTCACGCAGCAGCTTGATCGCCTCAATTTTCTGCCCACGCTCAAGCGCTGCCGCTACCTCCACCGGTAAGTCCTGATCAAATTCAGTCATCACACACTCCGCTCAGCAACCTCGCCA
The DNA here is from genome assembly GCF_031764535.1 of Pseudomonas sp. SG20056. Taxonomy (NCBI): domain Bacteria; kingdom Pseudomonadati; phylum Pseudomonadota; class Gammaproteobacteria; order Pseudomonadales; family Pseudomonadaceae; genus Pseudomonas; species Pseudomonas sp. SG20056. The sequence continues at coordinate 3,217,746 of NZ_CP134499.1, forward strand.
GAGCATAGCCGCAAAAAAGCCGGCCCCTTGCGAGTACCGGCTTTATCGACCAGCGCGCCAGACTTACAGCGGCTTGCCGCGATTACCGTGCTGAGCGACAAAGCTCTGTACGGTTTTCAGATCATTGGCCAGCACGGTGCAACGCTCTTCACGCTCGAACAGGTCCGCCAGATGCGCCGGCAAGGCAGGCGCCTGACCCACATCAGCTTTCTCCACGGCTTCCGGGAATTTAACCGGGTGCGCGGTACCGAGGATGACCATCGGCGTCGCCAGACTGCGACGGCACTCACGGGCGGCACGCACACCGATCGCCGTATGCGGATCGAGCAGCTCACCACACTCGCTGAACACTTCGGTGATGGTTTCGCAGGTCTGCGCATCGTCCACCGCCAGGGAATCGAACAGCTTGCGCGCCTCGGTCCAGCGATCCTGATCAACACTGAAACCGCCGCCCTGTTTGAAGGTGGCCATCAGCCCGGCAATCGCCGCACCGTTACGGCCGTGCAGGTCAAACAGCAGACGCTCGAAGTTCGACGAGACCATGATATCCATGGACGGCGACAGGGTCGGATGCAAGGTGTCCTTGACGTACTGATTACCGCTCATAAAGCGGTGCAGGATGTCGTTACGGTTGGTAGCGACGATCAGCTGGCTGATCGGCAGGCCCATGTTGCGCGCCAGGTAGCCGGCGAAGATGTCACCGAAGTTACCGGTGGGTACCGAGAACGCGATGGAACGCGCCGGCCCGCCCAGCTGCAGGGCTGCATGGAAGTAGTAAACGATCTGGGCCATGATCCGCGCCCAGTTGATCGAGTTGACCGCCACCAGACGCGTACCCTTGAGGAAGCCCTGGTCAGCGAAGCTGTCCTTGACCATTTCCTGGCAATCATCGAAGTTGCCTTCGATGGCAATGTTATGGATGTTGTCACCGAGGATGGTGGTCATCTGCCGGCGCTGCACCTCGGACACACGGTTGTGCGGGTGCATGATAAAGATGTCGACATTCTCGCAGGCCTTGCAGCCCTCGATGGCCGCCGAGCCGGTATCACCAGAAGTCGCGCCCATGATCACCACGCGCTCGTTACGCTTGGCCAGCACGTAATCAAGCAGACGGCCGAGCAACTGCAGGGCAAAGTCCTTGAACGCCAGGGTCGGACCGTGGAACAGCTCGAGCACCCACTCATTGCCGTTCAGCTGACGCAACGGCGCCACTGCGTTGTGGGCAAATACGCCGTAGGTTTCTTCGAGGATCTTTTTGAAGTCCGCATCCGGAATGCTGCCGGTGACGAACGGGCGCATGACCCGGAAGGCCAGTTCGTGGTACGGCAGGCCGGCCCAAGAGGCGATTTCTTCCTGGGTGAAACGCGGCAGGTTTTCCGGTACATACAGACCACCATCGCTGGCCAGGCCGGCGAGCAGCACATCTTCGAAATTCAGGGCCGGTGCCTGGCCACGGGTACTGATATAGCGCATAGGGGCAAACCTTCGGTTAAATCTTCGAGAGCCACCGCAGCCCGGCTGCGGCGACCAAAAGCGGATTAGTTCAGCTGCTCGACGCGGATACGCACAACGCTGCCAACCACATCAGTCAAGGCTTCAAGGGCGCTGATCGCCTCATTGATTTGTGCCTCTAGCACGCGATGGGTGACCAGGATCATCGGCACCAGACCGTCCTGCTCCTCGACTTCCTTCTGCATGATCGACTCGATATTGATCCCGCGTGCCGACAGGATGCTCGCCACCTGGGCCAGCACACCAGGATGATCCTTGGCCTGAATACGCAGGTAATAAGCGCTCTCACAAGCCTCAATCGGCAGAATCGGGTGATCGGACAGCGAGTCGGGCTGGAAGGCCAAGTGCGGCACGCGGTTGGTCGGATCAGCGGTCAGCGCACGGACTACGTCAACCAGATCAGCGATAACCGAAGACGCAGTCGGTTCCATGCCGGCACCAGCGCCGTAGAACAGTGTGCTGCCGGCGGCATCGCCATTGACCATAACAGCGTTCATCACGCCATTGACGTTGGCGATCAGACGATCCGCCGGGATCAATGTCGGGTGTACGCGCAGTTCGATACCGGCATCAGTGCGACGGGCCACACCGAGATGCTTGATGCGATAACCCAGCGCTTCGGCGTAGTTGACGTCGGCAGTGGTCAGCTTGGTGATGCCTTCGGTGTAGGCCTTGTCGAACTGCAGCGGGATACCAAAGGCGATGGAAGCCAGGATGGTCAGCTTGTGTGCAGCATCGATGCCTTCAACGTCGAAGGTCGGATCAACTTCGGCATACCCCAGCGCTTGCGCCTCAGCCAGCACGTCGTCAAAGGTGCGACCCTTCTCGCGCATTTCGCTGAGGATAAAGTTGCCAGTACCGTTGATGATGCCGGCCAGCCAGTTGATACGGTTGGCTGCCAGGCCTTCGCGAATCGCCTTGATCACCGGGATACCGCCCGCAACAGCGGCTTCAAAAGCGACGATCACGCCTTTTTCACGGGCCTTGGCAAAGATTTCATTGCCGTGCACAGCGATCAGCGCCTTGTTGGCGGTAACCACGTGCTTGCCGTTTTCGATGGCTTTGAGCACCAGGTCCTTGGCCAAGGCATAACCGCCGATCAGCTCGATAACAATGTCGATCTCGGGGTTGTTCACCAGCTCAAACACATCGTTGGTGATGCTAATACCGGTCGTGTCGTACTGCGGCTTGGGCGAGCGAATGGCAATTTGGGCAACTTCAATACCGCGCCCTGCGCGCCGGGTAATTTCCTCGGCATTTCGCTTGAGTACATTCAACGTACCGCCACCGACGGTACCCAGCCCACAGATGCCTACTTTCACCGGTTTCACACTGAACTCCCCATCTGCACTGCGTAAAACGGCCGGAGCAAGCCCCGGCCGTAGAAAAGAGCCGCACCATACGAAGCGGCTGTTTATTAGTCAATCAGGCGCATGCCTCAGATCATTTGGATTCCAGGGCAATTTTCGCCAGCTGCGGAGCGGGTTGATAGCCGGGAATGATCTTGCCATTGGCCAGAACGATGGCCGGCGTACCGCTGACCCCGATCATCTGACCCAGTGCGTACTGCTTGGCAACCGGACTGTCGCACTGTGCATCGGCCACACCCTGGCGGGCTTTCGCGCGGTTCATCGCATCCTGCTGGTCCTTGGCGCACCAGACATTCGACAACTCTTTGGCCGCCGCGCTTTCCAGCCCCTGACGCGGGAATGCCAGGTAACGCACCTCGACACCCAGACGATTCAGCTCAGGCACTTCGCTGTGCAGCTTCTGGCAATAGCCGCAATCGGTATCGGTAAATACGGTGATATGGGTCTTCGGCTGCTTGGGTGCAAACACCACCATTTCCGAAGCTGGAATAGCATCCAGCAACTTGACCACGCCACGGCCTTCAGCCGCCTCTGTGAGATTCACCGGCTTGCCGTCCTTGACCTGAAACAGGTAGCCCTGCAATAGGAACTGGCCATCAGCACTGGTGTACAGCTGTCGACCACCGGCCAACTCAACCTGATAAACACCCGGCATCGGACTTTCGGCAATCGCCTCAATCGGCAGAGCCGGATCAATAGCTTTGAGAGTATTGCGGATGGCCTGATCGGCATCGGCGGCAACACCCACGCTGCTGACCAACCCCAAAGCCAACGCGACAACAATGCGGTTAAAACGCATACAAACTCCCGACAGAAGATGACTTAACAAAGGATGACGCAGCCTACCATATAAGCCCACAGAGGCCGACCACCGCAGGCTGGACGGCGCACTCAGCCGCGCGGGTGGTGCCGCGCATGCAGCTCCTGCAGCCGCGCGCGTGCGACGTGGGTGTAGATTTGCGTGGTCGACAGATCACTGTGCCCCAGCAGCATCTGCACCACGCGCAGATCAGCGCCATGGTTGAGCAAATGGGTGGCGAAAGCATGGCGCAGGGTGTGCGGTGACAGACTCTTGGCAATACCCGCCGCCTTGGCCTGGTGCTTGATGCGGTACCAAAACGTCTGGCGGGTCATCTGCTCGCCACGCAGGCTCGGGAACAGCACATCGCTGGGCTTGCCATCCAACAGAAACGGCCGCGCTTCCTTGCTGTAGCGCTCAATCCAGGCGATCGCCTCTTCACCCAACGGCACCAGGCGCTCCTTGCTGCCTTTGCCAAACACCCGCAGCACGCCCTGACGCAGATTGACCTGCTCCAACGTCAGGCCAATCAACTCGCTCACACGCAAGCCACAGGCATAGAGCACCTCCAGCATCGCGCGGTCGCGCAAACCAATCGGATCATCCAACTCAGGAGCGGCCAGCAAAGCCTCGACATCGGCCTCCGACAACGACTTGGGCAGCGGCCGCCCTAGTTGCGGCAAATCCACCTGCAGCGTCGGGTCACGACTGATTAACTGTTCACGCAAGAGAAACCGGTAGAAACCGCGCAAGCCCGAGAGCAAGCGCGCCGTAGAGCGCGCCTTATAACCTTCATTCAGGCGCCAGGCCAGATGATCAAGAATCAACTCACGCCCCGCGTCGGCCAGTTGCACATCACGCACCTGCAACCAACCATTAAATAGCGCCAAATCACTGCGATAGGCGGCGCGCGTGTGCGCCGACAGCCCTTTCTCCAACCACAGGGCTTCCATGAAACGGTCAATCAGCGGATGGTCGATGGCGGGCATGCGGAACTATGGCGGCAGGTTAAAGCACGCTAGTCTTTCACAGCCTGGCCATGCAGGGCCAGGGCTAACCCACAAGGACCCTTGATGAACGAACAACACATCCTTCTGGCCTTTGCCGCCATCGGCGCAAGCGCCCTCGCCTGCCAGTGGCTAGCCTGGCGCTTACGCTTGCCCGCCATCTTATTTTTGCTGATAGCCGGGATACTTGCGGGGCCGGTGCTGGGTTGGCTTAACCCTCACGCCCTGTTCGGCAGCCTTTTATTCCCACTGGTCTCAATGGCCGTGGCACTGATTCTGTTTGAAGGCAGCTTAACCCTTCATTTATCAGAGTGGCGTGAGATTGGCAGCGTGGTCAGGCGCATGGTGACGGTGGGCGCGCTGGCCACCTGGGCAGTCATTGCTGCAAGTACGCATTACTTGCTTGGCTTCGAGTGGGACATGGCACTGCTGTTCGGCACCCTGACACTGGTCACCGGCCCCACTGTCATCGTGCCCATGCTGCGTGTTGTCCGCCCGAAAGCCTCCATCGCCAACATCCTGCGCTGGGAAGGCATCGTTATCGACCCGATTGGCGCGCTACTCGCGGTTGTCGTGTACAGCTTTATTATCGCCAGCAATGAAGGTAATGGCTGGAACAGCGGCCTGACGACCTTCGCTGGCGTGATCGCCTGCGGCAGCGTATTCGGGATCGCCAGCGGCTGGGCACTGGGCCAGGTATTAAAGCGCCAATGGCTGCCGGACTACCTGCATAACCTTGCGGTATTGGCCACCGTGCTGGGGGCTTTTATTGCCGCTAACGCAGCCATGCATGAGTCCGGCCTACTCGCCGTGACACTGATGGGCATGTGGCTGGCGAATATGAAGGGCGTCGACGTTCGGCATATTCTGCACTTCAAGGAAAACCTCAGCGTGCTGTTGATTTCTGGCCTGTTCATTCTGCTGGCCGCGCGCCTCGACCTGAGCGCCCTACTCGCTCTCGGCCCGGCAGTATTGATACTGCTGGCCATCATCCAGTTTGTCGCACGCCCACTCAACGTGGCACTGTCCACCTTTGGCTCCAGCCTGAACTGGCGCGAACGAGCACTGCTGGCCTGGATATCTCCGCGCGGCATCGTGGCTGCGGCCGTTTCAGCCATTTTTGCCATCCGCCTTGGCGAATTAGGCTATGAAGGCGCCCAACTGCTCGTGCCGCTCACCTTCGCCGTTATTATCGGCACCGTGGTATTGCAGAGCGCTACTGCACGCCCGCTCGCCAAATTTCTGAACGTGGCAGAACCGGCCCCACGTGGTTTTCTTATCGTAGGGGCCAACCCGGTAGCGCGAGCACTCGGCACGGCACTGCAAGATCTCGGCAACCGTGTACTGCTGTGCGACTCCAGCTGGGAAAACATCAGTGCCGCCCGTATGCAAAAACTACCAACTTACTTTGGCAACCCCACTTCACAGGACGCTGAAGCCCACTTGGATCTAGTAGGTCTCGGCCACCTACTTGCGCTATCGCCTTCCAGTGAACTGAACGCACTGGCATGCATGCACTTTCGCCACGACTTTGCCGCAAATCGCCGCTTTACCCTACCCAGCGGCACTGAAAGCCGACGCAGCGACAAACATCGCAGCCGCGACGCCGTGCGCGGTCGCCCCCTTGGCAGCCAGGAACTGAGCTTCCCGCAGTTTGCCAGCCTCTTAAGCAAAGGTGCAGAGGTACGCACTACGACACTGACCAACACCTTTGACTGGCCGGCCTACCAGAATCTACATGGCGACAACGCTGTGATCCTGCTTGCTTGCGACCCTGGCGGCTGGATACACGTTGCAACCCGACCGCTTGAAGTTTTGCCGGGCCCGGACTGGATCCTGGTAGCCCTGATTAATGATCCGCAGGCCCCATCCAGCAGCGGCAAGAACTAAGAGCAACAATCTCGTCACCCTATCCTTGGATGGGTGACAGATATCAATTTGCAGCCCATGATTGCACCACGCCACTACAGCACAACGGTGCCTAAGCATGCCCAGCCAACAGCATTCACGTCTTGGTCAGATTCTGATCAACAAAGGACTGATTAACCGCGGCCAGCTGGATGCTGCCATTCAACTGCAACTCACCAACCATAAACGCCTCGGTGAGACGCTGATCGAACAAGGCTGGCTAACCGAACGCCAGCTGAAAAAGGCTCTCAGCAAGCAGAGCAACCTGCGCCTGGCTGCCACACTGGTCGCCGCTCTGCTCAGCCCCTTCCAGATTGCCAGTGCCGATGCGCCGCGCAATCTGCCCAGCGCCATCAGCCAGGAGCAAACACCGAGCGGATTGCGCCCTCTGACGGATATGGAAATGAGCAATGTCAGCGCACAGGGCCTGGACGATGTGCTGCAAGGTCTGTTTCTCCAGGCCGGCAGCGGCGACGGCCTAGGCACTGTTGGCCAGCTGAGCAAATTGGTGATGCCGGTTCTCAGCAGCCTTGAGGCGGAAACCTCTATGAAGGATGTGCAGTACGACACCAGCAAACTGACCTCGGTGATCAATGCCGACGGCTCGGTCAATGTGCGCCTGCCCAGTTCGATTGGCGAGCTGCGCTTCGACAATATCCGCGTCGCTGGAGCCCCCCAGGGCCAGAGCATGGGCAGCCTGAGCCTGCATGACATCGACCTGTCACAAGCCTCGCTGAAAATCAGCCTGCACTAGCCACGCTTGATAATCGGAACGTAGAAACGAAAAAAGCAGCCCGAAGGCTGCTTTTTTATTGGAAAACCGAGACTTAACCCAGTTTTTCCTTGATGCGTGCTGCCTTACCGGACAGGTCACGCAGGTAGTACAGCTTGGCTTTACGTACGTCACCGCGACGCTTAACGGCCAGGCTGTCAACCAGCGGGCTGTAGGTCTGGAAAGTACGCTCAACGCCAACACCGTTGGAGATCTTACGAACAGTGAAAGCACTGTTCAGACCACGGTTACGCTTGGCGATCACCACGCCTTCGAACGCCTGCAGACGCTGACGGTCGCCTTCTTTCACTTTAACCTGGACAACAACAGTGTCGCCTGGCGCGAAAGTCGGGATTTCTTTGCTCATCTGCTCAGCTTCGAGCTGCTGAATAATCTTGTTGGTCATGCTGCGCTCCTAAGACAGGCCTCGGCCGGTCATCGATACATTAACTATCGTCCCGCTGGCGGACGTATTCCTCCAGCAGCTTTTTCTCTTCTCCAGAAAGCGAGCGGCTTTCCAGAAGATCGGCGCGTCGTTCGTAGGTCCGACCAAGGGACTGCTGCAAACGCCAGCGCCGGATGTGTTCGTGGTTGCCACTAAGCAACACGTCGGGAACACGTTTATCCGCATACACCTCCGGGCGGGTGTAGTGCGGGCAGTCGAGCAGACCATCCGTAAAGGAGTCCTCCTCGGCCGAATCTGCATGACCCAATGCACCAGGCAAAAGGCGCGTTACCGCGTCGATCAGCACCATGGCCGGCAGCTCACCGCCAGACAGGACGTAATCCCCAATCGACCATTCTTCATCGACATGCGCTTCAATAAAGCGCTCATCAATGCCTTCGTAGCGGCCGGCAATCAGGATTAACGCATCCTCATTGGCCAGTTCGCGTACTGCTGACTGCGTCAGCTGGCGACCTTGCGGCGACAGGTAAATCACCTTGGCCGCACCACCTGCAGCTTGCTTCGCGTCAAGCAAAGCATCTTCAAGCGGCTTGATCTTCATCACCATGCCGGGGCCACCGCCAAAGGGCCGATCATCCACGGTGTGATGACGGTCTGTGGTGTAGCTGCGCGGATTCCAACAGGACAGTTGCAACAAGCCCTGCTTCACCGCTCGGCTGGTAATGCCGTAATCGCTGATAGCGGCAAACATTTCCGGGAATAGCGTAATGACTTCAACGCGCAGATTAGGCATCAGGCTTAGAAGTCCGCATCCCAGTCGACCCGCATTTCGCCAGCACTCAGATCAATCGACAACACGCATTGCTCGGTATAGGGCAACAGGCGCTCACGACCATCCAGGCTGTCGGTGCAGGGTTTAACTACCATCACATCGTTGGCACCGGTTTCTAACAAGTGATCAACCTTGCCGAGCAATTGCCCTGCCTGATCAATAACCTTGAGACCTTCCAACTGGTACCAGTAGTACTCACCATCAGCCAACTCAGGGAACAGACTGCGCGGCACACAGATCTCATAACCAGCGAGAAGACGTGCTTCTTCACGGTCATCAAGACCCTTGAGCTTCGCGACCAGGAACTTATCGCTCCCACGTCCGCTGACCAGCTCTACCTGTTTGACACTGCCTTCGCGCCTAAGCGTCCAGGTCTTGTACTGCAACAGGTTTGCAACAGGATCCGTAAAGGAATACACCTTCACTTCACCGCGAACGCCATGTACAGAGTAGATCTTGCCGATAACGATCAAATCATCGGTAGAAGCAGGCGTCGCGCTCATATTGCTTAGGCCGCAGCCTTAGCAGCGTCCTTCAACAACTGAGCAACACGATCAGAAGGCTGTGCACCAACGCTCAGCCAATGGGCCAGGCGGTCTTGCTTCACGGACAGGCGAACTTCCTGGCCACGAGCGATCGGGTTGAAGAAACCGATTTCTTCTTTATGCGAACCGTCGCGTGGGTTACGGCTGTCGGTCACGTTGATTTTGTAGAACGGGCGCTTTTTGGAGCCGCCAAGGGCAAGACGAATCGTTAGCATGTGAACATAGTTCCTGTAGTCGGTGCTGCAAATCTAAATGCACGGCGGGCATGGGTGCCCGAAAGGCCGCATATTCTAAGGAATATGCGGATTTTTGCAAATGGCTTTTTCAGGCGCATAGGGCTGTGCGATCAATATCTGCTTGAAGGCCGCTGTGCAACCCGGCCAATCAGCTTCCGCAGAAGGCGGGTTTGCTGAAAATCCCCGCATTCTGCGGGGTCTGCGCCGACATCACTGCCGACGCAAATTCCTTACATCTTCGGCATGCCACCCGGCATCATCCCGCCCATGCCACGCATCATCTTGGCCATGCCGCCCTTGGCGGTGAATTTCTTCATCATCTTCTGCATCTGCTTGTGCTGCTTGATCAGACGACCGATGTCCTGCACCTGGGTGCCGGAACCCATGGCAATGCGGCGCTTGCGCGAGCCACTGATCACGTCAGGATCGCGGCGCTCCTGAGGCGTCATTGAGTTGATGATCGCTTCCATCTGCTTGAACTGTTTCTCGGCAGCGCCTTGGGCATTGCCCATCTGCGCCAGATTGACGCCGCCCATCTGTGGCAGCTTGTCCATTAGGCCGCCGAGACCGCCCATGTTCTTCATCTGTTGCAGCTGGTCACGGAAGTCTTCGAGATCGAAGCCCTTGCCCTTCTTAAGCTTTTTGGTGAGCTTCTCGGCCTTCTCGCGATCCAGGGTCTGCTCGGCCTGCTCAATCAGACTGAGTACATCGCCCATACCGAGAATGCGCGAGGCAATCCGATCCGGGTGGAAAGGCTCAAGCGCCTCAGTCTTCTCACCCATACCGATAAACTTGATCGGCTTGCCGGTAATCGCACGCACCGACAACGCCGCACCGCCGCGCGCATCACCGTCGACCTTGGTCAGCACCACGCCCGTCAGCGGCAGCGCATCATTAAAGGCTTTGGCGGTGTTGGCGGCGTCCTGACCGGTCATGGCGTCGACCACGAACAGGGTTTCCACCGGTTTGATCGCCGCGTGCAGCGCCTGGATCTCCGCCATCATTTCGGCATCGATAGCCAGACGACCGGCGGTATCGACAATCACCACATCAATAAACTTGAGCTTGGCTTCCTTGATCGCCGCTTCAGCAATATCCACCGGCTTCTGACTGAGATCGGAGGGGAAGAAGGTCACGCCAATATCATTGGCCAGGGTTTCCAGCTGCTTGATCGCCGCAGGACGGTAAACGTCGGCAGACACCACCATCACGGTCTTTTTCTTGCGCTCCTTAAGGAAGCGCGCCAGCTTGCCGACGGTGGTGGTCTTACCCGCCCCCTGCAGACCGGCCATCAGCACCACGGCAGGCGGCACGGCATTCAGCGCGAGGTCTTCGTTGGCTGCGCCCATCAGCTCTTCGAGTTCGGCGCGAACGATCTTCACGAACGCCTGGCCCGGCGTCAGGCTCTTCGACACCTCGGTGCCGACCGCGCGATCCTTGACCTTATTAACGAAGTCCTTGACCACCGGCAAGGCGACGTCAGCCTCAAGCAAGGCCATGCGCACTTCACGCAAGGTGTCCTTGATGTTGTCTTCGCTCAGCTTGGCTTTGCCAGTGACATTTCGCAGGGTCTGCGAGAGGCGGTCAGTCAGATTTTCGAACATGCGCGTTCCTTTCAGGCTCTATCGAGCCGAGGGTGGGCTTGCAACAGGTCGCGGATTATAGCGAAGACTGCGAGGCACCGACACCGCCAGACGCTTTCGTGGCAGACGGGTTGTATGCCACACTGGCCGCCTTTCGGGTTTGCCTGACAAGGATTTATGCACCCTCTGCTACCCAGCCTCGCCGCTGCCTGCCTTTATGCCGGAGCCGCACTCTATCAAGGCCTGCGCCTGCAACAGCGCAGCACATCCAACAAGCGCCTGCTGGTTGCGCTCGGCACACTGGCCTTGCTGCTGCACGGTGGCAGCCTGTTTCTGCAGATGTTCGATGCCAGCGGCCTGTCGCTGGACTTCTTCAAAGCTGCCAGCCTGATTGCCGCCGCCGTTATTCTGCTGACGCTGCTGGCCTGCATGCGCATCCCGGTGGAAAATCTGCTGTTACTGCTATTTCCCCTGGGATTTATCACGGTGCTGCTCGCCCAATTTATGCCCAGCGGCACCACCCAGTCTATTGATGAAGCACCCGGTATTCTGGCGCACATCCTGCTGTCGATTACCGCCTACGGCATGCTGACCATTGCCGTGTTCCAGTCGCTACTGCTGCTGTTGCAGGACTATCAGCTCAAACACAAGCACCCGTCCGGGCTGATCAAGAACTTTCCCCCCCTGCAAACCATGGAAAGCCTGCTATTCGGTTTTCTCTGGGCCGGCTGGGCGTTGCTGTCGCTCTCACTGCTGTCTGGCGCGCTGTTTATCAGCGACCTGTTTGCCCAGCACCTGGCGCATAAAACCATCCTCTCGTGCTTTGCCTGGGTGGTTTTTGCCGTGCTGTTGTGGGGCCGCCACCAACTCGGCTGGCGCGGCCACAAAGCCATTCGCTGGACCCTGGCAGGCTTCTGCCTGCTGATGCTGGCCTACTTCGGCAGCAAGCTGGTTCGCGAATTTATTCTGCATATCTGAGACCCCTTCCGTGGACGACCTTCACTCCGGCTACCTGCTTGGGCTGCTGATTTTTCTGATTCTGTGCTCGGCCTTCTTCTCCAGTTCGGAGACCGGGATGCTCAGCCTCAACCGCTATCGCCTCAAGCACATGGCCAAGGAAGGGCATAAGGGCGCCAAGCGTGTCACCACCCTACTCAGCCGCCCAGACCGCCTGCTCGGCACCATTCTGGTCGGCAACAACGTGGTCAACATCCTCGCCGCCTCCATCGCCACCGTGCTGGCCGTGGATATCTGGGGCGAAGCCGGGATCGCCATTGCCACCGCGGGCCTGACCATCGTTGTGCTGATTTTCGGCGAAATAACCCCAAAGACCTTGGCCGCACTGCGCCCGGAACTGGTGGCCTTTCCCGCCAGCCGAGTACTGCTGCTGCTGCAACGCCTGCTTTACCCCGTTGTGTGGACCACCAGCACCATCAGCAACGTGCTGCTGCGCCTGCTCGGCATCGACCCGTCGCAACGCGCCAGCGACAGCCTGTCCACCGAAGAGCTGCGCAGCGTGGTGCGCGAGTCCGGCGCCGGTATGCCAAAGAACCGCCAGAACATGCTGCTTGGCATTCTTGACCTTGAGCGGGTGACGGTGGATGACATCATGATCCCGCGCAACGAAGTCACCGGCATCAACCTCGATGACGACCTCGAAAGCATCATCAGTCTGCTGACGAACACCACCCACACGCGCCTGCCTGTCTTTCGTACCGACATCAATCAGATCGAAGGCATCGTGCACATGCGCCAGATTGCCCGGCTGCTGACGCACAACGAGCTGAGTAAAGAGGCGCTACTGGCGGCCTGCAACGAGCCGTACTTCGTACCCGAAGGCACGCCGCTGTCGACTCAGCTGATCAATTTTCAGAAACAGAAACGCCGGATCGGTATCGTCGTCGACGAATACGGCGATGTGATCGGCATCGTTACCCTGGAAGACATCCTCGAAGAAATCGTCGGTGACTTCAGCAACCAAGACACCCTGCGCAGCCCGGATATCCACCCTCAGGAAGACGGCACCCAGGTAATCGATGGCGCAGCTTATATCCGCGAAATCAACAAAGCGCTGGACTGGCACCTACCCTGCGACGGTCCGAAAACCCTCAACGGCCTAGTTACCGAGGCGCTGGAAAGCATCCCCGACAGTGCCGTGTGCCTGAAGATCGGCCCTTATCGCCTGGAGATTCTGCAGTCGTCAGATAACCGGGTAAAAAGCGTGCGCGCCTGGCAAACCAAGCCTAAGGCGCACACCGAGCCGCCGGCACAAGGCTGACGGCCAGCCCCTGCGCCCACACGCGATAGCCTAGGTCTGACGGGTGATAACCATCACGCGCCAGGTACTCGGCGGAAAACTCCAGCGCAACCGCGTGATGCCCCGCTCCCAAGCGATCTGCCAACTGGCGCAAGCACACATCCAGCAAGCCTGCGCGCATCCCGAGTAAACGCCGCAGCAGCCAGGGCAAGGCGCTGAAATGCTGCAGCGGCGGCACACTGCTAAAGGCCACGCGAGCGCCGCGAGCAGCCAACGCCTCAGCCATACCGCCCAGCGCAGCCTCCCAACGCGGCAGTGAAGTCAGATGAGTGGTGTCATTGACGCCGAACACCAATAACGCCAGATCAAAGGGTTGATCCAGCACCTGCGGAAGCAACCGCTCATGGGCCTGCGCGGCGGTAATGCCGTTTTCGCCGCAAGCACGCCAGGCAACCGGATGGCCGCAACGCGCAGCCAGAGCAGTAGCCAGCTGCCCGACCAGCGCAGCGTCCAGCTCATCCACACCCACACCAACCACGGTCGATTCACCCAGCACCAGCAGGCGCAATGGCTCGCCCGGTAAATCCGCGCCTGCCACGCCGCTCAGTAACCCTGCGGCTGGCGGTAAACGCAGGGTGTTACGCCGCGTGCGCAGCGCCAGCGGCAAGGCAATCGGCGCCAACAGCGCCAACCCTAGCCACCAGGCATAAGCACGCAGCGCACTCACAGCGCGACCTTGACCGCCTGCGCCGCACGCGTGGCTTTGGCTCGCGCGGTTTCTAATGATTCATCACGCGCCAGCGCCACACCCATACGACGCTGGCCGCTGACTTCCGGCTTGCCGAACAGGCGCAGTGCGGTATCCGGCTCGGCCAGCGCCGCGCCAAGGTTGCCGAAACTTACCTGCTGCGACTCGCCCTCGACCAAGATCACCGCAGAAGCCGACGGCCCGAACTGACGAATCGCTGGAATCGGCAGCCCGAGAATTGCCCGCGCATGCAGGGCGAATTCGGACAAATCCTGGGAAATCAGGGTGACCAGGCCAGTGTCGTGCGGGCGCGGCGATATCTCGCAGAACCACACCTGATCCCCTTTGACGAACAGTTCCACACCAAACAGCCCACGCCCACCCAGCGAACCGGTAACCGCCAGCGCAATACGCTCGGCTTCGGCCTGAGCCTTGGCGCTCATCGGCTGCGGCTGCCAGGACTCCTGGTAGTCGCCCTTGACCTGACGATGGCCAACAGGCGCGCAGAAGGTGGTGCCACCACTGTGGCGCACGGTAAGCAAGGCGATTTCATAATCAAAATCGATAAAGCCCTCGACTATCACCCGACCCTTGCCGGCGCGGCCACCGGCCTGGGCGTAATCCCAGGCGGCCTGCAGATCATCCAGGCTTTTCAGCACTGATTGGCCTTTGCCGGAAGAGCTCATGATCGGTTTGATCAGACAGGGAAAACCGATGCTCTCGACTGCGGCGCGGCACTGCTCGAAGGAGTCGGCAAACTGATAAGGCGAGGTCGGCAGGCCCAGCTCCTCAGCGGCCAGGCGGCGGATACCTTCACGATTCATGGTCAGCTGCGCAGCGCGGGCGCTGGGGATTACGGTAAAGCCTTCATTTTCCAGCTCGACCAGGGTTGCGGTGGCGATAGCCTCGATTTCCGGAACGATATAGTGCGGTTGCTCCAGCTCGATCACCGCGCGCAGGGCTGCGCCATCGAGCATATTGATCACGTGGCTGCGATGCGCCACCTGCATGGCCGGCGCATTGGCGTAACGGTCAACGGCAATCACCTCGACACCAAGGCGTTGCAGCTCGATCACCACTTCCTTACCCAGCTCGCCAGAGCCACACAACAGCACACGGGTCGCACTCGGCGACAAAGGGGTTCCGATACGGGGCACGGTGAATCCTCAAACTAATCAAGAAAATTACAGCAGAATGCCTTTAGCCTTGGCCCGCTCATGACACTGAACCAATACCTCACGGCGCTCAGCGTTATCCATCAGGCTCCAGCGGGTGATTTCAGCGACCGTGCGCTGGCAGCCGATGCAGATGTCTTCATCGTCCAGCGCGCAGACATGCACGCAGGGCGAGGCGACCGGACGTTCCTGCGATTGCATCAATCGTCCTGCTCCTGCAGATCACGGGCATAGCGCTGGGCGTTGTGCACGTAATGGGCGGCGCTGGCTTCGAGCATCTTCTTCTGCGGCTCGGTCAGTTCGCGTACCACCTTGCCGGGCGAGCCCATGACCAGCGAACCATCGGGAATTTCCTTGCCTTCACCGATCAGGCTGTTGGCGCCGATGATGCAGTACTTGCCGATTTTCGCGCCATTAAGGATCACCGCATTGATGCCGATCAGGCTGTAATCGCCCACCGTGCAACCATGCAGCATGGCGTTGTGGCCGATGGTCACGCCAGTGCCGATAGTCAGTGGAAAGCCCATGTCGGTGTGCATCACGGTACCGTCCTGCACGTTGCTGTTCTCACCGATATGAATCAGCTCGTTATCACCGCGCAGCACTGCGTTGAACCACACGCTGGCACCCGGCTCCAGTTTGACCTTGCCGACAAGCGTGGCATTCGGGGCAACCCAGCTGTCGGCATGGGCCTCGACTTGGGACGAACCCAGGCGGTATTTCATGGATGCTTCCTCATAGGCTCAGGTGAGCTTGATAAAGTGCTCGGGCGGCTGATGCATATCGATATGCACATCATCGAACACTAGATTGACCAACTCGACCAGCATGATCGCCGTCAGCCCCCAGATTTTATATTCGCCATACCGGTAACTCGGCACATACCAGCTGCGCCCGAGATAATCGATACGGTGAGTGGTTTCCCGCGGGTCGTCGCGAAAGAACGCGAGCGGCACGGCAAATACGGCGGCAATCTCACCGTCGTTGGGCTTGTACTCGACAAAGTCCGGCACTAGACCGACATAAGGGGTGACCTGAATACCGTGGCGCGATACCAAAGTACTAAGCGGCCCTATAACCTCGACCAACCCAGGCGGCAAGCCGATTTCCTCTTCTGCCTCGCGCAAGGCGGTCTCGATCAAATCGGCATCTTCCGGATCACGCCGACCACCGGGAAACGCCACTTCACCACCATGGGTAGACAAACCGCTGGCGCGCAAGGTCAGCACCACTTCCGGCTCGTCGCTGCGGGTGATGGGCACCAGCACTGCGGCCTCAGGGTAACGCTTGTCAGTCTGCAGAATGTGCGGGCTATAGCCACGCATGCGATGGAGCAACTCGTCCAGCATGGGGATTCTCAGTCTTTTATTCTGCGTTCGATCATGGCACGAAAGCAGCGCACGGCCCAAGCCCTGCGCCAGCAACGGCAATCATTCAGGCGCTGGATAATTTGCCCTGCCAGGTTGCTTGCCGAGCAGCCGAAATGCGCGCCAAGATAGCCGATAGGTAGCGAGGGTCTGGCATGAAGTTCTGTAGCAACTGTGGCGGCGCGGTCAGCCATATCATCCCGCAGGGCGACAACCGCCTGCGCCACGTCTGCGCGCAGTGCCAGACCGTGCATTATCAAAATCCGCGAATCATCGCCGGCTGTCTGCCGGTATGGGGCGAACAGGTGCTGCTGTGCCGCCGCGCCATCGAGCCACGCCGTGGCTACTGGACCCTGCCAGCAGGCTTTATGGAGAACGGCGAAACCTTGGAACAGGCTGCCGCCCGCGAAACCCATGAGGAGGCCTGCGCACGGGTGCGCAGCCTGAATCTCTACACCCTGTTCGACCTGCCGCACATCAATCAGGTGTATATGCTGTTTCGCGCCGAGCTGGTCGACCTGGACTTTGCCCCTGGCGAAGAAAGCCTTGAGGTTCAGCTATTTCACGAACAGGACATCCCCTGGTCAGAGCTGGCTTTCCCGACCATCGGGCGTACCTTAGAATGCTACTTCGCAGACCGCCGCGAGCAGCACTACCCGGTCCGCAACGAGCCGCTTGAAGCCTTGCGCGCACATTACAAGAAAGCCTTTTGATTCACGGGAAATACGATGCGCTGGTTGTTCGCCCTACTCTGCCTGACCGTTACCCTGGCTGCCCCCGCCAGCACCACACCGACCCTTAATGGCAAAACCATCGACAAGGTGCTGGTGATCAAATCTGAACGCAAATTGCACCTGATCAGCCGTGGCGACACCCTCAAGTCCTATCGCATCTCTCTGGGCAAAAAGCCTAAAGGGGCCAAACAACGCGAGGGCGACCTGCGCACCCCGGAAGGTTTCTATTGGATCGACTGGCGCAAGACCAGCGACAAGTACAACCTGTCCATGCACATCTCTTATCCCAACGCCCGCGACCAGGCGCAGGCGCGCAAGAGTGGTGTATCGGCAGGCGGCATGATCATGATTCACGGCACGCCGCTGGATGAGGAATACCCGGAGTGGATGTTCCACACCCTGGACTGGACCGAAGGCTGCATCGCCATGCGCAACATTGATATGCGCGAGGTCTGGGCAGTGGTCAAGGACGGCACCCTGATCGAAATCAGACCCTGAACAGCAGACATAAAAAAGGCGCCTTCATGGCGCCTTTTTTATGAATTAGAACTGAATATCTGACAGCCGCCACACCTCAAAAGCCGGCGCTTCATAGGGATGCTGCTTCTTCATGGCCTTGACCGCGTCATGAATCAGCTCGTCAGCCACCACCATCTCGACTTTCCACTCCGCCACTTGCTCGACCTGCCCAGGCTGGCCAATAAATGGCTGACTGCCTTCCAGAGCGCGGAACTGCCCCTGTCCCAGGGTTTGCCAACAACACTGATCATACTGACCAATACGTCCGCCACCGGCATTGAATACCGCGCTCTTCACGGCATCCAGATGAGTTTCAGGCACATAAAAACACAGCTTGTACATCGAAGTCTCCGCCGGCAAGACTGATAAAAACAGTTCGGTAATGATGCCACACAATAATGGCATTTTGCCTTACCGGGTATTCGCGCAGCCCATCACACTTGCACCCTATGACCGAATAATCTGCTGTGTGTTCAACGTATTAGCTCAATCAGCCAAGTTATAAACCGCACCAGAAGCGCCGCCAACGGGCCACGAAACCGCTTACCGGCAGGTTATGGCTGCCATCACAGTAAGGTAGACGTTGCGAGCGCGCGCAACGGCAGAGCAGCAGAAATTGCTCTCGCTCAGGCTGCAGTTCAAGCGCATCAGGGCAGGCAGAAACACAATCAGGAAGCTGGGACGAACGCCCGCAGCGGCACAGCAGCAAGGTATCGCCAGGTTTGACCTGGCGCACCTCAGGCAGAATCGGCGCAGGCTTACTCGACATAAGCATGCGCCAATCGGATCAATCCACCCACACGCGGGCGTTGCGGAACATGCGCATCCAGCCGGCATCTTCCTGCCAATCATCCGGCTTCCAGGAGTTCTGCACAGCACGGAATACCCGCTCCGGGTGCGGCATCATGATGGTCACGCGGCCGTCGCGGCTGGTCAGACCGGTGATCCCACGCGGCGAACCGTTGGGGTTGGCCGGATAGGTTTCGGTGACCTTGCCGTGGTTGTCGATAAAGCGCATGGCCACGCAGCCGGACAGATCGGCTTCGAGCAGAGCTTCCTCGTTCTCGAACTCGGCATGACCTTCACCGTGGGCGATGGCGATTGGCATACGCGAACCAGCCATCCCTTGCAGGAAAATCGACGCCGACTCCTGCACTTGCACCATGGCTACGCGCGCCTCGAACTGCTCGGAGCGGTTGCGCACGAAGTGTGGCCAGAACTCGGTGCCAGGGATCAGCTCGTGCAGGTTGCTCATCATCTGGCAGCCGTTGCACACGCCAAGGGCGAAGCTGTCCTTGCGCTCGAAGAACGCCTGGAAACCATCACGGGCGCGGCTATTGAACAGGATCGACTTGGCCCAGCCTTCGCCAGCACCCAGTACGTCGCCGTAGGAGAAACCGCCGCAGGCGACCAGACCCTTGAATTCGTCCAGGCTGACGCGACCGCTGAGGATGTCGCTCATATGTACGTCGATTGCGTTGAAACCCGCGCGATCGAAGGCCGCAGCCATTTCCACCTGGCCGTTGACGCCCTGCTCACGCAGTACGGCGATCTGCGGGCGCACACCCTTACGGATATACGGCGCGCTGATGTCCTGATTGACGTCGAAGCTGAGCTTGGCCGACAACCCTGGATTTTCCTCGTCGAGGATGGTGTCGAACTCCTGCTCAGCGCACTGCACGTTGTCGCGCAGACGCTGAATCTGGTAGCTGGTTTGCGCCCACTGACGCTGCAGCAGGCGGCGCTGGCCGCCGAATACCGGCTGACCGTTGAAGCTGATCGCCACGTCGTCGCTGTTGACCGGCTGACCAATCACCGCCACGCAGTCGCCCAGACCGGCGGCGCTGAACTGTGCCAGCACTTCCGGGGTGGCGTCCTGATGCACCTGAATCACTGCACCCAGCTCTTCGTTGAACAGCACGGCGGCCAGCTCAGCGCTGTTATCGGCCAAGGCATCGAGGAACAGATTCAAGCCGCAGTGGCCAGCGAAAGCCATTTCCAGCGCAGTCACCATCAGGCCGCCGTCGGAACGGTCGTGGTAAGCGAGGATATGACCGTCAGCATTCAGACCCTGGATAACCGCGAAGAAGGCCTTGAGGTCTTCAGCGTCATCCACATCAGGCGCCTGGGTACCGAGCTTGCCGTAAACCTGAGTAAGGATCGAGGCACCCATACGGTTCTGGCCGCGGCCCAGATCGATCAGGATCAGGTCGGTTTCGCCCTTGTCCATGCGCAGTTGCGGGGTCAGGGTCTTGCGAATATCACTGACCGGAGCAAAGCCGGTTACCACCAGCGACAGCGGCGAGGTCACGCTCTTATCCGTGCCCTCGTCGCGCCATTGGGTTTTCATCGACATCGAGTCCTTGCCCACCGGGATGGTGATACCCAGTTCCGGGCACAGCTGCATGCCGACCGCTTTCACGGTGTCATACAGACGCGCGTCTTCGCCCGGGTGACCGGCAGCGGCCATCCAGTTGGCGGACAGTTTGATGTCGGAGAGCTTTTCGATGCGCGATGCGGCCAGGTTGGTCAGGGTCTCGCCAATCGCCATACGCCCGGACGCCGCAGCATCCAGCAGCGCCAGCGGGGTGCGCTCGCCCATGGCCATGGCTTCACCGGTGTAAACGTCGAAGCTGGTGGCGGTTACCGCGCAGTCAGCCACCGGCACCTGCCACGGGCCAACCATCTGGTCGCGGGCAACCAGACCGGTAATGGTGCGGTCACCGATGGTGATCAGGAAGCTCTTGCTGGCCACGGCCGGGTGATGCAGCACGCGGGTAACAGCTTCGTCGATGGCCAGGGTGCTGGCATCGAAATCATCGCCCAGCTCAGCTTCGCGTGCAGCCGAACGGTGCATGCGCGGCGGTTTGCCGAGCAGCACTTCCAGAGGCATGTCCACCGGGGTGTTGGCGAAATGGCTGTCAGTCACGGTCAAGTGGGCTTCTTCAGTGGCCTCACCAACCACGGCAAACGGGCAACGCTCGCGTTCACAGATCGCCTTGAACCGCTCGAAGTCGACGGCGCTGACGGCCAGTACGTAGCGCTCCTGGGACTCGTTGCTCCAGATCTCATGCGGGGCCATGCCCGGTTCGTCATTCGGCACGTTGCGCAGCTCGAAACGGCCGCCACGGCCACCGTCATTAACCAGCTCGGGGAAAGCGTTGGAAATACCACCCGCGCCAACGTCATGGATAAAGGCAATTGGGTTGTTGTCACCCAGCTGCCAGCAACGGTCGATAACCTCCTGGCAACGGCGCTCCATTTCCGGGTTCTCGCGCTGTACCGAGGCAAAATCCAGGTCAGCCGAGCTGGCACCGGTGGCGACCGACGAAGCGGCGCCGCCGCCAAGGCCGATCAGCATGGCTGGGCCGCCGAGCACGATCAGCTTGGCGCCCACGGTGATCTCGCCCTTCTGCACGTGATCTGCACGGATGTTGCCCATACCGCCAGCGAGCATGATCGGCTTGTGGTAACCACGCACTTCTTCACCGCGCGGGGTCTGGATCGCCTGCTCGAAGGTGCGGAAGTAGCCAGTGAGGGCAGGACGACCGAACTCGTTGTTGAACGCCGCGCCGCCCAGTGGGCCTTCAATCATGATGTCCAAGGCGGTAACGATGCGCTCAGGCTTGCCGTAAGGCACTTCCCAAGGCTGCTCGAAACCGGGGATGTTCAGGTTGGAGACGGTGAAACCGGTCAGGCCAGCCTTCGGCTTGGCACCACGGCCGGTGGCACCTTCGTCGCGAATCTCGCCACCAGAACCGGTGGACGCACCGGAAAACGGCGAGATGGCCGTCGGGTGGTTGTGGGTTTCCACCTTCATCAGGATATGCACGGGCTCCTGGGTCGCGCCGTACTGACGGGTCTCAGGGTCCGGGAAGAAACGCCCAGCGACGCTACCAACGATCACCGAGGCGTTGTCTTTATAAGCGGACAGCACGCCTTCGTTATGCATCTGGTAGGTGTTCTTGATCATGCCGAACAGGGATTTCTCTTGGCTCTCACCATCGATATCCCAGCTGGCATTGAAGATCTTGTGGCGGCAATGCTCGGAGTTGGCCTGGGCGAACATCATCAGTTCAATGTCATGAGGGTTGCGCCCCAGACCGTTGAAGCTGGTCACCAGGTAATCGATTTCGTCTTCGGCCAGGGCCAAGCCCAGCTCAACGTTGGCCTTCTCCAGCGCAGCGCGCCCACCACCGAGGATGTCCACGGCAGTCAGCGGCTTGGGCTGCGCATGGCTGAACAGCGCAGCGGCGCCTTCGAGGTTATCCAGCACCAGCTGGGTCATGCGGTCATGCAGCACGTCGGCAACCTGCTGCGCCTCGGTAGCATTCAACTCGCCGCTGACGTAGTACGCCAGGCCGCGCTCGATGCGCTGAATCTTCGCCAGGCCGCAGTTGCGAGCGATGTCGCTGGCCTTGCTCGACCAGGGCGAGATGGTGCCAAAGCGCGGAATGGTCAGGAACAGGCGGCCGCTTGGCTCCTGCACCGGCACACTCGGGCCGTATTTCAGCAAACGGGCCAATACCTGCTCTTCGTCGGCACTCAAAACGCCAGTAACCTCGGCGAAATGCGCGAACTCGGCATACAGGCCGGTGACCGCAGGAACCTTGCTGGTCAGTTGCTCAAGCAGTTTGCCGTGACGGAAAGCAGAAAGGGCGGGAGCGCCGCGCAGGATCAACATCGGGGACAGCCTCTGGGAAGGGGTGTACTTTGAGGCCGTGCATTCTAGCCTAAAGCGTTGCCAACGGCACCCGTGAAGGCGGGCCAAACGTGGCGACTGCGCTAGCAGAGAAGCAACCCGCTGTCGAGATATGGCGCGCCCCATGCTTTGCGTATACTGCGCCAATGTTTGCCCAATCTGCGTTCCGTGTGCGCTGCGCCTGCTGGCTGTCGGTGATCGGAATCCTCCTGCTGCTCGGCGGCTGTGCTGAAGAACCCAGCACACTCGAGCGCGTTCAGGCGGAGGGTGTACTGCGGGTGATCACCCGTAACAGCCCGGCCACCTACTTCCAGGACCGTAACGGCGAGACCGGCTTCGAATACGAGCTGGTGAAGCGCTTCGCCGACGATCTGGGTCTTGAGCTGAAAATCGAAACCGCCGACAACCTCGACGAGCTATTCGCCAGCCTGAACAAACCCAACGGCCCGGTACTGGCTGCCGCCGGTTTGGTAGAAAGCGACGGACGGCAGCAGCACGCACGCTTCTCCCTGCCTTACCTCGAAGTCACCCCTCAGGTGATTTATCGCAACGGCCAGCAACGCCCGACCCGCCCGGATGACCTGCTCGGCAAACGCATTCTGGTGCTCAAAGGCAGCAGCCATGCTGAACAGCTGGCCGCACTCAAGCTGCAATTACCGGAACTGGCTTACGAAGAGTCCGCAGCCGTTGAAGTGGTCGACCTGCTGCGCATGGTTGATGAAGGGCAGATCGACCTGACTCTTGTCGACTCCAACGAGCTGGCGATGAATCAGGTGTACTTCTCCAACGTGCGTGTGGCCTTTGACCTGGGCGATGCGCAAAACCTGGCCTGGGCCACCGCCCCCGGTGAAGACCGCAGCCTGCTCGACGAGATGAATGCCTTTATCGAGCGTGCCCATCAGAACGGCAGCCTGCAACGGTTGAAGGATCGCTACTACGGCCATGTCGATGTACTCGGCTATGTCGGCGCCTACACCTTCGCCAAGCACCTTCAGCAACGCCTGCCGCGCTACGAGAAATACTTTCGCGAAGCCGCCCAGGCCAATCAGGTCGACTGGCGCCTGCTCGCCGCCATGGGTTATCAGGAATCACTCTGGCAACCCACCGCCACCTCGAAAACCGGGGTACGCGGGCTGATGATGCTGACCTTGCGCACCGCTCAGGCCATGGGCGTATCGGACCGCCTGAACCCCAAACAGAGCATCGAAGGTGGCGCCAAATACATTGTCTATGTAAAGAATCAGCTGCCGGAGAGCATTCAGGAACCTGATCGCACCTGGTTCGCCCTAGCGTCCTACAACGTCGGTGGCGGCCATCTGGAAGATGCGCGCAAGCTCACCGAAGCCGAAGGCCTGGACCCGAATAAATGGCTGGATGTGCAGAAGATCCTGCCGCGTCTATCGCAGAAGCAGTGGTACAGCAAAACCCGTTATGGCTACGCCCGCGGCGGCGAGCCAGTGCATTTTGTGCGCAACATCCGCCGCTACTATGACATCCTCACCTGGGTGACACAGCCGCAGCTGGAAGGCTCGCAAATCGCCGAAAGCAATCAGCATGTGCCGGGGATCGACAAACGTCAGCCGAATGAGCAGACCCCGCCGCTTTAACAGAACCTGCTCAAAGGCTCGCGAGCTAGAGCTATGCAAGGCGCTACGTAGTAACAGCCTCCGGCTGGTCAAAGCGGCGAGGAAGCGGAGTGTACGAGCTGTACATGAGCATTACTCGTTTCACTCGCCCCTTCGGGGTCGCGCTGAAGCGCGTTAGCCGCAAGCGGCTTCCAGCCTGTTTTTAACGCAGCAGAGCCGACGCGCAGCAGACTTTGAGCAGGTTCTAGCGTTGCTCACGCCGCGCTTTGAAGAACGCACTCAGCACCGCACCGCACTCCTCCGCCAGTAAACCGCCCTCAATCAACACTCGGTGATTGAGAAATTCCTGACTGAAGAACTGTCCGCGACTCAACGCTACCCCAGCTTTAGGCTCGGTTGCGCCATACACCACGCGCTGCACTCGCGCATGCACGATCAGCCCGGCGCACATGCTGCACGGTTCCAAGGTGACATACAGGGTGCTGCCCGGCAGACGGTAGTTATCCACGACCTGGGCGGCGGCGCGAATCGCCACCATCTCGGCGTGAGCGCTGGGGTCATGGGTGGAGATCGGGCAGTTAAAACCGCGCCCTACAATCTGGCCATCCTGCACCAGCACTGCGCCAACCGGCACCTCACCCAAGGCAGCGCCTTCGGCGGCCAGCGCCAGCGCCTCGCGCATAAAGTGCTGATCCTGGCTGCGATCAATGATCAGGGGATGGCGCACGCTTAAACGACCTCGATTGATGCCATCAGACCGGTTTCCATATGGTCGATCACATGGCAATGGAACATCCACACCCGGGATTATCGGCGACCAGCGCGACGCGTGCGCGCTCATTCTTGCCCAACAGGTAGGTGTCGGTGAAATACGGAATGATCGACTTGCGATCCGAGGCCAGCACCTTGAAGGTCATGCCATGCAAGTGGATCGGGTGCTGATACTGGCTGAGGTTGCGCAGCTCGAAGATATAGCTCTTGCCCAGCTGCAGGCGAGCAATCGGCCGGTCGGCGCAGGTCTTGTCATTGATGTCCCAGGCCTGGCCATTGATCTGCCAGAAGCTGTGCGCCGCGCCCTGGGCCAGGCCGACCGACACCGCACCGGCCCATTCGAAGTTGAATTTGACGGTTGCCGCATTAGCCAGATCAGGCTCGGCCACCGGGTTAGCCGGCAGCGCAGGCGGCCACTCACCCGCCCCCTCGGCATTGGGCTGCGAGCGCAGGGTTGCCAAGCGCAATGGTCCGTTACGCAGCGACAGCTCATTGCCGGCCGCAGGCACCTTCAACCCAAGTTCGATACGCATACCTGGCCCCAGCCAGTACTCCTTGCCCAGCGGCCTTGGCTCGACCGGGTTACCGTCCAGTGCATAGATACGCGCATCCGCGCCGGGCAGGTTAAGGCGATAGGTCAGGGTGTTATCCAGATTGATCAGGCGCAGACGCACCACCTGTCCAGCAGGCAAATCCAGGGTTGGCGCATGCTTACCATTGACCGTACTCAGCCGCCCCGGCGTACCGCCACGCGCGGCCTCGCGCGGTACGCTGAAATCGGTAAAAGCGCCCTGCTCGTCGATATGCCAGCTTTTCAGGTTCAGCGTGTGGTCGTGGCGAAAGCCTGTTGGCTCGCGCTCATCGACGATCAGCGCGCCGACCAACCCACGCCCCAGCTGCTCGCCACTGGCGACATGCGGGTGATACCAGAAGCTGCCGGCGTCGGGGGTGATGAAGTTGTAGTCGAAGTATTCACCCGGCAGCACCGGCGCCTGCGACACATAAGGCACGCCGTCCATTTCCAGCGGCAGGCGGATGCCATGCCAGTGAATAGTGGTCGGCACGTCCAGCTTATTAATGAAGCGCACCCGCAAGCGCTCACCCTGACGGCACCGCAGTTCGACCCCAGGCGCTTGCCCACCATAGGCCCAGGCCGGCGTGATATGCCCAGACACCAGCTCGATATCCAGCGGCGCGGCGATCAGCTCATAGTCGTGGGTCGCCACATTTTCCGGACGGCCCAGCCAGTAGCGCACGCCGCCGACACCAAGGCCGACGACGCCAAGCCCAGCCAGGCCGGCCAGCATTTGTCTGCGGGAAAACAACATATCCACTCCAGGTTGCCTGGCTATATGCCATGGCCATGCATTGGAGGAAGAACTCACCCCAATAGATGCAATAGTTTCTCATCTAACTAGCGCTCAAGACGAGCCTGAAATCGAGGCTGATTGCCGCACCGTTGGCATAGGGGATCAGGAAGCGTCCAACTTACCGCCGCTCTGGCCAACCTGGCGCATCGCCTCGCTCAACTCGTCAGGCACACCGCGCAGATTGAGGTCGAACTGGTTGTAGGGGATGCTGATATTGGCCGCTGCCAGCGCCTGCAGCATGCTCACCATCAACTCGCTGCGCGTAGTAAGCCAGCGATCGTAGTCCTGCGCCCAGGCGCGCACGCTGAACTTCAATGCGCTCTCGCCATATTCCTGCAACAGCACAACCGGTGCTGGTTCTGCGGCCACCCCGGGCACAGCCCGCGCCGCCCGGACCAGCAGCTCGATCACCTCGGCAGGATTGCTGCCGTATGCAACGCCAATCGGCACTTCAATGCGCCGATTGCGGTCCTGCAGCGTCCAGTTGGTCAGGTTATTGGCAACCAGGGTGCCGTTAGGCACCACGATGTCGGCACCATCGAAGGTGCGAATTTTGGTGGCGCGCAGGCCAATTTCGCGGACGCTGCCACTGGCACCGTCGATCTCGATAACGTCGCCGGGCTGAATCGGCCGCTCGAACATCAACACCAGCCCAGAAACGAAATTACTCACCAGCCCCTGCAAACCAAAGCCGATACCCACACCCAGCGCGCCGAACAACAGCGTCAACTGACTGACCTTGAAACCCGCCGCCGACAACGCCAGTAGAAAGCCCAGCAACAGCAGCGCGTAATAGGTGAGCGAGGCGATGCTGTTGCCCACCCCGCGTGGCAAGCGGCTATGCCCCTGCAACTGCTCGCGCAGTACCAGCTTGGTCGCCCGCGCAGCAGCAATGGTGATCAGTACCGACAGGGCAAACACCAGCACATCGCCGAGACTGATGGATAACTCGCCGACCTCGACGTCATAGCCCAACACCTGGCTGACGAACGCCTGCACCGGCAGCAACACGCGAAATCGATCCATGCTGTACAGCAACCAACTGATTGCCGCTGCCAGTAGCAATGCGCGACGCAACCAACTCAACATTGCCTGGCTGTGCCGACGAAACAGCCATACCCGCTGCACCGCCGGCAACTCCGCGAGCATCCGCAGCAGCGTATTGACCACAGTCATGCAGGCATACAGCAACAGACCGATGTAGCCGCTGTCGATAACCCCGCTGGTGAGCGTTTGCGTCAGCAGCACGGCGCCGGCCAGATTAGCCAGCAGCGAAGCCAGCAGCAGCCCACCGCCCAACCAGACGCTCCCGCGCACCATCGAGCGCGCCCAGCCGGCATTGTGTTCAACTCGCCGCAACATCTGCCGCAACAGCCAGAGCGTGAGCAGCAACGCGACGACCGTCAGCCCGAGCTGAAACACGCGATAAACATCTTCACCGCCCCATAGCAGCGCCCCCAGCCGGTCTGCCAGATACAAGCCAGCCGCCATCAATGGCCAGCGACCCAGCAGGTCATGGGCGCGCTGCGGCAGCATGCGCAACGCCGGCACCACTGCCAGCAACGTCAGCACCTCAAGCGCCAACATGGGCGCATCCGACTCGAACACCTGCACAGCCATAACGGCCAGCAGCAACCAGGCGGAAAACGGCCGCGCGGCCACCCGCAGGCTATCCTCATCACGGCCAGAGTGAGGTAGCGATCGCTGCCGGCGCGCCAGCCAGAGCAACATAAGCAACAGCAGCACCAGCAGCGCCTGTAACGCGTGCACCTTGATGCTGTTCACCGCGCCATAGGCATCGGCAAACCGCGCTTCAATATCCAGCCCCTGTACGACTGACTCCGCTTCATCACCCTGCTCAGTGCCTAGATGCAGCGCCTGCCACAACGGCAGCGCATCACGACTGAACAGACGTGCATCGACACCACTGATGACCCTGTCCACCTCTTCGCGCCCAAGCTGAATACTCGAACTGATCGCATTGGCGCGCTGCCCCAACTCAATCAGCCGCTCCAACGGAGCGGCAAGCGCCTGCTCGGCCGCCTGCAGTTCGCTGATCATCAAGTCGATCTGCCGAGCCAGAGGCACGGGCATGCTATCTGCCGGGGTCGCCGCACGGGTGGCCTGCCAACGTGCACGGCGTAGCGACAGCTCGGCCGTGTCATCGGCATAAGGTTTGGTGACGGCGCGCATCTGCGTACGCCAGGCTTGAATACGGTGGGCATCGAAGCTCCAGTGGCGCGCCAGGCTCTCCAGCCGCACAAAAGGCAGCTGACGCAGTTCATCCACACTGAAGGTCTGCAGTTTCTCATCGACGGGCCGCGCGATGTCATCAAGCAGAGCGCCAAGCGCGGCAGCCGGGTCCGCACTCGCCGCCCGGCGTTTGGCCCGGTCTGCCAGACGCTGGTCATCATCTGCACGCAGCAAAATATCGTTTAAGGCAATTGCCGCAGCAGTCGTGGCAGTGGGGGCAGCAGGAGCAGATTCGTCCTGCGCCAACGCGGAGCTGACGACCAACAGAACGCTCAGGGTCAGCCCCAGCAGATGGCCAAGTGACCTGCCCCCGCCTACAGCAAAACGCCGCGCCATACTCGCCAAGACAAATAGTGCGGTCATTGCTGATCTCCCTGCATAAATGGCCGGACAACTGGACTCTGGGTCAATCCGTTGCCCGAGCATAACCACGATAAGCACCTCACAGCCAGACTGGCCCAGTGCTCATGGACATACACGGCCCTGTAGATTGTGCAGATCGTCTCGCCAACCTGGGGCTGATCGAATAACAAATAGCCCTGCCCCTCACCTAATAGAGAACAGCGGCTGTCCGATACCCAGCGTAGTGCCTGCCCCATACACAACCGATCAGGGCTAACAAAAAGGGGCCCGTAGGCCCCTTCTGGTTACTCCCACTCGATGGTGGCAGGCGGCTTGCTCGACACGTCGTAGGTGACGCGGGAGATGCCTTCGATTTCGTTGATGATGCGGCCGCTGACAGTTTCCAGCAGCTCGTAAGGCAGGTGCGCCCAACGTGCAGTCATAAAGTCGATGGTCTCCACCGCGCGCAGGGCGACAACCCAGGCGTAACGACGGCCATCGCCGACCACGCCCACCGATTTCACCGGCTGGAACACCACGAAGGCCTGGCTGACCTTGTGGTACCAGTCGGCCTTGCGCAGCTCCTCGATAAAGATGTGGTCAGCGCGACGCAGCAGGTCGGCGTATTCCTTCTTCACTTCGCCGAGGATGCGCACACCCAGGCCTGGACCGGGGAATGGGTGACGGTAGACCATGTCGTACGGCAGGCCGAGTTCCAGACCCAGACGGCGAACTTCGTCCTTGAACAGCTCGCGCAACGGCTCAACCAGTTTCAGGTTCATCTCTTCCGGCAGGCCGCCGACGTTGTGGTGCGACTTGATCACGTGGGCCTTGCCGCTTTTCGCGCCAGCCGACTCGATCACGTCCGGGTAGATGGTGCCCTGAGCAAGGAACTTGATGTTGTCCAGCTTGCAGGACTCAGCATCGAACACGTCGATAAAGGTGCGGCCGATGATCTTGCGCTTCTTCTCTGGATCGGCTTCGCCGGCGAGGTTGCTGAGGAACTGCTCTTCGGCGTTGGCGCGGATCACTTTGACGCCCATGTTCTCGGCGAACATGGCCATCACCTGCTCTCCTTCGTGCAGGCGCAGCAGGCCGTTGTCGACAAATACACAGGTCAGCTGATCGCCGATGGCCTTGTGCAGCAGCGCCGCAACCACCGAGGAATCGACACCGCCGGACAGGCCGAGCAGCACGTTGGCGCTGCCAACCTGGGCGCGCACATTGGCGATAGCGTCTTCAACGATGTTGGAGGCAGTCCACAGCGCTTCGCAGCCGCAGATTTCCAGAATGAAACGCGAGAGGATGCGGCCGCCCTGCTTGGTGTGGGTCACTTCCGGGTGGAACTGCACGCCGTAGTAGCCGCGACTGTCGTCGGCCATGGCGGCGATCGGGCAGCTCGGGGTGCTGGCGAGAATATGGAAGCCGGTTGGCATGGCGGTGACTTTGTCACCGTGGCTCATCCAAACGTCGAGGCCGAGCACGCCGTCGTCATCGACGTGGTCTTCGATGCCATTGAGCAGGCGGGCTTTGCCGACGATATCCACGCGGGCATAACCGAACTCACGCAGCTCGGAGCCTTCAACCTTGCCGCCCAGCTGCTCGGCCATGGTCTGCATGCCGTAGCAGATACCAAAAACCGGCACACCGAGGTCGAACACGGCTTTCGGTGCACGCGGGCTGCCGGCTTCATGCACCGATTCCGGGCCACCGGCGAGGATGATCCCGCGCGGAGCGAAGGCACGGATGTCATCGTCGCTCATGTCGAATGGGTGCAGCTCGCAATACACGCCGATCTCGCGCACGCGGCGGGCAATCAGCTGGGTGTACTGGGAACCGAAATCCAGAATCAGGATGCGGTGAGCGTGGATGTCTTGATGAGCCATGGCCGTCTCTCGTAGCGGAATTCACAAATGACTCGGGGCTGCCCTGTAAAACAACAGCGACAGCCCCGGGCTTTATATCAACTGATCAACAATCAGCCCACGCGGTAGTTCGGGGCTTCTTTGGTGATCTGCACATCGTGTACATGCGACTCGGCCATGCCAGCGCCGGTGATGCGCACAAACTCAGGCTTGCTGCGCATCTCTTCAACCGTCGCACAACCGGTGTAGCCCATGGAGGCACGCAGGCCGCCCATCAGCTGGTGCACGATGGCTGCCATTGCGCCCTTGTACGGCACGCGACCTTCGATGCCTTCTGGCACCAGCTTCTCGGCACCGGCCGAGGAGTCCTGGAAGTAACGATCCGAAGAACCCTGCGCCTGCGCCATGGCGCCCAGCGAACCCATGCCGCGGTAAGCCTTGTAGGAGCGGCCCTGGAACAACTCGACTTCGCCCGGTGCCTCTTCAGTACCGGCGAGCATGGAACCGATCATCACGCAGGACGCGCCGGCAACAATGGCTTTGGACAGGTCACCGGAGAAACGGATACCACCATCGGCGATCAGCGGCACACCGGTGCCAGCCAGTGCGGCGGCAACGTTGGCCACGGCGGAGATTTGCGGCACGCCAACACCGGCAACAATGCGCGTGGTGCAGATCGAGCCAGGGCCGATACCGACCTTGACCGCATCAGCGCCGGCTTCGGCCAGGGCCTTGGCGGCTTCGCCGGTGGCGATGTTGCCGCCGATCACCTGCACGTCCGGGAAGTTCTGCTTGACCCAACGCACGCGGTCAATCACGCCTTTGGAGTGACCGTGGGCAGTGTCAACGATGATCACGTCAACACCAGCGTTAGCCAGCGCGGCGACGCGGTCGGCAGTATCGGCACCGGTGCCAACGGCCGCGCCAACACGCAGACGACCCTGGTCGTCCTTGCTGGCCAGCGGGTAGGCTTTGGCTTTTTCGATGTCCTTGACGGTCATCATGCCCTTCAAGCGGAAGGCATCATCGACGATCAGGACTTTCTCGATACGGTGCTTGTGCAATAGCTCGCGCACCACGTCTTTGTCGGCGCCTTCAGGCACGGTGACCAGACGCTCTTTCGGCGTCATCACTTCACGCACGGTGGCGTCCAGGCGGTTCTCGAAACGCACGTCACGGGAGGTGACGATGCCGACCAGGTCGCCATCGCTCAGCACCGGTACACCGGAGATGTTGTGCATGCGGGTCAGTTCGAACAGATCACGTACGGTGGCGTCGGCTTCGATGGTGATCGGGTCCTTGACCACGCCCGCCTCGTAGCGTTTGACCTTGCGCACTTCGGCAGCTTGCTGCTCGACGGTCATGTTCTTGTGGATGATGCCGATACCGCCTTCCTGAGCCATGGCAATCGCCAGACGGGCTTCAGTCACGGTATCCATGGCAGCAGAGAGCAACGGAATATTTAGTTCGATGCCACGCGTCAGGCGCGTTTTGAGGCTGACATCCTTCGGCAGAACTTCGGAATAACCTGGAATAAGTAGAACGTCGTCGAAGGTAAGAGCTTCTTGACTGATACGCAGCATGGCGGGGGCTCCCAGACGGGAAAATAGGAAGCGCGCCATTATACTCAGACGCCCCCCTGCACTCAACGCAAACAATCGCCTAGGCGTGCTGATCGTTGAGATGCGCGTCGACAACGTCGCCGATCTGACTCACAAGTCAACTCTTACCTGCGAGACTGGATAGCCCAAACGCGCGGCGAACTCGTCGAGAAAACTCTGTTTGAAACCGGCATCCGCCCAGTTATTGAAGATAAAACCCAAGTTGGAAAAACCGCAGGGCTGCAGAAACAGAAAGCCGTTGATGTCGTCTTCATGGCCACACAGCGGGCAGATAAAGTTATCGGTCTGCCCCGGCATCCACTCTTCCAGGCTGTCGAACAGGCGCTCGCCCACCTCACGACGACACTCAGGGCAACCGGCCTCCTCAAGAAACCCCGCAGTCGGGGTATAGATGCAGCGCTTGTAGATAATCTCCAGGCCATGTACCGCCTGACCAAAGGGCAGCAGCTCCGGTCGCTCGACCACCCGCCGCGCACCTTCGGCGATACCGTAGCCCATATGTTTGAAGGTGCGCCCGCAGGTGCTCAGCTGTTCTTCGATGATGTTCTGCTTGACCAGCCAGCGCACAATCACCCGCGCCCGCGCCTCATGGCCGGGGAAGCTGGAGATCTGCGGCACGATGATCGCCTGCTGCTCACTCATATCGGAACTCGGTCTGCATTGAAGGAGCGCAGCTTAATGGGCTGGCAGTGCGGGTCAAGACTCTACAGTTGCCCGGACAAAGCCTTTACTATGCCGGCCATGATCAAAGATCCCTTCCAACGCCTGAACCTCGACCGCGAGGTGCTCAGCGTTAGCCAACTGAACAACCGCGCACGCCTGCTGCTGGAAGATGTATTCGGCGGCATCTGGGTCGAGGGGGAAATATCCAACCTGGCCAAGCCGGCGTCCGGGCATATCTATTTCACCCTTAAAGATAGTCAGGCCCAGGTGCGTTGCGCGCTGTTCCGGCAAAACGCCGCCAAGGTGCGTCAGGCGCTACGCGATGGCCTGGCGGTCAAGGTGCGCGGCAAGGTTTCACTGTTTGAAGGACGCGGCGACTACCAACTGATTCTCGATGCCGTCGAACCCGCCGGCGATGGCGCCCTGCGTTTGGCCTTCGAGGCGTTAAAGGAGAAACTCAGCGCCGAAGGGCTGTTTGCTGCCGAGGGCAAAGTCGCCCTGCCAGCGCACCCCAAGCGCATCGGCATCATCAGCTCACCCACCGGCGCGGTGATCCGCGACATCATCAGCGTGTTCCGCCGCCGCGCGCCACAGGTCGAACTGACCCTGATTCCCACCGCCGTGCAGGGCCGCGAAGCCACTACGCAGATTGTTCGCGCCCTCGGCATTGCAGATGCAAAAGGCTTCGATGCGCTGATCCTCGCCCGTGGTGGAGGCTCGCTGGAAGACCTCTGGTGTTTTAACGAAGAACAGGTAGCACGCGCCATTGCCGCCTGCGTCACGCCCATTGTCAGCGCCGTGGGCCATGAGACCGATGTATCCATCGCCGATTTTGTTGCCGACGTACGCGCGCCAACACCATCGGCCGCCGCCGAACTGCTGGCCCCCGACAGCAGCGAGCTGGTGCAACGCCTGCACAACCTCAAGCGTCGCCTGAACCTGCGCATGCAGCACCGCCTGGAACGCGAACGTATGCGCCTGGACGGTTTGCAGCGACGCTTGCGCCACCCCGGCGAACGCCTGCGCCAGCATGCTCAGCGCGTGGATGACCTGGACATGCGCCTGACCCGCGCCTTCGCACGCCAACTGAGTAATCGCCGCGAACGTCTGAATCATCTGCAAACCCGCCTGCTCAGCCTGCACCCGGAGCGCAACCTCAAGTTGCTGGATCAGCGCCTGCAGGCTCTGGCAGAGCGCCTGCAACGCAGCATGCGCGAAGGCCTCAAGGCGCGACGCCTGCAACTGCATAGCCAGGTGCAGACG
The DNA here is from genome assembly GCF_031764535.1 of Pseudomonas sp. SG20056. Classification (NCBI taxonomy): domain Bacteria; kingdom Pseudomonadati; phylum Pseudomonadota; class Gammaproteobacteria; order Pseudomonadales; family Pseudomonadaceae; genus Pseudomonas; species Pseudomonas sp. SG20056. The sequence continues at coordinate 3,251,953 of NZ_CP134499.1, forward strand.
CTACATGCGGTCAGCCCACTGGCAACGCTGGGTCGTGGTTACAGCATCCTGCTGGATGAGCGCGGCCGCGCCATCCGCAATGCCACCGACACCCAGCCCGGCCAACGGCTGAAGGCGCGGCTAAGCAACGGTGAGCTGGATGTGCGAGTCGAAGACAACCATGTGCAGCCGGTTACCCTCTCGCTGCTCGATTGATTTCCACACAGGTCACCCATGCGTTTATTCACCCTGCTTACCCTGTTCTGCCTCGCCCTGCCCATCCACGCAGAAGGCTTTATCAGCCGACTTCTCAATAAACCCGTGCCCGGCGGCGTGGCCGTGGTCGATCTTGGGCCAGCAGCCAGCGCGCCCAGCGTGCGCTATCAAAACAAGCCTGTGCTGGTGATTAATGAAGATCAGCAGCGCTGGATCGCCATCGTCGGCATCCCGCTAAGCGTGAAACCCGGCAACCAGCAGATCAGCCTCAATGGCAGCCAGAAGCTGAGCTTTCAGGTGGGCAGCAAGCACTACGTCGAGCAGCGCATCACCATCAAAAACCAGCAGCAGGTCAATCCGAACGCCAAGAACCTTGCCCGCATTGAGCGCGAACTGGCCGAGCAGACCCGCGCCTATCAGCAATTCAGCCCGCGCCAGCCGAGCAACCTGCTGTTCGACAGACCGGTCAACGGCCCGCTGTCGAGCCCCTTCGGCCTACGCCGCTTCTTCAATGGCGAAGAACGCAACCCTCACTCAGGGCTGGACTTCGCCGCCAATAGCAGCACGCCGATCAAGGCCCCCGCCGCCGGCAAAGTGATCCTGACTGGCGACTACTTCTTCAACGGCAAAACCGTGTTTGTCGACCACGGTCAGGGCCTGATCAGCATGTTCTGCCACCTCTCCGCCATCGGCGTTAAGGTCGGCGATGAGCTGCCACGCGGCGGCATACTCGGCAACGTCGGCGCCACCGGCCGCGCCACCGGGCCGCACCTGCATTGGAACGTCAGCCTCAACGACGCACGCGTCGATCCGGCGATTTTTATTGGTGCGTTCAAGCCCTGACCGTTCGTCGACCTACCCACCCGAACCTCTCAAGCCTTTTTAGCGCAAGCCGATGACGTCTGTGACGCCGGGCTTTCCGTCCGGCCGAGCGGGTACACACGTAGATGCTGACGGTTAACACCAACATCTCGTCGTCGTTCACGCGCCGCCAATTGGAGAGCAACAGCACGGCCCTCGGTACTTCGCTGCAGCGCCTGTCCACCGGACAACGCATTAACAGCGCCAAGGACGATGCCGCCGGACTGCAAATCTCCAACCGTCTGACCTCGCAGGTGCGGGGGCTGAACGTGGCCACGCGCAACGCCAACGACGGCATATCGCTGCTGCAGGTAGCGGAGGGCGCTTTGCAAAGCGTCACCGACGCCCTGCAGCGCATTCGCTCGCTCGGTTTACAGGCCATGAACGGCTCCAATGGAGCCAGTGAACGTGCAGCGCTAGATCAGGAAGCACAGCAGCTGCTGCAGGAGATCAACCGCGTCAACGAGACCACGACTTTTGCAGGACGCAAAGTATTTGACCAGGGCACCTTTTCGGTCCTGGGAGATCTCGACCAACGTGCCGTACTCAATGCCCTGAAAGGCTTCTGGATCAGCGAAGGCGAGCAACGGGTATTCGATGCTTTCGGTCTGACGGCTGACGGCGCCGAACTGGAAATAACCTTCACCAATGATTCTTCCAGCCAAGCCCTGGCTTCGGTTTCAGGAACATCAGGTGCTGGCGGCAAAATTTTTGACCAGGTACTCAATGTAAACCTGGCCTATTTCGATGCTTCTACCCTGCCTAACGGCGGTAGCACACCGCAATACACTGACCGGGTGATTGCGCATGAAATGGCGCACGCGGTCATGGGCCGTACGATGAACTTTGCCGGATTACCCAGCTGGTTTATCGAAGGCACCGCAGAAGCGTTGCAGGGCGCAGACGAGCGCCTTGCTGGAGACACCGCCGGCGGTACCAATACGGCAGCCATCCTGGCTGCATTCAATGCCGACGATGTCAGTGCCTCTGCCGGTTACTCCGGCGGCTACGCTGCTGTGCGCTATATGCATGATGAAATCAAGGCGGCGGGCGGCAAGGGCATCAAAGACATCATGGGCTACCTGCAAAAGAACAGCGGATCGACCCTGGATCAGGCCCTGACCAACGCCAGCAAGGGTGCCTTCACCAACCTGGCAGATTTCGAAACCAAGTTTGGCGCAGATATTGCCACCTACGTCGCCAGCCTTGACCTGACGAACGCCGATACCGGGGCGATTGGCGGGTTTGATGCTGATGGCGGCAATGTGCTCACCGCCGAAAATGTACTGCTCAACCAGGGAACAGGCCTTCCCGGCTCACAAGGTTTCAAATTGGTCGAACCCGAACTATTCAACGTCAACGGCGTTGGGGGCAACGCCATTACGCAATTCCAGATTGGGGCCGAGGCTTACGAAACCATACAAGTCGGCTTCAGTGCATTCAGCGCCGATGCGATGGCCCTAAGCCGCCTAGACCTGAGCAAGACGCCAGGCTTGGCAGTAATGGACATTGATGATGCGCTGGCCTATATCGACCGCCAGCGTGGCTATATGGGCGCACTGCAGAATCGCCTGGAAAGCACCATCAATAACCTGCAAAGCATTGCCGAGAATGCCGCCGCCAGCCGCTCGCGGATTCTCGACACCGACTTTGCGGCAGAAACCTCCAACCTGGTCTCTCGGCAGATCATTCAGCAAGCCGCGCAAAGCGTGCTTGCCCAAGCCAATCAACGGCCGCAAGCCGTACTTAGCCTGCTCGGGTAAAGCGCCCCGAGACACGTTCAGCAAACAACCCAGCCGGCTCGTTTTTCGCTCGTTTGTTAAGGTGGCAGCGTTAATACGCTGAACGAACACCCCGAGGAGCGGTATGAACGACCTGTACAGCAACGCCCAGCAGTGGCTTGAACACTATCCCGAGCTCTATAGCCTGACTGGCCTGTCGCTGCTGCTACTAGCGGCCTGGCTGGCCAACTGGGTGGTCAAACGCATCCTGTTGCGCGGCCTGTACCGGGCGCTGAAAGCCACACCAATTGGCCAGGACGGCAGCCTGCATGACTCACGGGTGATCGCGCGGCTCGCCAATATCGTCCCGGCGCTGATCATTTCCGTCGGCATCACCCTGGTGCCCAATCTGCCGGAAGCGGCCGTGGAAGTAACCGGCAATGTCTGCAGCGCCTTTATCGTACTGACCATCGCCCTGGCCATCAGCGGCGTGCTGACACTGCTCAACAACACCTACCAGAAGCGCCCAAATGCCCATCTGAAGCCGATCAAGGGCTATGTGCAGGTGGTGAAGATTCTGCTCTTCGTGATTGCCGCAATACTTATGGTCGCCAGCCTGATCGACCGCTCGCCACTGATCCTGCTGTCTGGCCTGGGCGCAATGGCGGCGGTGCTGATGCTGATTTTTCAGGACACCTTGCTATCGCTGGTCGCCAGCGTGCAGATTTCCTCCAGCGATATCGTGCGTGTCGGCGACTGGATCGAGATGCCACAGCTGAACGCCGATGGCGATGTCATCGATATCGCCCTGCACACGGTCAAGGTGCAGAACTGGGACAAAACCATCACCACCATCCCGACCAAGCGCTTTATCAGTGACCCGTTCAAGAACTGGCGTGGCATGCAGGAGTCCGGTGGACGGCGAATAAAGCGCAGCCTGCTGCTTGATCAAACCAGCATCAGTTTCCTCAGCCCGGAGCAGATCACCCGCCTGCAGCGTTTTCTGCTGCTCGGCCATTACCTGAACAGCAAGCAGAGCGAGCTGCTTAGCTGGAACAGCGCCCTGGCCGAGGCCAGCCAGGAGCCCGCAAACACCCGGCGGGTTACCAACATCGGCACCTTCCGCGCGTACGTCGAACACTACCTGCGCCAGCATCCGGGTATCCATCAGGAAATGACCCAGCTGGTCAGGCAGATGAGTCCGACCGCAGACGGCCTGCCGCTGGAGCTGTACTGCTTCACCAACACCATCGCCTGGGCACGCTATGAGGCCATTCAATCGGATATCTTCGATCACCTGCTGGCGATCCTTCCGGAGTTTGGTCTGCGGGTCTTCCAGCACCCCAGCGGGGCGGATATGCGCGAGCTGAAACATAACCTGCTGCCTGGCACCCAGCCTTGAAGCCACAGCGGGCGGCCGAAACACCTGATGCCGCCCGCAATCCAAACGCTTACCCACGGCTTTTTACGCAAAATTAATCGCCTTAAAACACCTAAACCGCACTAAAACACCAATTTTTCAGCATTGCTTGCCAGCTTTGACCTCAAAGATTAGGGTTGGCGCTATGAACACCTATCACACCCTTATCCTGCTGCGCCAACACGCCAACCTCTGCCTGGTGAGCCAGCGACTGCGTGGCTGAACTTTCACGCCCACGCCCTGCCCTGTTTTCTCAGTTTTTGCCCGGTTCGCCGCTTGCAGCCGCGCCACAAGGATCAACACCATGAGCATGCTCAAAGACCCGTCCAGTAAGTACCGCCCGTTCACCCAGATCCAGATTCCGGACCGCACCTGGCCGGACAAGATCATCGACAAGGCGCCGATCTGGCTGTCCACCGACCTGCGCGACGGCAATCAGTCGCTGATCGAGCCGATGGATGCCGAGAAGAAGATGCGCTTCTTCAAGTGTCTGCTGGCCGTGGGCCTGAAGGAAATCGAAGTGGGCTTCCCGTCCGCTTCACAGACCGATTTCGACTTCGTCCGCGAGCTGATCGAAGGCGGCCACATCCCGGATGACGTGACCATCCAGGTGCTGACCCAGGCCCGTGACGACCTTATCGAACGCACCTTCGAGTCGCTCAAGGGCGCAAAGAAGGCCATCGTCCATTACTACAACGCTTGCGCGCCGAGCTTCCGCAAGATCGTCTTCAACCAGGACAAGGCCGGCGTCAAAGCCATCGCCGTGTCTGCTGGCACCACCATCAAGCGCCTGGCCGAGGCTGCGCCAGAAACCCAGTGGGGCTTCGAGTACTCGCCGGAAGTGTTCAGCAGCACCGAGATCGACTTTGCCGTCGAGGTGTGCAACGCGGTGATCGGTGTGTTCCAACCAACCCCGGCGAACAAGCTGATTCTCAACCTGCCCGCCACCATCGAGTGCGCCACGCCAAACAACTACGCCGACCAGATCGAGTGGTTCGGTCGTCACGTCGACCGCCGTGACAGCGTGCTGATCAGCGTACACACCCACAATGACCGTGGCACCGGCGTCGCCGCCTCCGAGCTGGCGGTGATGGCCGGCGCGGATCGCGTCGAAGGCTGCCTGTTCGGCAACGGCGAGCGCACCGGCAACGTCTGCCTGGTGACCCTGGCGCTGAACCTCTACACCCAGGGCGTCGACCCCGAGCTGGACTTCTCCGACATCGATGCCGTGCGCAAGGTGGTCGAGGACTGCAACCAGATTCCGGTGCATCCACGCCATCCTTACGTCGGTGATCTTGTGCACACCGCCTTCTCCGGCTCGCACCAGGACGCGATCCGCAAGGGCTTCGCCCAGCAGCAGGCCGATGCCGTATGGGAGGTGCCGTACCTGCCGATCGACCCTGCCGATATCGGCCGCGATTACGAGGCGGTGATTCGCGTCAACAGCCAGTCCGGCAAGGGCGGCATCACCTTCCTGCTCGAACAGGAATACGGCATCAACCTGCCGCGCCGTATGCAGATCGAGTTCAGTCAGGTGGTGCAGAAGGAAACCGACCGCCTCGGCCTGGAGATGTCCGCCGCGCAAATCTACACGTTGCTCGAAACCGAGTACCTGCAGGCCACCGCACCCTATGCCCTGAAAGGCCATCGCCTGCAGGAAGAAAACGGCACCAGCGCGGTCGATGTGGAAGTCATCAATGCTGGGGAAATCCAGCACTGGCGCGGGATCGGCAAAGGCCCGCTGGAAGCCCTGGTCGCCGGCCTGCCGGTAGACGTGGAAATCATGGACTACAGCGAGCACGCCATCGGCGCCGGCACCAATGCCAAAGCGGCGGCTTATATCGAATTGCGCGTCAACGGCGGCCGTGCGCTGCACGGTGTGGGCATCGATGAAAACCTCACCACGGCGAGCTTCCGTGCACTGTTTAGCGCACTGAACCGCGCGCTCGGCCAAGCCGCCGAACAAGCGGCCTGATCGCAGTGCACGCCGTCAGGCCACTGACGGCGTGCGCACCAGGTAACGCGCCGTCGCCTGCAACGCCTGGCCGATATCCGGCCAGTGCAGGTGATGGCGCTGCACCAGGGTCTGGGTCGCAGCAGTATCGAAGCGGGTGGTCTGGATAAAATCCAGCGACTCGGCATCGGTATGCAGCAGGCGCGGCACACCGGGAATCTTCAGCAACACCCGCAGCAACGGTATCGGCAGATGCCGGCTCGGCGCCTGCACGCTCAGCGTGCGAGCCAATTGCTGCAGCATGCCCTGCAGGTTGGGCGTCGCGGCATCCAGGGCGAGGATTTCCTGGCCGACCTGCTGCTCATCAAAGGCCGCTGCCAACATCAACTCGGCGAGAAAATCCACGCTGACCAACGGCAGCCAGTGCGCTGCCGAACCGGGAATTGCCCCAAGCCGGCCCGCGGCCAGATTGTCGATCAAGCCAGCCAACGGCTGCGCCGGCAGAATATGCCCGCTACGGCTATGGCCACAGACGGTGGCTGGGTGCACCAGCGTCAGCGGCGCCTGCAGTTCAGCCATTCGCGCGCGTACACGAAAGTGCGCCTCCAGCTTGCTGCCTTCATAAGCCCCAGAGCGGCGATAGAGGCGATCCCAGTCCGTCTGTTCGGGGTACTGCAAATTCACCCCAATACGCTGCAAGTGCCCATGATTGGCCAGCATAAAACCGCCCACCATCAGCAGGCGGCTACCTTGCTGCGCCGCCAACTCCGCCACCCGAATCGCACCGTCAACATTGACCTGGCGCGCCTGCGCCACTGACAACCCCCAGGCGAACTGCGCCCCCAGGTGAAACACCACCGCCGCCTGACGCACCTGCTCACGGTCTGTGGCATCCAGCCCCAGCCCCGGCAAGCCCAGATCACCGCCAACCGCCGTAAGCAGATCGCCGCGCCCACCCAGTTGCTCAATCTGCTCGCGCAAGGCTGGCAGGCTGTGCGGTCGACGCATTAGCACGCTGACCGGGTGGCCTCTGCTAGTGAGCAACGCCAGCAGATGCTGACCGATAAAACCGCTGCCGCCGGTGACAAAACATGGCTGATTCATCGTCAATCCTCCTGAGTCGTTGATGACCCAAGCAGGCTAAACTGTCGAGCACACTCTACAGTCAAGCGGGATTTGCATGCGCATTGGTGAACTGGAAAAACGCAGCGGCGCCAGCCGCCACACCCTGCGTTACTACGAGAGCCTGGGGCTGATCAGCGCCCTGCGCCGCGACAATAATTACCGCGAATACAGCCTGCAGACGCTGCATGATCTGGGCTTTATCCAGCAGGCGCAGAGCATGGGCTTCTCCCTCGGTGAGATTGGCGAAATCCTTCGCGCACGGCGCGAGCAACAACTCGACTGCGCTCAGGGCGCAGCCCTGGTCAGCCGCAAACTGGCCGAGGTGGAGCAGAAGATTGCTGAGCTACAGCAACTGGGCGATTTTCTGCGCAGCGAGAAACTGCGCCTGGAAGCCAGCGCTGCCGAACAGGCGGCCTTGGCTAAACGCCGCGCACGCTAGCAGGAAGCCCCCAGCACGAACTCGTCGGCATCCAGATACGCCGGGAATCGCTGCCGATAGGCCGCCAGCTCGGCGGCGTTGAGGCTGACACGGAACACCCCATCCGCAGCCCCGGGCTCCAGCAACGGTTCACCCTGAAAATCCAGCACCTGACTATCGCCACTGTAGGCATAACCCTTGCCGTCCTCGCCAATGCGATTGACCGCCGCCACATAGCACAGGTTTTCAATAGCCCGCGCCGGTAGCAGGCGATTCCAGTGATGGCGCCGCGCAGCCGGCCAATTGGCGGTGTAGAGCAGCAGATCAGTATTTTGCGGGTCACGGCTCCACACCGGAAAGCGCAGGTCGTAGCAGATCAGCGGGCGCACCTGCCAACCCTTCACGTCCAGCACCACCTGCTGTTCACCTGCGCTGTAGTGCTTGTGTTCGCCGGCCATGCGAAACAGATGGCGCTTGTCGTAATGCGCCACCGTGCCATCCGGGCGTGCCCAGAGCAGGCGATTACGGTAGGAACCATCGGCTGCCTGGATAATCAGGCTGCCGGTGACCACAGCCTGCAACGCCTGGGCCTGCTCACGCAGCCACTGGCTGGTGGGACCGTCTTCCGGCTCAGCCAGCGCGGCGGAGTCCATGGAGAACCCCGTGCTGAACATCTCTGGCAGCACGATCAGATCAGCACCGCGCGCCTGCTCCAGCAGGGCGGTGAAATGCGCACGATTAGCGGCAGGGTCCTGCCAGGTCAGGCGGGTCTGGAGCAGCGCCAGTTCAAGATCAGACAACTGGCTCAGATCGCGCATAGCTTTTCCGCCGCCTGACGCAGGGTCTCTTCGCGCTTGGCAAAGCAGAAGCGCACCAGGCGCAAGTCCTTGGGCGGCGCCTGGTAGAACACGGAAATCGGAATCGCTGCGACACCCTGCTCACGGGTCAGCCACTCGGCCATGGCCACATCATCCAGATCAGGACGAATGGCCGAATAGTCGACCAGCTGGAAAAACGTGCCGGCCGCGCGGGTAAAGCGAAAGCGCGAGGCCGTCAGCAGATCACAGAACAGGTCACGCTTGGCCTGATAGAACGCTGGCAACTCGTCCACATGTTCAGGGTGCTCGGCCATGTAATCGGCCAGCGCCCATTGCAGCGGCGTCACGCCACAGAAGCTGACGTATTGGTGCACCTTGCGCAGTTCGGCGCTCAGGGCTGGCGGCGCCACCACATAGCCGGTCTTCCAACCAGTGACGTGATAGGACTTGCCGAACGAGCTGACCACAAAGGCGCGCTGATACAGCTCGTCATGGGCCAATACACTGACGTGTGCCACGCCATCGAATACCAGATGCTCATACACCTCGTCACTGATCAGGTAGATGTCGCGGCCACGAATCAGTGCCGCCAACTGATCCAGCTCGGCCCTGGAAATCAGCGCCCCACTGGGGTTGTGCGGCGTGTTGAGGATGATCAAGCGGGTTCGGCTGCTCAAGGCATCCTGTAGACGCTGCCAGTCAATGCCGAATCCCGGCAACGCCAGCGGTACATGTATGCACTGCCCGCCGGCCAGTTCAACCGAGGGCTCGTAGCTGTCGTAGCTGGGGTCGAAGACGATCACCTCGTCACCGGGGCGGACCAGCGCCTGCACCGCACAGAAGATCGCCTGAGTCGCTCCGGGGGTAATGGTGATTTCGCTGTCAGCGCTGACACTGCGGCCATAACTGCGCGCAATCTTCGCCGCCACCTGCTCACGCAGGGCTGGCAAACCAGTCATCGGCGCGTACTGGTTATGCCCGGCCGCGACATGTCGACTGACCGCTTCGCGCAGCCCCTGTGGGCCATCAAAATCCGGAAAACCCTGGGACAGATTGAGCGCGCCGGTTTCCACGGCGAGCTGAGACATGCGAGTAAAGATGGTGGTGCCGACGTTCGGCAGCTTGCTGATAATCATCGAGGCAACATTCCTGAACCAAGCGCCGGGCTTGAACGCTATTGATGGCGCAGAATAGCCCAACGTCCAGAAAGGCAAAAGGCACCCGCAGGTGCCTTTATAGAGCGTTTAAATCCAAGCTTAGCGCTTGTCTTTGCGCTTCTTCTCAGCCTTTTTGTGGTGGCTCATCAGGCGGCGTTTCTTGTTCACCTGACGATCGGTGAGGGTGTTCTTATTGCCCTCGTACGGGTTCTCCCCCCCCTTGAACTCGATGCGAATCGGCGTGCCGACCAGCTTGAGCACACGGCGATAGGTGTTTTCCAAATAGCGAACATAAGACTTGGGCACCGCATCGACCTGATTGCCGTGGATCACAATCAGCGGCGGGTTGGCGCCACCCAGGTGGGCGTAGCGCAGCTTGATCCGACGGTTGTTGACCATGGGCGGCGCGTGATCGCTGACGGCATCTTCAAGAATCTGGGTCAGGCGGTTGGTTGGCCAGCGAGTGATCGCCGACTTGAACGAGGCCTGCACCGATTTGTACAGATTGCCCACTCCAGTGCCATGCAGCGCCGAGATAAAGTGGATATCGGCGAAGTCAACGAAGAACAGCCGGCGTTGCAGCTCGACCTTCACGTAATCGCGCTCGCTCGGCTCCATACCGTCCCATTTGTTCAGCGCGATCACCAGAGCACGACCGCTTTCCAGCACGAAGCCGAGCAGGTTGAGGTCATGGTCGACCACACCTTCGCGGGCATCCATGACGAATACCACGACGTTGGAGTCCTGAATCGCCTGCAGGGTTTTCACCACCGAGAACTTTTCCACCGCCTCGAAGATCTTGCCGCGGCGGCGCACGCCGGCGGTGTCGATCAAGGTGTACTTCTCGTCATCACGCTCGAAAGGAATGTAGATGCTGTCGCGGGTGGTGCCGGCCTGGTCATACACAATGACCCGTTCTTCACCGAGCATGCGGTTGACCAGGGTCGACTTACCGACGTTGGGGCGGCCGATGATCGCCAGCTTGATGCCGTCCTTCTCGCTGGGGCCGGGAATGCGCTTGGCCTCCTGGCCTTCAAGCACTTCTTCCTCTTCCTCACCCTCTTCCGGCTCGGTGGCATCCTTGGGGAAGGAACCCAGCACGGCCTCGAGCATCTGGGTAATGCCACGACCGTGAGCACCGGCAATTGGCAGGGACTCGCCCATGCCCATGCTGGAAAACTCGGCGCGCGCCAGGTCGGCGTCGATATTGTCGACCTTGTTGATAATCAGAAAGCTGCGCTTGTTACGGCGACGCAGGTGCTCGCCAATCATCTGATCGGAAGCGGACAGCCCGGCGCGAGCATCCACCAGAAACAGCACGGCATCGGCTTCTTCGATCGCCTGCAGCGATTGCTCGGCCATCTTGGCATCAATGCCTTCCTCGTCACCGGAAATACCACCGGTGTCGATGACGATATAGGTTCGCCCCTGCCACTTGGCCTCGCCGTACTGGCGATCACGGGTCAGACCAGATAGGTCGCCGACAATCGCGTCACGGGACTTGGTCAAGCGGTTAAACAGGGTGGACTTGCCGACGTTAGGGCGGCCCACCAGGGCAATTACGGGAACCATTAGGCTCTCCACTTCGTTATTTCAGAAAATACAAAAGCCGCTGCAGAGGCAGCGGCCGGAATTCATTGCACTGGCGATGCTGCGCAGCCCTAAGTGCTGTGCAGCATCGCCAAAGCGTCAGCGAGCGATCACTTGATGGTCAGAGCCACCAGATTGCCGCCGTTGCCGTAGGCATACAGCCAATCACCCACGACCAGTGGACGGGCACGCAGGCCGTCGCTGTCGATACGCGTACGGCCGACAAAACGTCCGTCCACCTGGCTGACCAGGTGTAGGTAGCCTTCCAGGTCACCGAACGCGATATAGCTGGAGAACACTTCCGGAGCCGACAACTGGCGACGAGCCAGAGCATCGTTGCTCCACAGTGCCGAAGCCGAACGCTCATCGATACCTTCAACGGTACCGCTGGCCAGGCTTACGTAAACACTGCCATAACCCTGGGCAACACCGACTGAACTGGACGCCTCGCGCTGCCAAAGGATACGACCGCTTTCCAGATCCAGTGCGGCAACGCGGCCCTGGTAGCTGACGGCGTAGAGGGTGCCAGCCGAGAGCAGCAGACCGCCGTCGATATCGACTACACGATCCAACTCCGAGCGACCTTGCGGAACGGCTACGCGCTGTTCCCAGACTGGAATACCGCGCTGCGCGTCCAGCGCAATTACCTTACCGGTGGACAGGCCGGCAATCGCCAGACGGTTGGTCAGCACTGGGCTACCAGTGCCGCGCAGGGTCAGTACCGCCGGAGTGTTCTCGAAGATCCAGCGCTGCTCGCCGGTGTTCATGTCCAGGGCGATCAGGCGATCATCCTGGGTCTGTACCAGCACCACGTCGCCGTTCAGCGCAGGCGGCGCCAGCACTTCACTGGTCACCCGGGCGCGCCACTTCTCTTCACCGCTTGCGGTGTCGAGGGCAATAATCTCGCCTTTCAGCGTGCCAACCACCACCAGGCCATAGCCTGCACCGACTGCGCCGGAAACCGGCAACTCCAGGTCAGCCTTCCAGATGACCTTGCCAGTCATGCGGTCCATGGCCACAACAAGACCTTCGACGTCGGCGGCATAGATCTGCTCACCATCAATCGCCGGTACCAGCATGTTGAAGGACTCGCCCTGGCCATCGCCAATCGAACGACTCCATTCCTTCTGCAGGCTAACCTCTTCCTCAAACTTGGGCAGATCGGCCGGCGGCAGTTCCTTCTTGCTATTGCTGCTGCAACCTACGGCCAGAACGGCCAGGGCCAGCAGTGCGGCATTCTTCCAGCGCATCACGTCACGCATCCCCTTTTGCCAGATCATCCAGCTTCATTTGCAAACCACCGACAGCGGCATCTTCAGAGAGCGCGGCCTTGGCTTTTACGTAGGCGGCGTGCGCATCGTCGGCACGGCCGAGTTGCACCAGCAGGTCACCCTTGAGTTCTTCACGGCTGGCGGCAAAGGCCGGCGCAACCTTGGCATCCAGCAATTTCAGGGCCTCTTCTGCCTTATCCTGCGCAGCCAGCACGCGCGCCAGGCGCTGACGCGCCAGCTCAGCCAGGCTTTCATCTGCTGGCTTGTCGACAATCGCCTGCAGCTCGCTGGCAGCGTCGTCAAGTTTGCCTGCCTCTACCGCAACCTTGGCCACAAACAGACTGCCGTACTGGGCGTAGTGGGTACCGGCAAAGTCTTTCTTCAGCGTGTTAGCCAGATCAGCGACTTTGCTGGCGTCAGGCTTGCCGCTCGGATCAAGTGCAGCTTCGAGCAGCTGCTGATACACCAGCGAAGCACCCTGGGACTGATTAGCCTGATATTTCTGCCAGCCCTGCCAGCCGAACACTACCACCAACGCCAGCGCAACACCGGTCAGCAATGGCATGCCATTGCGCTGCCACCAGTCCTTGATTACCGCCAGTTCTTCATCATCAGTACGCGAAACCACCCCAACACTCCTATTCGCTAAATCACTCAACAGGCGCTCAGGCCTGATCGGCGCAGGTCGCCAAATGGTCGGCCAATGCCGACCACGCAATACTTTGTTGTTCGCCTTGCCCGCGCAGCGGCTTGCAACCTACCACTTGCTGGGCCAATTCGTCTTCACCCAAGATCAAGGCGAACAGCGCACCACTCTTGTCGGCCTTCTTGAACTGACTCTTGAAGCTACCCGCCCCGGCATTCACCTGCAGACGCAGGTTTGGCAGCTGGTCACGCAGACGCTCGCTTAAAGCCAGCGCCGCCAACTCAGCAGGCTCGCCAAAGGCGCACAGGTAAACGTCGACCGTACGGGCGATTTCAGCCGGTACTTTACCTAGAGTTTCGAGCAACAGCACCAAACGTTCGATGCCCATGGCAAAACCCACGCCTGGCGCCGGCTTACCACCCATCTGCTCGACCAGACCGTCGTAACGACCACCGGCACATACCGTGCCCTGGGAGCCGAGTTGGTCGGTGACCCATTCAAATACGGTCTTGCTGTAGTAATCCAACCCACGCACCAGCTTGGGGTTGATCACATAGGGCACACCCGCTGCATCCAGGCGAGCCTTGAGTCCTTCGAAATGCACGCGAGACTCATCATCCAGGTAGTCCGCCAGTTTCGGTGCATTGACCAGCAAAGCCTGAGTTTCCGACACCTTGCTATCAAGAACACGCAGCGGGTTGCTGCTCATGCGACGGCGGCTGTCTTCGTCCAGCTGATCGGCGTGTGCAGTCAAAAATTCAACCAGCGCATCACGGTAAACGGCACGCGCGGTGCTGGTGCCCAGGCTGTTGAGCTCAAGTTTGACCGCATCGCGGATGCCCAGCAGGCCCCACAGACGCCAGGTCAGCACGATCAACTCGGCATCGATATCCGGACCGTCAATATTGAAAGCTTCCACGCCGATCTGGTGAAACTGACGATAACGACCTTTCTGTGGGCGTTCGTGACGGAACATCGGGCCGATGTACCAGAGTTTCTGCGGCTGCCCACCACCCACCAAGCCATGCTCAAGCACAGCACGTACGCAGGCAGCAGTACCTTCCGGACGCAGGGTCAGGGAGTCGCCATTGCGATCCTCGAAGGTGTACATCTCTTTTTCAACGATATCGGTGACTTCACCAATTGAGCGCTTGAACAGCTCAGTGAACTCGACGATCGGCATACGAATCTGCCGATAGCCGTAACCGTCCAACAGACTGGCGACGGTACCTTCAAAATAACGCCAAAGCGGGGTCTGCTCGGGCAGGATATCGTTCATGCCACGAATGGCTTGCAGGGACTTACTCAATTCAATTCCTTAACGGTGTTAGCTGCGCGCAATCAGAGCGGCGTCAGCAGCGACCTTGTCAGCCGCTTTCTGGCGGATCAGTTTTTCCAACTCATCGACCAGGTTGTCATTGCCCAGCTTGAGCGCCGGTTTACCATCGATATAGATCAGGTTGGGCGAACCGCCGGTCAGCCCAATATGGGCCTCCTTGGCTTCGCCAGGGCCGTTTACCACACATCCGATCACTGCAACATCCAGCGGCACCAACAGGTCTTCGACGCGCTGCTCCAGCTCGTTCATGGTTTTCACCACATCGAAGTTCTGCCGCGAGCAGCTCGGACAGGCGATAAAGTTGATACCACGCGAACGCAGGCGCAGGGATTTGAGGATATCGAAACCGACCTTGATCTCTTCCACCGGGTCAGCAGCAAGGGAAATACGAATGGTGTCGCCAATGCCCTCAGCCAGCAGCATGCCCAGCCCCACCGCCGACTTCACGGTACCCGAACGCAGGCCACCCGCCTCGGTAATGCCTAGGTGCAGTGGCTGTTCGATCTGCTTGGCCAGCAGACGATAGGCTTCGACGGCCATAAACACGTCGGAGGCTTTTACGCTGACTTTGAAGTCCGGGAAGTTCAGACGATCCAGATGCTCAACGTGACGTAGCGCGGATTCGACTAGCGCCGCCGGGGTCGGCTCGCCATATTTCTTCTGCAAATCCTTTTCCAGCGAACCGGCATTGACCCCGATGCGGATGGGAATGCCCTTATCGCGCGCGGCCTCAACCACTGCACGCACGCGGTCTTCACGACCGATATTGCCTGGATTGATACGTAGGCAGTCGACGCCAAGCTCGGCTACGCGCAAGGCGATCTGGTAGTCGAAATGAATATCGGCAACCAGCGGCACACGCACCTGCTGCTTGATTCGGCCAAAGGCTTCGGCTGCATCCATATCCGGCACCGATACACGCACGATATCTGCGCCTGCATCTTCGAGGCGACGAATCTGCGCCACGGTGGCGGCCACATCATTGGTGTCGCTGTTGGTCATGCTCTGCACGGCGATGGGGGCGTCACCACCCACCGGCACGGAGCCAACCCAGATTTTGCGTGAAATACGGCGCTTGATCGGTGATTCGCAATGCATGTTACTGCCCACCCAACTTCAGACGTGCGGTCTCACCGGAAATAAAAGGCGCAACATCGACTGGATTGCCATTCAGGCTGACCTGCACGCCACGGGCATACCCCAGACGCAGCTCCAACGGAGCCTTACCGGCCAAT
The DNA here is from genome assembly GCF_031764535.1 of Pseudomonas sp. SG20056. NCBI lineage: Bacteria > Pseudomonadati > Pseudomonadota > Gammaproteobacteria > Pseudomonadales > Pseudomonadaceae > Pseudomonas > Pseudomonas sp. SG20056. The sequence goes on from NZ_CP134499.1 coordinate 3,267,703, forward strand.
TGCAGTTTATCGCCCTTACGCTTGAGAGCGCTGAACAACACCTTGCCATTGGCATCGGTCAGTTGCGTCCAGCAATCGGCAGTGAAATTGAGGCTGACAACAGCCTCGCCTGCGGCAGCTTGTACCGGCGCGCTCTCAGCTGGTGTAGCAGGCACGGCCTCGGTAACAGCAGGCTCGGCGTTGACCGGCACAGCAGGCGCAGCCGGCACGCTGGCAGTTTCGCCAACCGCTGATGGCTGCTCAGATTGCGGGGCTACGGTTGTGACCTCGCTAACGGCAGCATTTGGAACTGCAGCAGCCCCCTCAGGCAGCAGCGGCAACTCGGCTTCCGCATCCAGTTGTGCAGCTTCCACCGCCTGATCTTCCGGTTCATCCAGCGGATGAATCTGCGTAGTGCCGTCAGCCCCGTCCACTTCGACGTGCTCAAGACTGGTTGAAGCCAGGTCTTCGGCACGGCGCTCGGCCTGTTCCTGCCACCAGAAAAAGCTCAAGCCGGCCAGGGCCAGCAACAGAACAAAACTGACCATGCGCAAAATGCGCTGCGAGTAGCTCACAGGCTCCTCGATACGCCCCAGGCTGTGCACGCTGCTGCCGGCGGCATCGCTGCCAGTAAACTGATCAAACTCCAGTACCAGACGGTTCTGATCAACGTCCAGCAACTTGGCGTAAGCCCGTACATAGCCTCGGGCAAAGGTGTGCCCCGGCAGCTTGTCGAAAGCACCTTGCTCAACCTGACTCAAACGCTGCGGAGTCAGATTCAACTGCGCAGCAACCTCGGCAATGGTCCAACCGCGGCTCTCACGAGCCTTGCGCAAAGTCTCACCCGGATTGATGCGGGGAACTGCTAGCACTTCTGGATGCGCCGCTTTCATCATTGCTCCGACAGGTATTGCTGATATTCCGGCGTGCCCGGATAAAGTCGCTTCAACTGCAAACCAAGGCTCGCGGCATTGTCGCGCTCCTCGAAGATCTTCGCCAAACGTACCCCCAGGAGCAGGCTGCGGGCATCTGGCTGGGCCAGCGCCATATAGCTTTCGTAATAGCCGCGCGCGGGAACGTATTGCTTGTCCTCATAGGACAGTTGTGCCATTTCGATCAAGGCGCGAGGCCGGCGACTATTCAACCGCAGCGAACGCTCAAAGTAGGCCTTAGCCTGCTCACGTTGCTTGAGTTGCAGCGAGGTCAAACCAAGGTTTTCAAACACCCGTGAACGCTCTGGGTAAAGAGTGTCCCCAGCAGCCTGGGTATAGCGCTCGAGCGCTTCCGGATAACGCTGCTGTTCAAACAGAAAACTGCCGTAGTTATTCAACAAACGAGCATCATCACTGCGTTGCGATAGCGCCTTACGATAGTGATCGTCAGCCAGTTTGGGTTCCATTTCGATCTGGAACACCAAGGCCAAAGCCGCGTGTGCATCAGCGTTTGAAGAGTCGAGTTCCAGAGCTTTTTTCAGCGGTATCTTGGCGCGCTCGGTTTCGCCTTGCTGCAGATAGCCAATACCCAGCTGAACATAAGCATCGCGTGCCTCGTCGCGACCTTTATCGGTTTTCATCGGATCAACATTACCGGTTGTAACGCAACCGGCTAACAGACTGGCGGCCAACAGCAATAAAGCGGGACGCAAGGTCATGGGTATCCTCCCCTCAGGTTCGATTGGCGGCGGAACTTGGCGTTTCGGCCTCGCTACTCAATTCACGCACAGCAATATAGCGCTCACTACGACGGGTGCGGTCCATAACCTGACCGACCAACTGGCCACAGGCCGCATCAATGTCCTCACCACGGGTGGTGCGCACGGTGACATTGTGCCCAGCTTTGTGCAGCAGGTCCTGGAAACGGCGAATGGCATTGTTGCTCGGCCGCTCGTACCCGGAGTGGGGGAAGGGATTAAACGGAATCAGGTTGATCTTGCAAGGCACATCTTTTAGAAGTGCGATCATTTCCTCAGCGTGCTCGGTCTTATCGTTTACATCCTTGAGCAGGGTGTATTCGATTGTAAGCACACGTTTCTCGCCCAGGCGCGAGACATAACGTTTGCACGCCGCCAGCAGCATTTCCAGCGGGTACTTCTTGTTGATCGGCACCAGCTGATTGCGCAGTGCATCGTTCGGTGCATGCAGTGACAGCGCTAGGGACACATCAATCACTTCGCCGAGCTTATCGATCATCGGCACCACGCCCGAGGTAGACAGCGTCACCTTGCGCTTGGAAATGCCATAGCCGAGGTCGTCCATCATGATTTTCATGGCGGCGACGACGTTGTCGAAGTTCAGTAGCGGCTCGCCCATACCCATCATCACTACGTTGGTGATGGCACGGTCGATCTTCGCCGGCACGCTGCCGAACGACTTGTTGGCGATCCAAACCTGGCCGATCACTTCGGCAGCACTCAGATCACTGTTGAAGCCTTGCTTGCCAGTCGAGCAGAAACTGCAATCCAGCGCGCAGCCGGCCTGCGACGAGACACACAAGGTGCCACGCGTACCCTGGGGGATATACACGGTTTCTACACAACTGCCTGACGCCACCCGCACTACCCACTTGCGTGTGCCATCAGTGGAAATATCTTCGCTGACCACTTCCGGGCCGCGGATCTCAGCACAGGCCTTGAGCTTTTCGCGCAAGACCTTGCTGACGTTACTCATGGCATCGAAATCATCGATACCAAAGTGGTGAATCCATTTCATCATCTGCCCGGCACGGAAACGCTTTTCCCCGATGCTTTCGAAGAATTGTTCCATCTCTGCCTGGGTCAGACCCAGCAGATTGATTTTACCGGTAGCTTCAGTCATGGCTTCACCCTCACCCGATTCGCTTAGCGAATACGTGCGCAAACTTCGGTGGCAGCGAAGAAGTAAGCGATTTCGCGGGCAGCGGAGGCTTCCGAGTCGGAACCGTGAACAGCGTTTTCGTCGATGGAAACAGCGAAATCAGCACGGATGGTGCCGGCAGCTGCTTCTTTAGGGTTAGTAGCGCCCATCAGTTCGCGGTTAGCCAGAACAGCGTTTTCGCCTTCAAGAACCTGAACGATAACTGGACCGGAGGTCATGAAAGCAACCAGGTCCTTGAAGAAGCCACGCTCGCTGTGTTCAGCGTAGAAGCCAGCAGCTTCGCGCTCGGACAGTTGAAGCATTTTCGAAGCAACGACGCGCAGGCCGGCCTTTTCGAAACGAGTGGTGATCTCACCAACAACGTTTTTAGCAACGGCATCAGGCTTGATGATGGAGAAAGTGCGTTGAACAGCCATGTGAAACTCCAGAAACAATGATTAAAGCGAAAAATTAAACCCGCGAATTATACGCGGGTTCCGGTTAAATGCGTAGGCCAGGCCAAAAGGCCAGTTAATCCGCCTCGTCGATCCAGGCGGCCTGAACGGCTTCAAGCACCTTCTCGCCGCCGCGCTGCGGGTCGTCACTGAACTCCGGCAACGCCAGAATCCATTTATGCAGATCCACAAAGTTCACGTAGCGAGGGTCTACCTCAGGTTTGGACTCCGCCAGCTGAATGGCGATTTCCAGAACATCAACCCACCTCAGACTCATAACAACTCCTTGAATCAGTGCGGCGCTTCGGCAGCGTGGTTGAGCGAGTACTTGGGGATTTCCACAGTCAGATCTTCATCGCCCACAATAGCCTGACAGGACAGCCGCGACTGCGCCTCCAGCCCCCACGCCTTGTCCAGCATGTCTTCTTCCAGCTCATCGGCCTCGGTCAGCGAGCCAAAGCCTTCACGAATAATGCAGTGGCAAGTGGTGCAGGCGCAGACACCGCCACAGGCGCTTTCAATTTCGATATGGTGTTCATGCGCCACTTCGAGCACAGACGTACCTGGCGCAACCTCGACCACCAGCCCTTCCGGACACAGCACCGCGTGGGGCAGAAAAATGATCTGCGGCATGCTTATTCCTCAATCTCATCAAGACTACGGCCGGCCAGCGCAGCCTTGACCGTGGCATCCAGGCGACGCGCGGCAAAAGCGTCAGTCACCTGGGTCAAACGCTTGGTTTGCTGCTCAATCGCCAAGCCATCCGTGCCGGCCATCAAATCGCGTAATTGCTCGATCTGCGCATCGATGGCCATACGCTCATCGGCATCCAACAGACGCTCACCATCGGCTAGCAACGCCGCCTCGACCGCCTCCAGCAGACGCTGGGCGTCGACCTGCTGCTCACGCAGCACGCGGGCAACTTTGTCGTCGCCAGCATTTTTGAAGGAGTCCTGCAGCATGCGGGCGATTTCGCCGTCGGTCAGCCCATAGGACGGTTTGACCTGGATACTCGCTTCGACCCCCGAAGCCAGCTCACGCGCAGCGACGCTAAGCAGACCATCTGCATCGACCTGAAAGGTCACACGAATCTTCGCCGCTCCGGCGACCATTGGCGGAATACCGCGCAACTCAAAGCGCGCCAACGAACGGCAATCACTGATCAGCTCGCGCTCACCCTGCAACACATGAATCATCATGGCCGTCTGGCCATCTTTATAAGTGGTGAAGTCCTGAGCGCGAGCGACCGGGATGGTGGTGTTGCGCGGAATCACCTTCTCCATCAGTCCGCCCATGGTTTCCAAGCCGAGCGACAGCGGAATCACATCCAACAGCAACAACTCTTCGCCATCGCCGCGTTTGTTGCCGGCCAGGGCATCAGCTTGGATAGCGGCACCAATGGCCACCACCTGATCGGGGTCGATGTCGGTCAGCGGCTCACGAGCAAACAACTCGGCGACCGCCTGGCGCACACGCGGCACCCGGGTGGAGCCACCAACCATAACCACGGCCTCAACCTCTTCCAGCTCAATACCGGCATCACGCACCGCACGGCGACAAGCCTTGAGGCTGCGCGCCAGCATGGGTTCGATCAGCACATCGAACTGCTCACGGCTCAACTGGCCCGTCCAGCCGGCATAGCTGAGGCTTGCCGAAGCGCTGTCGGTCAGCGTCTCTTTAGCAGCACAGGCCGCCTCCAGCAAAAGACGCTGCTGCGCCGGATCGAGATCAGAAGAAATCCCAGCCTGCTGCACAATCCAACCCGCAATTGCATGATCGAAGTCATCGCCACCCAGGGCACTGTCACCGCCGGTTGCGAGCACTTCAAAAACACCGCCAGTCAGACGCAGCACGGAAATATCAAAGGTGCCACCACCCAGATCATAAATGGCGACCACCCCCTCGGCATGCTGATCCAGACCATAGGCCACGGCGGCGGCAGTCGGCTCATTGAGCAGGCGTAGCACATTCAATCCAGCCAGACGCGCAGCATCCTTGGTCGCCTGACGCTGCGAATCATCAAAATAAGCCGGCACGGTGATCACCGCCCCCACCAACTCGCCACCGAGAGTGGCTTCAGCGCGCTGACGCAGTACCTTAAGAATATCGGCAGAGACTTCAACCGGGCTTTTCGGCCCCTGCACGGTCTCGATAAACGGCATATGCGATTCGCCACCGACAAAGCGATACGGCAGCTGCTCACCGAGCTGCTTGACGTCCGCCAGGCCACGCCCCATTAGACGCTTGACCGACAGCACGGTATTCAATGGATCGCCCGACGCTGCAGCCTTGGCGACTTCGCCCACTTCAACCCGGTCAGCGTGATAGCGAACGGCGGACGGCAGAATAACCTGCCCGCCAGCATCGGCCAGCGGCTCGGAAAGGCCGCTACGCACAGCAGCGACCAGCGAATTGGTGGTACCTAGATCAATCCCCACCGCCAGTCGACGCTGGTGTGGCTGGGGGCTTTGTCCGGGCTCAGCGATCTGCAGTAAGGCCATGATTAATCAGTGCTTAGATGTCAGGCGCGCCGCAACAGGCGCCCCAGCGTTAATCGTCGAGGCGCTCTTCCAGCTGGCGAACCTCGTGAGAAAGCTTGTCGAGAAACTGCATGCGACGCATCAGGCGCTCGGCCTCTTCGCGACGCGAAGCGTCATCCCAACAAACGGCAAAACTTTCGTTGAGCTCGTCCTGAGCCACTTTCAGACGTCGCTTGAACTGCGCCACACCGCCCAGGTCGGCACTGTCATGCAGATCTTCCAGCTCTTCGCGCAGCTGCATCTGCTGCAACAGGAAATCCGGATCCTGCACCGTCACCTCAAGCGGCAGCTCGGGGCCACGCAGCGCTAACAAGTAACGGGCACGCTGAGGCGCACTCTTGAGCGTGCTGTAGGCCTCGTTGAGGCTGGCAGACTGCTCAAGGGCCAGGCGCTGCTCGCGCTCGGAGGCATCGGCAAAGCGATCCGGATGAACATGCCGTGCCAGCTCGCGATAACGAGCGGCCAGCAATTCAGGATCCAGGCGAAAGCCCGGCTGCAGATCAAACAAAGCAAAGTGACAAGGACTGCCCACACGCGCCTCAGATATTGAAGCTTTCGCCGCAGCCACATTCGCCGCGCACGTTCGGGTTGTTGAACTTGAAGCCTTCGTTCAACCCTTCTTTGACGAAGTCGAGCTCGGTGCCATCGAGGTAGACCAGGCTCTTGGGATCGATGATCACCTTGACACCATGGTTCTCGAACACCTGATCTTCGCTGGCGGCCTCATCGACAAACTCCAGCACATAGGCCAAGCCGGAACAGCCCGTAGTGCGCACACCCAGGCGAATACCTTCGCCCTTGCCGCGCCCCTCAAGAGAGCGACGCACGTGCTGAGCGGCAGCTTCGGTCATGCTGATAGCCATCGAAAAACCTCCTTAAAGCAAGCCTTTCTTCTGCTTGTAATCGCGCACAGCGGCCTTAATGGCGTCTTCGGCGAGTACCGAGCAGTGAATTTTCACCGGCGGCAGAGCCAATTCCTCGGCCAGCTGGGTGTTCTTGATGGTTTCGGCCTCGTCCAGAGTCTTACCCTTCATCCACTCAGTGGCGAGGGAGCTGGAGGCGATTGCCGAACCGCAGCCATAGGTCTTGAACTTGGCGTCTTCAATCACGCCCTGCTCGTTGACCTTGATCTGCAGGCGCATCACGTCGCCGCAAGCCGGCGCACCGACCATGCCGGTGCCGACGTCAGGGTCTTCCGCGTCCATCTTGCCGACGTTGCGCGGGTTTTCGTAATGGTCAATGACCTTTTCACTGTAAGCCATGCTGGTATTCCTTCCTCATCAGAGAGTCGCTCTTGCTCGGCGACTACTTAGTGCGCCGCCCACTCGATCTTGGAGATGTCGACACCGTCTTTGTACATATCCCACAGCGGCGACAATTCGCGCAGCTTGGTGACCGCCTCACAAACCTTCTGCGCGGCGTAATCGACCTCTTCATCAGTGGTGAAGCGACCGAAGGTAAAACGGATGGAGCTGTGTGCCAGCTCGTCATTGCGGCCCAGGGCGCGCAATACATAGGACGGTTCAAGAGAAGCCGAGGTGCAGGCCGAACCGGACGAAACCGCCAGATCCTTGAGCGCCATGATCAGCGACTCACCCTCAACGTAGTTGAAGCTGAGGTTGAGGTTGTGCGGTACACGGGCGCTCATGCTGCCATTGACGTACAGCTCTTCCAGACCATCGACCTGCTTGAAGAAGCGATCACGCAGGGCCAGGATGCGCTGGTTTTCCTGGGTCATTTCTTCCTTGGCAATACGGAACGCTTCGCCCATACCGACGCACTGGTGAGTCGCCAGGGTGCCGGAACGCATACCGCGCTCGTGGCCACCACCATGGGTCTGAGCTTCCAGGCGCACGCGAGGCTTGCGACGCACGAACAATGCACCAACGCCTTTTGGGCCATAGGTTTTATGCGCCGAGAAGGACATCAGGTCGACCTTGAGCGACTCCAGATCGATCGCCACCTTGCCGGTGGACTGCGCCGCATCAACATGCAGGAACACGCCGCGCGAACGGGTCAGCTCGCCGATTGCCGCGATGTCGTTGATGGTGCCGATTTCATTATTCACGTGCATGACCGACACCAAGATGGTGTCTTCACGCAGCGCCACTTCAATCATGGCCGGGGTAATCAGACCATCTTCACCTGGCTCGATGTAAGTCACCTCGAAGCCTTCGCGCTCAAGCTGGCGCATGGTATCGAGCACGGCTTTGTGCTCGATCTTCGAGGTAATCAGGTGCTTGCCCTTGCTCTTGTAGAAATCGGCAATGCCTTTGATTGCCAAATTGTTGGACTCGGTCGCACCGGAGGTCCAAACAATCTCACGCGGATCGGCATTGACCAGCTCAGCCACTTGGCGGCGAGCATTTTCCACAGCCTCTTCAGCCTTCCAGCCAAACACATGAGAGCGCGATGCCGGGTTGCCGAAGTTACCGTCGACCAGCAGGCATTCGCTCATTTTTTGCGCAACACGCGGATCAACCGGCGTGGTGGCGGAATAATCGAGGTAAATCGGCAACTTCATCAACTTTCTCCTAATCAGGTATCAGGCCAGCTAGCCAGCGCTTTGCGCTCAATCGACGGCGGACGTTTCGATCTTATCCAGGTACGGCGTCCTGCCATTGCAGCGGCGCTGATCTTGGCGCTGGGCAACTTCCTGCACTTCACGACGGATCACCAAGTCAGCGAGACTGATGCCGCTAAGAAATTCGTGTATCTGCTGGCTGAGGTCACACCACAAATGGTGGGTCAGACAGGTATCACCCGCATGGCAATCGCCCTGCCCCTGGCAGCGCGTGGCATCGACCGATTCGTTGACCGCATCGATCACCTCAGCCACCTGAATACCCTGCATATCGCGCGACAACTGGTAACCGCCGCCAGGCCCACGCACACTGGAAACCAGATTGCCACGACGCAACTTGGCAAATAGCTGCTCCAGATAGGAAAGGGAAATACCCTGCCGCTCGGAGATATCAGCCAAAGACACCGGCCCACGCTGAGCGTGCAACGCCAGATCAAGCATGGCGGTGACGGCGTAACGGCCTTTGGTGGTTAATCGCATAAGGGTTTACCGCGTGGTCGCAATATGCCGCGAGTATGCAATTCCCGAGCATTTAAGTCAACTATAAGACCTAGCGCTTTAGTCGGGATTAGCCCGAATGGAGGGTGCGAAGCATAGCAAAATGCGCGCACCCACACCATCAAGCCGCAGGCTTGTCTGCGTCTTTGACCACGCCAGCAAAGTCCTCGTCACGCAGTTGCGGCAAATCCTTGGCGCAGTAGTCACTGCCCAAGGATTTGAGCGCGCCGCACATGCCTTCCAGGCGCCCATCCACCGCGTGCAGGTGATCAAGCAGCTGACCAATGGCACGCGCCACCGGATCAGGCATATCCTGACTCACGCCATAAGCATCGAAACCAAGCTTCTCGGCAATCGCCTGACGTTTGGCCTCCTGCTCATCATCAGTCTTGACGATGATTCGCCCAGGGATGCCGACCGCCGTGGCACCCGCCGGCACCTCTTTAGTCACCACAGCATTGGAGCCAATCTTCGCGCCCGCGCCGACCGTGAACGGCCCCAGCACCTTGGCACCAGCACCAACCACGACGCCATCTTCCAGCGTCGGATGACGCTTACCTTTGTTCCAACTGGTGCCGCCAAGGGTCACCCCTTGATAAAGGGTGACGTCATTGCCGATTTCGGCGGTCTCACCGATGACAATGCCCATGCCGTGATCGATAAAGAAGCGTCGACCGATCTTCGCGCCAGGATGGATTTCGATGCCAGTCATCCAGCGGCCGAAGTTCGACACCACGCGCGCCAGCCACTTCCAGCCACTCCCCCACAATGCATGCGCCACGCGATGCAACCAGACTGCATGCAACCCCGGATAGCAAGTGACCACCTCAAAGGCATTACGCGCCGCCGGGTCGCGATGAAATACGCTCTGGATATCCTCTTGCATGCGCTCAAACATCTGCCTTCTCCTGCCTAGGGTGCTCGCCACGCGCCGCCTTGATGGTTTCCGTCAAGATACCGCGCAAGATATTCATTTCCAGCCTGCTCACTGCGCTACGCCCGTACAAGCGACGCAGGCGACTCATCAGATGCCGCGGCTTGGCAGGATCAAGAAACCTGATCTCAACCAGCGCCTGTTCAAGGTGACGATAAAACGATTCCAGCTCATCCGCAGCAACCGGCTCTTCATCCGGATCGACGACCGCAGACTGCTTGACCGGCTGCCCCTCAGTTGCCAACCAGGCCATACGCACTTCGTAAGCCAGCACCTGCACCGCTGCCGCCAGATTCAATGAACTGAACGCCGGATCGGAGGGAATGTGTACATGATAGTGACAACGCTGCAGCTCCTCATTGGTCAGACCGGCATACTCGCGACCAAACACCAAGGCAACCTGCGCACTTTGTTGGGCCTGCTCGCACGCCGCCACACCACACTCACGTGGCTCGAGCATCGGCCAGGGAATATGCCGATCCCGTGCACTGGTACCCATTACCAGACGACAGCCGACAAGCGCCTCCTCTAGCGTGGCCACCACCTGCGCCGCATCGAGAATATCAGTAGCACCAGAGGCCCTGGCCACCGCGTCTTCGCTCGGAAAATCCCGCGGATCAACCAGCACCAACTGCGACAACCCCATGTTTTTCATGGCCCGCGCCGCGCCACCGATATTGCCCGGATGACTGGTACCGACCAACACAACGCGAATATTTTCCAGCAACGCAAACGCTCACAGACAAGGCTTAGAGAGGCAAATCTTACAGAAGCCACCCGCCTTGCGCCACGCAAGGCGCAGGTTGCACTTCAACCGCCGGGCTTTTCTGCTAGAATGGCCGGCTTTCTTTAACGACCCAGGTGAACATCCATGCAGCCCATGCTGAATATCGCGCTGCGCGCAGCCCGTAGCGCCGGCGAAATGATCTTCCGCTCGACCGAACGCTTGGACGTCATCTCGGTCGACGAGAAAGAAGCCAAGGACTACGTAACTGAAATTGATCGCTCCGCCGAGCAGCTGATCATTCAGGCACTGCGCAAAGCTTTCCCGAACCACGGCATCCTCGGCGAGGAAAGCGGCCTGAGCGAAGGCAGTGGCGACGGAGCCGACTACCTGTGGATCATCGATCCACTGGATGGCACTACCAACTTCATCCGCGGCATCCCGCATTACGCCGTCAGCATCGCCTGCAAATACCGCGGCCGCCTTGAGCACGCTGTAATCATCGACCCGGTGCGCCAGGAAGAATTTACCGCCAGCCGTGGCCGTGGCGCCGCGCTCAACGGCCGCCGCCTGCGCGTTGGCAATCGCAAGAGCCTGGAAGGCGCCCTCCTTGGCACTGGCTTCCCGTTCCGCGATAGCCAGATGGAGAACCTGGAAAACTACATCGGCATGTTCCGCAGCCTGGTCGGCCAGACCGCCGGCGTACGTCGCGCAGGCGCAGCGAGCCTGGATCTGGCCTATGTAGCAGCCGGTCGCTTCGATGCTTTCTGGGAATTCGGCCTGTCCGAGTGGGACATGGCTGCCGGCGCACTGCTGATTCAGGAAGCAGGCGGCCTGGTCAGCGACTTCAGTGGCGGCCACGACTTCCTGGAAAAGGGCCAGATCGTTGCCGGCAACACCAAGTGCTTCAAAGCCGTACTGACGGCCATTCAGCCGCACTTGTCAGCCTCCCTGAAGCGCTGATCAAGCCGCAATAAAAAAGCGCCCCACGGGGCGCTTTTTTGTATCCGCTGAAATCTTTCGATCAGTTGGACTGATCGACCAATACCAGCTGGCCGTCCTTGACCGGGATCTGCCGACCCGGATCACTGGCCATGCGCACCTGACTCACCTTGCCATCCAGCTCATATTTGACGTCGTAGCCCACCAGCTTCTCACTGGTGTCAGTTACCGTGCTGCAACGGGTTTCGGTAGTGGTATAGGTGTCACGACTCTGCAGGTGCTCTTGTGCCTTGTTGCCGGCATAACCGCCGCCAACCGCACCAGCGACTGTTGCCAATTTCTTGCCGTTGCCGCCACCCACCTGGTTACCCAGCAAACCACCCACCACCGCACCAATTGCGGTACCCGCTATCTGGTGCTGATCCTTGACCGGCGCCTGACGGGTGACTGCCACATCCTTGCAGACCTCACGCGGGGTCTTGATGGTTTCCTTGATCGGCTTGACTGCGAGCACTTCGGCATATTCCGGCGCACTGACGATGCTGTAAGTGGCCACCGCCCCGCCTGCCGTCACACCCACCGCACCCAGTACCGCGCCCACCAACATCGACTTATTCATACATGCCTCCTTGAACCCGTTGCTTGGTGCTTAACGCACCTTACTCCCAGCCTTGGAGCATAAAAAAACCGGGCAAGTTCAACACCGGCCCGGTTCATTCAGCTATTTGCGATAAGACGCACAGATTCAGGGGCGCTCATCGACCTCTTCTTCCACCACTGGCGGAATCAGATCGTCGACCGTCAGATCGAGCCACACCAACACCACGTTGGCGATATAGATCGACGAGTAGGTGCCCGCGCTCACACCAACAAACAATGCCACCGAGAAGGCGAACAGATTGTCACCAGCAAATATCAGCAAAGCGGCAATCGCCAGCAAAGTGGAGATCGAGGTCGCCATAGTGCGCAGCAGGGTTTGAGTGGTAGAGATGTTGATGTTCTCGATCAACGTCGCCTTGCGTAGCACGCGGAAATTTTCGCGCACCCGATCGAATACCACGATGGTGTCGTTCAGCGAGTAACCAATGATCGCCAGCAACGCTGCCATCACTGTCAGATCGAAAGTGATCTGGAAGAACGAGAGGATACCGAGGGTGACAATCACGTCATGGATCAGCGAGACAATCGCCCCCACACCGAATTTCCATTGGAAACGGAAGGCCAGGTAAAGCATGACCCCGCCCAGCGCCAGCAGCAGACCAAGCCCACCCTGATCGCGCAGTTCTTCACCCACCTGTGGGCCGACGAATTCGACCTTTTTCACCTCAAGCTGCTCGCCCGCCTGACGCAGCGCAGCAGCCACTTTATTACCCAGCTCGGGATCATCACCCTGCATGCGCACCACCACATCGGTAGTCGCACCAAAGCTCTGCACCACGGCGTCGGCATAGCCGGCACCGGCCAACTGCTCACGGATATTGCCGAGATCAGCCGGCTGCTCATAGCTCAGCTCGATCTGCGTACCGCCAGTAAAATCCAGCCCCAGGTTCAACCCTTTGGTAAACAGGCTAGCCAGTGCCAGCAGCGTCAGCACCAGGGTGAAGGCAAACGCAATATTGCGTACCCCCATGAAGTTGATCGTACGATTCATCACAGCCCCTTAAATCCACAACTTCTTGAAGTCACGCCCGCCGCAAGTCAGGTTGACCATGCAGCGCGTTACCAGAATGGCGGTAAACATCGAGGTGAGAATACCCAGCGACAGAGTCACGGCGAAGCCCTTGACCGGCCCAGTACCCATGGCAAACAGGATGCCGCCGACCAGCAGAGTGGTCAGGTTGGCGTCAACAATCGCCGAGTAGGCTCGATCAAAACCCTCATGGATGGCCCGCTGAATCGACATGCCATTGGCAATCTCTTCACGAATACGCGAGAAGATCAGCACGTTGGCGTCCACCGCCATACCCATGGTCAACACGATGCCGGCGATACCTGGCAGGGTCAGTGTGGCACTGAGCAACGACATCAGCGCCAGCAGCAGCACCATGTTCAGGCCCAGAGCAACGGTCGCCAGCACACCAAAGAAGCGGTAGATGGCGATAATAAACAGCGAAACAAACAGCATCGCCCAGAGCGACGCACTGATGCCCTTGGCAATGTTGTCCGCACCCAAGCTTGGGCCGATGGTGCGCTCTTCGGCGAAATACATCGGCGCAGCCAGACCACCGGCGCGCAGCAGCAGAGCCAGCTCGGACGACTCACCCTGACCATCTAGGCCGGTGATGCGGAACTGGCTACCCAGCGGCGACTGAATGGTGGCCAGGCTGATGATCTTCTTCTCTTCGATGAAGGTCTGCAGCTCGACTTCCTTCTCGACGCCATCAACCACCTGGCGCACGTAGCGGGTTACCGGCTTCTGCTCGATAAAGATCACCGCCATGCTGCGACCAACGTTGTTGCGGGTCGCGCGGTTCATCAGGTCACCACCGCGGCCGTCCAGACGGATATTGACCTGCGGACTGCCATTCTCATCGAAACTGGCCTGAGCATCGGTGACCTGGTCACCGGTGATGATCAGATCACGCTCCAGCTGCGCTGGCGGACGACCTTCCTGACGGAACTCGAAGCTCTCGGTGGCCGCCTTGGCAGCATCCGGCTCAGCGGCCAGACGGAACTCCAGGTTGGCGGTCTTGCCGAGAATACGCTTGGCTTCGGCGGTGTCCTGCACGCCTGGCAGCTCAACCACGATACGGTTGGCACCCTGACGCTGCACCAGCGGCTCGGCCACACCCAGCTCATTGACCCGGTTACGCACGGTGGTCAAGTTCTGCTTGATCGAGTATTCGCGAATCTCAACCAGCTTGGCCTGAGTCAGCGCCAGACGCAGCACCTGCTGCTCACTGCGCTGCACGGTGGTCATATCAAAATCGGTAAAGTCTTTGCGAATCAGCTGCTGAGCCTTCTCCAGCGTTGCTTCATCGGCAAAACCCAGCTGAATCGCGCCATTGAGCTCAGGCAGGCTGCGATAACGCACACGCTCTTTGCGCAGCAAGCTCTTGACCTCGCCCTCGTAAACCTTGCGGCGCGCATCCAGGGCCTTGTCCATGTCCACTTCCATCAGGAAGTGCACACCACCAGACAAGTCCAGACCAAGCTTCATCGGGCTGCCGCCCAGGTTACGCAGCCAGTCTGGCGTGGTTTGCGCCAAGTTGAGGGCCACTACGAACTCATCGCTCAAGGCCTTGCGCACCAGCTCTTTGGCCGGTAGCTGATCTTCAGCATTGTTCAAACGCAGCAAGCCGGCACGACCCTGATTGGCCAGGCTGGTGGCTTTTACGCTGATACCGGCCGTTTCCAGCGCACGACTGGCGCGGTCCAGATCGGCCTGCTCGACGCGCATGGCGGAGCTGTTGCCACTGATCTGGATCGCCGGATCGTCCGGGTACAGATTGGGCGCGGAATAAAGGAAGCCGATTGCCAGCACAGCCAGAATCAGCAGGTACTTCCAGAGGGGAAATTTGTTGAGCATGACGCCGCCCGTTATGACGCGGGGCGCATTAAGCGCCCCGTCGAATGGTAAAGGTGTGTTGCTTAGATCGCTTTCAGCGTGCCTTTAGGCAGCGAGGCGGCAATCGCCACTTTTTGAATCTTCAGCTCGACGGTGTCGGACACTTCGATTACCACGAAGTCATCGGAAACCTTCGACACCTTGCCAGCGATACCACCGCTGGTTACCACTTCATCACCTTTCTGCAGGCCGCTGATCAGACCTTTGTGCTCTTTGGCACGCTTGGCCTGTGGGCGCCAGATCATCAGATAGAAGATGACCAGAAAGCCGACCAGAAACACCCATTCAAAGCCACTACCAGCAGGACCGGCAGCCGGTGCGGCGCCTTCAGCGAAAGCAGCGGGGATAAAAAAGCTCATGTAACACTCCTGTTGCAAGGGTCTTTAAACGGTTGGGATCAATCCAGAGGCGGCGTTGGCAGCCCGCGCTTGGCATAGAAGGCATCGACAAAGGCGGCCAATGTACCCTGTTGAATAGCCTCACGCAAACCAGCCATAAGCACCTGATAATGCCGTAAGTTGTGGATTGTATTGAGCATGCTACCCAGCATTTCGCCGCATTTATCCAGATGATGCAGATAGGCGCGGGAGAAATGTTTGCAGGTGTAACAATCGCAGGTCGGATCCAGCGGCGACTCATCATGCTTATGAAAGGCATTGCGGATTTTCAGCACGCCGGTGTCGACAAACAGGTGGCCGTTGCGCGCGTTGCGGGTCGGCATTACGCAGTCGAACATATCCACGCCACGGCGCACACCTTCAACCAGATCCTCCGGCTTGCCGACGCCCATCAGGTAGCGCGGCTTATCGGCCGGCAACTGCGGCGGCAGGTAATCCAGTACCTTGATCATTTCCTCTTTCGGCTCGCCGACCGACAGGCCGCCGATGGCGTAACCGTCAAAGCCGATCTGCTCCAGCCCATCCAGCGAAACCTTGCGCAACTCCTCGTACATGCCGCCCTGAACGATACCGAACAGCGCCGCCGTGCTCTCGCCATGGGCCTCTTTCGAGCGCTTGGCCCAGCGCAGCGACAGCTCCATCGAGCGCTTGGCCACATCAAACTCAGCCGGATACGGCGTGCACTCGTCGAAAATCATCACGATGTCGGAGCCAAGATCGCGCTGCACCTGCATCGACTCTTCCGGCCCCATAAACACCTTGGCGCCATCCACCGGCGAGGCAAAGTACACGCCCTCCTCCTTGATCTTGCGCATGGCGCCCAGGCTGAATACCTGGAAGCCGCCGGAGTCGGTAAGGATAGGCCCCTGCCATTGCATAAAATCATGCAAATCGCCGTGCTTCTTGATCACCTCAGTGCCGGGGCGCAGCCACAGGTGGAAGGTGTTGCCGAGGATGATCTGCGCGCCAATCGCCTCGATATCACGCGGCAGCATGCCCTTGACCGTGCCATAGGTGCCCACCGGCATAAACGCCGGGGTTTCTACCACACCACGGGGGAAGGTCAACCGACCACGGCGCGCCTTGCCCTCGGTCGCCAACAATTCGAAAGACATGCGGCACGTGCGCGTCATAACTGTTCCTCTGGCCCGCGCGGCGCGGGATTGCGGGTGATGAACATGGCATCACCGTAACTGAAAAAACGATATTCACCGGCAATCGCCGCCTGATAGGCCGCCATGGTTTCCGGGTAACCGGCAAACGCCGACACCAGCATCAGCAGGGTCGATTCCGGCAAATGGAAGTTGGTCACCAGCGCGTCGACCACATGCAGCGGCCGGCCGGGGTAGATAAAGATATCGGTGTCGCCACTGAACGCCTTGAGCACACCATCACGCGCGGCGCTTTCCAGCGAACGCACGCTGGTGGTGCCGACAGCAATCACCCGACCGCCACGCGCACGACAAGCGGCCACGGCATCGACCACATCCTGGCTGACCTCTAGCCATTCGCTGTGCATGTGGTGATCTTCAATGCGCTCAACCCGCACCGGCTGGAAAGTACCCGCTCCGACGTGCAGGGTGACGAAGGCCTGCTCAACACCTTTTTCAGCAATCGCCGCGAGCAGCTGCTGATCAAAATGCAGCCCGGCGGTCGGCGCCGCGACGGCACCGGCACGGTCGGCATACACCGTCTGATAACGCTCACGATCCGCCTGCTCATCCGGCCGATCAATGTAGGGCGGTAACGGCATATGGCCGACCCGCTCCAGCAGCGGCAGCACTTCTTCAGCAAAGCGCAGCTCGAATAGCGCGTCATGGCGAGCAACCATCTCGGCCTCGCCACCACCGTCAATCAGAATGCTCGAACCCGGCTTCGGCGACTTGCTCGAACGCACGTGAGCCAGAACGCGGTGAGCGTCCAGCACGCGCTCAACCAGAATTTCCAGCTTACCGCCCGACGCCTTCTGGCCGAACAGCCGCGCCGGAATAACTCGGGTATTGTTGAACACCATCAGATCGCCGGGACGCAGGTAGTCCAGCAGATCACTGAACTGTTTATGTGCCAGATCGCCCGTCGGCCCATCGAGCACCAGCAAACGGCTGGCACGGCGTTCGGCAAGGGGATGGCGGGCAATCAGAGCGTCAGGCAGCTCGAAATTGAAGTCGGCAACACGCATGGTCGGAAGGGGGTCGTCTAGCAGGGCGGCAAAGCTTACCGGAAATCGTGCATGCTGACCACGCAAGTGCATTGACCAACCCCAACACCATCCCTATACTGCGCCGCCATTGTGCCCCGGTGGCGGAACCGGTAGACGCGGCGGATTCAAAATCCGTTTTCGAAAGAAGTGGGAGTTCGAGTCTCCCCCGGGGCACCATAGAATTTACTGAAGGCCTTGATTATCAAGGCCTTTTTTTATGCCTGGCGTAATCTTGGCGTAATGACTTTGAAGCACGCAGAGTCGCGCCGGCAAATCGCAGGCACAAAAAAACGCCCGGCGCCGAGGGGAAATCCCCACAGCACCGGGCCTAATTTTTCTGTAGCGCCCCTACCCCGCCTTCACCCGCCACAGCTGGTCCCACCTGGTGGTATAGCTTGGGCTCAACATCTCGCGCTTCATCCCCCAGGCCGGCGCCAACGGCACCCCAGCGGGCCTCAGTGTGCCGCGCCCCCACTTGGCGTTGACCTCATCGAGCACGTCCATCACCTGCTCAGCCACCACGGGCTGAGTCGCTGCAAACATATCGTCGGTGAACTCACCGCGCTGGCGTAGATCCAGCAGCAGGATCTCGGCCTTGGCGTAGGCGAAGCCAGGCCTGAACAGATGATCAAGCCCGGCCACAGCCGCGCGAGTGATCAGCCGGGTGTCGTCGGTCGGGTACGGCAGCTCGCAGACAATGCCCTTCGCATACTTCACCTCATCAGGATTGAACATGCCGGTGCGGATGCTCACGCGCACCCGCTTCGCGAGGGAGTGCTGCGCCCTCAGCTTTTCGCAGGCCCTGGCGGCGTAGGTGGCGACCGCCTGACGGATAGGCTCAATCTCATGCTGACGCTCACCGAATGCCCGACTGCAGCAGATCTCCTGCTTGGCCGGCGCCAACTCCTCCAGCTCCAGGCAGGGCGTGCCGCGCAACTCGCGCACGGTCTTCTCGATCACCACGCTGAATTTTTCGCGCAGGGTCCACGGGTCTGCCTGCGATAGATCCCAAGCCGTTTTGATTTTCATGCCCTGCAGGTGCGCATCCATACGACTGCCAACGCCCCACACATCCCTTAAGGGCGTGATCTTCAGCAGCTTGTCGCGGCGCTCTGGGTCGCGAATATCAACCACCCCGCCTGTCTGGCGCTGCCACTTCTTCGCCGCATGGTTCGCCAGCTTGGCCAGCGTCTTGGTGCTGGCAATACCAACCCCGGTAGGAATGCCAGTGCACTGCAGCACCTGGGCGCGGATCTCCCGGCCGAGCGCTTCCATTGAACCCTGCATGCCAGTTAGATCGGCAAAGGCCTCATCGATGCTGTACACCTCAAGCGCCGGCACAATGCCTTCAATCACGCTCATAACGCGCTCACTGATGTCGCCATACAGGGCGTAGTTGCTGGAGAACACCACAATGCCAAGCCGGCGAACGTCCCTCTTAATCTTGTGCCAGGGCGCGCCCATCTCTACGTGGGCCTTGGCTTCGGCTGAGCGGGCAATCACGCAGCCGTCATTGTTGCTCAGCACCACAATCGGGGTTCGCCGCAGGTCCGGCCGGAACACCCGCTCGCAGCTGGCGTAGAAGCTGTTGCAGTCGATCAGCGCGATGGTTGGCTCATGCATGGCAGGGTTGAAAGTGGACATTGGCTTTCACCACGCCCCAGGCCACCAGCTCATCGCCTTCCATGATGTAGCGCGGCGGGTACTTGGGGTTCTCTGACCGCAGCACGTACTGCTCATCCTGCTGGGTTAGCCGCTTCACGAAAGTTTCACCGTTCAAGTCAGCTACGACGATCCGTCCTATCTTCTTCGTGATGGCCCTGCTCACTATCAGGATGTCCTCATCGAATATGCCGACACCGGTCATGCTGTCGCCGGTCACACGCACCAGGTACGTGTGCGGCGCGTCGATATCCAGCAGCTCATCCAGGGACAGCTTTTGCTCCATGTGATCAAGCGCCGGGCTGGGGAAGCCAGCAGGAATGCGGGACGAATAAAAAGACAGCTCCGTGGTCGAGATACCAATGGGGCCAAGGATGATTGCGTTACCCATGCGTTGTTGCCTAAATTAAATACTGTATATGAATACAGTATTCGCCATTAAAGCAGCGGTCAAACGAGAGCGACGGGAGGATGTATGTGTGGACGCTTTGTGCAGGCAGCGGCACCTGGTGCCTACGTGAAACCACTCAGCCTGCAGGGCGAGCTGTTCGGAGAGGTCAGTGATACCCAGATCGAGCGCTACAACGTCGCGCCGAGTACCGGCGTATGGGTGCTGACTAGCGAGGAAGGCGGTGCCAGGTCACAGACACTGCGCTGGGGATGGGAGCCGCATTGGGCTAAAGGCGGGAGGCCGCCGGCGATCAACGCCAGGGCGGAAACGCTATGGGCCAGCAAGTTTTGGGCGGCGGCCAGGCACCACCGGCTGATAGTGCCAGCCGACGGCTGGTATGAATGGGTGGCGGCCGAGGGCAAGCAGCCCTATTACATCCATGCAGCCGACAAGGCACCGCTGTACTTCGCAGCTGTCGGGACGTTCACCACACAGACGCGAGCCGAGCAGAATGATGACGGCTTTGCCATCGTGACCGGCGCTGCTGACGCTGGCCTGCTCGATATCCACGACCGCCGCCCACTGGTTCTGCCATCAGCTGTTGCCGCTGAGTGGCTGGACAACGCCACGCCACCAGAACGCATCGAAGAGATCGTTGCGCTCAGCGGCCTGACAGCAGATGCATTCGCCTGGCACCGAGTAGGCAAGCCCGTGGGGAACGTGAAGAACCAGGGCCAGACCCTTGTTGCCGCTTCCTCAAGGTAATGACACGTACAGCCTGACGTACGCAAACTGACAGCGCAATAATCGATAACTTACTTGGGAAAATAAGGACTAGCCAATACAGATATTAAGCAGCTCCTAGCGCCTCGATTTTCGTAATCATGTCTCGACACGAAAGCAGGACAGCCTCTGCTTCGTCTCGATACACTTCATCGTCAAGGTAGTAGTCTGCCTTCACGCGATGCCCGTGCATCGCTTTTAACTTATAAGAAAGTTGCCTATGCTTAAGCACCAGATCGCGACCTCCTGCCATTTGCTCCGCTAGGAAATCCACCAATTTCTTGTGTGTGCTTCCCGCACATGAAGAAATTGGAACAGGGCTTAACTTATCTGCATAGTCGATAGCAGCACTATAAAGGCCATAATAAGCGCGACTTATCCCCGCCCTAAAGGAGATTTCTTCACCCCCCTCAAGAGCGCGACATGCCTCGTTGATAAAATCCATTGGTGATACAGGCATAGCCTAAGCTTCCAACTGATCGGGGTGCTCCATCCGCTTCATCCCCCCCCGCGGAATAAATGTATGAACAACTTTATTCCAAACCGAGAACTCGACGTCTTCTGAAACCAGACATGCCAGCTCATCTGACATCAACGCAAGCTCTGCTGGTGAGGCATCAACCCTGAGCTGGCAGAATAAATAACTAGACTCCTGATCCGAAACCAAACTACTGGAGGCACCAATCAGTTCTTTACGATGAGTTCTGACAACATCTTCAACCTTTGCAAAGGCAGAAACGTACTCGGACTCCTTCAGATCAAGCGTCGCCATCTGCTCCAAAAGATCATAGTTAACAGCCATCACATTTTTATTCTGAATACCCTCATCACCAGTAGCAGCTATATATCTACCAATAGCCTCCTGAAACCCAGAAACCTTACCAGTGTAAAAAGTGGTATTAGCAAACTTCAACAGCAGGAATTTATTACCCGGATCTCTACGAAGAGCTTCTAGGTAAATATCGCACGCCTCTATAAAACGTCCCAGACGCTTAAGCGAAACAGCGAAATTCTCATAAAAACGGGCTTGACCACCACTAGCGGCAATAGAGCGAGTATGACAATCAACACTATCTTCAAGATTACCGAAACAAGCGTGAAAGACACCATAAACCATTAGGCCCGTCGCCAAATCGACACGTTTCAAGGCCTCAATATCTCGACGAAGACTTGCCACCTGAAACTCAGTGGGCGAAGAATCCAATTCGTTCAGGGCATTGAGACGCTCAATCAGGTCATTTGAGACAGTCTGAGGCTGAGCCATCCGCTCTCCTAAAAAGCAAATCCGTGGAGATCAACAACTTATCCACAGGTTATTAACATTTTTTCCACAGCACATGTTGACATTAAAGCTTTTCAGCGGCAGGCCAGTCAACCTGTGAGCCCGTACAGTATTATGCAGATGGAGCTGCTCATGTGCGCCTGACGGGCTACAGACTTTGCCAGAACAATACTCTTATTAGCACATCCTCCAGCCAAGCGAATCAGACGCCATCAAACAGGCCTCCGAGCGAGGCCGGCACCCAATTCATAATCACCAGCTCTCCGGTTGTTTCAGCCACGCCCTGACGCTGGTTGGTGCAGCTGTAGCGGATATCGAGCTGCTCCATATGGAAGCCATCGAACGCCCGGCGGATATCGGGGTGGTCGTTGATGCTGACCATCACCTTGCCTTTGCAGCGCCGCATAAAGTCGGCCATGCGCTCGTAGTTCTCATAGGGAAAGTCGACGCCATAGCCCGCTGTTTGCCAGTACGGCGGGTCCATGTAGTGGAAGGTGTGGCCGCGGTCGTAGCGCTCAGCGCATTCAAGCCAAGGCAGGTTCTCCACGTACACACCGGCCAGACGCTGCCAGGCCGCAGACAGGTTCTCCTCGATACGCATGATGTTCGGCGCCGGGCCTGTCGTCGCGGTACCGAAGGTTTGCCCGCTGACCTTGCCGCCAAAGGCGTGGTGCTGCAGGTAGAAGAATCGGGCAGCGCGTTGGATGTCGGTCAGAGTTTCCGGGCGAGTGATCTTCTGCCACTCGAACAGCTGCCGGCTGGAGAGCGCCCACTTGAACTGCCGCACGAACTCCTCGACGTGGTTCTGCACCACTCGGTACAGCGACACCAGGTCGCCGTTGATGTCGTTCAACACTTCCACGGGCGCCGGCTGCGGGCGCAAGAAGAACAGCGCAGCGCCGCCAGCAAAGACCTCGACGTAACATTCGTGGGGCGGGAACAGCGGGATAAGACGGTCGGCCAGGCGGCGTTTGCCACCCATCCAAGGGATGATAGGACTGGTCATAGAATGCAAACCTTTACTGTATAAATAAACAGGTGCTAGGCTCTCCCCCGCTTCGTGCACGGAGTGGGAGCCTTGGCTTGGCTTGCAGGAATGGCTGCGGGTCGAGTGACCTGTCCGGGTGCTGTAACACCTGGGCGGGTCGCTCTTTTCTTACGGAGGAGTTACGGGGTTGTAGCGGTTTGCCCGGTCAGAGTCCGGACGTAGCCTTGCAAGTACTCGAGTTTCTTCTGGTCGCGGATCATTCCGGCGCGGATATTCCAAACAGCTGATCCAGCTCGCTCACTGAGTTCGACGCTGGCTCCATCGCCCAAGCTGACGGCGCCTGTGGTAGCGGACACGATGAGGTCGGCGGTGGTAACTCGGACATCGATGCGCAGCTGCTTACGCTCAGCATCAGCGCCAGAGTAAAGCCGGCGAAGACGCTCATTTTCATCTTGTGCATCAGTCAGTTCCTTGTGCTTGGTTGAATCGAGATCGGCCAGGCGCTGCTCCAGTTGCACGCGGGCATCTAGCTGATCGATCACTTGGCGAGCTGCCGCTCGGGATAACTCGCTCAGGGTGTCGCTGTGAGATTTCTCGGCCTTGGCCAGCCGCTCCCCAATCCGCCAGCCGTTAGCGACCCAGCCCGCACCGAAGACTGTCAGCAATACCGCGCCCGCCAGCCAGGCACGTGGCGAGCCCGGCAACAGATCGACGAAGCTCATGCCACCACCCCACCACAGGCCGCGAACATCGAGGCCAATGCCTCTGGCTCGCAGGGCTCCTGCGCGCGCTCGGCCTCGAAAATGCCCAGCAGCTTGGCCAGGGCATGCTCACGCTGGCCGTAACCAGCCCCCGGCAAGCTGGCCCAGATCGGCGCCGCTGCCGCGATGGCCTGCTCGATCCGGCCGGCCTGGATGTGCGGCAGAGCCTTGCACTCGGCCAGCAGCTTCACCGCTGCCAGATCCTGGGCTTCAGGAATGAAGCGGCCACGAAACCCATAGTTCCGCACGATGGCATCCCATGTGCGCTTCAAGAACTGATAGCGGCCAGCGGCGGTAGAGTGGATGCCATAGCGTGGCAGGGGAACAAGCAGATCTGGATGCCGGTCGTAGCCACTGAACAGCCGGCCACCAACCACCACGTTATACCCATCATCGCTGCCCTTGATGGTGGTCGTGCCTTCGCTCCAGCCGAGCATATCCAGAAAGGCGAGCACGTTCGGGCCGCCCGCCTGGGCAGCAGAGATTCGAGCCATGAGATACTCCAGAATTGAACCCGGCACAGGGCCGGGGAAAGGGATACAACGATGAGAAAAGCGCGCGTCAGGGCATTTGCTGCGCGGCATGCAGCCGAGCTAATCGCAGGCTCACTGCCAGAGCCCGCCGACTTTCAGGGAGAAGGGTTTACCGCCGAGGATCGAGTGGCCGTTTATAACGAGCTGAGACTGCTGGCCGAGAACCTTTTAGCCGACGCAGAGCGGCTAGAGGCCCTGCGCTGAGTAACACTTCAGCCGGCAACAAAAAGCCCGCACTTGGCGGGCTCTGATCTTCCTGTTGAGCTACAGCGGCTGAAGCTCGGTCACTGGCTCGGCTGCTGGCTCCAACTCACAAGCCGTCACGTCCAGCACTATCGCCGCCGCCCCAGGGGCGTGCCTCATTCCCAGGTTGAATTGGAAAGCACCAAACACGCTCAGGGCTATGGCCATCACAGCCAGATCGAGGGCGCGCTTTCTTGTCATCGCAGGTTCCTTTTGCGGGTAGCCGTCATTGGCAAAGCAAGCGTAGCACCCCACTTTAGACTGTGTGCCTCGGAAGGATCAGGCCGCTCACATCACGTCGACCTTAGATCTTTCTAACTACAGGCTGGTCATCACTCGATTGCTAGCGCCATTGTTAGCCACAGCGACGAAAATACTCAGCTCTGGTGACCAACAGACTGATGTCCAGGGGTTATCTGCGGCGCTTGCGCGAATGGTCCAGTTGATGCCGTCGGGGCTGGTCATCACCCGATTGCCTGTACCATTACTCGAAGTTGCAACGAATAAACCTCGGGCTGCAGACCAACAAACTGACTGCCAGCTGTTATCTGCAGCACTGGCACGAATAGTCCAGTTGATGCCGTCGGGACTGGTCATCACCCGATTGCCCGTGCCGGTGCCCGCCACCGCAACAAACAAGCCTAGCGCTGCAGACCAACAAACTGATTGCCAGTTGTTATCTGCTGCACTGGTGCGAATTGTCCAGGTGATGCCGTTAGGGCTGGTCATCACCCGATTGCCTGTACCAGTCAAAGCCACTGCGACGAATAAGCCTTGCTCAGACGACCAGCAAACCGAATACCAAAGGGTATTTGCTGCGCTGGCGCGAATCGTCCAGGTGATGCCATCGGAGCTGGTCATCACCCGATTGCCTGTGCCACTCCCACCCACACACACGAATATGGCTTGCTCAGGCGACCAGCAAACCGAATACCAAAGGTTGTCTGCTGCGCTTGAACGGACTGTCCAAGTCACACCATCAGGGCTGGTCATCACTCGATTGCCTGTGCCGGTACCCGCTACTGCAACGAAAATGCCAAGCTCAGGTGACCAGCAGACAGAGTTCCAGCTGTTATCTGCTGCGCTTGTGCGGATTGTCCAGGCAATACCGTCTGGACTGGTCATCACTCTATTGCCTGTCCCGCTCAGAGCCACTGCAACGAACAAACCACACTCGGCCGACCAACAGATTGATCTCCAAGAGTTGTCCGCCGCGCTGGTACGAACGGTCCAAACAATCCCCGTATTTGGGTCAATCACTGGCCCACTGAGGCGCCTGTGCTGCGCCAAAACTCCTGGAATCATCATGCTGCCACCAACCGGCCGAACAGCCGCCAAACATTGCTTGCGGTGCGCATAGCGGTTGCGGCTGCGCCATTTCCGTCGAGCACAGCAGCGTCCTCGGCGTGAGTGAATATAGTGAAGCCATCCCCCTGGATGGTGACGGCGCCCGCACCTGCTTGAAAGAAGTGAACAACTGGTGCATGCCCATCAACCTCCCAAGTGCCGTCCGCATCTGCACTGAGCGTAAGTACCACCGGGCTGGCGCTTGTGCAGATAATCATGCGACCGGCGTCTGCTGGGGTAATGGCGCCGGAGGTGCCAGTGATGGTCCGCACTGGCAGGCCATCGGGCGCTGATCCGGGCTCGCCAGCAGGCCCTTGCGGCCCCTCATCACCGGGATCGCCCTTCAAACCCTGCGGCCCTGGCTCACCTTGAGGGCCAGCTGCACCCGTTGTACCTGGCTCCCCCTGCGGGCCAACGTCGCCCTGATCACCCTTAGGCCCCTGAATCAATCCAGCATCCACCCAGGTGGAACCCGACCAAACCCACAGGTGCCCCGCGATCAAATATGCATCACCAACCGCACCGGAAACTGGAAGATCGGCGGGATCAGGCAAGCTGCCAATAATGTTTATTCCTGTTCCTGGATCACCTTGAGGGCCGACCGGTCCAGTTTCGCCGGGCTCACCTTGAGGCCCGGCGGCTCCCGGCGCACCTGGCTCGCCCTGTGGGCCAGCCGGCCCTTGTGGTCCTTCATCTCCGGGATCACCTTTCAAACCTTGCGAACCAGGCTCACCTTGAGCGCCTGCCGCGCCGGGCTCACCCTGCGGCCCTGCAGGCCCTTGTGGCCCCTCATCACCGGGATCTCCCTTCAAACCCTGCGGCCCTGGCTCGCCTTGAGGCCCAACTTCACCTGCCGCACCGGGCTCACCCTGTGGACCGACCGGACCTTGTGGCCCAACATCACCTGGGTCACCGGGCTCACCCTGCGGCCCCGCCTCGCCACGCAATGCTTCAGTACTCCCTGCAGTGAAACGAGCACTGATTTGCTCTCCGACCAACCAGTCCAAGGCATCGGTATCTTCCTGAGCACGCTCAACACTCAGCACACCACCGCCCACTGCCGTGACTTTCACTATTTCCCAGCTGGTTTCGATATCTTCAACCACTCGGGCAAGAGTCAGAAGGTAGAAGTCACCAGCCCCCAAACCAACCAGGTCCGCAGCTTTGGCCGGGCTAATGACCAACTCCGGTGCAGCCGCAGCCGCTGGAGCCGTTAAGGTGGCGGCCCAGTTGTTGACGAAAAGTTGCATGGTTACTCCTAGATGTAGGTCACTGGGTCTGTCTGGCCCAGCAATACAGAGCCGGTAAATGGGTTGCGTGCGCCAAAGCGCGGTGGCGCATCAGTTACTGAGGACGGCGCAGGCACCACGAACTCTTCGGTGGTAACGCCCTCCGGGTGGGCGGTTACCCCGTAAACCTCGCTGATGCCGCCCGTGCCAGGCAGTGCACGCTGGCGGCGCTTCAGGCACACCAGGTGATTGCTCCACCAGTGCGGCAGTACGCTGCAGGCCACTTCCGGGCTTTCATCAAGCTGGAACCAAGAGAAGGCCATGGTCGGCAGCCATGACTTCACGTCGCTATTCGCGGCCTGGTTGGTAGGGTCCAGGATGCGAATAGGCGAGGCGTTGCCAATACCCACAGCGGAGTCGCCCGACTCGGTGTCGCTGTCGAGCAGCACATCGTTCAGGTAGATCTCGCGCTGACGGGTAGTCGTCGCGCCTGACATCGGCGGGATTGGCCGCAAGCTGGATGACAGCAGCTCAGCCGGCACCGTATCGCTGTAGGTCAGTGTGTACAGAAACTCTGCCCGCACCTTCCAGCGGTCGATCTCTGTCGTGCCAACGCGCAGCACCACCTCAACCAGCTCGGTGCATGTGTGCTCTACGGCGGCGGACCAGGCGAACTCGCCGGGAATGTCATCGCCGCCAGCACCCGGCGCCAAAACGCACGACCCACCATCTAGTATGTAGGGGTAGGAGATCTCCGGCGCAGGCACGCCAGCACCCGAGATGTCGAAGCTGTAATCGGCGGTGATGCTGTAGCTCATGTCCACGGTTACCGGCACTGGCTCGCCGGCAGGGTTAAACCACCAACTGAGCACATAGCCCTCAATACTGGCCGAGCGCGACCCGGTCACGATGCTGATGCTTGGGGTCTCAGGTGACTCGATGCCAGGCGGCAGCAGTATTGCTTGGGGGTTGTCGATGGTGCGAAACAACCATTCACAGGCCTCGCCACCCACCGGGCGAAACTCATCGGCGGTCGTAAAGTCGATGGTCCAGCGGCCAGAGAATGTATCAAGGTCATCGGTATAGGCTGGCGTACCAGCCAGGAACGGCGACAACTCTTCAAGCTCAACGGTGATCGGCGATTCAGTAGTACCGGCGCCGCTGACCTTGAGCAGGTTGAAGCCGTTGCCGTCATCCGGCTGATAAAGCCCGTTGCTGCCGCCGAATCGAGTCTCGCCGATGATCACCTGGGAGCCATCCGGCAAGCTGTCCCACAGCCTGGGCGTGCCGACCGGGAATGACAGCGGGTTGCCAATATCAAACCCGGCAAGCGTCACCGTAACCGGCACATCATCATCGGCAGGGGCAAAGGACAATCGCCCGTAGCGGGTGAGCAATGCAGGCTCAAGCAACGCCGTTTTGCCAGCATTGGCAGACGTATCAAACGGCAAGCGCACTGACCACAGATTGCCGGGCGAAACCGCGTAAAGCGCCTGGGCGTGCACGCCGCCACGGCCGTACACGTACTGCGACGGACCATCGCCCTGCATGTTCACCACAGCATCAGTGCGCCATTGGTAGCCGGCAGCAGTATCGTATGCCATCTCTTCGGGCGTGCGACTGATCGCCGGCACACCGGGCACGGCTAGCCGATAGCTGCCACGCACGTTGCTCGCAAACCAAGTGCCGTCGATATGACTGCCCGTAGGCAGAGTAAGCCGGCTGCCGCGCACCAGGCCGTGGTATGGGCAGCCAACAATACGGTGCAGGCCGAAGCTCAGCCCGTGTTCGTCCATCAGGGTCATCAAACTGGCTCCGCAAAGACCTGCTCAACAGTGGCGCCGTTATCATCGGTTTGAATGATCTTTTTCACCGGCAGGAACTCCCACACAAACACCCCATCCGAGCTTTGCAGGTAGCGGGCGTCGTGGAACTCGCGCAGCGCGTAGTTGGCTTCGGTCAGCGGGCTAGCGATTCCGCCACCTGGCGCCGCTGGTGGCGGCGTGTAAATGCCCCGCCCACGCGAAACCGGCACCGCCCCGACCGGCTGCACAGCGCGCAAGGTGCGGCGTTGCCGTGATGGGGTGATCAGCCGGTTGAGGTCTTCCACCACCGATTCACCGCGGCGTTCAGCTTCGATGCGTTTGCCGATGGCGCGCCGCTCATCCCCACCCCTGGCGACCCGGCTGTTGCTAACCCCGGCGCGGATTGCAGCACGCTGCTGCGCAAGCGTTGGCTCAACCATGGTCAAAGCTCCAGCGGGTCATTGGGGATGGCTACGCGGTAGGTCGCCACTATCGGTACAGGCATTTCATCGCGCTTTTCAGCCGGGATCTCGGCAGCATCGATATCGAAGCGGCGCGGATACATGGCCGAGCCGGGGTCAATGGCCGAGTAGTTACCGGCAAACCCAGGCAGCTCATCGTCGTACTCTGGCGACTCATCACGCCCGCCCAGTTGGGTGGGTAGATTGGTTGGCACCAGACCGGGGTCTGGCTGCGGCTCATCAACGGACGCAGGTGGCGTAAGCGGATCTGTCACATCACCACCGCCACGCATCAAAGCGATGGTCAACGTGGTGATCGCCGCACCCGACTGATAGTCGGCGCGTGTGGCGATGCGCACACACTTACCGCGCGCCTTAATCAGATCATCCAGCTCCAAGGTGTGCGTCAGGTCGATGCCCATAGCCATGCTGGTGGGCACCTGCCAACTCACCGTGGTGCCACGGTGCGTGCGCACCACAATCGCCACGCCCTGCCGGAGCTGAACCACCAGAAAGAGCACACGGCGCGACTCATCACGCTCATCGGTGTGACTACTAATGCCGTCCGAGAACGGGGCATCAGCCCATGCCTCAGCCAGCAGGCTCTCAATATCAAGAGCCCCGCCGGTGCGCTCAATCACCTCGCCAGCAACATCAATGCTGCTGGGCACCACCACGTTCAATTGATAGCGCTCAGTAACGCTCTGCGCCCAACGCCGGCCCATCCCGAAGCTCGCGCCCAACAGCAGCTCTTCGGCTTCGTAGTAGTTCGTCCAGGGCACACCGATCAAGCACGGGTCAGGCATGCTCGGCCACAGCAGATCCCAGCTGAAGTCGGCCAACAGCTGGCCACCCGCACCGGCCACGGCGTCTTTCACCATCGCAACAGTGGGCAGCTCTTTCGAGTCAGGGAAGTACCAGCCGCAGAAGCCGCCACCGACCCAGCTGAAACGCTCATTGCGCTGGCGCAACCGCACGTAGCGGTAGTCAGCCTCAATCACCACCTTGTTGGTCATGCGCGAGAGGTCAGCCGGGTCGCAGGCCTGCGTACCATCCAGCACCTGACCGGGGCCAAACACAAACGCAGGCGCTATGGCGTACCAGCTGGTAACGCGCGGCACGCCATACGCATCGCAATCAAGGCTGGCAGTGCGCGTGCTCATCCGCTCCTGGGCATACTCCCAGCGGCTGCGCCCCTCTGCAGGCTCGAACACATCAGGCGACCAGGTGCCGGCCGTAAGCGTATTGATCTCCTCAATGGGCATGCCCTCAACCCGCTGCTGCAGCTGGTCGCTGCATTCACAGGTCATCACTCGCGAGCTGGCATCCCAGATCGGCGTGACCACCTTGCCGGTCAACATCCGCGCCTCAGTGGTCAGCCCAGCCGTGGTGCTGATGTAGTCGATGGTCACATCACGCCCCACCCAATCACTGGGCGTGACCGGCCCAGGCGGCAGGTAAAAGGCGATACGGCCAACACCGGCCGCGCTTTCCTCTCGATCAGAGTCCCAGCCCTCAACCAGCTGATCGCTGATGTCCACACCGCCGAGTAAAACCCGCTCGCGCCAGAGGTAACCGGTGCCCGCAACCACGTACACGGGCGGTGCAGCACCACCCGAACTCCCGCCATTCAACGGCGCACCGTTGAGCGGGCCTCCATTGATTAGCATTAGGCTTCTTCCCAGAGGATGGACCAGCCATGCATGGCGGTGGCATTGGATTGGCTTTTAGGGGGCCGCCTGGCAAACACGGAGTACACCGGGCACCACCAAACTTGGTACAAGCTCGCACCCGGCACTGCAGTAACGGTTGAAACACCGGCGACGGTTGAGACCTCGGCATCCACCCAA
Organism: Pseudomonas sp. SG20056; assembly: GCF_031764535.1. Taxonomy (NCBI): domain Bacteria; kingdom Pseudomonadati; phylum Pseudomonadota; class Gammaproteobacteria; order Pseudomonadales; family Pseudomonadaceae; genus Pseudomonas; species Pseudomonas sp. SG20056. The sequence goes on from NZ_CP134499.1 coordinate 3,298,691, forward strand.
TCACGGCCGATCAACGCATAGGCCCATGGGGCTTTATCAGGCCGAGGCACACTCGGCAACGTGAAGACCAGCCCCGTGCCCTGCATGCTGTTGATCTGGGTACTGCGCAACTCCAGCGGCTCTTTGTAGTTCAGCCCGTCCAGGCCGGGGGGCTGGTGGCCGAGGCCGCTGATGGTTCCGGACATCTTCTCCCAGCGGGTCATCTTCACTGCCGCGCCGTTGCTCATGCGCAGCACTGTGCTACCGCCAATGGCCTCCTCATCCTGATCAGCCGCACCGGCGCTCAGCTGAACAATCTCGATACCGCCGAGCATGAGAGGTGGTAGGTGCATTCGAGAAACTCCAGACGTAAAAAAGCCCGCACTGGGCGGGCTATCAGGTTCAGCGGGCAGTGCCGCCGTGTTTCAAGGCTGTTCGCTTGAGTAACTGGCTAAACGAGTCCTCCCGCATTAGCACTTCATAGCTTCCGCCTGGGGTATCGAGAGTGGCGCGGCCCCAATCAGCAAGCGGGTTATCGCTTTGCATCAATGCAGGGCTCATTGCAGGTATGGCCGGCAAGGCCCGGTCAGTGATGCGACCACCATCAGCGAACTTAGGGAACCGGCGTTGCCGCACGGCCTCCATAAAGCCTTCGCCGTAGTAGTCAACCGAAGCGGCCGGCTGCATAAACTCACCGTTTGAACCCCACATCAGGATGCTGTCGCTACGCCCGGTACCGGGGCCGCGCAACTTGCCGCCGTTGGCAAAACCAGGAATTTCACCACCGGCTAGCCCCCGCCCTAGATCAGCGGCTGACCCCAGAAGCGTGATCGGCACTACCGCCAGGGCCTTCCATTGCTCAACCAGCGCCAGAAGTTGGTCAGTAACCGCACTCGCCGTCGCATCGCTTACTTCGGCCCCAACCTCAACGGCTGGAACAGTCAGCGGGTCGATTTGCGGCTTGAGCACGGCGTCAACTGTGGGCGTTTCATCACCAGGGAAAACCAGATCCTTGATGACGATATCGGCCGGCACCGGCGGCGGCTCATTGACCAGCACGTAGCCCTCAGCATCTTTCGAGCCGGGCTGCATCAGTGGGTCTTGCGTCAGTTCGCGAGGATCTATTTTCAGATCCTTGCCGATCATGGCAGCCCAGGCCTTGAGCTTCTCTGTCTCCTTGGCCAGCGCGGCGTCATCAATTGACGGCACAATCTTGAGGTCTTTCAGCTCCTCAAGCTCAGCCTTCCATTCCCTGGTTTTCTTCTTCGCCGCTTCCAGGCTCTTCTCTGCGCCATCCACAGAGATTTTGTCGGCCTCCTGTTCAATGCCCTGCAGCTGTTTGATAAAGCCGGCAAAGCCATAGGTGTTCTTACCCGCTGCAGCCAGCTCCGTCAGCACCTCAAGCGCCGCCTGAGCATTGCGCTTCGCGCCCTCCACATCGCCACCAGCCAGCGCCTGGCGCGCAGCCATTTGCAGCGCTTGCGCACTGCCATAACTGGCAGGCCCCGCCGCACCTGCGTTGATTTTTTCCAACGCATCGCGGTAACGCTTCTCAGTGGACAGCTGCTCGGTACGGGCCTTACTGAGCGCGCTGGACGCTTTACGCTGCGCAGCTACCTGGCTGTCCAGGGCATCCTTGAAAGAAACCGCAAGCGCCTGCTGGATGCCGTTGAAGTCGGCGGCGTATGTGCGCATCTCAGATAGCCGCTGCTCCCCAATTGCCTCCGAGGCCTCACGCGCTTTCTCTTCAGCAACCACTACGTCGTCAATTACCTCAACGGTATCGTCACGCCATAGCCCGTAGGCTTTGTACACAGCCGCCAGGCCATCCAGTAGCGTCGAACCCTTACCAGATACTGCATCGGCAAGCATGTCGAATGCGGGCGCACCATCTCCCTCAGCAGCTGAATCAAGAACGCCGGACAACTTGTCCAGCTGACTCACCGCCAGGGCAGAAACACCCAGCAAGTTGTCGATTGAGTGAACAACCTTATCTATCGAATCAGAGAAGGTACCCCGCGCATCTCCAGCGGTGACGCGCATGTTGTCAGCCATCTGCAGCAGCGCTTCTGATTGCTTCGACAGCGCCCCTACAAACTTCTCAGTTGTCAGTTCGCCGGCTGCAGCCATGCGGATAAGCTCACCGCGCGAGACGCCTAGGCCTTTGGTCAGGGCATCGATGAGGGTTGGGGCATTTTCAAGCATCGCATTGAATGCATCTCCGCGAATCTCACCAGTTTGCAGCCCCTTACTCAGCTGGTTGATTACCGCAACGGCCTGCTCACCCTTGACGTTGCTGGTCACCAAACCAGCAGAAAGCACCGCAACCATGTCAGCTGTGGTTTTGGTAGAGAACCCCATCTCCTGCAATGGTTTAACAGACCGTAGAAACAACTCGCTGGTCTGGGCTACAGGTATGCGTACCCGCTTGGAGATCTCCTCAAGCCGCGCCTGCGAACGCTCATACTCATCCTGGACAGGAAGCGCACCGCGCATACGATCTTCAAGGGTGTTCACCGCATCTGCAGTGTCCAGGTACGCCCCAGCAACCTGTTTAACGGTGTAGCCGGCAGCAACAATGCCGGCCAGGCGCGCAGTGATATCGGTCAGCCCAAGGCCACCGCCCGCCTCAACCCCACCGACAGAGCGAATTGCAGCTTTGGTTTCGTTCAGCCGCGCCTGGTAGCGCACCTCAGCTGCGGCACGCTCGGTAGCCGACAGCACGCCGGATTGCGTCAAACGCGCGTAGTCAGACTTCAGCGCCACCAGCTGCGCACGCAACTCACGCAATCGGGTAATGCCCAGGTTGTCCATCGCCTGGCTTACGGCAGCCTGGTTGGCGGCCTGTGCAGCGACAGCGCGCCGGGCGTCTGCCTCCCGCTGCAACGCAGCAGCGGTATCTGCCTTGGATACTGGCGCAGCAGCTGCAGCCCGCAGCTTTCGCAGCTCGGCTAGCGACTCAGATACCTGCCGCCGGTAAGCCGATTCCGCTTCAGACCGCTGCTTAACCGACAAGCTCGCGTCAGAAGTAACCAGCCGATACTGCTCACGCAGGCCAACCAAACCCCGCTGAGCATTCTCAATACCACCTACACCCAATCCGCTTTTGGCATTGGCCAGGGCAGCATCGGCGCGTCCGGCCGAGACTTGAGCATTAAGCTCGGTGTTGAGTCGACGCTGCTCGGCAGCAAGGTTGCGGGTATCTACCCCAGCCCCTTGCAACTCTTTGCGGCGGCGAAGCAGCTGCGACCGGGCAGAGTCTTCTGCGCGATCCAACCGGCGCAGCTCGGACACCGCATCGCGGTAGCTTGTCGTCAGCTCTTTATTGGGGGCTGTGGACCGCGCAATTTCGTTGCCGAGATCCCGCACACGGTCGCGCGCGGCGCGGCCTTGCCGCTCAATCGACTCCAGGCTTTGCTCAAGCTCACGGTAGCCGTTGACCTGCCGCAGAGGCTTTTCAATTGCCTTTACCAGCGCGACATATTCCTTACGGAATCCACCGGCCGCCTTGGTCGCCTGATCGACATCCATGCCGAGCTTCAGCTCGATATCAGTAGACATAAGCCGTCACTCTCTCAGGCAGCGCAGAAATAGCCGCCACGGGTAGTTAATTGCATTGGGGTGGCCTACACGCCCTAAAGCAGCCAGGCAGCTTTCCAGTTCTTTCAGGCTTTGCTCTGCGCTTCGCCCCCCGTTCGCAGAGCCCTGAAAAAATCCGGGTTCAAATCCTTGGCCTTGTCGAGCAGCTTGCGCAGCTGACTCGGAGGGATTTCCTCCACCTCGCGGAGGGACAAACCGGTAAACACCGCCAGGTCAGTCAGACGGCATTCTGGGAATAACGAGACGTCAATCTGATATCGGGCCAGCTGTTCGGCGCTGGCATCAGCACCCGGCCACGGGTCGGCCAACAGCATCTGGCGCATGCCAGCAGGCGTCAGCTCAGTCACCGGGATATCCCGTGCAGCTTTACCCTCGCCAATCGTCACAACTGCCTTTGCGGCCAAGTCGCTCATGCTTTGCTCCAGGCAATAAAAAACCCGCCGAAGCGGGTTTGATCGAAATTGGTTCTTTACTTCATCGTTAGGTTTGAACCTTGCCAAACCTGTTCTGCTGGGATGCCAGTAACAGTGATTGAAAAGTGCGTTCTAAGCATGGCTCCGAAGCCATTCTGAGAATCTACAAAGCTATCCACCCGGTACACACAAGCACCAGTTTTGCGCACCTTAACCCCTTGATCAGAAGGCCTAGCGAACTTTGCCGTAGCAGGTGCCGCAAGCTGCTTTTCAATAATCGACTTCGCACTGCCGTAGGCGAGTGACTCACTGCAAACGAATTCTTTAGGGCCGCACCCGGCAACCATCAACAGCGCCAACGCATAACCAACAAGCCGTAGCATAAAGTCCCTCCCTAGTAACTGGAGGGACTTTAGCCCATACCGCAGATTCCCAGCTACCTGATCAAGCCGCGAGCTCTTTCTTCACACGGAAGTATTTCGACTTACCGGAACCAACCTTGGTGGGATCAAGCAGCACTTTGGCCGTAGCTTCGTTGCCGCCGAAGTCATCCACGTTAAGCCAGTTTTGGGCTGTCGACGGATTAAGCCGGCAGCGCCAGAAGCGAGCTTCTATACGCTTCTGGGTACCCGCAGCGTTCTCACCTTCGAACAGAAACTCGAAAGTTTTACCGCTGTTTGTAAGCGCTTCAATGACATCTACCGCCGCAGATGTGTAGTCAACGGCTACCTTGTACGGCGTTCCGGCCGACGCTGTAATTGCATCTTCAAGTGCGCCGCCCGTTACCGGCTCAATCCCAGAGCCCGTCATAACCCAGTCGTCGAATTCATCGAAGTCCACATCACCGGCTTCATTGGTAACGCCAGAAATGGTCAATGGCATTTCGTTCAGGGCAATCGTCCCATCGATCTGCGCAACATGCTCTTCACCGGTATGTGTAGAGCCAGGCACCTCGGTAGCGTCACCCCACAATAGTGCTGCCCAAACCCAAGTGAAGATTTCACGGAAGTTGATTGCCAAACTGACGCCGGTAATGCGGTCCAATGCGTCGTACTCACCACCCTGAGGTGAGGTGGTATCGGCCAACGTCAGAGCGTTCGTTTCAGTTGTGTGCTGGATTGTCGAAACCAGCCCGCACTTCTGAAACGGCACACCAGAACCAGCTTCGCGAGCCTTCAGGTGACCACCGATGACAATCGTTTCTTTCTTGATAGCCATATGATCACTCCCCTTTCTTTTCGATAATGCCTGCGCCTTCGAGGAAGGCCTTTTGGCGGGCAGTTACCTGGATCTTGTCGTCAACCTTGCAGGGCTTGCCAGCATGGTTATGGGTTTTAACCAAGGTAACTTCAATCAACTCAGGCCCTTTTGGGGGGACGACCGCATCCCCTGCCACAGGGGCAGTAGTACGTTGTGTCATGGTCAAATTCCTTTAATGATGGTGTGCAAATACACCGGAATAATCACGCTGGCGGCACGCTCACCATTGCCAGGCGGGAACGAAGTGGGACCACCAAGGGTGATGCCGGTAATACCTCGAGGAAGCCATGCAGGCACTGCACCCTCGCAAGGCATTACCGCCAAAAGCAGATCGCGTTCGAGCTCTTCAAGAGCGTCGTCGTAGTTATCAACGCCGACATCGACAGCCCCTATAACGTGAAAGCCGTTGAACAACTTGACCGCATGCGGGCCGGGCGTTGGCGGTTTACCAGGTGCCTTCTGCAGGACAATCAGCGGAAAGCCAACCTCCGCACTTTTAAGCACCTCGTTAAACCAACCAGTGCGCACATTGGAGCCAGCATTGGTACTGAAACCATTTGCAGGGCTGATGGTTTCAAGCCGGCTTACCAACGCTTTGCGGCCTTCAGTTATCAGGTTCTTGTCCATGGTTAACGGACCTCCATGCAAGCAGCTGAAACCAGATGGCCGTCATCTTCGATCACGTCCTCTACGCTGTAGCGCTTGCTGCCGTGCTGGAAGATCCCGCCACGGGTTACAGAGGCCAAGTCGCGCTTCTTCCAAGTGATGCCCACGGCATCACTGCGGAACAGGCCATCAGGCCCGACCCGCTGCAGGTTGTGATCAATCAGCACTTCGATGCCATAAACCAGTGGCTCACCATGCAGCCCCTGGTAATCGCATGTGCCATCATTGAGCGACGACATAATGGCGGCATCCATTGCCGCCAATGCCTTACCGAAGCCGGCCATGGTTAGATGGTCAGCTCGCGGACGGAGGCCGGACGGGTGCACAGGTGCAGCGGGTTGGACTGCGCCTCGCCTTCCACGCCCTTATCGAACTTCATCACCTCCAGCTTGGAGTAGTACGGCATACCCTCGGTGTTGACCGTTTCCATGTAGTCAGCCGGCGCGAAAGCGCTGATGAACAGTTCCGGCACACCCATCGGCACAACGAAGGCGCGATCAGTGGGTACGAAGTTAGAGCCGCCCAGCTGGCCCTTGTAACGTTCCCAGGTGATGCCACCGAACTCGAACGGCTGGCGACGATCACCCAAAAGCTGCGCTGCAGCCTGCCAGCCAAGGTAGGCTTCGCGGACCTTCGGATGGCCGATCATTTTCTTCCAGTATTCTTTGCCGCAATACGCATGGGCGCCTGTGCTGGTGACCGCACCGAGCGCATCTTCCTGCGTGTCCAACACCTCGACGCACTTGGCGCTTACGTCGGTATCGTCGTTGTTCAGCTCCATGCTGAAGGCTTTGGGGCGCTTGATATCGAAACGCTGGAAGATATCGAACAGCACACTTTGTCCATCGGCATCGACCACCTTGCCCATGATCGCACCGATGCGCTGGAATTCATGGGTGAGGTCCAGCTGACGGCGAGCCTTCTCGACACGCCGGGCGACGTAGGCCTGTACCTGCATCAGCTCAGTCATACTGCCGACCGCGCGAATGCCCTGGATTTCGTCCGCCAGAATCTGGAAAGTCTGCGGCAGGTGCACAGTGTTGAAAGGGATCAAGCGGCGCTTGTCACCGGTCACAGCCTGGCCGGGGCTACCACGGGCAGCTGCCTTTACCAGCGCCAGGGTCATGCCATCCTTTTCGATCTGGACGACGGTGCTGTTTACGCCCTGCTCTTCGAACAGGCCAGCAGCAGCGATCTGCCCCGGCAATACGTGGTCTTCGTTGATAACAGCGAGCAGCGCAGCAACGCCAAACGCCTCGTCCTGGAAAATGGTGATTTCGGCCATGGTGGGCTCCTAGAAATGCAAAACCCCGCAGGTGCGGGGCTTGGGGTAATGGGGTTTGCCGGGTGGTGTTAAGGCCGGATGACGAAGCCCTTGGCGAGCAGGTCGGCGCGGCCGTTGGTATCGAGGCCGGTCAGCAGGCGTTCAATCACCTCGGCGTCACGCATCACGCCTACAGCGCGCACGTCGTTCACGGTGGCGTCCACCGAGGCGAACAGGATGCCGCTGGCTGCACGACGCCCGTCGTCGGTGCCGTCGTCGTCATAGGCGGTGTATTCGCCCAGGCTGGCCACTACCGCCAGGGTGAAGCTGTCGTCAACAGCGAAGTCGGTTGAGCCATCAGCAAGGGTGAAAGTCAGACCACCACCCGTGAACGCTTGGCCAACAGTACCTTCACCGACTACAGCACCGGTCGGATCGACCACTTCGAACTTACCGCCGTTGGCGGCGGCTTCGGTGATGGTCAGCAGATAGCTACCGCTGATAGCAGCACTGGTGACAGTAACCGAGCCGATGGTGCCGTTGCCGGTGTTGCCGCCATCAGCGGTGGGAGTCAGAGCGTTGGCGGCGGTGATCAGCGCGATCAAGGTGCCTGCATTGAGAATGCCGGAGCCGGCGGCGATGACCACCTCCTCACGGCTGCGGGTGCCGTTGGCCTCCGAAAGGAGGAACTCACCGGTATACACGCCTTCGGTTTTGATGGTCATGCTTGTTTTCCTCCTTTCGAGGCTTGGTTATTACGACGCTGGGCGTAGACCTGACTCGGCGTCGGGGGTTGGTGTGCGCTGGCCTGGGGGGCATCATCAAGCGGCGGCAGGTTGCTGATCTCGACCGTGCTGCTTTTGGTGGCCAGTTTGTCGAACAGCTTCGCCCGGGCCTGGTCACCGGTAAGGCCGGCTTCAATCAGGCCCCGGGCATCATCCGGTAGCTTGGCCACCAAACATGCCGCGCGAACTTCCTTGGCGCGGGTAAGGTGCGCCTGTACTGCATCGGTGCTGGCCAGGGCGCTAGCGCGGATGAGATAGGGCAAGCAGTTACTCAGCCCGGCCTGCTCACAGTCGGCTGCAAGTTTGGCGGCCAGCTCGGCTGCCTCCGGGGTGTTGGGAACCGGTTCAGGCTCTGGGAGCGGCTCAGGAGCTGGAGCGGGTGGTTCCTCAACTTCTGCAACCAAGCGCCGCGCCGCGTCGGGGACATTGCGATAACGGTTGAGGATCTTGCCGCGCTCCGCGTTGTTGGCGAACGGCTGGCCACCGCCGAGCACTTCATCGACAAAACCATGGCTCAGGGCTTCGGCTGCGGTAAGCCAAGTGGTGTCGTTGATCATGCGCCGCAGCTCGGCGTCATCCACGTTCAAGGCGCGGTGCTGATAACTGGTGATGATGCTTTCGAAGGCCTTGTCCATCATATCGGCCATCTTGCGCAGCTCGTCACTGTCGCCGGCCATCCACGTCCAGGGGTTGTGAATCATCAGCATGGCGTTGTCGGCCATGACTACACGGTGCGCACCACACACGGCCACACTGCCTGCGCTGAAGCAGGCACCGTCGATAAATCCAGTGCAGCGCTCACCCAGTGCCCGCAAAGTGTTGTGAATGGCGATGCCGTCGAAGAGATCCCCGCCTTCAGTGTCGAAGTGCACGTGCACCTCTGACACGCCGTTGTCAGCCTCCTTGAGGTCGCGGATAAAATCACCTGAGGTCACGCCCCAGAAGCCAATATCGCCGTAGATGTAGACCTCGATTGGTTTGCCGGAGGTCTGTTCGGCGGCCTTAATGCTGTACCAGCTTTCAGCTTGCAGCTCAGGCATGCCGCCTGCCTTGTTGAGGATGCGAGGCGGATCGGCAAAAACGAACCCAGGCGCCGCCAGTGCGACGGACAGGGCGAGTGCCAGGTGTTTGTGCTTCATCATTTTTCGTCCTCTTTATCGTCCGCCATCGCGGCCGTGTCGGTGGTGTAGTCGAGCCCGAGCGTTTTGGCCCGGAGGTTGTCGTCGGCGTTTTCCTGGTCGATCACTTCGGCGTCGTAGCCGTTGCGCAGCGCGTGCTCGCTGCGGCTGGCCAGACCACCCTTGATCTCCAGCAACTTGCCTTGCACATCCTGTACGGGGTGCATGTAGGCCCAGCCTTGTGGCACCCAGCGCGTGCGCAGGTATTCGCGGCGCCGCTCGAAGTACTGCGGGAGCTGGATGGCACCAGAGAGCCAGGCGGCGTCCAGCCAGGCGGCGCGCACCGGCCGGCAGAGCTGGAACACGTACACACCGAATTGCAGCTGCTCGATGCGGCGGCGGAAGTCATTCAGCAGCACGCGCAATACGCGATCACTGATGTCGGCCATGTCGCCAGTCAGCAGCTCGTAAGGCAGCTCGACACCAGCGGCAGCCGCCATCAGCTGTTGCTTCATAAAGTCGACGTAGGTGTCACCGGCCGCCGGCGGGTCGGAGAACTTGACCTCCTCGCCCTCCATCAGCTCCTGCAGGGTGCCTGGCTCCATGGCCACCATCGGCACGCCGTCGGTGTCCGTTTTGAACGGCTGGCCGGTTGCTGGGTCCAGGGTCGGGGGGCCATCGCCGCGCGGCTTGGTGATGAAGCCGGCGAACAGGTTGGCCACCTCCTGCCGGAACAGCACCGCGTCGTCGTAGTTGTCCAACGACTTGAGCCGCAGCAGCACGGGCGCCAGGCGCGGTATGCCGCGCAGCTGGCCACCCTCGAGCGGCTCAAAGATGTGCAGCACCTCGCTGGCCGGGATGCGATTCAGGGTGTTGTAACTGGTGCCCAGGGCACGCGCATCGCCGGGGTGGTTCTTCCACATCCAGTAAGCAACGCGCCGGCCGACCTGGTCGAACTCAATGCCCGCGCGCACCACGTTGCCTCGCCGGGTGACGAAGTTGCGATCCAACGGCACGAACTCCGGGGGCAGTACCTGCAACTGCAACGGTACCGCCAGGCCATCCTCGCCACGCCGATAGCGCAGCCGCACAAAGCATTCGCCGCTCTCCTCAACCATGCGAGCAATGAGGCTCTGCTGGCCGTAAAAGTCGGTCAGGTTGTCGGCGTCCGACTCGTCGGCCCAATCAGTCCAGAGCTGGTTGATGGCGCTGCGCAGGTCGGGGTCTTTGATCTGCGCCCGAGGGGTGATGCCGGTACCGATCAGGCTGCTGACGCGTTTTGAGATACCGCTTGCGGCCCAGGGGTTGTTGCGCACTGCCGCCTTGGAGCGTTTGCGCAGGGTGGGCAGTGCCGGGATGGCCACTGCGTTTAACGCTGCATCGGGTGCATCCCAGCTCTGCGCGCGCCGACCGTGGCCGGCGCCTTCGTAGCTGTTGAGCATTTGCAGCCGGCGCGGGTTGGCGCGGATTCGGTAGCCCATTACGCCCCCTTGCCACGGCTGTAGAGCCGCACTTGCCGGGGTTTGCCGGCGCTCGCCTCGCGGGCAGCATCCGCTGCATATTGCGACTCCAGCATGCGCAGGCTGGCAAGCGCGGCACGATCCAGACGGCGATCACCCTTGCTGATGCTCTGCCCTGTTTCAAGGATCTCTGTGATCGACGCCCGGACTTCATCCAGGCGCTGTTGTGCGCTTGCCATGTGGGCGCCCTCAATTCATCGTTTCAGGTAGGCGCTGCGGGATACCCGACGCGCATTTGGTTGCGGTGCTGGCTTGCTTGGCGGTGGAGAGGTGGACTGAGCTGCTTCTTCCATCACAGCAACGACGTTGCTGCTTGCGGCCGGATGCGCGAACAGGCTGCCCTGGCTGACTGCAGCCCGCAGCTTGCTCCACTCCGCCTGGTGGTAACGGTGCAGCCCAAGAAACTGGGCGGCGGCCTGGTTGTAAACCAGCAGATCGAGCACTTCGTTGCGCTCGGCCTTACCCTTAACCCAAACGGTGCGCTTGTAGCCCTTGACGTACACGGTGATCTTCCTCTCGGCCACAGCCTGGTCGTAGAACTCATCAGGCAGGTCAGTGGAGAAGTGCAGCGCACCAGGCCCATCGGCGAACGGGTAGCGGTTGTAGATCCAATCCTTTGCGGTGTCGGTACCGATGATCCACAGCTCGGCGCCCTGCTTCTCGGTTTGGCCGTTGTGCTTCACGTCGACTTTCGAGGGGCGCTGTGCCAGCACCGGCCGGCCTGGCTTACTCGCGCCCTTGACGGCAATCACGTTGCGCCAGCGGCGTAACCGGGTGAACTTGTAGACCTCATCGGTGTGGTGGCCACCGGAGTCGATGGTCGTGGCGCAAATGGCCAACTCAACGCCAGAGGTATGCCGATATCGGCGCTTCAACTGTTCGTCCAGGGCATTCCAAGTGCGCTCATCGGCGGGGTCACCAGCAACAACCTGGAAGTCGACAACCCAACGTTCGAGCCCTTCGCCCCATCCGATCACCAGCATTTCCAGGCGGTTGTGCTGCACGTCCACTGCGGCGGTGAGGATCAGCGCACCGGGCGGAACAGTGCCCAGCCGGTAATCCTCGGCGCGGGCCTTCAGCTCGGTGGCCTTGGTCATCGCTTGCGCGGAATCCCACACCAACGCCAGGCGGGTGTTGTAGAACACCTGCATCGGTTCGTTGTCGCCACGGTCAGCGGCCAGCTTGGCTTTGTCGTACTGCTTGGCCAGGCTCGACCAGGCCATCCAACCCAGCGGCGAATACAAGGCATTCAGGTGGAAACCCACTGTCTCGCCGTCGCCTTGCGCCGTGGCGCGCCACTCACCCGCCTGGAGCATCGTGGTTTTGTGGTGCTCCTCGATCAGCGCCCCACAACCATCGTTGCCGCACAGGTAGTCAACGCGCTTGTAATCAGCAGTCCATTTTAGGTTTGCCCACTCCAGCACTTGGTACATACCGCAATGAGGGCATGGGACGAAGTAGCGGCGTTTGTCGCTGCTTTCGTACAGGTCATCAATCCGTGATGCGCCCTTGATCGTCGGCGAGCTGGAGAAGTAGAACTTCGCCTTGCGGCCGAACGTGGTACCCCGGGCTTCGGCGAGCTCAATGGGGTCGCCTTCGCTGTCTACGTCCACATCCCAGCGGTCAATCTCGTCGCCGTACACATAACGTGCGGACAGCTCTGCCAAGTTGGCAGCGGAGCCGGCTGTGGTGCAGTAGAGCGTCCCGCCCTCGAACTCTTTGGTGTCGAGGGTGTTGCGGGCATCACGTGAGCGCGGCTTTGCAACGCGCTTGGCCAGTTCCGGTACCGCCTTAATCGTTTTGTCGATCCGGCTGGAGACGCGGCGCGCAAGCTTCTCGCTTGGCAACAGCGCCAGAATGTTGGCCGGCGCCATGTGGATATTTCCGCCGATCCAGTTCAGCGCGATCTGCGTCTTCATCATCTGCGAAGCGACCTCGGTCACCACGCGTTTACATGGGTGCAGCGGCGACAAACAGCGCATCGGCTCGCGAGCAAACGGAGTGCGGTCCGTGTGGTACTTGCCGGGCTCTGCGGCGCCAGTGTCCTTCGGGATGCGCTGGTATTCGTCGGACCATTCGTCGATCCACAGTTCGGGGTCGAGCTCCAGACCACGGTGGTATGCCGCACGATACGTGGCGGCACCGTCGGCATACGGGTGTTGCATGGCTAGTTCGGCTCCTTCGCCCCCTGCTCCAGTTCGGAGTCCAATTGCACCAGGCTGGCGGCGTCCTCAAGGACGCTACGCAGAATCTCGGTCAGGCGGCGTTCCATTTCCCAGGAATCAGTGATGGCCACGAGCTCGCCTGCCACCTTAGGCGGCAAGCCCAGCACTAGGTCACGTAGGGTGCGTGCTGCCGAGAAGGCGGCACGGTCAACAGCGGTGCGCACAACCAGCTCGCCGCGGCCTTTCAAGAATTCGTCTTCAGCCAGCAGCGCTAGATAGGTTTCACGGTGCGCGCGGGCCTTTTGGTAATTGTCCCCACCGGTGGTGAGGGGCGGCGATGAAGGCGGCGCCAACGGCGTAACCAGGGCATGCACGCCTTTTTCGGCACGTTCACGTTGGTGACGATCAGCAACTCCGGCCTTGCTTGGATCGGCGGTCTCGCCGAGGAGCGCCAGAGTGGCCTCAACCTCGACGTGCCCCTTATCGTTCAGTACCAGACGCCCTTGTCCGGCCAGCTTGGACACATAAGGCCGGGACCAGCCTTGGCTATCTGCGAACTCTGACTTCTTCATGACCGTCATGAATTCACCTGTTAACCAGAAACACATACAGAGTTAACCGAATTAACCCCTATTAACTAACCCTCAGAGCCTCCCACTACCGCGAGAGCGGGGTTCGAATTACCCTTGCGCGGGCCTCTACCCCAGGGTCCCCGGCGGTGGGACACGAATGCCCCGAGCCTCATCGACCACCGCGAGTTCCTAGCGCCCGAGCCAGCGCGAGCTCGAACCGGATCGGCAGCCGATCCTCTGCGATGCGCTCAGCAACAGCGAAGAAATCAAAGCGCTTCGAGTATTCAGGCCGACGCCCGAAGGCGATGACCATGCGCATGCCATTCGCGCCGCGCCCTGTTCGCTCGGCAATACCCAGCGGCCTGTTGCCCTTGCGCAATATGAAATAGCGCTTGAGGTTGCCAGCACTGCGGCGACTGTCGGTACTGTTCGCGTACTTATCAAACTGCGCCCCAAGCCCCGACAGGATCTTGTTCATGGTGCCGCGACTGATGTTCCCGTACGCATCCAGCTTCATACCCTTGCCAGGCAGGATGTATTGCCCAACCGGCAGCTGGCCCGCATCAGCCAACAGCTTCTCGCTGCGCTTCTGATCACGCGCACCACCGAAGATTTGCGGCGACAGCCACTCAGTGGCCGGCTTACCGCCACTACCCGGCACCTGATCCTTCATCCAGACCCGGGCCTTCATCGTCTCTTTCGTGGCCGGCTCAACGAACAGACTGTTCAGCGTCCACCTAGTGGGCCGGTCGAACACTGCGGCCATCTCATCAACCAGCCCCTGCTTCACATCTTGAGCAGTACCGGTCAGGGCAAGCGCCGCGGCAAATGGCAACTGCTCGCGCTCAAGACGATCCAGCATCTGCAGGCGCTCTCGCAGCCCGGAGAACTTGACCTCGATCACGGCCGCGCACTCGAGCGCCGATCCTGCCAATCGAGCTGGATGATCCGCGCCACGTTGCCGCGAGCGCGGTACACCAGCAGCAGAACAGCAGCCAGCACGATCAGCAGGAATGGCGATATCGCCGGCAATGCCTGGCGGCCAAACACTGCCAGGCAAACCGAAAGCGCATAGCAGCCAGTGCCAACGGCCAGCGCGTATGCCAGCAAAGAGACCCCAGGCCGATAGCGAGCCGCGCCACGCTGATACGACACAATGCGCAGGCAGATCGCGCCGCACATCGCAGCGGCCAGCAGAGTCCAAGGGTCAACCATTGCGGCCTCCCGATGCGCCGAACGCCGCGCGCACCACACCAATCACATAGCCCAGCCAACCCGGCAGCTTGCCGCCCTCGACCCACTCCAAGAGGCTGACGCAAACCACCACCGTGAACAGCGCGCCGCCAAAGGCGACCACGCCCGAGGTCTTTGCCCAGGACTGGCCGACAACTTCAGCGGCGAAGTAATACCCAAGAATCCAGCTGGCCACGAAGTAACCGAGGCGCTTCCAGGCAGACAGGTCTGCCTTCCATACGATGAAGAACAGTGCACCGGCAAACGCACCGATTACCGCATTCGCATCAACGCCCGGCACCAAGCTGGCAGTGGTAACGCCGACAACACCGCCGGCTGCAACCAACGCGGTAGTGGCATCAGCCATAGCAACACTCCTGGGCCAAGAATAAAAAAGCCCGCTGCCACGGGCTGAGCCCGGTCGCTATCAGCGCCCGAGGAATCGGAAAAGAAAACCCCGCCACATGGGCGGGGTTTGCAGGTGCCCAAGCGGGGTGGCTTGGGGCTTGACGGCACAGCACGTGCGCTTAGTTGCTCGCTAGGCGGACCTATCGAATCGTGGGTACTTTGTACCGGCGAAAGGACAAACCGAAAACCCCCAATTAACGGTTGATCCTGACGGGGGCTTGCCGGGGCGCTACGGAGCCGACTGGCGCCGAGTCACCAGACGAACGGTCACAAGCAGTACCGCCGCCAGCAGCCTTACGCGCCTTGTGCGTGGCGATTGCACCCTGCCCGCCCTGCGCCAGCTCGAACTCAACTGCACGCCCGCGATGCGCCGCAGCCGCCTGCTGTAACGAGGCCTTGCGCATCCGATCCCCTGCCCGCTTCGCCTCGCGCTGAAGGCTCGCGCATAGGCCCTGGCGCGCCTTCAACTCCGCTTCCACCAACTGGTGCAGTCGCTGCACCAGGCGCGTATATGCCTTACGCCCAGCGTCACCCTGCCCCAGTTGCAAATCACGCACCTGCTCGGCAACCGTCAGCGCAGGCTCGAAGGTATACCGCCACTCAGCCAGCTTGCTGAACACTGCTCCACCATCCTGCTGCTCGATGGCGCCCAACGCCGCATCCACCTCGCTCGCCAGGTAATCAGGCCCAGCACCCGCCAGCAGGATGCGCGAACCTCCCGAGCCAGTTCGCGGTGGGCAGCCCTTCCACTCCATCAGCGTCCCGGCCGGGCTGGCCAAGCCACCACTCGGCACGCCGCTGCGCACAGCGCTTCCCCAGTGCTTCAGCACCGCTTCAATTGCCTCAATCATGGCCCGCTTCCCCCTCGCAAGAACCAACCCAACACAAAACCGCCCAACCCAACACACACCCAACACACAAAAAACCCAACAAAATCAGTGCTTTCAAAGCATCTGTGTTAAGTGTGTTGGGTGTGTTGATGGTTTTAGTCCTCGCGTAAGGAAATAAAACGCCGCCAGCTTGAGGCGTTGAACCGGTGGAATATGAATGCACGCACGCCTGCGCGCGTGCGCAAACCCAACACACCCGACACAGCACGCCACAACCCACGCTGCACAAGGCTTGAACCTGTGTAGGGTTACCGAAACCAACCCGACACAAACCCAACACACCCAACACAAAACCGGGCGCACTCATGCTGCACCAACCTTGACGTGGTCCCACGAATCCACGGCCCAACCGCCCAGGCGCGCTCGCTCTCGCCATTCCTCAACGTGCGCCGCAAGCGCGGCCGCTGTCATGGATGGTGGCAGGAAGGCTCCCTCATCCGAGGGAAAGAAGAACGCCCCAAAGCGCCGACCATGGCCAGCCCCCCAGGGAATGCCCCGCGTCTTCTCCATGCCATACGCCGTGCTGATGAACAGCGAGAACTTCGTCTGGCTCATCGAGTGCTCTTTGTTCCGGTGGCACCACTCCAGAAACAGCGCGTAGATGTCCGTACTCAAGCACGCACCCCACAAGCCATTGCCCAGCTCACCCACCTGCCACAAGTGCAAAAACGTCTGCCAACTCGCCCTGCTCAGTGCCACCAGGCGCTCGCGTGCCGCCGTAACCGGTGGCTTTGTCTGCGGGTCGAAGTCGGCCAGGTCAACGCGCAGCAGCCAGGCATACAGCGCCTCAACACCGCCATTGGCCAACTCATGCTTGATTGCCACCTGGCGTTCGGCCGGCAGCTTTTCCTCGGGCCACATCACCAGAAAGCGCCGGTCGCTGTCGCTGATTGGCCACGGCATGATCTCGTTCGAGAGGAACACCGCGTTCATGTGGCTGGCTTCCTCCCAACCGTTCACGAACTTGCTCTCGATGCGCACCGTCTGCCCGGTGATCAGCTGCTTGATCTTGCCCACCTGGTTGTAACGCTGATCGCGGCTCACAACTTCCTCAAACACCGCCCACAGCTTGCCGCTCTGCCAGGCGTTGAAGTTACCCTCAAGCTGCGTCTGCCCAACCGTGGCCGAGTACTGCCCGTACAGCAGCCCCATCACCACCGAGAACAACAGGCTCTTACCCGAGCCCTCGATAATCGAGTGCATCAGCACCGCCGTATCCATCTTCGCGCCCGTGTGCTGCAGCGGGTAAGCCAGCCAGCGTGTCAGCCAGTCATTAGCGTTCTCGTCGTGGTTGCACAGAAAGGAAATCAGCCAGATCAAGTTCTCGCACGCCGCAACATCACCCGCCGGCTCAAGCGGCAAACCCTCGAACGTATTGATGTACACCTTCGGGTCATGCCGCATGCACGGGTCGAACACGATGTGGTTCATATCCACCACGCGCCGCTCCGGGCTGTTCAGCCACAGGCTGTATGCATCACCCAGCGCCATCTTCACGGCACCTTCAGCCACTCGGCGTTTCTTCGCGTAGTCCCACACATCCTTGGTGCCATCGATGTACACATAACGCACCAGCGGCGGCATGGTGATATCGCCAATCGCCTTGCCGGCCATCGTCCGCGCCTGCTCGATATCGCGCACCCACTCCTCACTCACACGCTTTTTCGTCGCGTCAGTGACGGCGCTCCATTCCTTGAACTTTTCCTTGCCCACGTGCGCTTCGAAAGCCGCCCGCTTCATCTTCTTAGCCTTGTCGATGTCCCACACATGCGTGGTGCCTTCCACCAGCGCATAACGCCGTAACAGGCCCTTGAGGCTCAAGCCCTCCCCCTGCCCCCCGTTGTCGGAGCAGCCGGGCTCGCCGCCGGCATCAGGTTCAGTTGGGGCCGGGGGAAGATCACCCACAGGTGGTGGCTCAGGTGGTCGAGGTGCAGAGCGCTTGTGCTCCATCCCCAGCTCACGCGCCGCAGCCCGTGTTGCGGCTGCAGAGTCGCCGTTGTGCTCGAGGATGCAGAACACATCAAACGCATCATTCATGTGCCCATTGGCCAGCGGGTCGGAGCCATGGTGCGAGAACACACGCTGCTCGCCGTTGTCATCCACCACATTCACCCCCGGCAACCCGGTGGAGCTTTGCGGTGCCAACCACTTGCGCCCGCGCTTGGCGTACCCATGCCGCTGCAGCAGGTTCTCGATATCTGTCGCCCGGTTGAATGCATCGATCACAGACGGTTGATCCCCAGCCGGCAACCGAGGCGGTGAGTTCTTCTTAACCTTGGCCGGCGGCTTCGCTGCTGCCGGTGCCCACGGGCAGGCTTCCAGCGCCGTGCGCTTGAAGATGTCCCAGTTCTGCCAGGTCTTCACCAGGTCGCTCGGCAACTCAAGCAGGCCATCGGTGGGCGGGTTGCGCCAGTGGTAAGGTTTGCCCGTGTCCGGGTGGATAGAAGGCGGCAACACATCCTGCACCGCCCCGGCCCGCAGCTCGAACACCGTAACCGGCGCAAACTCCTTCTGCCGTGCCTGCATGGCCGTGATCTGCTCTTTGTTGCCCGTGTCCCGTGCCTGCTTAAGCGCCGCCGTGGCCAGCTTATGCTTGCTGCCGTCCGGGTCCAGCGGGTTGGGCCAGCTCAGCGAGTGCCGGCTGAAGTCCAACCCCTCGGGCATCTTGAACATGATGCGAAACCGCGCCGGATTACCCACCAGCGTTGGGTAAGCCACCGCCAAGGCATCAAGGTCGATGCCCAGCACATCCAGCATCACCTGGCGGCAGTACTCCACATGGTCAACATCCAGCGAGCACACCCGGCTCGGGCCAAGCACCACACCCATGTTGTGGTTGGGGTGCTTCGTCCACCAGGCTTCTGCCGCATCGGCATCCGTGATGTACCCGCCCGGCTTGTTCCAGCCGTTACCCTTGGGGGCTTTCTCGCCCGGGTCAATCGACACCAAGGCCATGCCAAACACTTCGATATAGCGCCGCGCCCAGGCGGCCAAATTCTGAGACGGCTGCTTAATCATTTGCCGCCCCCATGCCCTTTGTTACGCTAGAAAACCTTGGGTGGCACTTTGCTATCTGAATTATCTGTATCAGGAATACATAAGCATGGAAGAAATAGTGTGCTGGTTTGAGGCCCACCCCGGTACGGCTGGATGGGTTCAAGCAACAGGCGCGATACTCGCCTTGGCAATATCCATTGGTCTCGTGTGGTGGCAAGGCTGGAAAGCTGAAAGATCTGCCGCCGCTGAGAAATTGAAGGAGACCCGTCGACTCTATGAGTCCTTCATAGCCGTCTCGGAATATGGCCAGAGCGTTTTTATTAGCGCACTCAACGACCTTCGAGCCGACACCGCTCTTGAGTCGCTTGATAGTGATGGATGGCTGGAATCTATTTCCCGCCTGGTTCGAACTATCGACTCGCTGCCAGTTCACCAACTGCTTGATTATGAAAGCATCCAACTTGGTCTGGATATCCAACAGTTCATTCATGCACTTACCAGAAACGTTTCGGACATGGCCCAAGTGGTACGTTCTGGTCTCGGTGGTGATCTCGCACCTCATCTCACCCTCATCGAAGACAACCTCACCAAGCTGAAGGAGCTGATCGTCGAATTTGGGGAGAAAAGAGACCTGCTTCCAAAACCCTAGAGTGCAAGTGTTTGCCCCGATCATCTCACCCGCTCCAACAGTGACTGGCAATCCACGCAAAACTGGCAGCCTGGCACGGCCAGGCGGCGAGCCTGGGGAATCGGCACCCCGCAGCCGTCGCAGTACTCCGCGCTTTCGCCCTGGTACTGCACACGGCTCGCAATGGCCTGCTCCACCTGATCTTCCTGCAGGCGCTGGGCCTGTTCGAACTGACCCTCATCCATCGTGGCGACCCTCCATCGCGTCACGGGCGCCGGCCATAATGCCGAGCACCGCGCGGATCACCTCATTGCCGTGGTGCTCAAGCAGCGCCACCTCATGGGGCTGCCATACATTGTCAGCGGCGCCGGTGTGCAGGCTGCCCACAAACTGGCCTTCCTTCTGCAGCAGCTCGCCCACGGCCTTCAGTGCATCCTGGGTAGCAGGCACAGGAATCGGGCGGTACCAAACAGCCGCGGCTGGGCGCAGCAATGCATCCAGCAAACGGCTGTCTTGGGTGAAGGTGATGATCTCCTCAAGCTCGTCCGGGGTTGGCCAGCGCCTTTCCTCGTCCAGCTTCAGCTTCTTCTGCAACGCATCCAGATCCATACCCAGATCATGCGCCAGGGACGTAATGCCCCCTTTGTAGTCGCGCCCAGCGCGGTAAAGCGCCTGGCGGAGTGAAAGTACCGGACCCGCGTCCGGCAAAAGGTCTGTGCGACTCATAACCGTAAATGACTCCTTTACGGCCTAGCCACAGCGCAGGGCAAGCCCTACTCTATAACCATGACCGATGCAGTGCTGTGTCGTCATACGCCGAAGCAAGGGTGTGAGAGTCCTTGCCAGGCACCCCGCCAGCGCGGGAGGTGAGAGTCTCCCGCGCCGGCAATTTCAAGCCACCTTACGGCGGCTCCCAACTACGCGAATTTCGTATGCTTGGTAACCACCACCAGGCAAAGGCCGCACACGAATATCGCGCCCAGACTTAATCATCTGGGAGACAGCGCTTTGCGTTACGCCAATCAGCAGCGCCAGTTCTGGCTGGGTTCTACCCTCTGCAAAAGCAGTCAGTGTCTGCCCGGTGAATTCTTCCATCACAAGTTCCTCGACGGGTTGCTGAACAGGATATTAGTGATACTTCTTTTTTAGCGCAAGCAGAAAAACAGCAGCCCTGTTTGGATAAAATAAGCAGCGCTTATATATTGGTCACATGGAAACGACACTAGACATTCAGCTGGCTGAAGCCGAGCGCTTAAAGGCAATTTATAAAGCGCGTAAGCAAGGCGACAGAAGCCTCACGCAGGAGCGCGTCGCCGAGCTTTGCGGCTGGTCAGGCCAGAGCGCCGTCAGCCAGTACATGACTGGCAAAATACCGCTCAATATCCCCGCCCTGGTCAAACTGGCCCAGGCGCTAAAGTTCGACCCCAGAGATGTCAGCCCACGCCTGGCCGACCTCACTGCCGCCAGCAGCAATTCAGCCCCCTCTGCTGCTGGCCCACTCAGCGCGAACGAGCACCCCTCTCTGCACCCGATTGAAGTCTGGGACGATCAAACACCACTCGGCCCTGATGAGGTTGAGCTGCCGTTTTACAAGGAAGTTGAATTGTCAGCAGGTAAGGGATCAGAGGTCATGCTTGAAACAGCAGGCCGCAAGCTCCGGTTCGGCCGGCGCAGCCTACAGCGCAAAGGCGTGAGCGCTGAGACCGCAGCCTGCGCAGCAGTAACAGGCAATAGCATGGAGCCCGTTCTACCGGACGGCAGCACGGTTGGCATCGACACCGCCGCAACCCAGGTGCAAGACGGCAAAATGTACGCCATCGACCACAGCGGCCAGCTGCGCGTAAAGCTGCTTTACCGGCTCCCGGCAGGCGGCCTGCGCGTGCGCAGCTATAACGAAGACGAGCATCCCGACGAACGCTACGAGGCCGAATACGTCACCGAGCACATCAGGATCATAGGCAAGGTGTTCTGGTACTCAGTACTGCTTTAACCCGTCACTCTGCAAAGCCGCCTACGGGCGGTTTTTTCATGCCCAGCGAAATTTTATAAGTATTACTGTTGACTTAATAAAGTAGTAACGCTAATTTTCATCGCGTACCCACTCTCACATTCGGAGTACGCAACATGCAAACGACACAGCACACACGCTGCCCGGTGCTTCTGCACCCGGCCTGCACCACCAACCCTGACGCCATCCGCGCCGTCCAGCAGGCCACCGGCCGCTTCGTCGTGCTCGATGGTGGCCGCCCCACACTCAAGCAACCCACCACCCTGCCAGCCTTCGAGGACTTTGGCCCGTGGGGAGGTGCTGCATGAGTACTCGCCACCAAAACAACCTCGCCGGTCTACGTGCCTGCCTGCTCAGCACCCTGAATAAACTCCGCGCGGCTCGTAACCATGACGACCTGAATGCCGAGTTCTATATCGCACTGGGCATGACCATCGCCGCCAGCACACTGGCGGCTATAAACAGCGCCGCCAGCGACCGGCTACATGACCTGGCCCTCAACGCCAGTGAACACCGCTCTAAAGAGCTGACGGCCATCTGCATCGCAGACCGCCAGGCAGCCATTCAGGGAGCAGCCGCATGAGCCAGATTCTGATCGGCCTCGCCGGCAAGGCCCGCACCGGCAAAGACACGGTTGCCCGCTACCTGGCGGCACACCTCTCCCTGATCAGCTACGCCTTCGCCGACCCGCTCAAGCAGGCCCTGGCTGGCATGTTCCACCTCACCGCAGCTCAACTGGAAGGTGCCGAGAAGGAACAGCCCCTCCCCTGGCTTGGCAAAGCCCCACGCGAGCTGATGCAGCTACTCGGCACCGAATGGGGCCGCGACCTGGTGCACCCGCAGCTCTGGCTGTTGCTGGCCGAGCAGAACCTGCAGCTGCTCGCCGAGCACAACCAGGCCATGCAGGGCGTGGTGATCCGCGACGTGCGCTTTAACAACGAAGCGGACTGGGTGCGCAGCAAAGGCGGCGTGATTCTGCACATCACCCGGGCAGATGCCGCCGCAGTGGCCATGCACCCAAGCGAGAGCGGCGTCACCCACCGGCCTGGCGACCTCTCCCTGGCCAACGATGGCACGTTCGAGCAGCTGTATGACGAGCTGGAAAGCCTGATCCGTGTGCTGCTGCGCTCAAAGCGCAACGCTGCCTGAGGCCCGCACCATGAACCGCACCGTTAAAGAGGCTGCCCAGGTACTGGGCATCACCGAACCCGCTCTGCGCAAACACCTGCGGGCCACCAACGCACTCAACCGCGACGGCACCTTGGCAGCAAGGCATCACAACGGCGGCAAGCTGTTCATGCAGGCGCGCGTCACTCACGTTAAACCCGCCAACCGCGCGCCCATCACCAAGCACTACGCCGTACTGATGGTCACCGAGGTGGGTATCGACTGGCTGGCCGCGCAGATGGGCATCGAAATCAAGGAAATCCCGCAGAAGGAAAGCGCCGCATGAGCAACCCCATCACCGACGCCATTGGCGTGGTCAAGCTGGCCGGCATGCACTTCCAGAACCCGACAGCCGTGCCGGCTGCCGTTGTGCGTGATGCGTCCAACGAAGTACTGCAACGCCTGGAGGCCATCCAGCCCGAGGCACTGCACCTGGTGGCGCTTTACACCGGGTTGCTGGCAATCACCCCGGCCGGCTGGTTGCCGCACGTCACCCTCACCACTGACCCGGTGCGCCCCTTCGGCGCCGTAGTCACCGACGAAGCCGGCAACATCGCCGCCCGCGACAAAGGCAAGACTGTCGACAGTCTCGTCGCGCTGTTGCGGCTCCGGCTACCGGCGGGGCGCGGGGTGGCCCAGGCATGACAACGCTGGAACTGCTGCAGCAACGCTGGAAGGCTAACAGCCTGCCACTGGCCCAGGTGCGCGAGCACTACTTCCCGCACATCAAAACGGACAAGCGCCTACGCGCCCTGCTCCGTTCCGGAGAAGTGCAGCTGCCCACCTTCAAACACTCCAAGTCGCGCTTGGCGCCGTTACACGTACGCCTCTCCGACTTGGCCGAGTACCTGGATTCCTGCGCGGCGGCTGCAGCTTGAAGCAGCCAACAACACGGAGGATTGGCAGCCATGTAACAGAACCAGCAAACCTCACCCCATCAGAAGCGCCCCCGAAGGGGCGCTTCACCGGACTCTCACCCGTACCACATGAGACACAGCACATGAGCAAACGCCCCTTCATGGACACCCTGCGCGAGATCGAGATGGGTGGCCTGCTGGACGAGCTGACCGACGCCCAGCACAACCTGATCGACCTGATCCGCCTCACCAACAAGTCCGGCGCACTGACCATCACCCTCAACTACAAGCCCGAGGGCGCTGGGCAGATCACCGTCAAGGCAGAGGTGAAGGCCAAAGAGCCGAAGCTGCCGCGTGGTAGCTCCCTGTTCTTCCTCACCCCAGAAGGCAACCTCAGCCGCCGCGACCCACGCCAGCAACAGATGGACTTGCGCCCGGTGGGCAACGAAGAAACCCCAGGCGAACTGCGCAAGGTCGCCGACTAACCCTCTCTCACAACCGCTCACAGGAGCACCCCGATGAAAGAAGCAATCAACCAGCTGGTCGCCCTCGCCCAGGGCCTCGGCAAACCCTTCAACATTGAGCAGATCAAGGCGCCGCTGGCTTTGGTACCGCAAGGCCTCGACCTGCACGTGCTCGAGCAGCACCTGCCTGCCCCCACTCGCACCAAGCAAAACCTGACGGTGCTGGATGCAGCGACCTTTATCGAATACGTAAAGCGCTTCACCACCAGCGCCACCGTAGTGTTCTGCAACGGCGCCAACGGCCGCACCTTCCGCGCGGTGTTCGACTATCACCAGCCAGACCAGCCGGCCTGGGGCTCGCACTCTGCCTCCTACGCCTGCCCGCTCACCGTCGAGTGGGGCAACTGGAAGGCCACTGACCGCAAGCGCCTGAGCCAGGCCGACTTCGCCGAGTTCATTGAGGACAACGTAAAGGACGTGGTCACCAACGAGCAGACCCCAGGCGCACCAAGCGCCGCCGACATGCTGGAGATCAGCCGCACCCTGCAAGCGCAGAAGAACATCACCTTCCGCCAAGGCACACGCCTCGACAACGGTCAGGTGCAGCTGACCTACAACGAGGAGATCGACGGCCGTGCTGGTGAAGCTGGCCAGCTGCGTATCCCCGAGCAGTTCTACATCGGCGTGAAGCCTTTCATCGGTGGCGAAGCATTCCTGGTTACCGCCCGCTTCCGCTACCGCATCGTCGAAGGCCGCCTGCAGGTTTGGTACGAACTGGTGCGCCCGGACAAGGTGCTCGAGGAAGCCTACGAGGCGGTACGCAAGACCATCAGCGCAGGCATCGGCGAAGTGCCGATGTACGAAGCCACCCTTTAACCCGTCGCAACACCCCGCCGCCGGACTCTCACATTAATTCCCGGCGGCGGGCTCTACGAGGACACAGCACATGTCACACAGCATCCAGCTTCAAATCATCGCCGCAATCGCTGTAATCACCCTGATCGGCCTGGCCGTATGGGCCTACCGCTCCGCTCAGAAGGCCCACGTAAAAGGCTATGACCTGGGCTACGACGACGCCAAGCGCGGCCACGAGCTGCGCATCGCCGATCATCAGCACGAGATCGAGCACCTGCAGCTCAAAGCAGCCAACCAACGCGCCGCCCACCAGCTGGAGCGCGACGCGATCATCCAAGACGCTGACGCCCGCATTGCCATTTTCGCCCGCCGCGCAGCAGCCTGCACCGAGGCAGACCTCAACACGCTTACCGCCGCAGCCAACCAACTAGCATTAGCGAACACCACCTACAAAAGCATGCACGCCGAAGACCCGGCCCGCTTCGCCCACCAGATGCAGCTGCAACTGATCAACCTGGCAGAGCGTATGCGGGTTGCGCTTGACCAACCCAACGATGCCCAGCAGCCACCAGCTGATGACATCCTCACCTTCGCTGCCAACGTATCGCCCAACGGCAAAAGCTGGCTGGTTTACGGGCCAGATCGTTGCGGCAAAACCAGCAACGCAAGCGCCATCGCAGACGCGCTCGGCCTGACTGCTGTGCTCGACGACTGGCAACCGGGCTACCGTGTACCCACCTCCAAAACCCTGGTACTTACCACCGCCACCCCGCCGTTCCCTGAATTCGTACGGCGCGTGCTGTCCTTCGATCAGGCTATGAGCCTGGTGGCTTCCAAGAAGGGGGTGGCAGCATGACTTGGATCATCACTCGCAGCGGCCAGAAGTTCGACCTGGCAAATCCAACTGCCGCCATGGTGCACCCGGCCGATATCGCCCACAGCCTGAGCATGCAGTGCCGGTTCAACGGCCACTCCATCGACTTCTACAGCGTGGCGCAGCACTGTTGCCTGGTGGCAGACCTAGTACCGGCCGAGCATCAACTGCATGCGTTGCTGCATGATGCCACCGAGGCCTACGTGGGCGACATGGTCCGTCCGCTGAAAGAGGCCATGCGTGACCGCGCCACATACCTGGGCACCACCTGCCTATACGAAGCAACCGAGCAACGGGTGTGGGAGGCCATCTGCGAACGCTTCAACCTTGACCCGGTTCTGCCAGCCAGCGTGAAGCACGCCGACCTGGAGGCACTGGCGACCGAAAAGCGCGATCTCATGCGCTACCACCCCGCCCCTTGGCCATGCCTGGAGGGGATCGACCCGTCACCCTCAGAGCTAGAGCCGTGGCAACCCAGCGCTGCAGCAATTTACTACCAAAATCGCCTGATGGAGTTGCTTAGCACCACGCACCGGCGGAGGGCACTAGCATGAGATCAGTACCTTTCCAAAGAATCGAAAAAGCCGATAAGCGTGGCCTCTTGGTTTCTAAGCCCCTTCAAACGCTTCCCCAACTCATTTCGCTCGGCGCTCCAGTCATGAGCCAAGGTCAAGTGATTCACCTGTGCAATCTGCTCTGCATAAAGCGCGGCGCTTTTAAGCTCCAACACAAAAGAAACCATCTCATTGCCGAAGGTCACAAGCTCAAGGTCTACGTAGCTTTTAGCGACGCGAGCCAAAGACAGAGCCGCATCCCTCGCATCACCAAACCTACCTATTCCACTCATTCGATGGATTGCCACTTCGTGGTGCCCGATCAAATCCTGGGTCAAGGAAAGAACAGCATTCACGCTATCAATCCTGCGCTTACGCTCGTCAATAGCGGCAAGCTGCATCTCATGACGCTTCTGCCAGGCTGGCACTGCCACAGCAACCGCGACCGCAAGCAAGCCACCCAATGCCTGCACCCAACCCGCAGTATCTGGTGGCAACCAGCCATGCCGCACCCAGTAGGCAACCGAGCCAACAAGCAGCCAAAGTCCGGCTCCGACACCAAGGGCTACCCACAAGGCCACCAGAGTTCTATTAATCATCAGTTCTTTGAAACTCACCATTGCACCCGGTCTGTTGCCAACTACTTGCGAACAAGCTTGCACACTACTTACCCGCGAGTCCACGGAGGTGCAGCAGCAGGCATTAATGCTCCTGATCTTCAAGCCGCCACTTCCCTCGCATACCCCATGACAGGCGTGCGCCCGGCGCGCAAGTTGAGCACCCCGCTCCGCTCCCAATTCCGCCCGCCCGCGCAGCTTGTCGAGGGGTATAAGCCAGACCACTCAGCGTGCTTGGCGCACAGCCTTGGCATGCGCAGTGATCTCGTCGAGCATTTGCTTCGCGTCCGCTTTGTATTGCGCGATAGGAATATCTCGCTGCGTAGGGGAAAGACTCTTGCTGGACCGCAAAGTAAAAATGCAGCCAGCCAAAAGCACCCTGAGTTGAAAGCAGAAGCCCGCACGATTCATATCGGGGTCATCATCGAAATTTTGGTTCAGCCTACCGAGCATGACTTGAAGAACGTCTGCAACTCTGGCATCAGCAAGATCCACCCCCGGCTGATGCTTATCAGCAACCACATTGCTCATAATTTGCTCCAGCTCAAGGGCAAAGAAAGCAAGCCGCGATGCGAACCCCAAAAACCGATCTTGCTCATCTGCCCTACTGTTTCGCTCAGCGACAGCATGCTGGTGGTTAGCGATAACCAAGGCAGCGGCAATAGCGCCAACACTACCAATTGCCTGCACCCAAGCAGGAGCACTCTCGCCCCCCCACGGCAGGGAAATCAGTCCCCAGGCTGGCAGCAACACCAATGGCGAGAGCAGCAGCACCTGGGCCACCTGAGCCAGGGTAAAGCGTATGTGGAACTCCCTATCAAACATATCAACCTCCCGCCGCTACTAATGGCCGCGAGCTTGCCGGTTACTAGCACCTACGTCCAGCGAGGTGTGTCATGACCATCACTGCCCCCGTCATCCGCTACCACGGCGGGAAGTTTCGCCTGGCCACCTGGGTGCTCGATCACTTCCCACCACACAAGTGCTATGTCGAGCCCTTTGGCGGCGCGGCCGGAGTGCTGATCCAAAAGCCGCGCGCTTATGCAGAGGTCTACAACGATCTGGACGGCGATATCGTCAATCTGTTCCGCGTGCTGCAGGATAAGCAGAGCAGCCAACGCTTGATCGAACTGCTGACCATAACCCCATATGCACGAACGGAGTTCGAGCTGGCCTGGCAGGCGGCCGAAGATCCAATCGAATGCGCCCGCCGCCTGATCATCCGTGCCCAGATGGGGTTCGGTTCAGCCGGCGCTAGCAAGAGCATCACAGGGTTTCGCATCGACACAGCCAGGGCCTACGGCACCGCCCAGCAGCTATGGGCACGCTACCCGGCCCACCTGGCGCTGGTCTGCCAGCGGCTCACCGGCGTGTTGATCGAGAACCGCCCAGCCGTTGAGGTGCTGCATGCCCACGACGCACCTGAAACCCTGCACTACGTTGACCCGCCCTACATGCACGATACCCGCGTGCGCGGGTCGCAGAAGGGCAGGTACTACCGGCACGAAATGAGCGATCGGGAACACGCCGAGCTGCTGGCCACCCTCAAAACCCTGCGCGGCTTCGTGGTTGTGAGCGGCTATCCAAGCGAGCTGTATCAGGCGGAGCTGGAAGGCTGGACGATGAATACCACAACGTCCCGCATCAGCGCCGGCCGAGGCGGCAGCACCCGCCAGGAATGCCTATGGATCAACCCCGCCTGTATGGATGCACTGCATCAGCGCGGACTCGCACTTGAGGGAGCAGCATGACCGACCAAAAACCAGAGGATCAAACCGAACTGGTGGCCGCGCTCAAGGCACTCGTGCTGCAGCTCAGCACCCCGCGCGTGATGCCGGCGGATGAGCTGTGGACCACCGAGGACATTGCCTCCTATTTAAAGCTGGCTGCGGATACCACAGAGCGCCGCGTGGTAACCCGTCCGGACTTCCCCGCACCGCTGCAGCCCTGCCTGACTGGAGCCAGAGCAGCAAAGCGCTGGTTTGCGGCCGAGGTCATCGCCTGGGCGCGACAGAACCGCTCCAAACTCCCCGCAGGTAGACCCTCACGGCGCGCGGCCTAGACATCATTGCACTAGCCCCTTCAGCACTACTCGTAAGGAAGCTCGCCGTAGAGCGTGATCATTAGATCCCCTTCCAGTTTTTGGAAGGGGATTTCTACATAATGGTCATGATGGCGCGGCTTAGCCGGTCCGTCGTTGGGGCCATTCTTGGTATGACCCTTAACCTTCTCCCCGTTCTCTTTGATGTACGGAAGAATCACAAGGCGCCCATGGTTAGAGGAATAAATTGTCCCTTCAACCCAGATCGTTGCTCCCTCAGAATCCTTCGTTGTAGATGCCTGCTTTACCTGCCAACCCAAACCACCATCCGGCTCGTACCAGAAGACGACGCCATTACACACTAGCGCCCGAGCCCCCTTCGCCAGAGCTTCCGCCAATAATCGCTGCACACTTGCCAGCTGAAGTAGCTTGTTTGCCTTGGGCAAAAGAACGTCACGAATCTTTACCTTTGTCTTACCCCAGTGGTCACGGGCATCAAAACCAAATCCGTTTGCAATACGAGCCCTAAGAGCAATTTCAGCTTCACGTTCGGTGACAGAACCATTCAAAGCGGTCCAGGTCCCCTGTTTTGTCAGTACCATCCGGCGAATGCCATTACCATCAGGCACTAACGCCTCTCGCAAATAAGGCATGAGCTGCAGCTGAGCCGACAGAACAGACCTGAACTGTTCCGAATTCGGATCCAAGTCAAATGATGGTGATACCCCAACCGCGGCATGCTTTCGTATCGCCTCTTGCAGCATTAACCGCTCATCGTCTCGAATGCGCTCACAAGACTGAAGCTGCTTGGTGACCTTCAACTGAATCGACGTACGGGCCTCCTCACTCATCGGACGCTCCGCGAGTTCAGAAAATAGTCGTCCGTTTATGTCGTCTGCCACTTTGTATGCGTCACCCTCGGATGGGAGATGGTGCCATACAGCGCCACCGTTTGAAGCGGGCAATAGCCTCCTACGCCATTTAGGGCTTAGATCCCCCCTGTAAACCAATTCTTGCAGCCCCCAGCGGTTTACCTTGGCCCAGTAAAGAGGCCGAACGGCCAGTATTAGATCAGTTGAATATCGTCCTAAATCTTCCAACGTAAGCATCCTGACTCCTCAATCCAACCTACCGGCAACCTCTGTCGCCGTTGCGTTGTAGTACACCATCAACGATCGCGGATCACGGTGTCCGGTCATCCGGGCCAGATCCAGCACATCCAGCTTCCTGGCCAAGCGCGTGGTCGCCTCGTGCCGGGTATCGTGGAAGTGTAGATCGATGATCTCCAGCTCATTGCGCACCTTGCGAAACATCGCATCGGCCGAGGCCGACTTAAGCCGGAACAGCTCCTGCCGATCGGTGGCGGCATCGAGCAACAGCTGCAGCAGAACCACTGCCCGCAAACTCAACGGCACGTTGCGGCTGTCTCCATTCTTTGTGTCATCCAGCCGCACATAGCGCTTAGCCAGGTGGGTGGTGGCCTTGGTCAGCCCCAGTATCTCGCCCTGCCGCATGGCTGTTTCTATGGCGATGAGAAAGGCATAGGCCAGTTCCTGCTGCAGCGTCTCAGGCTTTACCCCCTCAACGTACCCCAGCCGCGCGAGTAACTTCTGCTCCTCATCTGGCTGAATCCGCCGATCACGAGGCCGGCCATTGCTCGGGCGCTTTACCTCACGCACGGGGTTAGTCTTGCACCACCGCCATTCACGCTTGGCAATCTCAAACACCGAGGACAGCAACGTCATCTCACGCCGCACCGTGGGTGACGCCACTTTCTTCAAGCGAGCATCGCGCCACTCGGCTATCTGGTCTGCTGTCACGTCGCCAATGCGCTCGCCGGCAAACTCCAGATCATTATCCAGCTTGTCCAGTCGCACCTCTTCCCAGCGCTTGCCGGCTTTGCTCGGCGACACTTCCAGCTTGTATCGTTTGAGTGCATCTGAAAGACTCGAACTCACACCAACCGAATGCCCAGGCACGCCGGCCAATATTTCCGCCTCTCGCTGGGTAGCCCACGCCTGAGCCTGGGCCTTAGTCGGGAAAGTCTGCGACTCCCTCACCCCGCGCTTAACCACCTCGGCCCGCCAGCCACCGCTCCGCTTCCTGAATGACGCCACATCCGCCCCCTTGGCGTAATTTTGGCGTAAACACTATCACGGAACTGCACGAAACCGCCCGCAACTGACAACAGCCGCATGCCTGAAAGCCCCGCCAATGCTGGCCCTGCCCGAATCTGCCGACAACTGCCGCAAACTGCCGAAGGCTTTAGAGTCCCCCCCGGGGCACCATAGATTCGAAGAAAGGCCTTGAGATTCAAGGCCTTTTTTATTGCCCGCAATAAAGCTACGACACACCAAAACAACGCTCAGACACCACCTTTATTCATGCGCCACACACCCGCCAAGCGTATGCGCGAGATGCCGAGCAAAACACCTACAACCCAGCAACGGCATGCCCTGCAGGGACTTGGCATTTGCCAGGAAGTTAGCGTAGAGTTTGCCCACTGTGTTTGCATGGGTCGCCGAAAATCGTGACCTGGTGCAGTAGATCATCTAGATCCGCTACATCCCGCTCGACGTCGCATACCGCCTTGCAACCAGTATTCAGCCCCTCATGTCGAGTAGCGGCTGTCATCAACTCAAGGTTCAAGGAAATACACCATGTCGAATCGTCAGAACGGTACCGTCAAGTGGTTTAACGACGAAAAAGGTTTTGGTTTTATCACTCCAGAAAGCGGTCCGGATCTGTTCGTGCACTTCCGCGCGATCCAAGGCAACGGCTTCAAGAGCCTGAAAGAAGGCCAGAAAGTCAGCTTTATCGCTGTGCAGGGCCAGAAAGGCATGCAGGCTGATGAAGTGCAAATCCAGGAGTAATCCTGCCGCTTTGAAGAACCCCTGATGGCGACATCAGGGGTTTTTTATGCCCGGCCATCCGTTGCGGCCACCCTTTGGACCGTCGCTGCGTGACGTTAAAAATGACTCTCGGTCATTTTTTATGGCCGGGCATTCTCACGAATGCCGTATTGTTGCCGCCATTCTGCCAGCCGATTGAGTAACGAGCCGACCATGCCGAAACACCTACTGCGCCCGCAGGGTGAATTCCCCAGCGCCGGACTGATCCGCCGCCTCGCCGCGATGTTTTATGACTTCCTGCTGTGCATCGCCCTGCTGATCGTCGTGACCTTTATCTACAAGTTGATCCTGATGGGCTTCTACGGCGAGGCGCAGCTCAAACAGATGTCCGACGCAGGCGCATTGGATGGCGACCCCCTGCTCTCGACTGTGCTGTTCCTCAGCCTGTTTGGCTTCTTCGCCAAGTTCTGGACGCACAACGGTCAAACCCTGGGCATGCAGGTGTGGGGCCTGCGCATTCAGAACAGCGACGGTACGGCAATCAGCCTATGGCAGGCACTGCTGCGCTTTCTGGTCGCCATTGGTTCCTGGCTGCTGCTGGGCCTGGGCTTTTTCTGGGTACTTTGGGATAAAGAAAAGCGCAGCTGGCATGACATCTATTCGGACAGCCAGGTGATTCAACTGCCGAAGAACATCCACAAGAAATAACTCGCAGGTACAAAAAGCCGGCGTGCACACTGGGCGTACGCCGGCTTTTTTACGCCTGAATCAACCTGCGCGGCGTAGCAACCAGACGCCGGCCAGCGCGCAGATACCAGCAGGAATCAATACCGCCAGCAGCGGCGAGAAGCCGAATACCAGGCTCGAAGGGCCGAGCAGATCCTGGCTGATCTTGAATACAAAGCCCACCAGCACCCCGGTAAACACCCGCTGCCCGAGGGTTACCGAGCGCAGCGGGCCGAAGATAAACGAGATCGCCATCAGCACCAGCGCGGCCGTTACCAACGGCTGCAATACCTTGGTCCAGAACGACAGCCAGTACTGGCTGTTATTCAGCCCCTGCTCGGCCAGGTAGTGGATATAGCTCCACAGCCCGGTCATCGACAACGCATCAGGTGCCAGCACCACGGTGCCAAGTAACTGCGGCGTCAACTCGACATCCCAACGCTCGTTATCCTGTTTGATGACTTCGCTGCTGCGCTCACGGAAGTGCGTGGTTGCAACATCTTCCAGCTGCCAGTGATCACCCTGATACTGCGCACGCCGCGCGAAGCTGGATGACTGCATGCGCTTGTGTTCATCGAAGCGATAGCGGGTCACCCCGAGCAATACGCCATTGGGTTGCACGGCGTTGATATGCACATACTCCTGCCCCTGGCGATGCCACAGGCCGCGCTTGGCGCTCTGCGCTTCACCGCCACCCTGCGCCATGGCACGGCTGGCCTGAGCCTGGTTTTCACTATAGGGCGCGAGGTACTCACCGATCAGCACACCGACCAGCATCAGCACTAGCATCGGCTTCATCACCGCCCAGACAATCCGCCCAATCGACACACCGGCCGCACGCATGATGGTCAGTTCGCTGTTACTGGCTAGCGAGCCCAAACCGATCAGGCAACCGATCAGCGCCGCCATCGGCAGCATTTCATAGATGCGCCGCGGCGCCGTCAGCAGTACATAGCCAAGGGCATCAAGCAGGCTGTA
This sequence comes from Pseudomonas sp. SG20056, assembly GCF_031764535.1. Taxonomy (NCBI): domain Bacteria; kingdom Pseudomonadati; phylum Pseudomonadota; class Gammaproteobacteria; order Pseudomonadales; family Pseudomonadaceae; genus Pseudomonas; species Pseudomonas sp. SG20056. Next base: position 3,332,182 of record NZ_CP134499.1, read on the forward strand.
GTTGTCCTCGACATCGCCCAGTTCATCGATAAAGGCAAACAGCAGCGCCAGACCCACAATAATGCCCAGCACGGCAAGGATGGCGACGAATACCTGCGCACCGATGTAACGATCCAACTTAACCACGGGCCACCTCCAGCGCCACACGACGGGCCGCCCAGCGCAAGCGCAGCGGCTCCCAATACAGCAACAGCAGCCCGATTAATGCGAACAGCCCATGTACCCACCACAAGCCCAGGGCTGCGGGGATTTTCTCTTTATCCAGCGCACCACGCGCGCCAATCAGCAACGCCAGGTAAGCCATGTACAGCAGGATGGCCGGCAACAGTTTGAGGAAGCGCCCCTGGCGTGGGTTGACTCGCGACAGCGGCACCGCCAGCAGGGTGACCACAAAAACCAGCACAGGAATCGACAAGCGCCACTGCAGCTCGGATTGCATACGCGGTTTGTCGCTACCAATCAGCTCGCGCGTCGGCATCGCCTCGCGGTCAGTGACCTCCACCGCCACTTCTGGCTTGGGCAGCAGCACGCCGTAAGTGTCGTATTTGATTGCGCGGTAATCGGCCTGACCCGGATTGCCGTCATAGCGGTAGCCATTTTCCAGAATCAGGTAGCGGCTGCCATCGGCCTGAATCTCCTGACGACCGGACTCGGCCACCAGCACCGAGATACCGCGCTCCTTGTCGCCCTGACTGGACAGCTGTTTTTCAGAGATGAAAACCCCAGCCAGCGAGCCGCGATCTTCCGAAAGCTCCTCGGTGTATGTCACCCGCGAGCCGTTTTTCATGGATTGAAAACGCCCTGGCACCAGGGTATCCAGCTCAGTCATGGCGCTTTGCTGATTGAGAATTCGCGCCACATGCTCAACGCCTTGCGGAGCCAGGCCCAGGCTCAACCAACCAGCCAGCAACGCCACCAGGGCCGCCGGAGCCAGGCTGTAAGCAAATAAGCGCTGCTGGCTCATACCGGTGGCCGAAAGGACAGTCATCTCGCTGTCCAGGTACATCCGCCCATAGGCCAGGAGAAAGCCGAGGAATAGCGCCAGCGGCAGAATCAGCTGGAGGAAGCCGGGAATCCGGTACGCCATGATCATCAGCAGCACCCCAGGGTCGAGCAACCCCTGCGCCGCCTGAGCCAGATAGCGGATAAAACGGCCACTCATAATGATGACCAGCAGCACCGCGCTCACGGCACTCAGGGTCAACAACACTTCACGGGACAAATAACGGAAGACGATCAAACCAGACACTCCAGGGTTGTCAGGCTCAGGCGGCTAAGATCAAACTAGCCGCACTGCTTGCCGGCTCGCCCAACTGGCGAACCATCGAAAAATAGCCGGCATTATCCTGCAATACCGACGCCTTGTCTTGGGGACACCACGTAATGGAATTTATTGTTAAAAGCGCCCGCCCAGAAACACTAAAAACCGCCACCCTGGTTATCCCTGTTGGTGAGGGCAAAAAACTCGGCGAAATCGCCAAGGCCATCGACACCGCCAGTGCAGGCGCGATCAGTGCTCTGCTCAAGCGCGGCGACCTGGCTGGCAAGGTCGGCCAGACTCTGCTGGTACACAACCTGCCGAACCTGAAAGCTGAACGCGTGCTGCTGGTTGGTACCGGTAAAGACAGCGAACTGTCTGACCGCCAACTGCGCAAATTGATCACAGCCGTTTACAGCAGCCTGAAAAACCTCGGCGGCAGCGACGCCGTGCTGGCGCTCGACGAGCTGCAGGTCAAAGGCCGCGACACCTACGGCAAAACCCGCCTGATGGTGGAAAGCCTGGCCGACGCCGGCTACTGCTTCGACCGTTTCAAGAGCCAGAAGGCCGAGGCCGGCGCGCTGAAGAAGCTCACCCTGCTCACTGACAAACCCAACCTGATCGACGCCGAGCGCGCCAGCACGCACGCCCAGGCGATTGCCGCCGGCATGGCCTTTACCAAGGACCTCGGCAACCTGCCGCCGAACCTCTGCCACCCAAGCTATCTCGCTGAAGAAGCGAAGAACCTGGGCAAGGCCTACAAAAATCTGAAAGTCGAAATCCTTGATGAGAAAAAACTCAAGGAGTTCGGCGCAGGCGCCTTCCTTGCCGTGGCCCAAGGCAGCGACCAGCCGCCACGAATGATCGTCATGCAGTATCAGGGCGGCAAAAAATCCGAGAAGCCTTACGCCCTGGTCGGCAAAGGCATCACCTTCGACACCGGCGGCATCAGCATCAAGCCGGCGGCCGGCATGGATGAGATGAAGTACGACATGTGCGGCGCCGCCAGCGTGTTCGGCACCCTCAAGGCCGTGCTGGAGCTGCAACTGCCGATCAACCTTGTGTGCCTGCTGGCCTGCGCCGAGAACATGCCGAGTGGCGGAGCTACTCGCCCCGGCGACATCGTCACCACCATGAGCGGGCAGACCGTGGAAATCCTCAACACCGACGCCGAAGGCCGTCTGGTGCTGTGCGACACCCTGACTTACGCCGAGCGCTTCAAGCCGCAAGCAGTCATCGACATCGCTACCCTTACCGGCGCCTGCATCGTGGCCCTGGGCAGCAATGTCTCCGGACTGATGGGCAACAACGACGAACTGGTGCAGCAGATTCTCGGCGCCGGCCTGAGCGCCGACGACCGCGCCTGGCAGCTGCCGCTGTATGACGAGTATCAGGAGCAGCTGGACAGCCCGTTTGCCGATATCGCCAATATTGGCGGGCCGAAAGCCGGCACCATCACTGCGGGCTGCTTCCTTTCGCGGTTTGCCAAGGCCTACAACTGGGCGCATTTGGATATCGCCGGCACTGCCTGGATCAGCGGTGGTAAAGACAAAGGCGCAACCGGTCGCCCGGTGCCGATGCTGACGCAGTACCTGCTGGATCGCAGCAACGCCTGAGTTTCAGGTGCATTGCAGGAGCGGTATTGACCGCAATTGACTGGTAAGCTGCGCGCCTGTCAGCAAGCAGCTCCTGCAACTAACGCCAAACCGTGCCGTCATGCCCCGAATAGAATTCTATGTACTGTCTACTGCCGTGCCGGCCGAGCGTCTGCGCGCGGCCTGCCAACTGGCGATGAAAGCCTGGCGCGCCGGCATGCCGGTGTTTTTGCGTGGCAGCGATGCGCAGCAATGCAGCGAGGTGGACGAACTGCTGTGGCGCTTTAAAGCGGAAAGCTTTGTGCCGCACAGCCTGTACGAGGAAGACGCGCAAGCACCGGTGGTGATTGGCTTGGACGAAGAACCCAGTAGCGCCCAAGGTGTACTGATCAACCTGGGCAGCACCCTGTCCCCGCAGGTTGAGCGTTTTAGCCGGGTGATTGAAATCGTCAACCAGGAACCCGACCTGCTGACCGCCTGCCGGGAGAATTTCCGCAGCTACCGGCAGCGCGGGTATGATCCAAAACGAGTCGAACTCTAGTTGCACACCATGGACACCCCAAAACCGCCGCAAAAACCCGCTCAACTGCTGAACGACCTGGAGTCGATCCGCCAACTGCTGGGCGATGAAAACCTCGAACCACCGCTGCTGGTCGACACGCTCGACCCGGACAGCATCCCCCTGCTCTCGGAAATCGTTACTCCGCCGCCCGTGGCCGCCGCCCCAGCACCCGCGCCCAAGCCAACGGTTGCGCAAACCCTGCGTGAAACCGTCAGCCAGAGCGTCAGCCGCGACAGCGAACTGAACCGCCTGGACAGTGAACTGCGCGCCGCCGCCCAGTTGATCCTGCAGGATGTGATCGACGATTTCGTGCCGCAGATCGAGGCCGAGCTGAAACGCCGCCTGGATGCGCGCCTGACCCGCTTGCTGCCGCCGCGTCGACCATAACCACGCCCACCAGTCAGCCGTACCGCGCGCGCCCTTACGTCACATAGGCCATCCCCGCTATACTTGCCGGCTTTTCCGTCTAGCCGTCATAAGGGTCCCGCCGCGCATGGACAAGACCTACCAGCCGCACGCCATTGAAACCGCCCTGTACCAGAACTGGGAGGCGAACAACTATTTCGCCCCGCAAGGTGCGGGCGAGCCCTACACCATCATGATCCCGCCGCCGAACGTCACCGGCAGCCTGCACATGGGCCATGGTTTCAACAACTCGATCATGGATGCGCTGATTCGTTTCCGCCGCATGCAGGGCCGCAACACACTGTGGCAGCCGGGCACCGACCACGCCGGTATCGCCACCCAGATGGTGGTAGAGCGTCAGTTGGCCGCCGACGGCATTGGCCGCCACGACCTGGGCCGCGAGAAATTCCTGGAAAAAGTCTGGGAGTGGAAGGAGCAGTCCGGCGGCACTATCACCCGGCAGATTCGTCGCCTGGGCAGCTCGGTGGACTGGTCGCGTGAGCGCTTCACCATGGACGACGGCTTGTCCGAATCGGTTAAAGAAGCCTTCGTGCGTCTGCATAAAGACGGCCTGATCTACCGCGGCAAGCGCCTGGTCAACTGGGACACCAAGTTCCACACCGCGATCTCCGACCTCGAAGTGGAAAACCACGACGAGAAAGGCAGCCTGTGGAACCTGCGCTACCCGCTGGCCGACGGCAACACCACCGCCGACGGCAAGAATTACCTGATCGTCGCCACCACTCGCCCGGAAACCATGCTCGGCGACAGCGCCGTGGCCGTGCACCCGGAAGACGAGCGCTATAAAGCCCTGATCGGCACCTTCGTCGAGCTGCCACTGGTTGGCCGTCGTATCCCGATCATCGCCGACGATTACTGCGACCCCGAGTTCGGCACCGGTTGCGTGAAAATCACCCCGGCCCACGACTTCAACGACTATGAAGTCGGCAAGCGCCACAACCTGCCGCTGCTCAACATCTTCGACAAGAACGCCGCCGTGCTCGCACAGGTCCAGGCGTTCAATGTCGATGGCAGCGTCAACAGCCAGATCGACTGCAGCCTGCCGGCCGAATACGCCGGCCTGGATCGTTTCGAGGCGCGCAAGCAGATCGTTTCTGCGTTTGAAGCCGCCGGCCTGCTGGAAAGCATCGACGCCCACGCCCTGAAAGTGCCGAAAGGCGACCGCTCCGGCACCATCATCGAGCCGTGGCTGACCGACCAGTGGTACGTCAGCACCAAGCCGCTGGCCGAAAAAGCCATCGCCGTGGTCGAGAGCGGTGAAATCCAGTTTGTGCCCAAGCAGTACGAAAACATGTACTTCAGCTGGATGCGTGATATCCAGGACTGGTGCATCAGCCGTCAGCTGTGGTGGGGCCACCGTATTCCAGCCTGGTACGACGATGCCGGCAACGTCTATGTCGGCCGCGACGAGGCAGAAGTACGCGCTACACACAACCTCGGCGACGCCAACCTGCGCCAAGACGAAGACGTGCTGGACACCTGGTTCAGCTCCGGCCTGTGGACTTTCTCCACCCTCGGCTGGCCGCAGCAGACCGCGGAACTCAAGACCTTCCACCCTACCGACGTGCTGGTCACCGGCTTCGATATCATCTTCTTCTGGGTCGCCCGGATGATCATGCTGTCGACCCACCTGACCGGGCAGATCCCGTTCAAGACCGTGTACGTGCACGGCCTAGTGCGCGATGGCCAGGGCCAGAAGATGTCCAAGTCCAAGGGCAACGTGCTCGACCCGCTGGATATCGTCGATGGCATTACCCTGGATGAGCTGCTGGAAAAACGCACCAGCGGCATGATGCAGCCAAAGCTGGCCGAGAAGATTGCCAAGCAGACCCGCGCCGAGTTCCCCGAGGGCATTGCCGCCTACGGCACCGACGCCCTGCGCTTCACCAACCTGGCGCTGGCTTCCACCGGGCGTGACATCAAGTTTGATATGGGTCGCGTCGAGGGTTACCGCAACTTCTGCAACAAGATCTGGAACGCCGCCAACTTCGTACTGGAAAACACCGACGGCCAGGACACGGGCGTCAATGGCGAGCCGGTCGAGCTGTCCTCGGTGGACCGCTGGATCATCTCATCCCTGCAGCGCACCGAAGCCGAAGTGACCCGCCAGCTCGACGCCTTCCGCTTCGACCTGGCCGCGCAAGCGCTCTACGAGTTTATCTGGGACGAGTACTGCGCCTGGTACCTTGAGCTGGTCAAGCCAGTGCTGTGGGACGAAGCCGCGCCAATCGAACGCCAGCGCGGCACCCGCCGCACGCTGATCCGCGTGCTGGAAGTGGCGCTGCGTCTGGCCCATCCGTTTATGCCGTTTATCACCGAAGAAATCTGGCAGCGCATCAAGGCCCAGGCTGGCGTCAGTGGTGAAACCATCATGCTGCAAGCCTGGCCGGTGGCCAATGAAAGCCGCATCGATGCCGCCGCCGAAGGCGATATCGAGTGGGTCAAGCAGCTGATGCTCGGCCTGCGGCAGATCCGTGGCGAGATGAAAATCTCCATGGCCAAGCGCATCGACATCATCCTGGCCAACGCCAGTGACGAAGATCGCCGCCGCCTGGCCGACAACGCGCCGCTGCTGAACAAGCTGGCCAAGCTGGAATCGGTACGCGTGCTGGAAGCCGGTGAAGAAGCGCCGATGTCCGCCACCGCTCTGGTTGGCGATATGCAGGTGCTGGTGCCGATGGCCGGGCTGATCGACAAGGACGCAGAACTGGCGCGCCTGGATAAAGAGATCGCCCGTCTCTCCGGTGAAGTGCAGCGCGTCGGCGGCAAGCTGAGCAACGAAGGCTTCGTCGCCAAGGCGCCGGCCGAAGTGCTCGATAAAGAGCGCGCCAAGCTGGCTGAAGCTGAGCAAGCCCTGAGCAAGATGGTTGAGCAGCGCGGCAAGATCGCCGCACTCTGATCACCCCGCAACACCCGCAGCCCGCGCCCTTACCGGCGCGGGTTTCGTTTTTTCTGGGTTGGGCTTTCCAGCCACAGTTTCATTGATCGACCGGTACACCCATGACTGATACACGCTCCCCTTCCCTGCTCGATGCCCTGCTGCCGATTGGCGTGCTGGTTTTGCTGCTGGGCCTTTCCGTTTACCTGTACGGCGACAGCTCCTCCAGCGGACCGAACCAGATCGCGCTGATGAGCGCCGCCTTTGTCGCTGGCCTGGTCGGTCTGAAGAATGGCCTGCAGTGGGCGCAGATCGAGGAAGGCATCCTCGCCGGCATCCATATGGCGATGAAGGCCAACCTGATTCTGCTGGCGGTCGGTGCGCTGATCGGTACCTGGATTCTCGCAGGCACCGTGCCGACCATGATCTGGCTGGGCCTCAAGCTGATCTCGGCGGAATACTTCTACGTCACCAGCTGCCTGATCTGCGCCCTTACCGCACTGTCCATCGGCAGCTCCTGGACCGTGGCCGGCACCCTCGGCATCGGCCTGATGGGCGTGGCGGCGGGCCTGGGCCTGGACCCGGCGATTACCGCCGGGGCGATCATTTCCGGCGCCTACTTCGGCGACAAGCTCTCGCCGCTGTCAGACACCACCAACCTGGCGCCTGCCGCAGCTGGGGCTGATCTGTTTGCGCATATCCGCCTGATGCTACGCACCACGGTGCCGGTGCTGGGCATTGCCCTGGTGCTGTTCTTTATCCTCGGCCAGCAGGCGAACGGCAGCCATGACACCGCACGCATCGCCGAAGTGCTGCAGGCGCTGGAAAGCCAGTTCAGCCTGGGCTGGCACCTGCTGCTGCCGGTAGTCCTGCTGCTGTTTCTCGCAATGCGCCAGTGGGCGGCCTTTCCGGCGGTGTTTGTCGCCGCACTGCTCGGCGGCGTGTTCGCTGTGATCTTTCAGCCCGAGGTGATGGCGCGCCTGGCTGACCCTGCGGCCGGCAGCCTGGCGCCGCTGAAAACCGTGTGGACCGCGCTGTTCGCCGGTTATGAATCCAGCAGCGGTAACCCGGCGCTGGACGGCCTGCTGTCCAAGGGCGGTATGGCCAGCATGCTCACCACGGTGTGGCTGATCATCTGCGCCATGTGCTTTGGCGGCGTACTGGAAAAGCTCGGCCTACTCCAGCGCCTGCTGCAAAGCACCCTGCACCTGGCGAAAAGCACCAGCAGCCTGATCGCCAGCACCATTGCCACCACCATCGGCACCAATATCATCACCGCCGACCAGTACATCGCCCTGGTCCTGCCGGGCCGCATGTACCGCGCCGAGTACGAAAAACGCGGGCTGGCACCGGTCAACCTGTCGCGCGCCCTGGAAGACGGCGGCACCCTGACCTCGGTACTGGTGCCGTGGAACACTTGCGGCGCCTATATGGCCGCGACCCTCGGCGTGGCGACCCTGAGTTACCTGCCGTACTGCTTCTTCAATCTGCTGATGCCACTACTGGCCATCACCCTGGCCTTTATCTTCCCACCGCAGGCCGTCATGCCTGCCCAGGCCGAACGCGACGACCTGTCGCAGGCCTGAGCCAAAAACCGCCCGCGGCTGCGTATCCCGCGCAGTCCGGGCGCGTCAGCGCTAACCGGTCAGTCAGAAAACGCCTATGCAAGTCACAGGCAGGCTTACTGACGATAAATACCCTCCCAATTTCCGAGCATTTCAGGCATCTTCGTCCACGCATCAAAAGCCTCCGGCACCTCTAATTCAATAAAAAAGCCCTGCAAATGGAATTCTGACCATGTATGCGTTGATGGCATTGATCTTTGTCCTCGGTTACCTGTGCATCGCCCTCGAACACCCGCTGAAAATCGATAAAGCCGCGTCAGCCATCCTGACCGCAGTGATCTGCTGGACCCTGCTGGTACTGGGCGCGGACAGCATTCTGCCGCTGATCGGTGCCGCCACCGCCGGCGCCAGTGGTAATGACCATCACGTCACCGAAGAGCTGCGCCATCATCTGGGCGAGATCTCCGAGATCCTGTTCTTCCTGATGGGCGCCATGACCATCGTCGAGCTGATCGACGCCCATGAAGGCTTCAAGGTCATCACCGACCGCATTCGCACCAACAAGCGCGTCACCCTGCTCTGGGTCGTCGCGCTGATCACCTTCTTCCTGTCGGCCGTGCTGGACAACCTGACCACCACCATCGTCATGGTTTCGCTGCTGCGCAAACTGGTGGCTGATCAGAAAGAGCGCTGGTTCTACGTCGGTATCGTGGTGATTGCCGCCAACGCCGGCGGCGCCTGGTCGCCAATTGGTGACGTAACCACCACCATGCTGTGGATCGGCAATCAAGTCACCACCAGCGGCATCATCGCCAACCTGTTTATCCCCAGCGTGGTTTGCCTGCTGGTACCGCTGCTGGTGCTGAGCATGATCATGAAGGGCGAAATCCAGCGCCCGCTGATCAGCGAATCGGACGAGGAACGCCGCGACCCGACCACACCCTTTGAGCGCAACCTGGTGTTTATCCTCGGCATTGCTGCCCTGGTGTTTGTGCCGATCTTCAAGACCGTGACCCACCTGCCGCCGTATATGGGCATCCTCTTCGGCCTGGGCGTGCTCTGGGTGGTCACCGAGGTGATTCACCGTGGCAAGAACGATGAAGATAAGCACCCACTCTCGGTGGTTGGTGTTCTGCGACGCATCGATACCACCAGCGTGCTGTTCTTCCTTGGCATCCTGCTGGCGGTCTCCAGCCTGGCCACTGCGGGCCACCTGACACAGGTTGCCGTCGCGCTGCGTGAAAGCCTGGGCAATGTGTACGCGATCAATATCGCCATCGGCCTGCTGTCATCGGTGGTCGATAACGTACCGCTGGTAGCCGGCGCCATGAAAATGTACCCACTGGTCACCCCGGAGGCGCTGGCGCTTGCCGGTGCCGACACCGCCTGGCTGAGCAACTTCCAGGTCAACGGCACCTTCTGGGAAATGCTTGCCTACTGCGCAGGGACTGGCGGCAGCTGCCTGATCATCGGTTCGGCGGCCGGCGTTGCGGCGATGGGCATGGAGAAGATCAACTTTATCTGGTACCTGAAGAAGATCAGCCTGCTGGCCTTCCTCGGCTACATTTCAGGGGCCGCGACCTATATCGCGATTGCCACCCTGAGCTGACCGTCAATCAGGCCGTGCGCCCCGGCGCACGGCATCACGCCAGGTACAACCCATGGAAGTCAGCAAAACCCGCAGCAGCTTCTACCGCCGCCTGTACGTGGCCTGGCTGATCGACAGCGGTACGGCGACCAACGTACCCGCCTTGATGGACGCCACCGGCATGCCCCGGCGTACCGCCCAGGACACCCTGAGCGCCCTGACCGAGCTGGATATCGAGTGCACCTTTGCCCAGCAAAGCGGTGAGCGCAATAACGCCGGGCACTACGAGATTCGTGACTGGGGCGCGATCAATCCGCAGTGGATTGCCGCCAACCTGGCGCAGATAAAAGCCGTACTCGGCTACCCCTGAAGCCACGAGGCCGCCATGCGCAGTTCCTCCCGCCTGCTGCTGGTCATCCTGTTCCTGCTGGGTCTGTTCGTGCTGTTCGAAACCCTGGGCATCCGCGCGCAGTTCAACCTCGATGCCTTGCAGGCGCTGCTTCTGATGCACCCGGTCGTCGGTCTGCTGCTGTTTACCCTGCTATTTGCCCTGGGCAATCTGATCCAGATCCCCGGCTGGGTATTTCTCGCCGCTGCGGTGCTGGCCCTAGGACGGGTGTATGGCGGTGTCGTCACTTATATCGCGGCCTGCGTGTCCTGCACCGTCACCTACATCACCATTCGCTATCTGGGCGGAAACGCCCTGCGTGAGTTGAACAACCCGCTGGCGCAACGCCTGCTAAACGGCCTTGATCGCCATCCGCTGGTCAGCATCATCAGTCTACGCATGTTGTTTCAGACCGTACCGGCGTTGAACTACGCGCTGGCCTTGTCTGGCGTGCGCTTTCGTATCTACCTGCTCGGCACCCTGCTCGGCCTGCCGCTGCCCATTGCCCTGTACTGCGTGTTCTTCGACTACCTGGCCATGCTGCTCAATATTACCCACTAGAGTCGGCATCCAGCGTTTACCTACAGTCGGCAAGCAACCTGCGCCCAGCTGTGGGAAAATCCCGCGCCCACGCCTTAGATCCGTCTGCCATGTCCTTGCCGCCGAAACGCCCCACCCGAAAACCTGCCGCACCGCGCACCGCGCCCAGTAAACCTGAGGCCAACAAGGCCGATGCGAGCAAGGGCCAGCTGCACCCACGCAACAAGCACCAGGGGCGCTATGACTTTCCCGCGCTGATCAAGGCCAGCCCCGAGCTGGCAGCCTTCGTGATCATCAACCCCTATGGCAAGGAAAGCATCGACTTCGCCAACCCAGCGGCGGTCAAGGTGTTCAACCGGGCGCTGCTCAAGCAGTTCTATGGCATCCAGCATTGGGATATTCCGGCGGATTATCTGTGCCCGCCGATCCCAGGCCGCGCCGATTACCTGCATTACCTGGCCGACCTGCTGGCCGCCAGTAACGGCGGCGAAATCCCGCGCGGCGCCAAAGTGCGTGCGCTGGATATTGGCGTAGGGGCCAACTGCATCTACCCAATGTTGGGCCACCGCGAATATGCCTGGCAGTTTCTCGGCTCGGACATTGCTGCCAGCGCCATCACCTCGGCCAAGACCATCGTGCAGTCCAATCAGGGCTTGAGCGAGGCGATTGAGCTACGCCAGCAGCGCGACAGCGCGCATATCTTTCAGGGCTTGCTGCATGCCGATGAGCGCTTCGACCTGACCCTGTGCAACCCGCCCTTCCACGCCAGCGCGGAAGAAGCCAGCAGCGGCAGCAAGCGCAAATGGCGCAACCTCGGCAAACTCGACCCCAAGCGCAAACTGCCGGTGCTGAACTTCGGCGGTCAGGCGGCAGAGCTGTGGTGCAAGGGCGGTGAAGCGGCGTTTGTCAGCCAGCTGGTCAAGGAAAGCGCCGAAATTGGCCAGCAGGTGCTGTGGTTTAGCAGCCTGATTTCCAAAGCCGGCAACCTGCCGGGTGTGTACAGTGCCCTGAAAAAGGCCGGCGCGCTGCAGGTACAAACCGTGGAGATGGCCCAGGGGCAGAAGCAGAGCCGCTTTGTCGCCTGGACCTTTCAGACACCCGAACAGCAGCAGGCCTGGCGGCAGAATCGCTGGAAGTAATAGCCTACCAAGGCAGCCAGCCGCCCAGGACCAACCACACCCCAGCCAGCCCCATGCTGAGCAAGGTTACCGGCACGCCGCTGCGGGCAAAATCGATAAAACTCAGCGGCACGCCCTGACGCCGCGCGCTTTCGGCGACGATCAGATTCACCACGCTGCCGATCAGCAGCAGGTTGCCGGCCAGCGTCGACATGATCGCCAAGCCCACCAGCAAGGCCTCGCCGGCCTCCGGCAACACGCCCAACAGCAACATCACATAGGGCACATTGCCAATCAGGTTGCCGGCCAGCAGCGACAAGCTCGCCAGGGTGATCACCCCATGGGGTAACAGGCCCAAATCGGCCAGATTGCCGGCCAGAGCGGCGACCTGCGGCAGGCCCATCGCCGCGCCCGTCACGGTGAACAACCCGGCAAACAGCAGCAACAGGTTCCAGTCGACCTTCTGCACATAGTCGCGGCTGTCCACCCGCCGCGACAGCATCACCAGCACCGCAATCAACAGGGCGGAAATCTCCCGCGGCATGCTGGTGGAAAACAGCCCGAGCAGCACCAGGCTGGCCAGCAGCGGTTTCAGGTAACTGCGCGCGCCATAAATGTGCTGCACCGGGGTTTCCGCCTGCACCGCCGGCTTGGCCGTACCCCAGCGTTTGCGCCACTGCAGCCAGATCACCGCATAGGTGATGGCTAACGCCGCCAGTGCCGGTGGGCCGGCAATCCAGGTGTAGGACCAGAAATCCAGGCCACCAGCCTGGCCAATCAGGATGTTCTGCGGATTACCGATCAGGCTGGCGCTGGAGCCGGCATTGCACGACAGCGCCAATGCCAGGAGAAACGGCCGCGGGTCGAGGCCACGGGCCAGCAGGCTGTGGCACAGCAGCGGAGTCAGAGCGAAGGCGACGATATCATTGACCAGCAACGCCGACAGCACACCGCCCAACAGGACCACCCCCAGCAGCAACAGCACCGGCTGCTCGGCATAGTGGCTGAGTTGCTGGTTAAGCCAGGCGTACACACCAGAGAAGTCGAACTGCGCACTGATCAGCATCAGCGCCAACAGCAGCAACAGCGCGCCGGCATCCAGATGGCTGGCTGCCTCGCTGGGTGTCTGCGCACCACTGACCAGCAACAACACCGCCGCGCAGCCGGCAATCCAGCTGCGATCAACGCGCAGGCCACGGATGCCCCCTGCGGCCATGCCCAGGTAGGTCAATACAAACAGAATCGATACGACCCAAACGGTCATGCCAGCCATCCCCTCATGCCCGCGCGATTGCGCTGCAGCACTCTAAAGGGCGTGAGGCTGACGGGGAACTGGCCGCAAAGAAAAAAGCGCCAAGCGCAATTTTCAACACCGCGCAACGACGGCCCGAAGGGTGGCCGCCGCGGATGGCAGCCCATAAAAAACCGGCGCGACGGCCGGCTTGTTTGCTACTCGGGCAGACGCAGGCAGCGCGCCTGACCACAACAGGCGTATTACTTGAGCAATTCGAACACCGCCACGTTGCCGCTCTTCTCCAGGCCGGTGACCAGGAAATGCCGCCCCTCACGCTCAACATGAGCCAACCCTTCCGGCGCCAGGTTGCCGGAGCCTGCGCCTTCACCGGCACCCACGACCTGCAACACCTTAGGTTGCTCGGCCTGGTCAAGGTCGATCAGGGCCAGGGCATCGGCGCGCTCCAGGGTCGCCACCGCCAGACGTTTGCCGAAGGCATCGAAACTCACCACACCTTCCGGCTCGCTGCCCTTGTTGGGACTGCGTGCATCCGGGTAAACACCAGCCTGAGCGGCCATATCATCCAGCTGGCTGCCGGTATCACCGAGCAGCTTGCCGCTCATGGCATCGAACACACTGACAGTGCGTCCACCACCGCTGGGCAGGCCAGCCTTGGTCTTGGCGATTTTCGGGTCGGTATCACCTTCGTCGGCGCTAACCAGGTAACGGCCATCGGCGCTCACCGCCAGGGCATCCGGCTCGCGCAGGGCAAACAGCTCGGCCGCCGGGGTGTATTTTCCGTCATCGACGATATCCGCGGCATGGCGCACGGTACCCAGACCAAACACCTTGTCCAGCTTGCCTTGCAGCACATCAACCACCGCAATCGCGTTGTTCTCTTGCAGGCTGACGTAGGCACGCGCACCGTCCGGGCTGAAGGTCACGTATTCCGGCTCGATATGCTCGGGGCTGGTGCCGAACGGCACTTTCAACTCTTCGCCGTCGATCACCCGCTCCAGCAGACGCTTGTGCTCAGCCTGGGTCGCGCCCTCAACATCTTTCAGGTCCGGCAGGGTGATCAGGCTGTGCTTGGCCGCCGCCACGCCGCCACTCAGGTCGATCAGACTGATCGAGCCTTCACCGCTGCGAAAACCCTCGCCGTCACGCACATAGCCTTCACCTTCGTTGGCCACCACGATGAAGTCGCCATTGGGCGAAAACGCCAGGCTGTCAGGCCAGATACCAATTTCAACGGTATTAAGTAGCTTGCCATCGGCCACCGAACGCAACTCGACACGACCGTTTTTCAGGCCATCGCTATTGCGAATACACACGGCAAACAGGTCTTCGCTGGGGTGGAAAATCGCCGAGGTGATTTCCCCCGTGCCGGCTGCCACCAGGTTATGCCGGGCAATGCGCTTGAGCCCCTTGGCCGCATCCAGCTGCAGCACATCGACCAAGCCTTCGGCGCTATTGGACACAATCACGCGCATGCTCGAAACCTGCGCGCTGACAATTTCAGTGCCGGCAGCGAAGCCGCTCTCGTACAGCGCCAGGGGTTTAAGCTCAAGAGCAGAGGCCAATGGAGCCAGGGCAAACAGCGCGCAAAGTGTAGGGATTCGCAGCACAGCAACTATCCTTATGCAGAAACATGGGGATTGAACAAATCCGCAGCAGTCTTCACCCGCACGATGACGTTTTAATGAAGTATTAATGGCGTTTTATCTGCGTCTGCGCAGTGGTATTACTAGGCCATAAATACATGCAGGCGATATTCCCGGTTGTCACTAAGGGGCTTTAATGAAGTGGAAAAACCTGTTCGTCGCGTTCTGCCTGCTGCTGGGGCTGCCCGCGCAAGCCAGCGAACAGCCAGAACTGAAGATCAGCGTTGGCGACTGGCCGCCTTATTTGTCCAGCGACTTACAACACAACGGGGTGATTGCCCACCTGATCAGCGACCTGCTCGCCGATGAGGGCTATCGCGTCACGTTCCAGTTTCTACCCTGGCCACGGGCCTATGCAGCCGCGGCTGCAGGCCGCTTTGACGGCACTGCGGTATGGATGCACAAGACCGAGCGCGAGGCGGACTTTCTGTTCAGCGCGCCATTGCTCGATGAACAGTTCGTGTTCTTTCACCTGAAAAGCCTACCCTTTGACTGGCAACGCTTTGACGACCTCACCGGCATGACCCTCGGCGGCGGCCTGGAATACAGCTACGGCCCACAGTTCGATGCCTTTCTCGCCGAGAACAAGGTGAAGATCGAGCGCGTTTCAAACGACCAGCAGAACTTCGAGAAGCTGCTCAAGGAGCGCGTGGTGCTCTACCCGCAGGAGATGAACGTCGGTTACGCCGCCCTGCGCAGCCACTTCAGCGCGGCAGATCAGGCCAAGATCACCCATCACCCGAAGCCGCTGCTGGTCAATCTGAGCTACCTGATGCTGCCGAAAAACCTGGAAGGCAGTCCGGCGCTGCTCGATCGCTTCAATAAGCGCCTGCAGCTCTACCGTGACAGTGGCCGTTATCAGCGTTATTTCGATGATCTACAGCAAGGCAAGTACCAGCAGGTGCCGTCAGCATCACCCACAGACGAGTAAAAGCCGGTCTTTTATGCACAACTGACTAGAGTGTTTTAGAGAATCACATGCACACCCAGAATAAGAAAAAATGGACGAGCGGACCCTACAGTGGCCCGCGATCATGGCAAGGAGCGTATCGATGACCTCTCGACAGCTGCTGCGTGGCCTGGTGATCAGCTGCCTGCTGATACCGGGTTTTGCCAGCGCAGCGGAGCCCGGCCTGAGCACGGATGAAGTGCGGATCGGCATGGTCAACGCACAGAGCGGCCCGGCGGCAGCCCTGGGTCTGGGCATGCTCAATGGCGCTCAGGCCTACTTCAAACGCGTCAACGCCGAAGGCGGGGTACATGGCAGACGTATCCACTTGCTCAGCCGGGACGATGGCTATGAGCCCAGCCAAACCGCCGCGCATACCCGCAGCCTGTTGCAAACCCAGCAGGTGTTCGCCCTGCTCGGCTATGTCGGCACGCCCACCTCACGCGCCGCCGTGCCGCTGGCGCTGCGCGCGCAAGTGCCTTACCTGTTCCCCTTTACCGGCGCCGAGTTTCTGCGTACACCGGCCAAACCCGGGGTATTCAATATTCGCGCGTCCTACATTGAGGAAACCGAGCAACTGGTCGAGCGCATGACCCAGGACCTCAAGCTGAGCAAGATCGCCATCCTGATGCAGGACGACTCCTTCGGTGAGTCGGTCAAGGGCGGACTCAACGGCGCGCTGGTCAAGCGCGAGCTGAAAATTCATGCGCAGGCGCGTATCCAGCGCAACTCGCTGGACGTGGCCGAGGCCATCAAGGCCCTGCAGCGCACCCAGCCGGAAGCGGTGTTCTTTGTCGGCACTTACAGGCAACTGGCGGCCTCGATCAAACAGGCGAAAGCGCTGGGCTTCAATACACGCTTTGTCAGCGTGTCGTTTATCGGCACCGAGGGGTTTATCCGTGAGATCGGCAGTGACGGCGATGGGGTTTATATATCCCAGGTGGTGCCCTCACCTGACGACAGCTCGCTGGCGCTGGTGCGCGCCTATCAGGCCGATATGCAGCCCGGCGATTTTGACCATGCTTCGCTGGAGGGTTATATCGGCGCTGCGGTGTTTACTCAGGCATTGCGCAAAGCCGGCGCTGAGCCTACACGCGAGACGTTTCTCGATGCACTGGAACACCTCGACACAGACCTCGGCGGTTTCAAGGTGGCATTCTCACGCCGCCAGCACCAGGGCTCCAACGCAGTCTTCCTGACCCGCATCGAAAACGGCCAGGCCATACCCGTTACCAGCATGCGCTAACGCCCGGCCAGCTGTACCTGCAACAGATCGGCCACCGGCAGCGCGACACCGAGGCGGCTGAGGTTCCAGTAATGCCCTTCCAGCGTGCGATTGACCAGCAAGGTGGCCGGTGCGGGTTGTAGGCTGCCCAATGCGCCCAGCACATCGGGCAACAGCCGCTGCACCTGCTCATGCAGCGGCGTGGCAGCAAAGTCCCAGTGCACGCCTGGCTGCAACAGCGGCCCGAGCAAGCCATGCAGCTGACGGTACAAGCCATAGGGCGTGGTGGATTGCGGCTGGCGTGTACCGAGCGCCTGGAAGGCCTTTTCCAACTGCTCGCCGTCGCGGGCCTGCAACGCCTTGTAAGTTTGCACATAGGCCGCCAGTAACGGCGCGGGCAGCGCCCGCACACAGCCGAAGTCATACACCACCAGCTCTCCGGCTGCGGTGTAGGCGAAATTGCCCGGATGCGGATCGGCATGCAGCAGGCCCAGCTCAAAGGCCTGGGCACTCAGCCAGCGCACCAGGGTCAGGGCCAGACGCTCACGCACTTCGGCACTGGCCCGGCTAACCTCGGCAAACGGCAAGCCGGCCTCCTCGCTTAGCGCCAGTACACCGGGGCGGCACAGATCTTCCTGCGGCTGCGGCAGACGCAAGCCCGGCCAATCGGAGAAATACGCGCGAAAGTCCTGCAGACGGCGCATCTCCGTCGGGTAATCCAGCTCAGCTGCGATCACCGCTGCCAGTTCCTGGTACAAGCCTTCCAGCTGTTCGGCAGGCGCGCGGAACAAGCGCCCCAGCGGCAACAAACGACGCAGCTGGCGCAGATCCGCCTGGCAGATCTCGGCGATACCCGGGTATTGCACTTTCAGCACCAGCGCCCGGCCATCTGCCGCTATCGCGCGATGCACCTGGCCCAAGGAGGCGGCGGCAAAGGGTTGCTCGTCGATCTGCTGGAAAAACTGCCCGAGGTCCGCGCCATACACCTGTTGCAGGTGTTCGCGCAGCGCGCTGAAGGGCAAGGCCGGCACACGGTTCTGCAACGAGGCCAGTGCCAGAGCCACCGGCTCAGGCAGCACACCCTGCCACTGTGAGGCCATTTGCCCCAGCTTGAGCACCGGGCCTTTCATCTCGCCCAGCACATCCGTGAGCAGATCGCCCACCGGCTGCCAATCAATCCCGCTGCGCCCAGGACGCAGACGCTGCCCCAGCACGCTGCCGCCGATGCGCGTGGCCGTACCGGCCAAGGTCAGAAAGCGCCCAAGCGCAGAGGCAGACGGTGGAGCGGCGGGAGGCTTAGCCATGCGGCAATACTCATCGAGGCGAAGCACGATCATGCGCCTGCCCTTAACAGGCTCCAAGCATTAACCGACTCAGGGCTGAGAGCGTGCCAGAAAATCCCGCACCTGCTGCCGATACGTCACCGACTCGCGCTGACGCTCAATTTCATCCCAGATACGCGCGGCATACGCAGGGTTAGCCGCCACATAGGCGTTGGACAGCATCAGGTAGTAAGCCTTCTCTTCCAGCGGCAGCTTGACCTTTTCCAGCCGCGCCGCCAGCTCAGGATTGCTCTGCAGCACAAAGTCGCCGCGCAGGCTCTGCAGCGCCGCCGCTTCGATGCGCTTATGGCTAAGCATCTGCAACAGCGCCAGCGGATCACGGCTGGTTTCATCAACCTCGGCGCCCTGGGCGCGAATAAAGTCGACAATCGAAAAGCCGCTCAGGGAGCCAACCCGCCCCTGCAACTGGCGAAACTCTTCGCCGTTCCAGCTCACAGGGCTGCCCTTACGCCGGTACAGGGCGTAGATCGAGGTGTGCAGCCGTTTGCGCTCATCCAGGCGGCCATCGGCATCCTGCGGGTAACGGCCGAGAAGCAGACGCTCCTCCTTGAAGCTGGAGGCAAAAGCGCCGTCATAGGTGCCTTGAGCCATGCCAGACAAACAGCGCTTCCAGGGCACGGCAACGAAGCTGAACTGCAGCGGCAAGCTCTCGTCGACCAGCCGTAGCAGCTGCAGGTTGAGCCCGCTGCCATCGGTCATTACCCAGGGGTAGGAGTTTTGATCCTCATAACAGAGGATCAAGGCATCGGCCGAACGTGGGGCCGCATGGGCCTCAACAACCAGACAACAGCAGCACAGCAGGCAGATCAACAGCTTGGCCAAGGCAATGCTCCGAGACAGTGAAAGCGTCGTTCCCTGAGGGCGAGTGCGGCTTCCTGCGCGCTAGGAGCCTGTCGGACTTAACCGTTCGTAGCGAGGGAAAGCCCGGCTTGAGGCAGTTTTGCTGGTTTTCCGAGGCGAATAGCTGGCTATTTAACGAGGGAAAGCAGCAAAAATGACCAAATCCGGCTTTGCCACAGTAGAACAGTGTTAAGTCCGACAGGCTCCTAGGTTTCAGTATAGGTAGGCATAGCCCAAGCAACGCTGGCGCAGATCAATTGTCCCGTGCATTCACCGCAAAGCGCTTATCCAGGCCGCTATAACCCATGCCGACGCCCTTGTGCACTTTCAGCTGCACCGGGATGCGTTCCTTGAGCGCCTCGACGTGGCTGATCACACCGATCATTTTGCCGCTGGCATTGAGGTTATCCAAGGCGTCCAGAGCGACCTCCAGGGTTTCACCGTCCAACGTGCCGAAGCCTTCGTCGAGAAACAGCGAGTCGATGCTGGTCTTGTGGCTGACCAGATCGGACAGCGCCAGGGCCAGGGCCAGACTGACCAGAAAGCTCTCGCCGCCGGACAAGGTCTTGGTGTCGCGCGCCGCATCGGCCTGCCAGGTGTCGATCACCTCCAGCTCCAGTTCGCCACTGCTGCGCCGCGCCAACTGGTAGCGGCCGTGCAGGCGTTCGAGCTGCTGGTTGGCCAGGTAGACCAGATGATCCAGGGTCAGCCCCTGGGCGAACTTGCGGTATTTGGCGCCATCGGCCGAGCCGATCAGGCTGTTAAGTTGCTGCCATAAGTCGTATTCGCCCTGCTTGGCACCGATCGCGGCAAACAGACTTTGCTGACCGAGCCTGCGCGCGTCGTCGCCCTGCAGCTGGGCGCGGATTTCGCCCTGGCGTTCGCTTAGGGCTTTTAGCTGGGCGTTCAAAGCAAGCAGCTGCTCATCCAACTGCGCCAGGCTAAGCGCGGTGGCCGGGCTGGCCTGCAGAGCTTCAAGCTGCTGGGCGGCGGCATTGACCAGAGCCTGGGCATCACTCAGGGCTTTATCCAAGCGATGACGCAACAGCTGCAGGGTGCTGCGTTGTGCCTCATCGAGCAGGGCAGCCAGATAACCCACCTCATCGCTAAAGGGACTGTTGCTTAACGCTGCTGCCCATTGCTGCTCGGCCAGTTGCAGGCGCGCCTGCTCATCCTGCAAGCGGCTGGCCAGAGCCTGACGACTACCGGCCAATTGCTGCTGATAGCGCTGCGTTTCTTCCAGCTGAGCCTGCACCTGCTGCAAAGCCGCCTGGGCATCGGCGAGCTTGGTCAAGGCCGATTGATCGGCCAAATCCAGCGCAGCCCAGCGTTGTTGCCAAAGCTCCGCCTGCTGAGTTGCACTCTGCAGGCCATGCTCCAGCTCGCTTAACTCGCGCTGTAAATCCAGGCTTTGCTGCTGATTGTGCTGCCAGCGCTGCCACTCGGCCTGGCGTTCAGCCAGCCAGGCACTGGCGTCTTCCGGCAGCTGATAGCCGAAGCCGGCAAGGGCCTGGCTCAGGTTTTCGTTACGCTCATGGACAACGTCCTGCAGTTGCTGCAGACGTAACTGGCCTTGTTCCGCCTGCTCCTGACGCTGCTGCAGTTGCAGACGATTAAGCGCCTGCTGCTGTTCCAGTTCACTGCACTGCTGTTGCAGCACCATGCGCGCCTGCTGGCGCTGCTCAAGGCTGCTATTGAGCAGTTGCAGCTGCGCAAGTTGCTGCTGCAACTGTTGCAGTTGCATGCGTTGTTGCGCCTGCTGCGCAGCCAAAGCGGCGACATCGGCCAGCGGGTTTTCCAGCTGCGCACCCAATACCTGCCAGCGTTCGCCCTGCTCGGCCTGGGTCTGTTGGCCACGCTCAAACTGCTGCTGTTGCTGCTCCAGGCGCGCGGCAAGTTTTTCCAGCTCACCGGCCAGTTGCCGACCCTGTTCAGTCAGGGCTTCCAGCTCAGTGCGCTTGCTATTGAGCAGCGCCTTGGTCGCCGAGACATCCAGGGCCTGGTAGGCGCTAATCGCCGGATGCGACTCGGAGCCACACAGCGGGCAGGCCTCCCCGGATTGCAGCTGTGCACGATGGGCCTCCAGGGCCTGAATGCGCTGTTCCTGCTCCAGCAGTTTTTCCTGGGCCTGCACCTGTTGCTGCAAGTCCTTGTAGCTCAGGCGCAACTGCGCCACTTCGGCGCCTTTGGCCTGATGCTGCTCGCGCAATAGCGTCAGCGTACTGGCCAACTGCTCTTGCTCGCCCGTCAGGCGCTGTTGGACCGCTGCCAGTTCGCCCAACTGCGTCAGCACACTGCCCTGGATATGCAGCTGCTGCCAGCGCTCACGCAGGGCCGCTTCGCTGCGCCCAACCAATAACTCATCACGTTGCTGTTGTGCGACGTTTTCCTGCTCGCGCGCTTGCTGCAAACGGGCCTGCTCGGTGCTGAGCTGTTCAGCCTGCTGACCGAGCTGCGCCTGCAGGGCCGCGATGGTTTCTTGCAGTTGCTGCTGGTTCAGTTGCAGCTGGGCGATTTCCTCGGTCTGTTGCTGTCGCGCCTTAAGCTGCTCGCCCCAACTGCCCAGCTGCTCACCCAGACGGCCATGCTGCGGCTGCGCGGCCAGTTGTTGCTGCACCTGCTGCAGACGCTCGGCCAGTTGCTGGCGCTGCGCCTGGCAATCGGCAAGCAGCAAGGCGCTAAGTTCGCGAGCCTGCCAGCTGTGCTCGACAATCGCCTGCTCAACCTGGCGCTGCTCAATGGTATTAAGCTGCAAACCCTGCTCGGTCTGCGTCAGGCTGTGGCGGGCCTGCTGCCAGTCATGGTGCAGCGGTTGTAAACGCAGGGCTGGCTCGCTGGCGGCCAGTTGCGCCAGCTGCGGTTGGGCCTGCTGTAGGGCGGCCTGCGCCGCCTGCTCGGCCTGCTGGCTGGCGTGCAACTGAGCCTGGGTCTTACTCAGGTCCTCACACCAGCGGTGCTGGCGCTGCAATTCGGTTTGCTGTGCGCCGAGTGCGGCTTCATCAATAGCCAGTTGCTCGGCCTGCGTCTGCAACTCAGCGCGTTGCTCTTCGCTTAGCAACTCGACGCCATCCGCGCGGGCGCGCAGCTGATCGAGGGCGACCTTGACCTCACGGCACTGCTCGAACACCCGCTGGGAAATCTGCCCATAGATATCGGTGCCGGTCAGCTCTTCCAGCAGCTCGGCGCGCTGGTTGGCGTTGGCTTCGAGAAAGGCGGCGAAACCGCCCTGAGCCAGCAGCATGGATTTGGTAAAGCGCTCGAAATCGAGACCTGTGAGACGCTCGGTCTCACGCAGCTTCTCGTTGATCTTGTCGGTAATGATCTGGCCGTCAGCGGCGGCCAGCTCAACCTTGGGCCCCTGCAATTGACCGTCAGCCTTATCACGGGCGCGGCGCTGGCTCCAAAAGGCACGATAACCAACGCCCTTGACCTCAAATTCGACCTCGGCCAAGCAGTCTGCGGTGTGGCGAGTCATTAATTGATTGGTCTTATCCGACAGCGAGCTAATACGCGGCGTGCGGTGGTAAAGGGCCAGGCAGATGGCGTCGAGCAGCGTGGTCTTGCCCGCGCCAGTCGGGCCGGTGATAGCGAACAGGCCGTTGTCCTTAAACGGCTCGGCGGTGAAGTCGATCTTCCACTCGCCTTTGAGCGAATTGAGGTTTTTCAGGCGCAGGCTAAGGATCTTCATACCTCGCCCTCGCGCAGCTCGCTTACCACTTGTTGATACAGCCCCAGCAGGCGCTGCTGCTCGGTTTCGTCCAGGTTTTCGCTGCTTAGACGTTGGGCGAAAACATCCTCGACGCTCAGCTCATCCAGAGTTTCCTTGGCCTGGCCCTGCAAGCTCGCGCAGGCATTACCGCGCTCGCGGCGAATGCGCAGCACCTCCACCGGCAGGCCCTCGCATAGGGCGGCGATACGCAGCTGCAGATCGCTCAGGTAATCGTCGCTGCCGACCAGCACTTCCAACCATACCGGCTGCTCGGCACTGCCTTGCTTGGCCGCTTCCTGAATCGCACTTTCCAATTCCTTTAGCGAACCGCGCAGCGATAGCAGCGGCTGAAAACGCGGCACCAGCAGCGCGCTGATCTCGCGCAAGCCGCTGCTATCCAGCTCGACCAGCAACACTTCCTTCTGCTGCTTGGCTTCATCGAAGCTCAGGGGAATGGGCGAGCCGCAGTAGCGGATATGCTCCAGCCCGCCGACCTTCTGCGGCCGGTGGATATGCCCCAGGGCGATATAGGCCGCCGGCGGAAAGGCACTGGTGGGAAAGGCCTCCAGGCTACCGACATAAATCTCGCGCACCGAATCGCTGGCGCTGGCACCCACAGTAGTGAGATGACCCGTGGCAATAATCGGCAGATCGCCGCCCAGTGCATCGCGCTTGCTCACCGCCAGGGCATAGAGGTCCTGGTAGTGCTGCTGGATTGCCTGCTGCAGCGACTGCTGCTTGTCCTGCGCACTCTGCCCGGCCTGGCTTAGCAGCACATCGCGCGGGCGGATAAAGGGGATGCCACAAAGAATTGCAGCGGGCGAGCCGTCACGTTGGTGCAGCACCAGCAACTGTTCATCCAACTGCTCACAGACGCCGGGAATCACCCGCGTACCTAGCTGGGCCAACAGCGTCTTGCTTTCGCCAAGCATGGCCACCGAATCATGATTACCGCCGAGCACCACCAGCTCACAGCCGGTGGCGCGCAGCTCGACGATAAAGCGGTTGTACTGTTCGCGGGCGTAGCTCGGCGGCGCGCCGGTGTCGAAGATATCGCCGGCGATCAGCACGGCATCGACCGCCTGCTCGCGTACCCGATCGATTAGCCAGGCACAGAACGCCTGGTGCTCGGCCTGGCGGGTCTTGCCCATAAAGTGCTGGCCGAGGTGCCAGTCGGAGGTGTGCAGGATGCGCATGCTCAGAACACCCAATCCTTGACCACCATATGGGTCTTCACTTTCTGCATACCGGGGAAGTTTTCGATCTCGCCGCGAATCTCGCTCAGACGCTGCATCGACGCAGCCTCGATGGACACCAGCATATCGGTCTCGCCGCTGATGCCACTGCAGCGGCGCACTTCCGGGAATACACGCATCAGCTCGACATAGTGCTCGCAGCGACCGCCCTGGTAGAACAGCTCCAGATAGGCCTTGATCCCCGCAGCGCCCGGCACCGTAACCTGGGCCTGATAGCCGCTGATCACGCCAGTGTGTTCCAACTGACGAATACGCTCGCTGACTGCCGAACGCGACAGGTTGACCTCGCGGGCGATCTGGCTGACGGGCAAACGCGCATCGGCGCGCAACAGGGCGAGTATCTGCTGATCGAACTTGTCCACGCGAGGCTCTCGGAAAGGCAATTTGACGGCCAGTTGCGCCAGATCGTCGGTAAAAGCCGACGCTTCGCCAGCAGCCTGCAACAGCTGGGCGATTTAACATGGCGAACGAAACCGCAGAGCATACAACATGAGCCGTCTGAACCCGGAACTGGGCCTGCTGCAAGGGATTGGCCTGCTAAGTACTTCACTGCTGGGCACCGGGATTTTTGTGATCCCGGCGCTGGCCGCCACTGCTGCCGGCGAGGCGTCGTTATGGGCCTGGATGCTGCTGATCGCTCT
Organism: Pseudomonas sp. SG20056; assembly: GCF_031764535.1. Taxonomy (NCBI): domain Bacteria; kingdom Pseudomonadati; phylum Pseudomonadota; class Gammaproteobacteria; order Pseudomonadales; family Pseudomonadaceae; genus Pseudomonas; species Pseudomonas sp. SG20056. The sequence goes on from NZ_CP134499.1 coordinate 3,356,961, forward strand.
GGTACTGCCAGTGGCGTTTACCTTCGCTCAGCTGGGTCGGCACTTTCCCCATGCTGGGGGCGCGCCGCACCTGATTGGCCGCGCCTTTGGCGCACGAATGGAGCGGCTCAGTGCCCTGCTGTTTCTGGCCGTGCTGCCGGTGGGTTTACCCGCCGCGCTGAATATCGCCAGCGGTTTCTGGCAGGCGCTGTTCGATCTCAGTCGTGGCCAGGCCCTGGCGATCCAGCTGACGACCCTGGCCGCCATGTTGTTGCTCGGCCAGCGCCCGGCCAAGGCCAGCGGGATGATTCAGGGCGTAATTGCCGTGGCGATTATCGCCACCATTGCACTGATCTGGTGGCTCGGCGATCTGCCCGTCAGCAGCCAGCCACTGCTGCCTGAGATCAACGGTTCCTGGCATCTGCTGCCGGCAGCGCTGGGCGTGATGTTCTGGTGCTTTGTCGGCATCGAGGCCTTTACCCATATGGGTGAGGAGTTCAGGAACCCTGAACGCGACTTCCCGCTGGCGCTGCTGTTTGGCGTGCTGCTGGCGGGCCTGGTGTACTGGGCATGCTCGGTGGCCGTGCTAAGCCTGCATAGCTACGGCAACGTACAAACCGATGCCGCATCCTTGCCGCGCATGCTCGACCTGCTGCTGGGCGACCATGCACGCTGGATCGCCGCGACGGTGGGCTACCTGGCCTGTTTTGCGTCGATGAACGTCTATATGCAGGGCTTTGCCCGATTGATCTGGAGCCTGGCCGAAGAGGGCAAACTACCCGCCACGCTGGCCCAGCGTAACCATCATGGTGTGCCGGCCCGCGCGCTGTTGCTGGTGATTCTGAGCTGCGCCCTGTGCACCAGCCTGGCTCAGTTGCTCGACCTGACCGTGGATGACCTGATCCGCTACGCCAATGGCAACTTCGTGGTGATCTACCTGCTCAGCATGGCCGCAGGCGTGGTGCTGCTGCGCGGTATCTGGCGCTGGCTGGCCGCATTCAGCGCACTGCTCTGTGCCTTGGTACTACTGATGCTGGGTATGGATGCAGGGTATGCCCTGGGCTTGCTGGTGGCGCTCGGGTTACTAGACCGCTGGCGCGAGCAACGCAGCATGCGCCTGCTTGCTGGGCAGAGTTGAAATGGCGGGTTAACCGCGCAGCTGCAAATTACCCGTCAACAGCAGGTCACGGCGCTTCTTGCGGCTGATCTGCTGGTGCTTGCACAACGAATAGACTCGTTCAAACCCTACACGATCAATCCCCGGATACTGGTCCAGAGCGGCCTGCACCAAGTGGTCATAACGCGCTTCGTCGATATGGTCTTGAACCAGGCGCAAGAACAGAAAGGCAAACTGGAAACCCAAAGCCTCCGACCAGTAGGGCGGATGGCCGATATAACAGTTCTCCAGATCGACCACCTTCATCGCGTCCAGACGCTGCGGATCAAGCATGATGTTGCCCGCCCACAAATCAAGGTGGCAGACATGCTTTTCATGCAGTTCACGAATCAGGGCAAAAGCCCCCTGCAGAAAGGCCTCAATCTGCATCTGCGGCTGAGTCAGCCAGAACTTGCCGTCAACATGACCGTCGAGCATGTCACTGATCAGGAACAACTCACGTACAGGAAACAGCCCCTGCCGACGATAGCCGAAACCACGCAAGCGTGGCACGGAGGCACCTTGACGCCAGGCATCGACACTGTTCATCAGCTCGGCTATCGGCCAGTCATACCCGCCCAGACGCCGCTGTCGACCCAAGGTCACGCGCAGTCGCGAAGGCAGACTTTCCAACTCGACAGCTTTCACGAACAGACGCGAGCGCACACCCCTCATACAACCAGAGATGCTACGGCGCAATGTGCCGTTTTTACGCTGAGCCATTAGCGAGGAGATCGGCTCAAGGATATCCGCCGTACCTTCCTGATCGAGGTGCAACGTCAGGTCGCCACTGACGACGGTATGGGGAAAGTCTTGTTGATAGGCCTTGAGGTAACGCATCCCTGAATCCGGTTTATTTTTTAAGGCTGGGGAAACTATCGACTTAGCTGAAGTGTCACAACCTGTTTTTTCATATTTCCGTCACACTTCAGGTAAACGCCACAGACTCAAATCCCACACGCAACAAACCAATAGCCAAGACATTCCAGCTATCCTCAGCCCAGCTAACGACAAGGACTGACCATGCGCCGCATTCTTCATGATCTGAAAATCCTGATCCTTACCAACCTGTGGATCGTGCCGGTAATTGCTGGGCTGGTCGGCGCACTGTTCTATTTCGCCGCACCGCCGCCACCGATGCATGCGCGCATGGCCACCGGCGCCGTGGGCGGTGGCTACCATGCGTTTGGCGAGCGCCTGCAGGCTGAACTTGAGCTGCAGGGCTTTAGCTTGGAGCTGGTTGAAAGCGCGGGCTCTGAGGATAACCTTGGCAAACTCGGCAACGGTGAAGTGGAGCTGGCACTGGTACAGAGCGGCCAGGAGCTGACTCTAAGCGACGAGGCACGTGGCAAGCTCAATGGCCTGGGCGTGATGTACCGCGAGCCGTTGTGGCTGTTTCTCGGCGACAAGGTCAAATTCGAACGCCTGAGCGATTTGATGAAACTGCGCCTGGCGGTCGGCTCTCATGGCAGTGGCACCCAAGCAGTGACTGCAGCATTGTTCGACGCCAATCGGATCGAGCCGTCGCAGTACCCCAAGCGCTGGCAGCAACTGGGCGGCAGCCGCGCCGCCGATGCGCTGATAGCCGGCAAACTGGATGCCGCTTTTTTTGTCGGCCCGGCGGAAAACGCGCTGATTCAGCGCTTGGCAGCCGAGCCCAAGGTGCGCCTGGTCAGCCTGCGTCGTACTGAGGCCTACCTGGCCCGCCTGCCCTACCTGAGCCGCCTGCAAGTCGGCGAAGGCATGCTTGATATGCAGCACAATACCCCGGACCAAGACATCGTCACCCTTGGCCCAGTCGCCACCCTGGTGGCCGGCGAAGAGTTTCATCCTTCGCTAACCCCACTGATCCTCGAAGCGGCGAAAACCGTGCTGAAGAATGGCAGCCTGCTCGACCCAGCCGGCAGCTACCCGGCCAAACCGCCGCTATCACTCAACACCTTGAGCGAAGCCGAGTACTACTACGACAAGGGCCTGCCCATCCTGCAGCGCTACCTGCCGTTCCGCATTGCCTCTCTGGCTGACCGCTACATCATCCTGGCCATCCCGCTGCTGGTGCTGCTGTTCCCGCTGTTCAAGGCCATCGGCCCGATCTACCAGTGGCGCATCCGCGCCCGCATCTACCGCTGGTACAAACACCTGCGCGAGATCGACCAGCAGCTTTACAAAGGCAAACTGCCCAGTGATCTGGATGCCGAAATCGCTCGCCTGGAACGTTTGGAAGACGAACTGGCGCGGGTCGAGGTACCGCTGTCTTACTCCAGCGAGCTGTATGAGCTGCATATACACCTGCGCTATGTGGTTGAGCGGCTTCATGGCCTTAAAGCGAAGAACCAAGCCGCGACCGAGTAAGCACCGTTGGGCCAAAGCCGGTTATTCAAAACGGAGTTGTAGGTAGCGCCATGGTGCCAGCAGTACATGGGTACTCCGCCCAAATGCCAAGCGGTATGCCAGGTCGCGCCGCAAGCGACGATAAGCACTATGGCTACCACCTCGTGCAACCGCTTTGGCCGTCGAGAAGTGGCGCACAGCTCTCGCGCTATCACCGTGTTCAACGGCTTCGGCATAACCATCCAGCATGTGCTGCATGCAGGCGAAATAAGGGCGTAGCTGCGCGCCCTGATAGCGTGATTGCCACACACGAAGCGCTTGCATGTCTGTTTGCTTTGCAGCATCTGCGGCAAGCCAGATCATCGCTTCATGATTCTCAGGCATCTGTTCAAGCGACTTGTGCGATACGGCTGCAGCTAACTCATCACGACCAGTAGCACGCAACCCCAAAGCCAGATTATTCAGCCCCCAGGCCGGAACATCAGTGCGCTGCGCCCAATCTGCTAGCCAGTGGGGCATTGACCAGTACAGCCCCTGATTCGCCAATGCATAACTGGCCATCCCCCAGATCATGCCATCACAGCGTATCGCCTCACGGCAGGCCTGCAGCGTACGCTCCAACAGACTGTTGGCGTTCTCACGCTCAGCCAACAAATCCAACATGGCATGTTTGGCCGCATGCCTGGGATCATTGAGCAGAAGCCTGCTAAAACCTTTCCACAGCGAACCGGGCAGCCAGCGGGCATCCTCGTGTTTTAACCAGAAAAGCGCAGCGGCATGGTGTAACGCGCCCTCAGATGCAGCTTTTTCTACGATGGGCCACAACTCCGGGTCACGTGCTGGTGCGACAAATCGCTTGAGTACATCAGCCCAGGCGCCTGCGTTATCGTCATCCCGGCATAAAGACTCAAGCGCCCGCTGTTTAAGTGGCCGATCACTGTGTGCCTGAGCGAAGTCCAATGCCCTCATAAGAATCGAAGGCTGAGAAGCGTTAGGCACCTCCAATAGACGCGCCAACACAGCCCGGCAATCATCCACACGGCCATACTTCAGCTGCAGATCGAACTCATTGAGGCCGGCAAAGGTGTAAGCGGGATCAAGACAGAAGGCTTGTGAAAACGACAGTAGTGCCTGTTCGCTCTGCTCATTGAGCAATAACGCATGCCCGAGAAAACCATGGGAGATCGCCAGTTTTGGCTCCAGACGCACCATTTCTCTGGCTGATTCCACATATGCCGAGTAGTGCCCCGCGCTATCTTGCCAGTCCGCAAGCTCACGCCAGGCGTCAAAGCTGTTCCTGTGGCGCACCAGCAACTGGCGCAACTCGTCCATCGCAATATCGTGCTTACCGCTGTTGTAGGTCGCCCTAGGCCCGAAAACCGCCAATTCAACCGGCGTTGCGCCTCCCCAGCATGGTGCGACCAACAGCTCATGCAACTCGTCAAAACGCTCGGACTTCAACAGCAGATCCAAGAGCTTTTCGTGCGCACCACGGTGGCGCGGGTTGAATCTCAACGCCTCACGCAAGGCGTCTTCACGCCCAGCAGCGTCCTGCTCGTGCTCTGCCAGCGCCAACCAGGCATCCGCATCACCGGCACGCAATTTGACCAACTCATGAGCCAGGCGCAGCGGTCGCCCGGCATCATCCAAAGCAACACTGTAACGCCCTAACTGGTTCCATACCCAGGCGTTACCTGGTTCATCGCGCAGAATCCGTTCAGCCTCCAGAACAGCCTCACCATATGCCTCACGCTCGCCCTGTACATAGCTCAGATAAGCACGCAACTCATGGTTATCGGGGGTTCGGCTAAGTACACGGTTTAACAAGGCTTCAGCTTCGGCCAGGTTATCGCCCTCATCCAGCAGGCTTTCCACATAGAGACGAACAGTCGGCGTCCACAAGGGGTTGATGCGGAAGCTTTCTTGCAGCGTCGCGCGACACTCACTGTATTGCCCATGATTCTTCTGCAGCTGGGCACGTTCCAGGGCCAAACGAGGCATCAGTGGAAAACGCTCAACCGCTGATTGCAAAAGCGCCTCGGCCTGCTCGACATGCCCGTCCAAAGCCTGTTGCCGAGCCACTACCACCCACAGCTGCCAAAGATCAGGACGCTGGCGCAGAGCCTCGCCAAGCTGTTCAAGCAGTACCTGCGGATCGAGGCGTTTCTGGGCCTGTTGCTGATAAGCCATCCAACCTTCACCAAAAGTCACTTGCCGAACTAGCTCGGCGTGGACGTAATCCAAAGACTGCAGCACGTCATCCTGGCCCGCGCAGGTGTCGAGCAACATATTGCTGGCGTATTCATTGTCTGCACTACGCTGCAACGCCCTGCGAAATGCGTCCTGAGCCTCTTCACGCTGTCCGGCCTGCAGCAGCACAAAGCCATGCGTGGAATGGCAGTAGGTGTCTTGTGGGTCAATTGCCAATACGTGCGTGCACAGGCTTAGCGCCTCTTCACTGCGTCCCAGTCGAGCCAGCACCATAGCCAACTCACGTAATGCCCAGGCATTTTGTGGATGGCTGTGCAGAAGACGGCGCAAAGCAGCCTCAGCCGCCTCAAGGGAGCGTCGCTGTGCCCGTTCGACAGCGAACTCGGCGATGCCTGCATGGTGCTCAAAGCGTTTAGCAAGCGCTTCCACGTAAGCATCAACAGCCTCCTCCCCCGCTGACTGCCGCAATAACTGTGCATACAGACGATGCAGCGACAGGTTCAGTGGATCAAGCTCAGCAGCCTCCTGACACCAGAACAGAGCCTGTTGAATATCACCGCCACTGCGCTGGCTGTAGATGACCGCGGCACGCAGCCAAGCTCCACGTCGGCATAAAGCCTCTGCCCGCAGTAGCAGCTGGTAGTTCAGCTCAAGCTCACCACTACGCCCATAGAAATCGGCCAACCCAAGCAACAGTTCAGGATCATTCGGACGTACCTGAAGCGCCTGTTCCAAAACATCACGAGCACCATGCGCGTCCCCAACCTCTTCAAGGCATTCGCTGAGCGTGATACTGGGGCCAGCAGCCAGAGCACCTAACTGCTGATGACGTTGACGTAAAAAGTGCATCCCCTCTTCAGTCCGCCCCAAGCAACGCAGGGCACGAAAGTACTGGTTGCTGTACCCCTCATTGGCCGCATGCAGGCAGGCGGCAAACCGATACAGCTCGCAGGATTGCTCGCGCATGCCCTCGCCCCAACGCAAGCTGGCCAGCGCATTCCATGCTGGGGCCTGCCCCGGTGCCTGACGCAAGGCCTGGTTGAGCAAGTACTGCACGGTCGCGCCCTGGCCACCGCCATCGCCTAGCAAATTGGCATACCGCACCACGATCAGCGGGTCACTCCAGCGTGCCTGACAGTGCTGTTCCAGCCATACCAGTTGTACACCGCGCGACTGCAGCATACTCAGCGAACTGGCTTTGGAAAGAATCAGGTTGGAATCATCCGGGAAGTGTTGCAGCAGCGCCTCTGTAGCCTCGAGTACCTGCATCTCTCGGCCGTCATACCAAGCCAATGCACGCTGCGCCTGAAAGTACAGACGATGCTCTGGCGCCGCGGCCTGCAACTCTGCCAATGCCCTTGAGGCATCCTCCCGACGGTGTACTTCCAGGGCACAGAGCAGTCGGTAGTAGTTATCCCACAGGTGTCGCTCCGGGAACTCTAGCCCCTCTAATCGATAGGCCTGATCGGCGGGCAGCAACACCATGCCACGTGGACCCGAGGCACGCTGCGCAGTAAACAGACTCTGTGCCAGGCACTCACCAAACTGCGCCTGGCCAGGATCACGAATCAGCAAGGTACCGCGCGGCTGGTCGTAACCGACCACTGCCTGCAAGTGGCCGCTGCCGGTGTATTGCACGGAAAGGGTAAAAGGCAGCCCACGATCAATCAGCGCGCAACTGGTCGCCCAGTCAGCGGTAAATTCACGCACCAGCCAGCCATTGCGCTCAGCCCATGCGCGCTCTGCCTGGTATGAGGTGCCGTCGTAACAGATCTCTTCGGCGACCTCTAGATGAGCAACAGGCCGCCCCCAGAATGCAGAAAGCGCTGTCAGCGTCGCCGGAGCGCAGGTCATGTGATGCTGCCGGACAAAACTTACAGGTAACAGGCAGCGCTGGCCTTGCGGTGTTTCCAGCTGTTCGGCGATCTGGCTGTAAAAAGGCCCTCCAGCCTGCACAGCCAATTCCCGGGCCACTGTATGAGCGCCACGTAGGCTCGCCATATCGCAGCGTCTACCGGCATACCAACGAGCCAGGCCTTTTTCCAGCAAGGGCGACAGCACTTCGGCCCTCGCTAACCAGTGTTCCGCCTCATCCAGCTCACCAGCCTCAATCAGTAGATCCACCAACTGAGCGCACAGACCACTGCTTTCCGATGCAGCAGCACCACTGCGCAGGCGCTCCAGCGCCTGCTTCTCACGGTTGAGTTGCACCTCCAGCATTGCCGCCTGAATCAGCGCAGGCCGCGAGCCTGGCGTGAGGCGCAAGGCCTGCTCACAACAATCAAGCGCCTCAGCAAAACGATCCTCCTGCTCCAGGCAGTAGGCACGCTCAACTAACAGCCAAGGATCTTGCGGCGCCAGAGCAAGGGCTCGCTCGCTGCATGCCGCGCTGCGAGTAAAGTCACGCAACAACGCAAACAGATAAGCAGAAAAGGAAAGCCACTCGGCATGCAGCGCCGGACTCTCAGGCACCCAACTGCCAAACTGCTGAAGAAAACTCCACGCGCGAAACTGCCCTCGACGGGCAAGAAGAAAGCGGGCATAGCGCAGACGCGTTTCGGCCGCCTCTGGGTAGCGCCGATAGCCCAGATAAGCCAGGGCATCCCCCAAACGTGGTGCGCCAAGATGGGCAGACAGGCGTGAGGCCATGACCATGGCAGCCGCTCCCCGCCATTGCCGGTAGTCGCCATGGCGGGTTGCAAGTCCATGAGCCTGCTGAAAAAGCCCCTGATCAATTAGCGTTTCAAGCTGCGCTAGCTGCTCGGGAGCAAGAAAGGTAGTTGTGGTAACAATGGAAGACATCGGACCCATCCTTGGCCTGAGAAGACATTCACGCCACTCTAAGTAGCAATCTGCTGCGTTTCAAGCCGGGGGCAAAACCGAAACCGCACTTCACACATCTTTGCTATGAGAGATCATTTTTCATGTAATTACGCTTCACTTAACTTGCTGTGATCAGCTACAGCTAAACCGCCCCTAAAGAAGGGGGCCCGTACTGACCAGACAAAGAAAACCCCGCCAGAGCTTAGCCCTGGCGGGGTTTTGCATTTCAGCCGATCACTTGATCCAATGTTTGCCCCAGTGAGTGATATCGTAGCTCTGCGCACTACGCGCCACACTCTTCTCGGCCGTGGCAGCCTCGATCTGGTCATCCACCACCTTGGTGGAGAACGACAACCAGCTGGTCACAAAGGCCATCGCGTCGCCATTGATCTCCAGAGCACGCTGGGCGATGTTGTTCAGGTCATCGCAACTGGCGTGGTAGCAAGGGTCAAGCGCGATCCCCGCAGTGCCGCCATAAAGGTTGGCCTGCTCTGGCGTCTTCAGCACCTCAGCCCCGGTGAACAAACCACCGAAGGCGATGCCGTCGAGGAAGAACTGCGCGTAATCCGAACGGAAGGTGATCTCATCGCCTTCAGAAGGCAGGCCGCGCAGTTTGTAATACTCCTCGAACAGCTTCTCGATGGCTGCCGAACCAGGTGGACCTTGCAGACCGAACGCAGAACCGTCGCCGTCATAGATGAAGTAGGCGAAGTTTGGCGAAGCGATCATGTCGAAGTTCAAGTACGCCTTGATCTTGCTCTTCTGCTCGGCCGGCAGCTGGCTGACATAGTAAGTCGAGCCGACCAACCCTGACTCCTCAGCACCCCACCAGGCGAAGCGTAGCTTGTTCTTCGGCCGCACTTTCTGCAGCTGCAACGCCAGCTCCAGCAATGCGGCACTGCCTGATGCGTTGTCGTTGATGCCCGCGCCTTCATACACAGAGTCGAGGTGAGCACCGGCCATCACTACATTGTTGGCATTGCCATGGCGACTCTCGGCGATCAGGTTGAAGGTTTGCGTGCGCTCGCGCACCACGTCAGCCAGCATGCGCACCTGGGTATCTGGGCTCTGCGCCAGGCCAACGCCGACATCGTAGGTGGCGAAGAACACCGGGACACCGCCGGCATAGCTGTCGCCCAGAGTAGCGTTGAGCAGGCCCTTGCGGTCCTCGGTGTCGCCCTGGTTGAAGATGATCACCCCTGAGGCACCGGCAGCAGCGGCGTTCTCCGCTTTCAGCTGGAAGTTACAGGTGCCGCGCTGCAGCAAAGCGATGGAACCGGAGGGGAAGTCGACAAAGTCTTCCGCCTCACAACCACTGCTGGACAGGTTGCCTGCGCCCAACGCGATATCCACAGCCGCCACTGGCGCACTGACGTCACCGTCTTCGGTTTGCGACAGGTAGGTGAAATCCACATCCCACTCAAACACTGCCGGCGTAGGCGCCAGGGCCTGCAGCTCGCCGGGCCCTTGCGGGTAATAGGCGGTGAAGGGGAATGGCTGAACCTCTACACGATAGCCGGCACTTTCCAGAGTGGACTTCACGTAGTCGATCGAGCGCTGGTAACCCGGCAACCCTGCAGCCCGATTACCGCCATTGGCGTGGGCAATGTCCTTGAACATCTGCAAGTGAGTGGAGGTGTTGCTCGCCTGCATACAACGCGGCAACCCCAATGTAGTGCTGTTGAGCAGGCCAAAACGACATTCCAGAGGTCCCAAGCGGGTCGGGCTCCAAAACGCATTAAACAGTTGGCTACTACTTTTGTTCGATTCTGCGAGCACCTCGCCCGAGATCGCCGCCAGTAGGCTTCCCACTATTAAGCCGCTTTTCACAATCTTGTTATGCATACTGCCTCCAATCCATATATGGAGCTTTTAGGTGCGGCAGAGCTTGTGACACCGCCGCGATACGTCCCTTTACTGCGTCGTGTGGACGCTACATAACCTAGACGTGGATATTCATCTGCGCGAACCGATATCTACAATTTTCTTGAAAATAAGAACTTATCGACGAATATGGGAGCAATTGGCCAGCATCGAACGTTTTACCAATCTGAAAGCAATAATGAGCGCCAGGACGCGAACGACCCAGGACGCGCCGCTGACGGATGGAGAGAAACCTGTACTCAGGTAAACTCTGCGCACATTTTCTAGATCAGCTCCGCGTTGGCCTCGCCAACGCCCAAGGAGCCATCCCCCCTGCGACTGAATTGAAGACCTAGCCCCATGCCGATCCGCCACTGCATCGTTCACCTGATCGACAAAAAACCTGATGGCACCCCCGCCGTGCTGCATGCTCGCGACACCGAGCTGGCCGCCTCGCAAGCCATCGAAAACATGCTCGCCGACCTTAACGAGAGCTATAACGCCAAACAGGGCAAGGCCTGGGGTTTTTTCCATGAGGAGTCCGGTGCCTATCCGTTCAGCGGCTGGTTGAAGCACTACCTCGACGAAGGTCAGGACTTTGCCGCCTTCAGTCGTCAGGCGGTCGAGCAGCTGCAGAAGCTGATGGAAGAATCCAACCTGTCCACCGGCGGCCATGTGCTGTTCGCCCACTATCAGCAAGGCATGACCGATTACCTGTCGATCGCCCTGCTGCACCACAGTGAAGGCGTAGCGGTGAACGAGGCGTTGGACGTGACCGCCGCCAAGCACCTGGACCTGAGCCAGCTGCACCTGGCGGCGCGCATCAACATCTCCGAGTGGCGCAACAACGCCAACTCCAAGCAGTACATCTCCTTTATCAAGGGCAAGAACGGCAAGAAGGTCTCGGAGTACTTCCGCGACTTTATCGGCTGCCAAGAAGGCGTCGACGGCCCGGGCGAAACGCGCACCCTGCTGAAAGCCTTCAGTGACTTCGTGGAAAGTGAAGACCTGCCGGAAGAACAGGCCCGCGAGAAGACCAAGACCTTGGTCAGCTATGCGGCGAACCAGGCCAAACAAGGCGAGCCCATCACCCTCGATGAGCTATCCGGACTGATCGACGAAGAACGACCCAAGGCCTTCTTTGACCATATCCGCAACAAGGATTACGGCATGGCCCCGGAATTTCCGGCGGACAAACGCACCCTCAGCCAGTTCCAGCGCTTTACCGGGCGCGCCGAAGGCCTATCAATCAGCTTTGAAGCTCACCTGCTCGGCTCGAAGATCGAGTACGACGAAAGCACTGACACCCTGGTAATCCGCAATTTGCCGACGCAGCTGACTGATCAGCTTAAGCGCCGCAAAAACTAACAGGCCGCTGAAAAACTACCTACGTTGCCGATGCGGCGTTAAAAACAGGCTCAAAATGCTCATTTACACCAGTAAACTCCGCTTTTTCGCCGCTTTGACCAGCCGGAGGCTGTTACTACGTAGCGCCTTGCCTCGGCTGCCTCGCCTACGTTTTTAAACGGCCTGTCACATCCATGAGCCGCCTGCCGGATAGCCTGCTGGATGCCTGCCGCTGTAATCCGGCAGCGCCCTTTGCTCAGGACCCGGCGCGCGATTTCGGCCTGGATAAGCAAACGGCCAAACTGGCTCTGACAGAACTGCGCCCCTGGCTCAACCAGCAACAGCGCATGCTCTGGGCCAACCGGCGTAATGCCCTGCTGCTGATCCTGCAAGGCACCGATTGCTCCGGCAAGGATGGCGTGATTCGCCGGGTGATCAGCAGCTTCGATCCTCAGGGTCTGCGCATCCACAGTTTTCAGAAGCCCGATGCCTGCGAACAGCGCCATGACTTTCTCTGGCGCTACCAGCGGCGTTTGCCAGGGCTGGGCCTGCTAGGGGTATTCAACCGCAGTTACTACGAAGGGCTGATCAGCGATCCGCTGGATGGCCTGTGCAGTGCTGCCGAACTCCCCGCGCGCCAGCAGGCGATTCAGACCTTCGAGACGCAGCTGATCAGCCAGTCGATTCAACCGCTGAAATGCTTTTTGCAGCTATCCCGAGATGAACAAAAGCACCGCCTGCAAGAGCGCCTGGAAAAACCTCATAAACGCTGGAAGCTGCACAGCAGCGACCTGCAGTCCTACCGCGAATTTGACCTGCGCCAACAGCGCTGGGCCGAACAGCTAAGCGCCAGCCACAGCGACGCTGCGCCCTGGTATGTGATTCCGGCGGATCATCGCTGGCTGCGCGACTGGCTGGTGGCCAGCCTGCTGGCCCGCGAACTGGAACGGCTAAAACTGGACTGGCCGGATACCCCGCCGCCGTTCAGTCTGGAAGACTTGCAGCGCTGTTAGCCCACGATTCACCAGCCCCTCAACCCAACAAGGCAAAGGAACGCCCATGAAGAAAGTCATTCTGCTGCTAAGCGCCCTGGCACTGTTCCAGCACTGGGACACGCTGCAGCGCTGGTTTCAACCGCCGCTGGCTGATCGACCAGGCGAAGTGGTGTTGTATGCCACGCAATGGTGCGGCTATTGCGCGAAAACCCGTGAGCAACTGGCGCAGGACCAGATTGCCTACCGGGAAATCGATATCGAGAAAGACCCAGCCGGCCAGGCGACCTTCAAGGCCCTGGGTGGGCGCGGCGTGCCCTTGCTGGATATCAAGGGCACGCTGATTCACGGTTACGATCCGCAGGCGATGCGCGCTGCCTACTGACAAGCCAGCGCGCAATAGACCGTAAGCAGGCTCTTACAACGCCTTGATGGCAAAGCCCAGCCGCGGGAAATGCACATGCACGGTACCGGCACGATCATCCTCGCGGCGCAGGATCAGTTCTTCAGCACCGGCGAACACGAGCTCGCCCTCTACCGGGTCGACACCGTAATCGGTGGCGGCAATCTGCACCCGCTGACCGACCGTGAGGCCGTTGGGCTCCACGAACGGCTCGTCCGGCAGAGCCGCCGGCGTCGCCGCACGGGCAATGGCAATAGCGTCTTCTGCACTCAGCGCACTAGACGCACCGTGACCGAAGCCCAGCACGCGGCCGAGCCAGGCGCTGACATTCGGATAGGCATCGACCAGCGGCGCGGTCACTGGGGTGCCTTTGAGGAACCACAGACAATGGGCCAGGGAGAAGTCAGCAATCGATGGCTCACCAAACAGGAAGTCGCCCGCCTCGCGCGCCAGTTGCTGCTCAACCCGCCCCATCAGCGACGGCCAGTTGTGCTTGGCCACCTCCACCGGTACACGCGTGGCGCTACCGCCACTAAACAGCCCGGCACGGTCGGCGACAAAGGCCTTGATCGCCTCAGGCGGCAGCTTGCCGAAACGCACCGCGACCGACTCTGGCTGAAACACCAGGCTCACCGCATGCTGAAAAATCTGCGAGTCGACCCACTGAGCAAAACTCGCCGCAACGAACTCCTGGCCCTCAGGGAAGAGCGCAGGGGTTGCTTTCTCCGCGTCCAGGCGACGCGCAATCAGTGCGGTATCACAGTAGATATCGGCCCCCACCTGCAGCACCGGAGTCTTGCGGTAGCCACCGGTCAGCGCCACTAGATCGGGCTTGGGCATGATTCGCGGAATATCAACCGAGCGCCAGGACAGCTGCTTGAAACCCAGCATCAGGCGCGCCTTCTCGGCAAACGGTGAGGCATCGTAATGGTGCAGGATCAACTCGTGCATGGCAGGCTCCGCAAGGGGTCAGGTAAACCAGCAGCTTAACCGCGCTGGCAGCAGCGGCCTACCCGCTTAGGCTGATGGTGCGTTATCAGTCGCAGCGATAACAGCAGCGGCGACTAGGGTTTCCTTGGCCGCCTTGCTCAGGGCCTTGACCGCGAGTTCCCGGCGCAGCGCCGCGCCTTTGCCGGCACATGGTTCGATATACACCAAAGCCTGCGCCGGGCTCACGTGGAAAAAGCGCGCACCCTTACCGCTCTGGTGCTTGGCAAAGCGTTTGTGTGGATCATCGCTGATGCCGCAGTACAACGCGCCATTGGCCGCCCGCACCAAGTAGACAAACCAGGGCTTGGCGACGGCAGGTGTTTCAGGCACAGAAGAGGAGTCAGGCATCAGTTAAATCGGCAGGCAATAAGCAAGGTCGCCGAGCTTAACGGCTCTTCCGGAACGCCGCCAAACCTTTACCCGCCTGCTGGCGAATGGCGTTTTGCACAAACGGCGCCCAACCCAGCAGTTGACCTTTAAGGCCGAGCGCCTGACCTGCCCAGCGCCACAGATCGAAGTGATCGCGATGCTCGCTGATTTTGCCGTCGCGAAAACGGAAGTTGGCCTCGATATGGTTGACCACCTGATTGCCCGTCTGGCTGAAGGTGTAAGTAGCCACCCAGCGCGCACGCCCGGAATGATCATCCGCCGCCACGCCATCAAAGATCAGGGAAAAACCCTGGGCCTTGGCACAGAGCATGCGCCACATATCGCCAGCCGCCGCACCACGTAGATCGGTAAAAACCGGGTCGCTAAACTGCACATCCTCGCTGTAACAGCTGGACATGGTCTCGGCATCCAACTGCTGGAAGGCTTGGTAGAAACGAGTGATCAGCTCGGCGTTGGGGTGGGTCATGGGGCGAACTCCGGTGGGGAACGTGCGAGCAGTATTGTCGTTAAATCGCCGCCGCGCGATTGGCGCAAAAGACACACTTGTGTCAATAATCGCCAAATTTCATCGCACCTGAGCACGTCATGCTGAAGATCGCCCTGTACGTCTGCCCGCAAACCGTGTGCTCCAGCCTGAGCATGGCCATGGATGCTTTTGTGCTGGCCAACCGCCTGGCCGAGCAACGGTTGTTCGAGTTGCAGCGCGTCAGTCTGGATGGGAAGGCGGTTGATCTGAGCTTTGCGCAGATCCAGGTCGATGGAGACCTGAGCCTGGCCGAGGATGCCGAGCTGATTCTGCTCGCTGCCAGCGGCAGCGCCATCGATACCACCCTGAGCGATAACGCCGCCCTGCTGCCCTGGCTGGCGCAACGCGCACCCACCCAACAACTGGCCAGTCTGTGCAGCAGCGCCTTTCTGCTGGCCGCTGCCGGTGTGCTCGACGGGCGCCGCGCCACCACCCACTGGGCACTGGCCAGCCAGTTCCGCCTGCGCTTCCCGCAGGTCAATCTGCAGATCGAGCAACTGGTCTGTGAAGACGGCCAGTTGCTCAGCTCCGGCGGCGCACACGCCGGACTCGATTTGTGCCTGCACCTGATCCGCCAGCATGCGGGTGACACGCTGGCGCAGCAGGCAGCCAATACGTTGGTGTTCGACAGCCAGCGCG
This sequence comes from Pseudomonas sp. SG20056, assembly GCF_031764535.1. Taxonomy (NCBI): domain Bacteria; kingdom Pseudomonadati; phylum Pseudomonadota; class Gammaproteobacteria; order Pseudomonadales; family Pseudomonadaceae; genus Pseudomonas; species Pseudomonas sp. SG20056. The sequence goes on from NZ_CP134499.1 coordinate 3,372,611, forward strand.
GCCAGCAGTCACGCTTTGCCCCGCTGCTGCCAGCGCCCAGCAAGGATTGCCAGCTCGCGTCCGTGTTGCAGTGGCTACACCGTCATCACAGCGAAGCCATTGACCTCAACCGCCTGGCCGCTGAAGCCAACTGCTCATCGCGCACTTTGCTGCGCCGTTTCAAGGCCAGCACCGGGCTGACACCCAATGACTACCTGCAACGCGTGCGCATCAGCGCCGCGCAGCGCGCCCTGCGCAGCCCGGCGTCGCTGGAGCAGATCGCCGAGCAGGTCGGTTATGCCGACCGCGCCACCTTTGCCAAGCTGTTCAAACAGCTCTGCGGGGAAAGCCCAGGGGCGTTTCGCAAGCGCTTACGTCAGGCTCACTGAACGTCGCCACCGCGTATCAAGATGCCGCGTCAGCGCTTGTCGAAAAAGACCATAAAGTCCAAAATGGATTTAATTGTTTAATTCGTTGCGGAGCCGCCCATGTCGACCACCCCTTATGTGCTGGATAAAACCGCTGCCGAACAGCTGCTGGCCCAGGTTGATGTGCACCAGGCCATGGTCGCGATGTTCCGCGAGCTGGCCGCCGGCCATGCGCTGCAGCCCGCGCAGCAGCTGGTGGAGTTTCCCAATGGCGGCGGTGACTTTATCAACTACCTCGGCGTACTCGCCGGGGCCGGTGTTTACGGGGTAAAAACCTCGCCCTATATCGTCCGCGAGCAAGGCCCGCTGATTACTGCGTGGACCCTGCTGATGTCGATGCAAAGCGGCCAGCCATTGCTGCTCTGCGATGCCGGCAGCCTGACCACCGCGCGCACCGCTGCCACCACCGCAGTGGCCGTGGATGCTCTGGCCGCACCCAAGGCCAGCCGCCTGGCGGTGATCGGCAGCGGCGCCGTGGCGCAAGCCCATGTGCACTACGCCAAACACCTGCGACCCTGGCAGAGCATCCGCCTTTACTCGCCAGGCCTGGCCGGCAAAACCGGCGCGCAACTACTGCAACTGCAACAACTCGATCTGCGCGTACAGCTGTGCGCCAGCCAGGCCGACGCCCTGCGCGATGCCGACGTGGTGATGCTCTGCACCTCGTCGGCAAAACCGCTGCTCGACCCCGTCGAGCTGGATAAACCGGCGCTGATCACCTCAATCAGCACCAACGCGCCGCGCGCCCATGAAGTAACGCCCGCCAGCCTGCTGAATATGGATGTCTACTGCGACTACCGCGCCACCACACCAAACAGCGCCGGGGAAATGTGCCTGGCCAGCGAACTGGGCTGGAACCGCGCGGACATCCGTGGCGACCTGGCCGAACTGCTCAGCGGCCAGGCCCAGCGCCCGGACTACCAGCGCCATGCCTTCTTCCGCTCGATCGGCCTGGGCCTGGAAGATGTGGCCCTGGCCCACGCGCTGTACCAGCTCAAGCAGGAGGCCTGCTGATGCACCAGACGGATTACCTGATCATCGGCGCGGGTATTGCCGGTGCCTCCACCGGCTACTTTCTCGCCGCCCATGGCAAAACCATTCTGCTGGAGCGCGAGCAGCTACCCGGTTATCACTCCACCGGCCGTTCCGCCGCGCTCTACACCGTGGCCTACGGCACAACCCAGGTGCGCGCCCTGACCGCCGCCAGCCGCGCGTTCTACGATGCGCCGCCTACCGGCTTTGCCGAACACCCGCTGCTAACCCCGCGTGGTGAACTGGTGGTGGACTTCACCGGTGATGCCGCCGAGCTGCAACGCCAGTTCGACAGCGGCAAAGCCAGCGTGGCGGAAATGCGCCTGCTCAGCGCCGACGAAGCCTGCGCCCTGGTGCCGGTGCTGCGCCGCGACAAGGTGCAGGCCGCCATGCTCGACCCCAGCGCCGCCGATATCGACACCGACGCCCTGCACCAGGGCTACCTGCGCGGCATTCGCCAGCAGGGCGGGGAAATCCACACTAGCTGCGAAGTGCTACGCATCCAGCGCGACGGTGACGCCTGGCTGGTGGACTGCGGCAACACGCAATACCGCGCCAAGACGCTGATCAACGCCGCCGGCGGCTGGTGCGATCAGATCGCTGCTCTGGCCGGTGTGGCGCCCATCGGCTTAATCCCAAAACGTCGTGCGGCCTTTACCTTTAACGGGCCGGAAGGCATCGACTGCCACGCCTGGCCCTGTGTGGTCAGCCTCGACGAATCCTTCTACTTCAAGCCCGATGCCGGCCTGCTGCTCGGCTCGCCCGCCAACGCCGACCCGGTCGAGCCCCACGATGTACAGCCGGAAGAACTGGATATTGCCCTGGGCATCTACCAGATCGAGGAACACACCAACCTGAGCATCCGTCGCCCGGCGCACACTTGGGCCGGCCTGCGCTCCTTTGTCGCCGATGGCGATCTGGTCGGTGGTTTCGACCCGCAGGTGGCAGGCTTTTTCTGGGTCGCCGCGCAAGGCGGTTACGGCATCCAGACCTCGGCGGCCATGGGCATGGCCTGCGCCGCCCTGGCCCGCGGTGAGCCGCTGCCCGAGCATCTGCGCCAGTTTGGCCTGACAGAAGCCATGCTATCGCCGGCCCGCCTGGCAGGCCGTTGAAAAACTACCTTCGTGGCCATCGCAGCGTTAAAAACAGGCTCAAAATGCTCATTTGCAGCTCGTAAACTCCGCTTTTCGCCTGTTTTTGCCTTGCGCTGGCTGCCTCGCCGACGTTTTTCAACAGACTGCACCAATAGCTGCGCGCAGCGCCCGAGGATGACGCCTCGGGCGCTTTGCGGCACACTCGCAACGCCACCTGAGCCCGAAGAGTTAGCCGCATGACGCCGCCCCGCCCTGCCCCCGAGCTGGACAACTACCGCACCATCGCCGACGCCATCGCCACGCTGTTCTTCCCCCACGCCGAAGTGGTGCTGCACGACCTGCGCACGCAGAAAGTCGACTACATCGCCAACAACATCTCCAAACGGGTGATCGGCGATGACGCAGCGCTGGAAGACATGCTCAGTGGTGAAATCGACGAACGCACCATCGGCCCTTACGAAAAGCTCAACTGGGATGGCCAGAAGATTCGTTCGGTCAGCAGCGTGCTGCGCGACGCCGCCGGCACACCCATCGCTGTGCTGTGCATCAACCTGAATATCTCGCTGTTCGAGACCGCCAAGCAGGCGCTGGAACTGTTTCTCTCGTCCAGCAAGCTGGTGCCGCAGCCCGACGCCCTGTTCCGTGACGACTGGCAGGAGCGCATCAACACCTTCCTGCACAGCTGGCTACGCCAACGCCAGCTGGGCCTCAACCTGCTGACCCGCGAGCACAAACGCGAGCTGGTCGAAGCCCTGCATGCCGAAGGCGCCTTCAAAGGCAAAAGCGCCGCCAACTACGTGGCCAACGTGCTGAATATGGGCCGCGCGACGGTGTACAAGCACCTCAAAGAGATCAAGGGCGACTAACACCGGCGGATCAGTGCAACGCTGATCCGCCGTTAATCCCGCCAGGTAAAGAGCCAACCTGGCAAGTGCGTTGGCGGCTCGCCACACCAGCTAATTTGTCGCCTCTGCCGCTAAAAAACCTATAGCCCAAGCCCCTACCAAGCCGCCCCGGTGCTTGGCGGGTGGGCACGCTTTTACCTTGCCAGCGACTACAAAAATCATAATTTCGCCATTCCTCGGCTCCGAACAGAATGCGGCCAAGCCACACCGTCAGCCGCCATAGAACAACAACGATCGGAATCAGAGGACCCCTGCCATGACCGACCTGAATCAAAGCGCCTTGCATATGCACACTGGCGTGAACCTCGAAGGAACAGAAATCGACACACTGGTGGTCGGTGCCGGTCAGGCCGGTGTGGCCATCAGCGAGCACCTGAGCAAACTCGGCGTGCCGCACCTGGTACTGGAACGCAACCGTATAGCCGAAGCCTGGCGCACCGGCCGCTGGGATTCACTGGTGGCCAACGGCCCGGCATGGCATGACCGCTTTCCAGGGCTGGAATTCGACGACCTCGACGCCGACGCCTTCGCGCCGAAAGAACGCATGGCCGCCTATTTCGAGGCCTACGCCAAGAAGTTCGACGCGCCGATCCGTACCGGAGTGGAAGTGAAGAGCGTGGTGCGCAATAGCGACCGCCCAGGCTTCACCATCGCTACCTCTGCAGGCGTGATCCAAGCCAATCGCGTGGTCTGCGCCACCGGGCCGTTCCAGCGGCCGGTGATCCCGCCGATTGCGCCCAAAGATGAGCGACTGACGCAGATCCACTCCGCGCAGTACTTCAACCCGCAGCAGTTGCCCAAAGGCGCGGTGCTGGTGGTCGGCGCCGGTTCGTCAGGCGTGCAGATCGCCGATGAGCTGCAGCGCGCCGGGCGCAAGGTTTACCTCTCGGTCGGCCCACACGACCGGCCGCCGCGCAGCTACCGCAACCGTGACTTCTGCTGGTGGCTCGGTGTGCTCGGTGAGTGGGATGCGGAAGCCGCCCAGCCGGGCAAGGAACACGTGACCATCGCCGTCAGCGGCGCCCGTGGCGGCCACACTGTGGACTTTCGCGGCCTGGCCCATCAGGGCATGACCCTGGTAGGGCTGACCAAGGCCTTCGACAACGGCGTGGTGACCTTTCAGCAGGACTTGGCCGACAACCTTGCGCGCGGCGATGAGAACTACCTGGCGCTGCTGGACGCGGCCGACGCTTATATCGCCCGCAACGGCCTCGACCTGCCGGAAGAACCCGAGGCCCGCAGCCTGTTTCCGGATCCGGACTGCGTGACCACGCCGCTGCTCGAACTGGACCTGGCCAAGGCCGGCGTCACCTCGATCATCTGGGCCACTGGCTACGCCGTGGATTTCAGCTGGCTACAGGTCAACGCCTTCGACGCCAAGGGCAAGCCGCAGCACCAGCGCGGCGTGTCCAGCGAGCCGGGGGTGTACTTCCTCGGCCTGCCATGGCTGTCGCGCCGTGGCTCGAGTTTTATCTGGGGCGTGTGGCACGACGCCAAACACGTCGCCGGGCATATCGCCACCCAGCGCACCTACCTGGCCTATCGCGATAGCAACGCACGGCAGCTCACTGACTGAGCGCCCTAGCCAGCTCGCTGACCGAGGCCCTGCTGGACCTCCTCAACCACTCCGTATACAGGAAGCACGTCGATGCCTACCCACACCCGCATCCGCATGTTCAACACCAAAGACACCTACCCCAACCAGAGCCTGGACAACGACCTGTGCCAAGCCGTGCGCGCCGGCAACACCGTGTATGTACGGGGGCAAATCGGCACCGACTTCAACGGCAAACTGGTCGGCCTCGGCGATCCGCGCGCCCAGGCCGAGCAGGCGATGAAGAACGTCAAACAACTGCTCGAAGAAGCCGGCAGCGACTTGTCGCATATCGTCAAAACCACCACCTACCTGATTGACCCGCGCTACCGCGAGCCGGTCTACCAGGAAATCGGCAAGTGGCTTAAAGGCGTGTTCCCGATCTCTACCGGCCTGGTGATCAGCGGCCTCGGCCAGCCGGAGTGGTTGATGGAGATCGATGTAATCGCGGTGATCCCAGACTGAAAGCTGCTGCATTCCGCCATACGGCGCTGAGGGCAACCAGGATAATGCTCATTTGCACCAGCGAACTCCGCTGTTCCCGGCTGTCCTCGCCTCGTCTGGCCTTCGCTCGCGACGCTTTCAGGATTTTTTGTAAGGAGGCTTTATGACCTTTTCCATCGTCGGTCGCTGCAGTGAGACCGGCCAGCTGGGTATCGCCATCAGCTCATCAAGCATCGCCGTTGGCGCACGTTGCCCCTGGCTGCGCGCCGGGGTCGGAGCGGTGGCCAGCCAGAACATCACCCTGCCGGCCCTCGGCCCGCAAATTCTCGATGCCCTGGAAGCCGGGCTGGAGCCTGCGGCGGCGCTGGATCAAGCGCTCAGTCGCAACGGCTACAGCCAGTACCGCCAGGTCGCGCTGCTCGACAGCCAGGGCCGCAGCGCACTGTTCTCCGGCAGCGAAGCGCTGGGGCTGCACAACGCCCTGGCCGGCGAGCAATGCGTGGCGGCCGGCAACCTGCTGGCCTCACCGGAAGTGATCGCCGCCATGACTGATGCCTTCGAACACACCCAGGGGCTGCTGGCCGACCGTCTGCTCGCCGCCATGCACGCGGCCATGGTTGCAGGCGGCGAAGCCGGGCCGGTGCATTCGGCGGCGCTCAAGGTGGTGGACGACCTCACCTGGCCGCTGATCGACCTGCGCGTGGACTGGGCCGATGACAACCCGATTGGCCAGCTGACCAACCTCTGGCACGCCTACCGGCCGCAGATGCAGGACTACGTAATCCGCGCCCTCGACCCAACCCGCGCCCCCAGCTACGGCGTACCTGGCGATGAGTAACCCCAGCAGCCGCGACCTGCTCGCCGCACTCGTGACCTTCCCCACCGTCAGCCGCGACTCCAATCTGGCGCTGATCGAATTTGTTCGCGGCTACCTCAACACACTCGGCGTGGCCTGCGAACTGGACTACAACGCGCAGCGCAGCAAGGCCAATCTGTACGCCACCATCGGCCCGACTGACCGTGGCGGCGTGCTGCTGTCCGGGCATAGCGACGTGGTCCCGGTGGATGGCCAGGCCTGGACGCTACCGCCCTTCGAGCTAAGCGAACGCGACGGCAAGCTGTATGGCCGTGGCACCGCCGATATGAAGGGTTTTATTGCCTGCGTGCTGGCCGCTGTGCCGCGCTTTCTCGCCCAGCCGCTGCGCCTGCCGGTGCATCTGGCGTTTTCCTACGATGAAGAGGTCGGCTGCCTGGGCGTGCGTTCGCTGCTCGCCGACTTGCAGCAGCGCTCCAACAAACCCGTACTGTGCATTATTGGCGAGCCCACCGAACTCAGACCGGTGCTCGGCCACAAGGGCAAGCTGGCCATGCGCTGCCAGGTGCAGGGCGCGGCCTGCCACTCGGCCTATGCGCCACAGGGCGTGAATGCCATCGAGTACGCCGCCAAGCTGATCAACCGGCTCGGTGAAATCGGCCAGCGTTTGAGCGCAGTCGAACGTCAGGATGCGCGTTTCGATCCACCCTACTCCACGGTGCAAACCGGGTTGATCAGCGGCGGTCGCGCACTGAATATCGTGCCAGCCGACTGCCAGTTCGACTTCGAGGTACGCGCACTGCCCAGCGACGACCCACAACAGGTCGCCGAAGAACTGCGCGCCTACGCCGAAACGGAACTGCTGCCACAGATGCGTCAACGCAGCAGCGCGAGCGCCATCGACTTCCAGCCGCTGTCGGCTTACCCCGGCCTGGCCACCGACCCGCATAGCGCAGCGGCCGAACTGCTGGCGCTACTCAGCGGCAGCCACGACTACACCACCGTGGCCTTCGGCACGGAAGGCGGCCTATTCCACCAGGCTGGCATCCCCACCGTGGTCTGCGGCCCAGGCAGCATGGACCAAGGCCATAAACCGGATGAATTTATCAGCCAGCAGCAGCTCGATGGCTGCGATGCGCTGTTGGTGCGTTTGGCCGATTGGCTGCAAGAACGTGCCTAGGCCCGATCAACAGCGCATTCCCCTGAAATAAACGCCGCTATATGCGCCGCACTGGCGTCGGGATACTGATTCTGCGGCCCATGCCCGGTGCTGGGCAGGGTCAGCAGATGCAAAGTGGGCAAGGCACGATTGAGCGCGTACCAGTTCTCCACCGGGAAGACGATGTCGTGATCGCCGCCCAAGTGCAGCACCGGCGTTTGCGTTTGCTTGAGCGCATCCAGCGCCGCTTGCAGCGGAAACATCGGGTTGCGCGGCCCGTCGCCCAGGGACTGCGCGGCCCAGGCATAAGGCACCGGCGTGCAGCGCCCTTCACTGCGCTGGGCAATACGCTCGGCCGAACGCAACGCAGCTTCACGGCTACTCGCCGAGGCTGGCTCGAAAAACAGGCTGACGAAATCCTCGAAATCGTTATCGCGAGCGGCCAGCTGGTAGAACTGAGATTCGCCGGTTTTGACCAGAGGGCCGGGCGGCGTGGTGGCAATCAACAACAGATGGCTAAGCAGTTGCGGGGCTTGCAACAACACCAACTGCGCCGCAACGCCGCCGATTGACCAACCACCCAGTACCACTCTGCCCAGCTGCAACGCGCCAATCAGATCAATAGCGTCCTTGGCCAGTGAGGCTGGGTCATAGCTCGGCTGGCCCGTGGACCAACCCAAGCCGCTGTAGTCGAAGATATAAACCCGCAAGCCCCGCGCGGCGAGCGCATCAAGGAAGGCAGGGTCCCAATCGTCCATGACGCCCCTGAAACGCAGGCACAGCACCAGCGGCGGACCCTCACCCATTACGCGATAAGCCAGGCGGCGCCCGCCGACTTCGACGAACTGATTGGGTACTGCGCTGGCGGAAGTGGAAAGGCTCATCATTGCTCGCTCCAGCTCAAAGAATGGTCTGATTCGCCAGCCCGAGCGCCTGCGCCACACCAGCGCCGTAGGCCGGATCAGCCTTGCTGCAGTTGCCGATATGGCGCTGCTTGATCGCGTCGGGTGCATCGCCGAGCGCTCTGGCCGTGTTATCGAAAAGCGCATGCTGTTGCGCCGGACTCATCAGGCGGAACAAGTCGCCGGGCTGCTGGTAATGATCATCGTCGATGCGGTGATCCCAGTTGGTCGCGCTGCCGTCGAGCGGCAGCGGCGGCTCGCGTAGTTCCTGCTGATCCTCCCAGACGCCCTGGCTATTGGGGTAATGGGCGATGGTTGAACCCTGGTTGCCATCGGTGCGCATGGCGCCGTCGCGGTGGTAGCTGTGATAAGGACAGCGCGGCGCGTTGACCGGGATCTGATTGAAGTTCACACCCAGCCGGTAGCGCTGGGCGTCACCGTAGGAGAACAGCCGCGCCTGGAGCATCTTGTCTGGCGAAAAGCCGATACCAGGGACGATGTTGGCCGGGGAAAAGGCCGCCTGCTCCACTTCGGCAAAGTGGTTGTCCGGGTTGCGGTTCAGCTCCAGTACGCCGACCTCGATCAACGGAAAGTCGCCATGCGGCCAGACCTTGGTCAGGTCGAACGGATTATGCGGATGGCGCTGCGCCTGCTCTTCGCTCATCACCTGAATGCACAGCGTCCAACGCGGAAAGTCGCCACGCTCGATGCTCTGGTACAGATCGCGCAGATGGCTTTCGCGGTCCCCGCCAATCACCGCGCCGGCCTCGGCATCGCTGAGGTTCTCGATGCCCTGCTGACAGCGCAGGTGAAACTTAACCCAGACCCGCTGGTTATCACCGTTGAGCAGGCTGAAGGTATGGCTGCCAAAACCGTGCATATGCCGGTAGCTACGCGGAATGCCGCGCTCGCTCATGGTGATGGTGACCTGGTGCAGCGCCTCTGGCAGCAGGGTCCAGAAATCCCAGTTGTTGCTGGCACTGCGCAGGCCGCTACGCGGGTCGCGTTTAACCGCATGATTGAGATCCGGAAAGCGCATCGGGTCGCGAAAGAAGAACACCGGGGTGTTATTACCGACCAGGTCCCAGTTGCCCTCATCGGTGTAGAACTTCACGGCAAAGCCGCGGATATCACGCTCGGCATCGGCCGCACCGCGCTCACCCGCCACAGTGGAGAAACGCACGAACAGCGGCGTTTGCTTGCCGACTTGGGCAAACAGGCTGGCGCGGCTGTAACGGCTGATATCGCCCGTCACCGTGAAGGTGCCGTAAGCGCCAGCGCCCTTGGCATGCATGCGCCGTTCGGGGATCACCTCACGGTCGAAATGCGCGAGCTTCTCGATCAGCCAGATGTCCTGCAGCAGCGCCGGCCCACGCGGCCCGGCGGTCTGGATATTGAGGTTATCGACCACCGGAGCACCGGTGGCATGGGTCAGTTTGTTCTTCATGACAAGTGCTCCTCAAACGGGTGCGCCAAACAGCCGCCGGTGATGATGGCCAGAGGCAGCCCGAGAAATGATTTAGTCCGTAGCGTTCCAGGTTGCCGGTAACGACAGGTCGCCGGAGGCCACATCCCAGACGCTGGAAACGCACAACAAAGGGTTGTGCAGATCGGCGTTGACCTGCAGCGCGGCGGTCACCCCGTCGTAGTTGAAGCTGGCGGGAAAACCGACGGCAGACAGCGGTACGCGAATTTGCGCGGCTTCGTTTTTCACGCTGAGGTCGTAGCCAGGCGAGTCGATATAGATCGGCACACCGGGCCAGGTGGGCGGCAGCTTGGGCTTGGCACCCTCGGGAATGTCGCGCACCTTGAGGCCGCTGGGGCCGCAACTGGGATCCTTGGTCAGCACCACCCAATGCGAGTGCCACAGGCCGCCGTCGTTGGTTTTGTCGCCATCGCCGTTTTCATCGAGTTGCGGCGTGTCGTCGAAGTCCGGGTGTGAAGTCAGCGCCAGGGCGAGCATGCCCGAGTCGTCCTCGAATCCAACTGTCCCGCTGTTCAGGCTGGTCGGCCAGACATAACTGTAGACCTCGGCACCGGCAAAACTGCCCTTGGCTGTGGGTAGACGACTGCCCGCCTGACCGTCGACCAGTTGCTCGAATACCAGGTCGCTGCCGTCCTTGAATACGCGGGTGTGCACCAGGTCGAAGGCTGCTTCGACCTGAGCACTTTTCTCGCTATGAATTCCACCGGCCTCATGCGCCCAAGCAGGACTGGCCAGCAGCGCTGCAAAAGCGATAGTCATCCTGTGTGTCATACAGCCTCCTAAAGTGCCTGCAGGTACTCGGCCGTGGAAATCACCGGTGCATAGCCGAAGCTGAGCGCCGCCATAAAGGCGGCGTGTACCTGCTCGGCGGGCACTTTGACGCCATTGAACTCCAGATCGAGAGTGGCGCAGGCGTCGTGTAGCACCGTGGTGGCGTAGCCAAAATCCACGGCGGCGCGGGTGATGCCGTCCACGCACATATGGCTCATATTGCCCACCACCACGACGGTCTCTATGCCGTGCCGATCCAGCACGGCCTTGAGCTCGGTTTCCCGGAACGAGTTGATGTAATGCTTGAGCACTACCGGCTCGTTAGGCTGATTGATCACGCTGGAATGCAGCTGTGCGCCCTCACTGCCGGGACGGAAGAACGGTGCGTCGGCACTGGTGAACTCATGGCGGATATGCACCACCAAATCACCACGCTCGCGGAACACGGCAATCACCTGCGCCGCCTTGGCGGCAGCCACCTCGACCTTGCTCAGGGCCCACAGGCCGCCGGGGAAGTAGTCGTTCTGGATATCCACCACGATCAAAGCTGTTTTGCTGCTCATGTGCCTGTCCTCTCAATAGGTGTGAACCGCCTGCTTAGCTGCGCAGAAAGGCCAGCATGTCCGCGTTGAGTTTTTCCTTGTGGGTATCGGTAATGCCGTGGGGCGCACCGGGGTAGATCACCAGCTTGGCGTGCGGCACCAGCTTGGCCGAGGCGCGTGCGGCGGCATCCACGGGGACGATCTGGTCGTCGTCGCCGTGCAGGATCAGCGTGGGAATAGAGAACTTCTTCAGGTCTTCAGTGAAATCAGTTTCGGAGAAGGCCTTAATGCAGTCGTAGGCATTCTTGTGTCCAGCCATCATGCCCTGCATCCAGAAGGCGTCGATCACGCCCTGGGAGGGTTTGGCACCGGGACGGTTGTAGCCAAAGAACGGACCACTGGCGACGTCTTTGTACAGCTGCGAGCGGTCGGCAATCGAAGCGGCACGAATGCCGTCGAACACCGAAAGTGGCAGGCCACCTGGATTGGCCTCGGTCTGCACCATCAGCGGCGGAACCGCCGAGATCAACCCTGCCTTGGCCACTCTGGCGGTGCCGTGCTTGCCGATGTAACGCGCCACTTCGCCGCCGCCGGTGGAGAAGCCAAACAGCGCAGCACCGCGTACGTCCAGGTGATCGAGCAACTGGGCCAGATCATCGGCGTAGGTATTCATCTCGTTACCGTTCCAAGGTTGGCTGGAACGGCCATGGCCCCGACGGTCGTGGGCGATCACCCGATAACCGTTGCTGGCCAGAAAGAACATCTGCGCCTCCCAACTATCGGAATTGAGTGGCCAGCCGTGGCTGAGGACTACAACCGGGCCGGTGCCCCAATCCTTGTAATAAATTTCGGTGCCGTCACGAGTGGTAATAGTGCCCATGGTCTTGCGCTCTCCATTCTCAGGTTGTGGACGGGTTGCTGCGGAGCCACTGCCGCGCATGCAACCGCCTAGGGGTAACAACATCGTTGTGGCCAGCACGGCCGAGCCGAACAGCAGTTGGCGACGGCCTTTATTCAGAGGTTGCTCAGGGTTGTGCGGCATTGGCGGGCTCTCCCTTGGTTGGCGATTGCGGGAGGCGTACACGCATCAGGTTCCAGGTGCTCACCTGTTCTTCCCACTCATCGCCCTCGGCAGGCGTCAATGGCAGAGCCAGGTTGCTGACCACCATCCACTCGCCCTGCACCACGCTGCTGGCAGGGAATAACAGGCCACGCGGCGCACCGTTACTGGCGAGGCCTTGAAAGCCACCCGCACGCACGCGGATCAGGCCGCGCTCGTCGAGCCCCAGCAGTTGGTCGATCTGATTGGCCAACAGCCACAGAAGGCCGTCGTGAAACAACAAACCGTCGGCCCCCGGCAGGCTCTCGGCCAGCACCTGCACCTCGCCGTTCGGCAAGCTCATACGTAGCAGGCGGCCGTCACCGGCGTTGTTGATATACAGCTGACTTTCGTCGGCGTTGAAGGCCAGGCCGTTGGCTCCGAAGGGCAGAGAGCCTGCCGTGGCCAATAGCGGATCGCGCGACAGCACTTCTAGCGCACAAGGTTTGCAAACCGTGGCGTTGGCGATGCGATACAGCGCGCCCTGGAAGGAGTCAGAAACGTAGAGGTCGCCATTGCCGGCGAACACCAGGCCATTTGGCGCAGGCATACCGCTGGAGCCGAAGTGGATCTGATCCTGGCTGCCATCCGGGTTGGCCACCGCGCGCGCAGCGGGTGCTGCCGGCTTCAGTTGCGGGAAGTCGAGCAAGTCCTCGACTGGGGTGTTCGCCACAAACTCCGCCGGAATGCGTTGCAGTTTGCCTGCACCAAAATTGAGGATGTAAATCTGCCCATTGACATAGCCCAACCCTGTCAGCGGGGTAGCGGCAAAGGCGCGTTGCGCCAGCAGCCGGCCGTCCGCCGCATAGCGCAGCAACTGGTTATTGCGGTCGCAGGCGGGTTGGCGAGCATCGAAGGTGCCGACATAGATTTCGCCGTTGTGCGGATTGCCAGCGAGCCCTTCCGGATAGCGCACACCGGCTGGCAGCTCGGCGAACGGCTCGACCTCAAGCAGCTGCGGCCCCTGTGCGTTGGCCCATGCACAGGCGGATGCGCCAGCCAGAACCAGACAGAAGATGCCCATATTGCGCTTCGACAGACACATACAGCCTCCACTTGCGTCGATGATGCTCGAACGCTTCTGGGGGCTCGTCAGGACGCCGAATGCGGGGCAGCGGGTGGCGAGCGATGGCCTGATACTGGCGGCAGTCACCCGTAGCCGGCTACGTAAAATCGGCAAAGCTTCTCAGCGTCTAAATGTGCCTGTTTTACGTATCGGCGCCGCACAGCTCGGCGCAGCCTGGAGCCATCACCCACGGCCAGGACGCCGCCATGTCACCACGCATCACGCCGCGCCAGCGTGCTCGCCAGGCCACATACGAGAACCTGCTAAGCCAGGTGTTGCAGCTGCTGCCGATCACTACCGGCCGCACACCGCGTATGGCCGAATTGTGCCGTGCAGCGGGCGTCAGTGAGCGCACGTTGCGCAGCGCTTTTATGGCCACCCTGGGCATGGCGCCAGCCCGCTATCTGCGCCTGCGCCGCCTGCATCTACTGCGAGCCGCTCTGGCAGTGTCCGACCAGAACCTCACCAGCGTCGCCGTGATCGCCCAGCGGTTTGGCTATACCGATTGCGGTCGTATGGCCGCGGACTATCACGCACTATTCGGCGAATACCCCAGCGCGACCTTGCAGCGTGGAGTCAACGGTGACTGAGCGACAAAGCCGGTGACGCTGGCCGCCGACTGCGCAGCGAATGCGACGGCAATTCACCGAAGTAACCACGGTAGAAGCCGGCGAAGCGACCAAAATCCCACACACCAAAACGTGCACAGATATCGGTGATGGTCTCCCCCGGAGCCGCGCGCAGAATGGCACGGCGAATCGCGTGCAGGCGGTGCTGCATCAGGTAGCGATGCGGGCTCATGCCCAGGTAGCGGGTAAACAGGTTGCGCAGCGTGCGCTCCGAGGTGTTGCAGACCAGGCACAGGTCGGCCATATGCAGCGGGGTATCAGGCATCGCATCCACCAACTCCAGAGCCCGTCGCAGAATCTGCTGATGGCTGTGCTGGGCGGCCACACCGCGCTGAGCTGGGGTCACTGGCAGCAGACTGCGGAACACCAGTGCCATCAGCTCATCGCGCGCCGCGCTCTCAGCCGCCGGGGCATGCAGCTCCTGCGGTGCGCAATGATCGATACGCAGCAGGCGCAGCGCCAACCAGACCAGCGGGGCCAAGTCCTGCTGGGCCCGGCAGATCAGGTTGCGCGAAAGGATCGACGAATCGAACTCGTCTTCATGCTGCTGCGCCCAACGCAGCACCAGCTCGCAGGACATGGCCACGGTCATCCAGCTCGTAGGCTGGCTAGCGTCTATATGGAACATCGCCTCGGGCACCATCCAACCGAGCAAGCGCCGGTCCAGGCGCTGGCCACCCAGTACCGTGCACTCGTGGCGGCTCAGCGGCAGGAAGATATTGAAGAAACCCGGCAGGCCAACGCCGCTGTAGACGGTGCCTGCGCCTTCACGGCCGAACATCAGGGCCACGCCGCCTAGCTCAACGACGCGCAGCCGCCACTCGCGCTGCTGCCGCGAACGCAGCACGTAATGCCCCTCGACCCCATACAAGGCCTCTTCGAACTCATCGAAATCGGCGCAGATCAGCCGGCTCATATCGCCCCCAGAAAAGCGCCCTACGCCGGTACTGGACATCCGTAGATCAACGCGCGAATCCAGTGTAGAAGCATTCGCATCTGCTGCACTTACGACCAAAGGATAATGCTGCGTTATTCGGCCGCGTCTTTGCCTTGCAGGCGGGGTGCCCAGTCCTCGACCAGGCCTTTTTCCAGGCGCCGCTCCAGGGTGCGCCGCCACGACGGCACCAATGGCAGGGCCAGGCATTCACGCAACAGCTCGCTCTCCACCCGTTTGTCGAACAGCACCGCGGACAAACGGGTCAGCGACCAGTCGCCGAACTGCCGCTCGACCAGCTGCAGGCTGTCGCCGGCGCTGACCACGCCCTCCTCCAGCACCCGGTAGTACCAGCCGGTGCGCCCGGACTGCTGCACACGCAAGGCCAGTTCGGCCACGCCAAAGCGGTCACTGAGCTTCCAGCACGGCATACGCCCCTGCGAGACCTCCAACAGCGCCGTGCCCACGCGAATGCGGTCGCCCAGACAGACGTCATGTTCGGTCCAGCCGCTGCTGCTGAAGTTTTCGCCAAAGGCCCCCGGCTGCATCAGCAGCGGATGCGCGCCCAATTCGGCGGCCCAGGCGGCGTAATGCTCATACGGATAATGATGAATGGCTTTCTCCACCCCACCATGCACGCGCAGATCGCCCTGTTCATCACCGCCCAGGCCGAGCGGGTTCACCGCCAATAGGCCTTGTTGCGGCTGTTTGTCGATAGCACTGCGCGAGCCAGGCCGGGTGAACGGCTGCACGCGACCGGTAAGCAGAGCGTCGAGACGAATACTGGGCAGGCTCATGCGGCGACCTCGGGGGCTTGATGTTCACGACAGATCAGCTTCGCATCGCTCGGCGCCAGGGGTTCCTGAGTCAAGCCACAGAACGGCAGATCATCGACCTGCTGATGAAAGCGACAACTGCGGCACAGACCAAAGCTTGGCACATCCGCGCTGCGCTGCACCTCGCAGAGCAGCTCGCCCAGCAGCGTTTCCAGCTGTGCGCCGCGCGCGCCCATACGCGCCTCTCCCTCAGCAAGAAAAGCCGGCGGCAACAGCGCCTCCAGCAGGCTGCGCGCGGCATCAGTCAGTTGCAGATGAACGCTACGTTTATCGCGTGCATCCTGAACCTTGACGATCAGCTCCTTGGCCTCCAGCGCCTTGAGCGACTGCGACACCGTGCCCTTGGTAAGGCCCAGGTAGTCGGTCACCCCCAACGGCGTATTGGAGTAGTGGTTGCAGCGCGCCAGGTACATCAACGCGCTCAACTGGATGGGTTGCATCTCGGCCAGCAGCGGGTGCTGGCGGAACCAGATGCGGCTGAGGCTGGAGAACCGTTCAAGCAGATCGAAAAGGGTTGTGCCGGTCATATATCACTCCTGTCGACACATAGTATCGATCAAAAACCATATTGACAAAGACAAGGTCAAGCGTAATCTTTGTATAAGTATCGAATCGATACCAAATTAACTCAAGGAGACTCGAAATGACCAACGCACGCTTCTATCACGCCGGCTGCCCTGTCTGTATTTCGGCCGAACAGACCCTGCTCAACCTGCTGGACCCAGCACTCAAGGTCGAGGTTATCCACCTTGGCGAACAACCACAGCGCGTCACCGAGGCCGAACTGGCCGGGGTCAAGTCGGTGCCTGCATTTGTCTACGAAGACCAGGTGCTGCATCTGAACTTCGGCGCTTCCATCGACGATTTGAAGTAAGGAGCCTCGCGCATTTTCACCCTTTGCGCTGCCGGCTATCTGGAAGGAGGATCAGTGATGAACGTAAATGTATTCGACACCCATGTGCGCACCCGCGACGGCCGTTATCTGCACGTCGATGTACTGATCGAAGGTAACGACCAGGCTCGCGCCACCCAATACGCCCGTGACTGGATGAGTGAGCGCGGCGTGCAGGATGCCGATATCGAACAGAGCCGCTGCCAGTTCTGCCACAGCGAACCGGCCCACCCCGAAATCGCCGCTGCCGTCACCGGGCAGGGCTACTACATCATCCCGCTGCAAGGCTGCTAGGAGACCGATCATGAACGCGTATCAGCCCCTGAGCTGCGATTTGCACGACTACCTGGAGATCGCCTGTATGCACCGTTACGGTCTGCAGATCGAACTGCTCGATGGGCCGAGCTTCGTGGCCAGGGCGCTGACCACGCGCACGGCGCCGAGCAAGGAAGAGTTTCTTGTGCTGCAGAACGATAACGGCCAGTTCGAGGTACGCCTCGACCAATTACTGGCCATCACACCACTCGACCCCAATGCCAGTTTCGGCCGTGTCGAGCTGACGGGAAGTTATTGCGCATTCTGAACCTCGGGCTGCTGGCCGGAGCTTGCCAACAGCCCCGTGTGGCCAGCGCAGCCGTTACACCGCATGCAGCAGCACCCCGCCCTTGAGCCAAGGGAATAAACAGTCCCTCGGCTATGCGCGGGCGCCTGGGGTACCGCGCGCGTTTTTCTTCTGCAGAATCATCGAGGCTTCGTTGTAGGCATGCTGGAAGGCGTCGCTGCCGATCCACTCTACGGCGGCGTCTTCGTCTTCATCGTGGAAGATCCCGCGATAAACGATCAGCAGGCCCATCATAAAGTCCGTGGCAGCGTCTTCCGCTTCCTCCGCAACTACCAACTCCAACACCGGGTATTGCAGGAATATCAGGCACATCGCCAACAGGCTGATGCCTTCGCCGACCTTCATCGCCTGGAACAGGTCGTCGAAGTGCGCCGGGTCAAAACCGTTCTCTTCGATGTCTTTGAAGTCGAAGGTGCTCAGGTCGATTTCCACATCATCGAACGGCTCGTTGATCAGCGGATTAGCCAACAGCGGATGCACTGCATGGGCTTTGGCCTTGCCCGAACGGTTCTGCTTGGCCTTGGCTTTTGCCCGTTGGGCGCGTTTTTGCTGTTTATCTGGAGAAGCCATACAGGCGCGGTCCTTGTTCGATGCTGCCATAGGGATGGCGCGGGAAAGTCTGGCGCATAGTGTATTCAGTCTTGGCTGGAGTGTCGGCCAAAGACGCAGATTTAGCGCCGAAGCAGACAGGAATGGCCCACACAATCGCAGGTTAAGCCTTTGAGGATAAGGCCATGCCTTTCTAGACGTTGAAAGAGCTCATTACTTGCCACCTGAGCCTTTAAGTTTTCGCGGTCGAGTGACGACTCTTTTCTGCATTTGCATGCAGTAAGACAGGCCAACGGATTAGTCCTCCCCCATTACCCGCTTTCTGACGGATTCGGCATCTTTAGCCGGTGGCATACCAAACATTCGGCCATATTCTCGAGTGAATTGCGGCACGCTTTCATAGCCCACGGAAAACGCCGCACTGCTTGCTGAAACACCCTCGGCCATCATCATTCTTCGCGCTTCGATCAACCGTAGCTGCTTCTGAAATTGCAGAGGAGAGAGTGACGTTATGGCGCGAAAGTGCTGATGGAACGAGGACACACTCATCCCAGCGGCAGCAGCGAGGCGTTCAGTTGGCAAAGATGTAGCGAACTGGTCGCGTAGGATGGCCACAGCCCGCGCTATTCGCTGCGCGCTACTGCCAGGCCCAACCAGCCGGCGTATCGCCGCACCATGCCGGCCCGCCAATAACCAGTAGTGCAGCTCGCGCACCAGCTGCGAGTGCAGCAACGGTAACGCCGCCGGACGATCCAGCAAACGCATCAGGCGCAAGGCCGCGTCGGCCACTTCGCTGTCAGTGGGCTCAGCATGAACCGGACCGCCCTCGGCTGCTGGCATGGGTTGCATTTGCAACGTCAGCTCAGCGAGAACGGCAGTATCCAAGTCCAGGACCAAGGACAGATACGGAGCTTCGACGCTGGCCTGGGTGATCTGGCTCAGGGTGGGCACGTCGGCGGTGATAAGCAGAGAGTCGCCAGCATTGAAGGTGAACGTTTTGTCCCCCATGGCTACCTGCTTCGTACCCTGTAGTACCAAACAAACCAGCGGCTGGGGGATGGCGTGCACCAAGCCGGAGGGTTTTACAGACCGAATGGTGGTCAGCCCAGGAATGGGGGTTTGGGCAAGCCCCGTCGAATCCGCATTAATTTCTATGTAGCGGCGAACCGCATCAAGCAAGGTGTCATTCATGGCGCAATCCTAGTAGTTACGCTGACGCCACGTAGCAGCTTTGGAGGATTGGGCATACAACTGCTAGGTTTCGGCAAGGGTTTCAAGCCGTCATCTACCTACCATGGGGCCTCCATCAGACAAGGAGTTTCCTATGCTTACCAACAAAATTGCTATCGTCACTGGCGGCAGTCGTGGCCTTGGCCGCAACACAGCCTTGAGCATCGCCCGCCAGGGCGGTGACGTCATCCTTACCTATCAAAGTCGTGCCGAATGTGCCCTAGAGGTAGCAGCTGAAATTACCGCCTTGGGCCACAAGGCGGTAGCCCTTCAACTAGACACGGGGAAAGTGGCTGACTTCGCTGCATTCGCCGATAGCCTTCGCAATGTACTGCGCGACACCTGGCAGCGGAACAGCTTCGATTACTTGGTAAACAACGCCGGTCACGGCGACTATGCCCTGATTGAGCAAACCACCGAGGCACAGTTCGACGGGCTAGTTAACGTTCATTTCAAGGGCGTTTACTTCCTGACCCAGACATTGCTTCCGTTAATTGCCGACAATGGAAAGATCGTGAATTTGTCTTCAGGCCTAACTCGCGTTTCTTATCCAGGCTACAGCGCTTATGCCGCAGTCAAGGCAGCCATTGAGTGCCTGTCCATATACATGGCCAAAGAATTGGGCGCTCGGGGCATAACCGTAAACACTGTTGCACCTGGTGCCATTGAGACCGACTTTGGTGGCGGCGCAGTCCGTGACAACCCTGAAGTGAACAAAATATTCGCCAACATGACTGCGCTGGGCCGTGCAGGTGTGCCTGACGACATCGGACCAATGATTGCGGGTCTGCTCAGCGACAACAATCGTTGGGTTAACGCTCAGCGCATTGAAGTGTCAGGCGGCCAGGGCATCTGACTCACTGGCTCGCCCGCCCCAACTGCTCCTTGCAGAACTCGACAAACAACTGCGCCGGCTTGGTCAGCGGCGCGCGTTTGAGCCAGGCAGCAGCCAGGCCGGAGCTGGCCACCGGTTCGCTGATATCCACGGTCACCACCTTCTTGCCGTCGTAGGTGCATTCCGAGTGCGGGCGGGTAACCAGCAGGGAGAAGCCAAAGCCCTGGCCAACCATGCCGCGCACCATTTCGATGGACGGCGAGCTGAAGACGATATTGGGCGCCAGGCCCAGCTCTTCGAACAGGCTGACGAAGTAGGTGCGGCTCGGTTGTACGTCGAGCAGGATCATCGGCTCCAGGCATAGATCGCGCAGCGACACCTGAGCCTGGCCGGTAAAACGATGGCCTTCGGGCAGCAGGGCGTAGGGTTTTTGCGGGGTCATCAGCGGTTCACTGACAATGGTAGCGTCGAGGTCGTGGTCATAAAGGATGGCCAGGTCGAAGCGCCCGGCGGTCAGGCCCTGAATCAGCTCCTGCTGTTCACCATCACGGATGCGGATTTCCACCCCAGGATAAAGCGCATTAAAGCCAGCAATCAGTCGCGGCAGATACAGTGGCGCCACGGTCTCGAAGCAGCCGATATCGATCTGCCCGGCCACCACGTCGTTATCGGCCAGGGCGTTCTGCTCGAACTCGCGGGCCATGCGGATCAGCTCTTGAGCCTTCTTGTAGAACCGCGCGCCGCCGGGGGTCAGGGAAACACCCTGAGCATGGTGGCGGATAAACAGCTGCAGGCCGAAGCTCTCTTCCAGCCCCTTGATCGCCGTGGAGATCGACGGCTGGGCGATATACAGCTTGCGCGAGGCCTCAGCGACGCTGCCGCATTCCACGGTGGTGACGAAATACTTGAGCTGACGCAGGGTGTAGGCGGCCATGCGATACCTCCTCGATAGCGGCTTCCCGGCCGTCTTGTACTGATTTTATGCAGCCAACATACCCCAGGCCCGATACTGAGGCTGCCCAGTTTTTTAATAGCCTGCGAGTATAAATTTACTAATTTTCCTTCAGCCCGACCTGCGCCACCATCACCCTCAACAACCACAAGAAGCCGTTCACGGCATCAGGCATGCTGCTCACGGCCCCCGACCAGCCACTTACGGCCAAGGTACGCCGCTAGCGGCCCAGGAATGAGGATAAAGGCGATGTTGGATCACAGCGATTGGCAGAAGCGCGCCGCCGCGCAAGGCTTTATCACCCAGGCCCTGATCGACGGCCAGTTGCGCCCGGCCCAGAGCGGCGCGACCTTCGCCTCGATCAATCCGGCCACCAACCAGTTGCTGGCCCATGTAGCCGCCTGTGATGCAGCCGATGTCGATGCCGCCGTGGCCAGTGCCCGCCAGGCCTTCGAGCAAGGCCCCTGGGCACGCATGGCACCGCGCGAGCGCAAGCAGGTATTGCTGCGTTTAGCCGAACTGATCCTGGCCAACCGCGAGGAACTGGCGCTGCTCGACTCGCTGAACATGGGCAAGCCAGTGATGGACGCCTACACCATCGACGTACCCGGCGCCGCCCAGGTGTTCAGCTGGTACGCCGAAGCCCTGGACAAGCGCTATGACGAAGTGGCGCCAACTGCCAGTGATGCCCTGGCCACCATCACCCGCGAACCACTAGGCGTGATTGGCGCGGTGGTGCCGTGGAATTTCCCGCTGGACCTAGCCGCCTGGAAACTCGCCCCAGCTCTGGCTGTCGGCAACTCGGTGGTCTTGAAACCTGCCGAACAGTCGCCCTTCTCTGCCCTGCGCCTGGGCCAGCTTGCTCTGGAGGCTGGCTTGCCGGCCGGCGTGCTGAACGTGCTGCCGGGCCTTGGCGAAACGGCCGGCAAAGCCCTGGGCCTGCATATGGATGTGGATTGCCTGGCGTTTACCGGCTCCACCGAGGTGGGCAAATACTTTATGGCCTACGCGGCACAATCCAACCTTAAGCAGGTGTGGCTGGAATGCGGCGGCAAGAGCGCCAACCTGGTATTCGCCGACTGCCAGGACCTCGACCTGGCCGCGGAAAAGGCCGCCTTCGCGATTTTCTTCAACCAGGGCGAAGTCTGCTCGGCCAACTCGCGCCTGCTGGTGGAACGTTCGATCCACGATGAGTTCGTCCAACGCCTGATCGCCAAGGCCCAACAGTGGCTACCGGGTGACCCGCTCAACCCAGCCAGCCGTGCCGGTGCCATCGTCGATGCGCGCCAGGCCGAACGCATCATGGGCTTTATCGACCGGGCGCAGAGCCAGGGCGCCACCCTGGCCTGTGGCGGCCAACGCCTGAGCGTCAACGGTTCAGACAGTTTTATCCAACCCACCATCTTCACCAACGTCAGCCCGACGATGCAGTTGGCCCGCGAAGAAGTCTTCGGCCCGGTGCTGGCGGTTATCCCCTTCGACAGCGAAGACGAGGCCGTGCGCCTGGCCAACGACAGCCAATACGGCCTGGCCGCCTCGCTGTGGACCGACAACCTGCACCGCGCTCACCGCGTGGCCAAACGCCTGCGCGCCGGCACCGTATCGGTAAATACCGTGGACGCCCTGGATGTGTGCGTACCGTTCGGCGGCTGCAAGCAATCAGGCTTTGGCCGCGACCTGTCGCTGCATGCCTTCGACAAGTACAGCCTGATGAAGACCACCTGGTTCCAGCTGTGCAGTTAATGCGCAGCCGGTAACGGCACTCCCCCCAGATACGTGCGCGCCTTGGCGTGCACTGGACAACTGCGCCCGCAAAAGCGCCGCGAACAACTGCGCACCCCAGCGCACAGCAGATAACTGCGGCCTCTGCCGCGTATGGCTCACCTGACACAACAACAAGATTGCAGGAGAACTCCCATGCACGACCCCGATATCAGCCTTACGTCCCCCGTTGGTCTGGCTCAAGCAAGCGCAGACGCGCGCATACGTAAACCCAGCCTGGGCCTCACCGCCCTGCTCGCCGTGGCTATCGGCCTGGTGGTGTCACAGGGCGTGATGGTGTTGATGCTGCAAGGCGCGGGCATCGCCGGCCTGGGCTTTCTGATCCCCCTGGCGCTGGCGTTTGTATTGGCCCTGACCTATGTAGTGTCGTTCGCCGAGCTGGCGCTGATGATCCCCCGCGCCGGCAGCCTGAGCAGTTATACCGAGGTGGCTCTGGGACATTTTCCGGCGATTCTGGCGACCTTCTCCGGCTATGTGGTGGTGGCGATGTTTGCCCTATCGGCGGAGTTGCTGCTGCTTGATCTGATCATCAACGAGGTCTACCCCGGCGCTTTCCCGAGCATGCTGATCGCCTATGGCGTGCTGGTGGTGTTTACCTTGCTCAACCTGCTGGGCATCGACATCTTCGCCCGCCTGCAATCGGCCCTGGCGCTGATCATGGTGGTCGTGCTGCTGGCCCTCGGCCTGGCGGCGGTGACTGGCAGCGGCAGCGAGCCAGCGCTGAGCACCTCAATCAGCAGCGACTGGAACCCCATGGGTGCCAGCGTGATGACTCTGGTGGCGCTGGCCATCTGGGGCTTTGTCGGCGCCGAGTTCGTCTGCCCACTGGTGGAAGAGTCGCGTCGCCCGCAGCGCAGTATTCCTTGGTCGATGATCCTCGGCGTGACGGTGATCTTTATCACCATCGCCCTCTACTGCGTCGGCGCGCTGCTCTATGTGCCGCAGGATGCGCTGGCCAGCTCGGCCCTGCCGCACTACCTGTTCGCCACTGCGCTGTTTGGCGAAGCCGGGAAAATCTTCCTGGTGGTTGCCGCCATCACCGCCACCTGCAGTACGGTCAACACCTCACTGGCGGCCATCCCGCGCATGCTCTATGGCATGGCGGTCAACGGCCAGGCCTTCCCGCAATTCAAAATGCTCAGCAAGAAGTACCAGGCACCCTGGGTCGCCGTGCTGTTCGTGGCCGCCATTACTGGCCTGCCGGTGGTGTTTATGGGCGATGACCCGGCTGCCATCGGCCTGTTGCTGCTGGCTGCAGCGGTGGCCTGGCTACTGGCTTACATCATCTGCCACCTGGATGTGATCGCCCTGCGCCGTCGTTATCCTGATCTGGCCCGTCCATTCAAGACGCCCTTCTACCCGCTGCCGCAGCTCCTGGGCATCGCCGGTATGCTGGTATCGATCTACTACGTGTCGCCCACCCCGGAGATGACCGCCTCGATCTTCTATAGCGCCGGTGCGGTACTCGGCCTGGTATCGGTCATAGCCGTACTGTGGATCAAACTGGTGATGCGCAAACCCCTGTTCACCCCGGAGCCCATCGACAAGGTGCTGGCACGCAAATGAAGTCCCGCCGGGGGCGTGCCTCCGGCTTACTCGAACACCACAGGTAATAACCGAGGTTGCTGAAAATGACAGTCCCAAACACCCCCAACCGCCAGACTCAGGACTACCAGGCGCTGGATGCCGCCCACCATATCCACGCCTTTCTCGACCAGAAAGCGCTGAATGCCGAAGGGCCACGCGTGATGGTGCGCGGCGAGGGCCTGTACCTGTGGGATAACGATGGCAAGCGCTACCTCGACGGCATGTCCGGGCTCTGGTGCACCAACCTCGGGTACGGCCGCAAGGACCTGGTCGCAGCGGCTAGCAAGCAGATGGAGCAGCTCTCGTACTACAACATGTTCTTCCACACCACCCACCCGGCGGTGGTCGAGCTGTCGGAAACCCTGTTCAGCCTGCTGCCCGCGCATTACAGCCACGCCATCTACACCAACTCCGGCTCCGAGGCCAACGAGGTGCTGATCCGCACCGTGCGCCGCTACTGGCAGATTCTCGGCAGGCCTGAGAAGAAGGTGATGATCGGCCGCTGGAACGGTTACCACGGCTCCACCCTGGCGGCTACGGCGCTGGGCGGCATGCAATTTATGCACGAAATGGGCGGCATGCTGCCGGATATCGAGCACATCGACGAGCCTTACTGGTACGCCAATGGCGGTGAGCTGACCCCGACCGAATTCGGCCGCCGCTGCGCCCTGCAACTGGAAGAGAAGATTCTCGAACTGGGTGCGGAAAACGTCGCCGGCTTTATCGCTGAGCCGTTCCAGGGAGCCGGCGGCATGATTTTCCCGCCGGAAAGCTACTGGCCGGAAATCCAGCGCATCTGCCGCCAGTACAACGTGCTGCTGTGCGCCGACGAGGTGATCGGCGGCTTCGGTCGCACCGGTGAATGGTTCGCCCACCAGCACTTCGGCTTCCAGCCAGACACCCTATCGATCGCCAAGGGCCTGACCTCGGGCTATGTACCGATGGGCGGCCTGGTGCTTTCCAAGCGCATCGCCGAGGTGCTGGTGGAACAGGGCGGCGTATTCGCCCACGGCCTGACTTACTCCGGCCACCCGGTCGCGGCAGCTGTGGCGCTGGCCAATATCAAGGCGCTGCGTGATGAAGGCGTGGTCAACCGGGTCAAGGACGATACCGGCCCCTACCTGCAGCAGTGCCTGCGTGAGGTGTTCGGCAATCACCCGCTGGTCGGCGATATCCAAGGCACCGGCCTGGTCGCAGCCCTGCAGTTCGCCGAGGACAAGACCAGCCGCAAACGTTTCGCCAATGAAGGTGATATCGCCTGGCGCTGCCGCACCATCGGCTTCGAGGAAGGCGTGATTATCCGCTCCACCCAGGGCCGCATGATCATGGCCCCTGCCCTGGTGGCCGGACGCACGGAGCTGGACGAGCTGGTGGCCAAAACCAAACTCGCGGTGGATCGCACAGCAATGGAACTGGGCTTGCTGTAAGCACACGCCAGGCAGCAAAAAGCCGCGCACTGCGCGGCTTTTTATGCCCGACAGAATCAGTCGCCGTAGATATCGAAGGTGAAGTACTTAGCCTGAATTTTCTGGTATTCGCCGCTGGCGCGAATCGCCTGGATGGCGGCATTCAGCTTGCCGAGCAGTTCAGCATCACCTTTGCGCACGGCGATACCGGCGCCCTCACCGAAATATTTTGGGTCAGTAAACGCCGGGCCAACAAAGGCGAAGCCCTTGCCGTTGGCGGTTTTCAGAAAACCTTCATCCACCGGAATGGCGTCGGCCAGGGTACCGTCCAGACGCGCAGAAATCAGGTCCAGGTAGATTTCGTTCTGCGAACTGTAGCGCACCACTTCAACCCCTTGCGCGGCCAGCACTTCACTGGCGAAACGGTCGGTGGTGCTCGAACGCTGCACACCGATGCGCTTGCCCTTGAGGTTGCTGAAATCGGCGGCGACTTCGCTGCCAGTCTTCATTACCAGACGCGCCGGGCTGTAATAGTACTTGCCGGTGAAGTCCACCGATTTGCGCCGCTCATCGGTGATGGTCATCGAGGAGAGAATCGCGTCGACCTTCTTCACCTTGAGCGAGGGGATCAGGCCATCGAACTCTTGTTCGACCCATTGGCAATCGGTCTTCATCTCGGCGCACAGGGCGTTGCCGATATCCACGTCAAAGCCGGCGATCTGCCCACTGGCTTCTTTGTAGGCAAAAGGCGGATACGCAGCCTCGATCCCCAGGCGCAAGGGTTTGTCTGCGGCAAACAGACTGGAGGCGATCAAACTCAGGGCGATGCCGCCCGCCAGGACGATTTTCTTCATGCTGTAAATTCCTGCTGAGGGAGGGACAGGCCCGCGTCACCTGGCATTGCTGCGCAGGTCGAACGGGCAACGACGGTTGCTGCAAGACAGAAGAAAGCCGCGTCAGGTATGCACCTGAGCGAGAAGCGATGGCTGGGTAGCACGCGTGGACGGGTCATTTGCCAGTCTCGATTTATACTTTAAATTCCATACTGGACTTATATGTACAAATCGTCAACCAACCAACAGTCAGCGCTGCGACTGAAGGATCAGCGCAGGCGACACAGGCAAAATACGCTTAAGGTTGTTGTTTCCAGCGCTCGGCAGCAGCCTGATCGGAACAACGCCCCTCGACCCAACGCGGGCCTTCGGCGGTGTCTTCCTTCTTCCAGAACGGCGCGCGGGTTTTCAGGTAATCCATGACGAAGTTGCAGGCATCGAACGCCGCCTGACGGTGAGCGCTGGTGGTGCCAACGAAGACAATCGGCTCACCCGGTTCCAGACGGCCAATGCGGTGGATCACCTCAATACCAAGCAGCGGCCAGCGCTGCATGGCTTCCTCGGCAATCTTGCCCAGGGCCTTCTCGGTCATGCCGGGAAAGTGTTCGAGAAACATGCCGCCGACTTCGCGCCCGTCGTTGAAATCGCGCACATAGCCGACAAAGCTGACCACCGCGCCGATACCCAGATTGGCGGCATGCAAGGCGTTAAGCTCAACGCCCGGATCGAAGGGGTGCGACTGGACGCGAATGCTCATGCAGAGGCTCTCTGTGGGAGGGGCTTTAGCCGCGACGACAACCGGCTCAACCGCCGGTTACGGTAGGAAAGAACGCCACTTCATCACCGGCTGTCAGCGGCTCATCGAGGCTGCACAGCTCCTGATTGCGCGCACACATCAGGTTCTGCTCGGCCAGCACTTCCCACACACCTCCGCGCGCCAGCAGGTGTTGGCGCAACTGATCGAGGCTGGAGAACTCCGCGTTCAGCTGCTCACCGTCCAGGCCAAGGGCTTCACGGTAACGGGCGAAATACTGCACGCGAATCATGCTTCTTCCCCAGCTACAAAGTATCCACTTTTGCCGCCGACCTTCTCCAGCAGACGCACGTTTTCGATCACCATGCCGCGATCCACGGCTTTGCACATGTCGTAGATGGTCAACGCAGCCACGCTGGCGGCGGTCAGGGCTTCCATTTCCACACCGGTCTGCCCGGTCAGTTTGCAGCGCGCGGTGATGCGCACGGCATCCGCGCCCTCAGGCGTCAGTTCAACCTTGACGCTGGTGAGCATCAGCGGGTGGCACAGCGGAATCAGGTCGCTGGTTTTCTTCGCTGCCTGAATGCCGGCAATTCGCGCCACGGCAAACACATCGCCCTTGGGGTGATCACCCTGGGCAATCATCTGCAGGGTTTCCGGGCGCATGCGCACCAGGGCTTCAGCCACGGCCTCACGGACAGTCTGCGCTTTGTCGCTGACGTCGACCATGTTGGCGCGGCCTTGGGAATCGAGATGGGTTAACACAGACAGGCTCCGGGCAAGTGTCCGACGATTGTAAACCCACGGGTCAGGTTTCGGCACCTGTGAATGCCAGGGGATTCAGACGGGAGGTTACAGCGGCGTCCGGCCCAGCAGGCATAACGGCCTGCTGGGCGAGCGCGGATGAGGGTTACATATGGGTTTCGGCGTACTCGGCGAGGACCGAACGTGGCACACCCTGCAAAGTGATGTGTACGCCATGCTCGAAGTCTTTAAAGCGCTCCGTCAGGTAGGTCAGGCCCGAGCTGGGCGCCGACAGGTAAGGGGTATCGATCTGCGCCAGGTTACCCAGGCACACCACTTTCGAGCCGCTGCCGGCACGGGTGATGATGGTTTTCATCTGGTGCGGGGTCAGGTTCTGGCATTCGTCGATCAGGATCAGGCTCTGCTGGAAGCTGCGACCACGGATGTAGTTGAGGGATTTGAACTGCAGCGGCACCTTTTGCAGGATGTAGTCGACGCTGCCGTGGGTGTTCTCGTCGTCCATATGCAAGGCTTCGAGGTTGTCGGTGATCGCGCCGAGCCAGGGCTCCATCTTCTCGGCTTCTGTGCCGGGCAGAAAGCCGATCTCCTGATCCAGCCCCTGCACGCTGCGGGTGGCGATGATGCGCCGATAGCGCTTGCTGACCATGGTCTGTTCGATAGCCGCCGCCAGGGCCAGGATGGTTTTACCGGAACCGGCTGCGCCGGACAGGTTGACCAGATGGATGTCCGGATCAAGCAGGGCAAACAGCGCCAGTGACTGGTAGATATCCCGCGGGCGAAGCCCCCAGGCTTCCTGGTGCATCAGGGGTTCCTGATGCATGTCGAGAATTAGCAGTTCGCCGTGCTTGATGCCCTTGATCCAGCCGACAAAGCCCTGCTCGTCGATGATGAACTCGTTGACGTGCACCGCCGGCAGGTTGTCGGTGAGTTGCACACGGTGCCAGGTACGGCCGTGATCCTGGCGGGTTTCAACCTTGTTCACGCGGTCCCAGAAGGAGCCGTCCATGTTGTGATAACCCTGCGACAGCAAGGACACGTCATCGACCAGCTGGTCGGTGTGGTAATCCTCGGAGTCGATGCCACAGGCCCGCGCCTTCAGGCGCATGTTGATGTCTTTGGTCACCAGTACCACGTTGAGACCGGGGCGACGGGACTTCAGCTCGACCAGCTGGTTGATGATCTTGTTGTCGTTGAGGTCTTCCGGCAGCCAGGTGACCGGGGCTGCGCTCTTGCTCATCAGAATCGACAAATAGCCACAGGGGCCGCTCTTGTCACGCTGGATAGCAACGCCGTGTTCCACCTCATCCGGGTTGGCGCTGCCGAGGATCTTGTCGATCAGACGAATGGCTTGGCGGCACTCGGCGGCCACGCCCTGTTTGCCGGTTTTAAGCTTGTCCAGTTCCTCCAGTACGGTCATCGGAATTGCAACGTGGTGCTCCTGAAAATTCAGCAGCGCGTTGGGGTCGTGGATCAGCACATTGGTGTCGAGGGCGTACAGGGTTGGGGCGGTGGGCTTGGAGCGTCCGTGGTCATCCATACTCGGTCACCTTCTTGTAGTAGCCAAGCAACGCAGGGGCGAGTCTGCGCCGCGGAGGGGCCGTCGACTCCTCAGTGCCGGGGCTGAGAAGGCTGCAAAAAGGTGAGGGCCAATGGCCGCCACCTGTCTGCAGGGTTCGGCGGTCTTGCCTTTTAGATACTCCAAAAAAGATGACAGAAAAACGTATTTTTTGAGTTTTTCAGGTTTATTTATCGGAGCGACAAATAGCGCTTGGCGCACTGCGCAGTCGCCGTTAAAGTCGGAAGTCCCACCGGTTTTCGGGCCGTCATTTTTTTACTTGTCAGCCCCGCCCCACCCTGTGCCCATCAGCACAGCGATTGACCTCCACGGTCACATGCACCAGTTCCGCAATCCCCGCCAGCCGCGCTTTGTAGCGATCCGCCGAGCCGTCACCATGGGTCACCACGCTGACGATGCAGGCGAACTGCGCCCGGCCGACACGCCATAGATGCAGATCGGCCAGTTCGGTGTCCGCCTCCTGGGCCAAGGCGCTGCGTACGCGCTCGACCACCGGACTGTCCATCTCGCGGTCGAGCAGCACCTTGCCGGTTTCGATCAGCAGCCCCTTAGCCCACACCGCGATGATCACAGCACCGATCACGCCCATCAGTGGGTCGAGCCAGTCCCAGCCCAGCAGCAGGCCGCCCAGTAGTGCGACGATAGCCGCCACCGAGGTCAGCGCATCGGCCAGCACATGGATAAAGGCGGCGTGGCGATTCAGGTCCTTGCCCGCCGCTGGCGCTGCGTGATCGTGATCGTGATCGTGATCGTGATCGTGATCGTGATCGTGATCGTGATCGTGATCAGCATGCGCATGCACGCCAGCGTGACTATGACCCTGGCCGTGGGCATGCCCGTGATCATGGCTATCACGCAGCAGCCAGGCAGAAGCCAGGTTGACCAACAAGCCAATGACGGCGACCCACAGCGCCATCTCGAAGGCAATTACCTGGGGCTGCAACAAACGCCAAAAGGACTCGAACGCCAGCATCGCCACCACCACCAGCAACATCAGCGAGCTGGCAAAACCCGCCAGCACCTCAACCTTCCAGGTGCCGAAGGCAAAACGTGGGTCGTTGGCGTAGCGTCGCGCCAGCAAGTAGGCCAGCGCCGTCAGGCCAATCGCGAGCATATGCGAGGCCATGTGCCAGCCATCGGCGAGCAAGGCCATGGAGTTGAACGCATAGCCGGCGACAATTTCCACCAGCATGGTTGCCCCGGTCAGCGCGGCCACGCGCCAAGCCTGGCGTTCGGCGGTGGTTTCCAGCGGGCGGTAGTCATGGGATGGCTCCCAGCGCGAATGGTTGCAAGCGGTCATGACAGCTCCTTGAGAGTTCGACCTGGGCAGACTACAACCCCGTGGCGGCCCCTGGGTCAAGCGCCTCAATCGCCCTTATAGGTAGTCTCAAGCGCCGGCAGCTTCTAGAATCGCCGCAGACTTTCAGGAGCACAGTTTTATGTTGATGGTGATTTCCCCGGCCAAGACCCTCGATTACGAGACGCCGCCCGCCACCCCGCGCTTTACCCAGCCCGAACACCTCGACCACGCCCAGGAGCTGATCCAGCAGCTGCGCGACTTCACCCCGGCGCAGATTGCCGAGCTGAT
This sequence comes from Pseudomonas sp. SG20056, assembly GCF_031764535.1. Classification (NCBI taxonomy): domain Bacteria; kingdom Pseudomonadati; phylum Pseudomonadota; class Gammaproteobacteria; order Pseudomonadales; family Pseudomonadaceae; genus Pseudomonas; species Pseudomonas sp. SG20056. Next base: position 3,403,696 of record NZ_CP134499.1, read on the forward strand.
GCACCTTTCAGACAAACTCGCCGGGCTGAATGCCGCGCGTTTCGGCAGCTGGGAGCGGCCGTTCAACCCGTCCAACGCCAAACAGGCGCTGCTGGCGTTCAAGGGTGACGTGTACACCGGGCTTAACGCCGAGGATTTCAGCGAGGCCGATTTCGACTTCGCCCAGCAGCACCTGCGCATGCTCTCAGGCCTGTATGGCGTGCTGCGTCCGCTCGACCTGATGCAGGCTTACCGCCTGGAGATGGGCACCAAGTTAGCCAACCCGCGCGGCAAGGATCTTTATGCCTTCTGGGGCGAACGCATCAGCGGCTGGCTGAATGAGGCGCTGGCGGCCCAAGGCGACAACGTGCTGCTCAACCTGGCGTCCAATGAGTACTTCAGCGCGGTGAAACGCAAAGCGCTGAACGCACGGATCATCGACACCGAATTCAAGGACCTGAAAAACGGCCAGTACAAGATCATCAGTTTCTACGCGAAAAAGGCCCGCGGCCTGATGGCGCGCTATGTGATCAAGGAGCGCCTGACCGACCCGGCCGGCCTCAAGGATTTCAACTACCAGGGCTATCGCTATTCGGCCGAGCACTCCAAGGCTGATAGTCTGGTATTCCTACGCGACGACCCCGAGGCCTGAGTGATGCTGATAGGCGCAATCCTGGTACTGAGCTGGCTGATCCTGCTGATCCGCTACCCGAGCAAGGCACTGCCGATCTCCCTCGGTGCGCTGATCGGTCTGGGCCTGGTCGCCAGCTGGGTGCTCTGGCAGGAAAGCCGCGAGAATCGCCACCTGGCTCACCTCGAATTGCGCCTCGACTACGCCCCGCAGCGCTGCCCGGCAGATCGTCCGCTGGCCCTAAATCTGAAGAATGGCAGCGAAGCCGCGCTGCTTGAGCTGCACTGGCAGATCGCCGCATACCGCCCCGGCGACAGCGTCAACCTGGCCGAGCGCCTGTATGAAACCCCGCGATACAGCGGCCCCGGCGAATTGCTGCCCGGCGCCGATTGGCAAACCTGCCTGCCCTTACCTACCCTGCGCAGCGGCTACCGCGCCAGTACATTAGAGTTTCGCGCTGAACGCCTACAAGGCAGCTTTAGCCGCTGAGCGTTGCCCCACTAAAACAACAAGGAAAGCTGCATGACCCAGCCCAGCGTACTGATCACCGGATGCTCCAGCGGCATTGGCCGCGCCCTGGCCGAAGTGTTCCAGCAGGCCGGTTATCAGGTTTGGGCCACTGCGCGCAAAGCTGAAGACCTCACAGCCCTGAGCGAAGCGGGCTTTCACGCCGTACAACTGGACGTCAACGATGGCCTAGGCCTGGGGCAACTGGCCGAACGCCTGAAAGCGGAAATCGGCGGCCTCGATGTGCTGATCAACAACGCCGGCTACGGCGCCATGGGCCCACTGCTCGATGGCGGCGTCGAAGCCATGCGCAAGCAATTCGAAACCAACGTGTTCTCACTGATCGGCGTGACTCGCGCACTGTTCCCATTACTGCGGCAGAACAAGGGGCTGGTGGTGAATATCGGCAGCGTATCCGGCGTACTGGTCACCCCGTTTGCCGGCGCCTACTGCGCCTCCAAGGGCGCCGTGCATGCCCTGACCGACGCCCTGCGCCTGGAGCTAGCCCCCTTCTCCATCGGGGTGATGGAAGTACAGCCTGGTGCGATTGCCTCCAGCTTCGGCGCCAACGCCAGCCAGCAGGCCGAACAGCTGATCGACGAAGCCTCGCCCTGGTGGCCGATCCGCGACGGTATCCGCGCCCGCGCCAACGCCTCGCAGGACAACCCCACGCCCACCAGCCACTTTGCCCTCAACCTGCTGGCCGCCGTGCAGAGTAAATCCCGGCCGAACCTGGTACGCCTGGGTAATGGCAGCCGCAGCCTGCCGCTGCTCGCAGCGCTGCTGCCTAAACGCCTGCTCGAGGCCGTGCTGAAAAAACGCTTCGGCCTTAATCGCAGCCTGTAGGAGCACACCTGATGCACGAGCCAAGCCCCAACAGCGTCGCGGTCACCCGTCTGGCCCTTGGCGGCGTGCTGGCGGTTATCGTGCTCAACCTGCTGCTGCGCACCTTCGTCAAACTCGGCGGGCTGTTGACCACGGTGCTGATCGCCGCCCTGGTAGCCGCCGCTATGACCCTGTGGTTCTCCTGGCGCAACCACCGTGCGCCCCTGCAAGGCGAACGTCGCCGCTTGGTGGCGCTGTATGGCGGCATCCTCGCGCTGCTCTACCTGGGGTTACTGGCCATGATGGCGTGGAAGGATGATCCCAGCCCCATGGGGCTGCTGATCTTTGGCCTGCATTATTTTTGTTATCCGCTGATGGCCTGGCTGTTTCTCGCCAAGGGTTTTGGCAAGCGCAGTGCATAACTGCCCCCAACGCCTGACGACAGGAACGCCCATGTCATCCACCCGCCTTGTCTGCATGACGACACTCGCGCTTATCGCCTTCGCGGCCAACTCCCTGCTCTGCAGGGCAGCACTCGCCGACGGCAGCATTGATGCCGCCAGTTTTACCAGCATTCGTCTGCTCGCCGGGGCCGCCGTGCTCTGGCTAATTGTGCGCATTCGAGCCGGCAGCGCCGTGGGCCAAGGCAACTGGTTATCGGCGCTGGCCCTGTTTGCCTACGCCGCCGGCTTTTCCTTCGCTTACCTCGAACTGTCGACGGCCACCGGCGCCCTGCTGCTGTTTGGCGCGGTGCAAAGCACCATGATCGGTTATGGCCTGTACCGTGGCGAACGCCTGCGAGTGCCCCAGCTTGGCGGCCTGTTGCTGGCCATTGGCGGGCTGGTCGGGTTGCTGCTACCGGGTATCTCTGCACCGCCGCCACTGGCTTCGGCACTGATGCTCGGTGCGGGCATGGCGTGGGGAATCTACTCGCTGCGCGGCAAAGGTGCGGGCGATCCACTGCAAGTCACCGCCGGCAACTTCCTCCGGGCGGTGCCGATTGCCCTGATCCTCAGCGCCGCCATGCTCGGCGATCTCACACTGCAACACTCCGCTGGAATCGCCTACGCCATCGCTTCGGGCGCACTGGCGTCCGGGCTCGGCTATGCCGTCTGGTACAGCGCCTTGCCGGCCTTGAAAGCCACCACGGCCGCCAGCGTGCAACTCAGCGTACCGGTGATCGCTGCGCTGGGCGGTGTGATGCTGCTCGCCGAACCGCTCAGCCTGCGTCTGCTCCTGGCCTCAATGGCCATACTCGGCGGCATCGCGCTGGTGATCCTGACTGGACAGGCTAAACCTGCCAGCCGTTAACATTTTCGATAGAGGGTCTTTGGCTCTGGTCTATCTGGGCTTATTGGCTAACGATACCGAGGAGCATGTTGGCCATGGGAAAGACCTAAACGCTTGACGTATCCCTGTAAACGATGCGGGTTTAGACCTGCGCCAGCATCAGCGCATCGGCCCCCGCCGGAAAGCGTAGCTGCCCGGAGGTGTCATGCGCAGCGCGCCATACGGCCTCGGCCACGTCGATCTCGCGGGTCAGCAGGGTCGTTTGTGTAAATTGGGCAAACACCTGTTGAGCGAACGCCGCATAAGCCGGTGGAATCAGCCCCTGTAGACGTGCGCCACTATTGGCGGTAAAGCGCGTGGTCGGGCCATAACCCGGCTGGACCAACTTCACATCGACATTAAACGCAGCAAGCTCATGCGCCAATGACGCGGTGAATCCTTCAACGGCCGCCTTGCTGGCGGTGTATGCAGCAACGAGCGGCATCGGCGCCAGCGTGGCACTGGAAGTCACGTTGATGATCCGCCCAGCACCGCGTACACGGAACTGCGGCAGAACGGCCTGAGTCATGGCCAACATGCCGAAGGTGTTGGTCTCGAACACCTCGCGCACGGTCGCCATCGGGGTGGCCTCAAACGCGCCGAAAAGCCCAATACCTGCATTGTTGACCAACACGTCGATGGAGCCACTCGCCTGCAAAACAGCGGCGATACTGTCCGGCTGGGTCACGTCGAGCGGCAGCACGCGCAGCCGTGGTGATTCGGGCAGGGTCTGTGCACAGGGCACGCGCATGGTGGCCAGTACATTCCAGCCCTGGGCATGAAAGTGCCGTGCCGTGGCGAGGCCATAGCCGGAAGAACAGCCCGTGATGAGTACAGTCTTCATATCGATCTCCAGGTGAGTTGCAGAGCCGGTACGATAGCGAAGACAATCCGGACTAAATACAACCAAAAGTCCGTCTTATATTTGCGAAAGTCCAAAAATGACTGATCCACTCTCAGAAGTGATCACCCTGATCCGGCCACAGACCGTGGTTTCACGGATGATCAGCGCGGCTGGCAGCTGGGCGGTGCGCTATAGCGACTTTGGCCAACCCAGCTTCTGCACCGTGCTTGAAGGTCGTTGTCACCTGGTCGTTGACGGCCAGGCAGCTCTGACACTGGAGGTAGGCGACTTCGTGCTGCTTCCCGCCACACCTGGCTTTACCCTCTCAAGCGGTGCACACACGGTAGCGGAAGCGCATGACCCGCAGGCCGAACTTGGATTAACAGACGAAATCCGACACGGCCGCGCAGACGGTCCACCTGATCTGCGCCTGCTCGGCGGCTATTTCATTTTCGGCTCGCCGGACGAGTCACTGCTCAGCTCATTGCTTCCGGCCTTGGTTCATGTGCGCGGAGCCGAGCGGCTGAGCACGCTGGTGCGTCTGCTCGGCGAAGAGTCGAGCACGATGAAACCGGGTCGCGAGCTGCTGCTCAGGCGGCTAGTGGAAATACTGCTGATTGAGGCGCTGCGCGCTACGCCATCGAATAACGCACCGCCAGGGTTACTGCGCGGGCTCGCGGATGAACGGCTGGCCCTGGCTATTCGGCAGATGCATGCCAACCCAGCGGCGCCCTGGACCGTGGCACAGCTGGCCAGCAAGGCATCGCTGTCACGTTCGGCGTTTTTTGAGCGGTTCAGCCGTGCAGTGGGGCATCCGCCGATGGAATACCTGCTGGCCTGGCGAATGGCGATGGCCAAGGAACTGCTCAGCCAGCAGAACATACCCATTACTAGCGTCGCAGAACGCGTCGGCTATAGCTCAGCAAGCACCTTCAGCAGCGCATTCAGCCGCTACGTGGGTCAACCTCCGCGCCGCTATGCACAGAGCAGCAAGCAGGGCGCTCCTGGGGCACCCCCGCAACGCTCGCCGTAACACCCTGCCTGGCGAGCGTGCGCCGCAAACCGATCAGCGCTTGATGGTCTTCAGCAAATCGTCCGGGGTGATATAGCCCACTACACCGCCGCTGCTTTGCGCGCTGCCCGGTTGTGGCTGATGCAGGATATGGCCCTTCATCTTGCCGATGATGTGCATCTCGCACGGCTTGCAATCGAACTTCAGGGTCAGCACTTCGTCCTGATGGATCAGCTGCATGTCCGAGACTTTGGTGCGCACGCCGGTCACGCCCTTGGCCTGTTTCGGGCACAGGTTGAAGGAGAAGCGCAGACAGTGCTTGGTGATCATCACCGGCACATCGCCCGCCTCTTCATGGGCCTCATACGCCGCATCGATCAGTTGCACGCCGTAACGCTTGTAGAAGGTGCGCGCCTTGTCGTTGTAGACGTTGGCGAGGAAGGTCAGGTGCGATTCCGGGTACACCGGCGCTGGCACGCTGACCGGCTTACGCCCGCCACGCGGGTGAGCGGCGACGCGGGCCTGAGTCAGCGCCTCAATCGCTTCACGGCGCAGGGCCTTGAGTTGCGAGCCTGGGATAAAAGGCACGGCCTCACAGTCAATCTGCGCACCAGTGCTGTAGTAGATGGTGGTGCCCAGCTTGCTCAAGCCATCGGCCAGTTGCTCGCGGGCCTGCTCGGCATCCTTGGCGGCGGCGAACGGCCCGGCCAGGCTAACGCGAGCGCTGATGCCCTCCTCACTGGTGACGCTCACATTCAACTGATCGCCCTGCACCGCCAACTGCCAGCTGACCGCAATGCGCCGCTCGGCGGATGTTTTCTGCAAAGCCTGTTGCCAGTTATGGTCGAGGTTGCGGTTGAGCGGATGCTGCGGGCGCACGCGGTGCATGGCTTCGGGCATTTCGTTAGGCTCGACGCGGTAGCGGTAGCGCTTCTCGCCGTCTTCTTCGCCGTCTTCGGTGAAGCTGCCTTTCAGCTCGCAGATGTTGCTGCGAAAGCCCACCACTTCGCGCTTGATCAGCACGTTCAGGCCATCGCCGTTGGACAGCGGCGTATCGGTGACGGCAATCAGGTCGCGCTTGTTCACCTTCTCGATATAACCCACCGCCAAGCCGGTAAAGGTCGGCGAGTCGAACGCACCAATATCCACCTTGCGGTCGGTGACGAAGTAATCAGTGCTGCCGCGGTGGAAGGTCTTGTCGGTGTCCGGGGTAAAGAAGTGCTCGGTACGCCCGCTGGCGGCGCGGGCCAGGAGCGGGCGCTGTTCGAGAATCGCATCCAGCTCACGGCGATAGTGCGCGGTGATGTTCTTCACGTAACTCATGTCTTTGTAGCGCCCTTCGATCTTGAACGAGCGCACGCCGGCATCGACCAGATGGATCAGGTTGTCGGTCTGGTTGTTGTCCTTCATCGACAGCAGGTGCTTATCAAACGCCACCACGCGGCCCTGATCGTCCTTCAAGGTGTATGGCAGGCGGCAGGCTTGCGAGCAGTCACCCCGGTTAGCGCTACGGCCGGTTTGCGCGTGGGAGATGTTGCACTGCCCGGAGAAGGCCACACACAGCGCGCCGTGGATAAAGAACTCCACCGCCGAATCGACGTTGCGGCAAATGTTGCTGATTTCTTCCAAGTTCAGCTCGCGGGCCAGCACCAGCTGGGAGAAGCCGGCGTTGTCGAGAAAGCGGGCTTTTTCCAGGGTGCGGATGTCGCACTGGGTACTGGCGTGGATCTCGATGGGCGGCAGGTCCATTTCCATCACGCCCATGTCCTGCACGATCAGCGCATCGATGCCCGCCTCGTAGAGCTGCCAGATCATCTGCCGCGCCGGTTCCAGCTCATCCTCATGGAGGATGGTGTTGAGGGTGACGAACACCCGCGCATGAAACAGGTGGGCAAACTGCACCAGCTCGGCAATGTCCGCCACACTGTTGCTGGCGTTGTGCCGCGCACCGAAGCCGGGGCCGCCGATATACACGGCATCGGCGCCGTGCAGGATGGCTTCCTTGGCAATCGCGGTATCACGCGCGGGGCTCAGCAATTCGAGGTGGTGCTTGGGCAGGGACATGGTTTCGCTATCGGGCAGTCAATCAGGCCGAGCATTTTACTCGGAATAGCTGATTTGTCTGTGCCCGCTTGGCAGCCGCACAATAACTGTATAGGCATACAGATAAAGCCTGCGTAGAATTGCCTCTCAACACAGACCCGAGAGCAACGCGGTGGACTTACAACAGGGCTTTCTGCTGACTCGCCACTGGCGTGATACGCCGGCCGGCACGCAGGTGGAGTTCTGGTTGGCCACCGACAACGGCCCGCGCCTGCTGCGTCTGCCGCTGCAAACCTCGGTGGCCTTTATCCCGGCTGTGCAACGCGAGCAGGCGCAAGCGCTGCTGGCCAACGAGCGCGGCGTCGAGCTACGCCCGCTGGGCCTCAAGGACTTTCACCTGCGCCCGGTGCTCGGCCTGTATTGCCAACAGCACCGTACCTTGATGGACCTCGACAAACAGCTGCGCCGCGCTGGCCTGGACGTGTACGAAGCCGATGTGCGACCGCCCGAGCGCTACCTGATGGAGCGCTTTATCACCGCCCCCGTGCAGTTCACCGGCACACCCGATGCGACCAATCCCGCCCTGCTGCTGGAGGCGCAGATCAAGCCCTGCGAGGGTTACCGCCCGACGCTCAAGCTGGCCTCGCTGGATATCGAAACCAATGCCTTTGGTGAGCTGTACTCCATCGCCATTGAAGGCTGCGGCCAGCGCAACGTCTATATGCTTGGCCGCACGCCGGAACAACCGCCGCAGGTGGATTTCCAGCTGCACTACTGCGCCAGCCGTGGCGAGCTGCTCGAATGCCTGAACCAGTGGATGGCAGATCATGACCCGGACGCGATCATTGGCTGGAACCTGGTGCAGTTCGACCTGCGTGTGCTGCACGAACACGCACGTAACCTGGCAATCCCTCTGCGCTTGGGCCGCGATGGCAGCGAGATGCAATGGCGTGAGCATGGCAGCGGCAACGGCCATTTCTTTTCCGACGCCGCCGGCCGCTTGATCATCGACGGCATCGAGGCGCTGCGTTCGGCGACCTGGAGCTTTCCCTCGTTCAGCCTGGAAAACGTCGCGCAAACCCTGCTTGGCGAGGGCAAGGATATTGCCACGCCCTACCAGCGCATGGACGAAATCGACCGCATGTTCCGTGAGGACAAACCGGCTCTGGCGCGCTACAACCTGCGCGATTGCGAACTGGTCACACGGATCTTCGGCAAAACCGCGATCCTCGATTTCCTGCTGGAGCGCGCCACGGTCACCGGCCTGCCCGCCGACCGTAACGGCGGTTCGGTGGCGGCCTTCGAGCACCTGTATATGCCACTGATGCACCGTCGCGGTTTTGTCGCACCGAATCTGGGCGATAACCCGCCGCAAGCCAGCCCCGGCGGCTTTGTAATGGAGTCGCAGCCGGGGCTGTATGAGTCGGTGCTGGTGCTCGACTACAAGAGCCTGTATCCGTCGATTATCCGCAGTTTTCTGATTGACCCGGTGGGGTTGATCGAGGGCCTGCGCCAGCCGGATAGCGCTCACTCCATACCGGGTTTTCGCGGCGCGTGCTTCTCCCGCACGCAGCATTGCCTGCCGGCCATAGTTGAGCGCGTATGGCAGGGTCGTGAAGCGGCCAAACGCGAGCACAACGCACCACTGTCGCAGGCGCTGAAGATCATCATGAACGCCTTCTACGGCGTGCTCGGCTCCAGCGGTTGCCGTTTTTTCGACACGCGCCTGGCCTCCTCCATCACCCTGCGCGGCCACGAAATCATGGCCCGCACCCGCGCGCTGATCGAGACCGAAGGCTATGCGGTGATCTACGGCGACACCGACTCCACCTTTGTCTGGCTCAAGCGCCCGCATGCTGAAGAGGACGCCGCACAGATCGGCCGCGCCCTGGTGGCCAAGGTCAATGCCTGGTGGCGCGATCACTTACGCGATGAATACGGCCTGGAAAGCGCCCTGGAGTTGCAGTTTGAAACCCATTACCGGCGCTTTCTGATGCCGACCATTCGCGGCACCGAGGAAGGCAGCAAGAAGCGCTACGCCGGCCTGATCACCCAGCCTGACGGTGGCCACAAGATGGTCTACAAAGGCCTGGAAACCGTGCGCAGCGACTGGTCGCCGCTGGCCCAGCAATTTCAGCGCGAGTTGTATGAGCGCATCTTTCTCGGCCAACCCTATCAGGACTATGTGCGTGAATACGTCGAGCGCACCCTGAACGGCGAGCTGGATGAACAACTGGTCTACCGCAAACGCCTGCGCCGCCTGCTCACCGATTACGAACGCAACGTACCGCCCCATGTGCGCGCCGCACGCCTGGCTGACGAGTTCAATGCCGCCCACGGCCGCCCGCTGCAATACCAGCGCGGCGGCTGGATCAGCTACGTAATCACCACCGCCGGCCCGCAACCGCTGGAAGCGCGAAGCGCCGCAATCGACTACGACCACTACCTGACCCGCCAACTGCAACCGGTGGCAGATGCCATCCTGCCGTTTGTTGAGGATGATTTCGCCACCTTGATCGGCGGGCAACTCGGCTTGTTCTAGGCACGCCGCGCCGCTAAAAAACCTTCATTAGCTGTCAGGACGACACCCATGCTGCACACCCTCGCCGTCGCCAACTACCGCTCGATCAACAATCTGGTGCTGCCGCTGGGCCGCCTCAATCTGGTGACAGGGGCCAATGGCAGCGGCAAATCGAATCTCTATCGCGCCCTGCGCCTGCTGGCGGAAACCGCCCAGGGCGGCGTGGTCAATGCATTGGCACGCGAAGGTGGGCTGGATTCGACTTTCTGGGCCGGGCCGGAAACCCTCAGCCGGCGCATGCTCAGCGGCGAGGTGCCTGTGCAAGGCGGCCCGCGCAAGGAGGCTCGGCGCCTGCGTCTGGGTTTTGCCAGCGATGATTTCAGCTATGCCATTTCCCTCGGGCTGCCGGAGTCCAACTCCGGCGAGAGCCGCGATACTCCCAGCGCCTTCTCCTTGGACCCTGAGATCAAACACGAATGCATCTGGGCTGGCGGTAGCTATCGCCCCGCCTCACTGCTAGTGGATCGCGCCGGCGCGATGGTGCGTATGCGTGAGGGGCGCAACTGGCAGGTGATAGCCCAGCACCTGCCAAGCTTCGACAGCCTGTATGAGCAAATAGCCAATGACCCCGCCTGCCCGGAAGTCTCCCACCTGCGCGAGCATATTCGCCGTTGGCGCTTCTACGATCACTTTCGCAGCGATGCCGAAGCGCCCGCGCGCCAGCCGCAACTGGGCACCCGTACCCCGGTGCTGCACCACGACGGCCGCGACTTGGCAGCGGCGTTGCAGACCATTCGTGAAATCGGCGATGCCGCAGCGCTGGATACAGCCATCAGCGACGCCTTCCCCGGCGCACGTGTGCGTATCGACTTTCAACAAGGCGGGCGTTTCGCCGTAGAACTGCAACAGGACGGCCTGCTGCGGCCGTTGTCGGCCAGCGAACTGTCGGACGGCACCCTGCGCTACCTGCTGCTGGTCGCCGCCCTGCTCACCCCACGGCCGCCATCGCTAATGGTGCTGAATGAGCCGGAGACCAGCCTGCACCCCGACCTGCTGCCAGCCCTCGGCCGGCTGATCATCGCCGCGTCGCAGCACACCCAGGTCTGGGTGGTATCCCATGCCAACCGCCTGATCGCCACCCTGGAGCAACACCCCGAGTGCAACGCCATCGTCCTGGAAAAGCAGCTGGGACAAACCGTGATCCAGGGCCAGGGCATGCTCGATGAGCCGGCGTGGAAGTGGCCGAGTTAACCCTTGGCGGCCAGGGCAACAGTTGCCGGTAGCGCCTTGGGCTTACGAAACACCAGCACGTTACCCAGCATCACCAGCAGCAGGCCGAACAGCGCCGGCGCGGTCCACTGGTAGCCCTCGGCAAACACCGAGATATTCAGCGCCACCACCGGGAACAACACAGTGCAGTAGGCCGCGCGTTCCGGGCCCATGCGCCCGACCAGGGTCAGGTAGGCGGTAAAACCGATCACCGAACCGGGAATCGCCAGGTACAGCAGAGTGCCGACGTAACGGGTGTTCCACTCGAAACCGAACGGCGTGCCGCTGACCAGACAGATCGCCACCAGCATCAACGCGCCATACAGCATGCCCCAGGCATTTGTGGTCAGCGGCTTGAGCCCGGCCTTCTGCTGCAGGCTGGAGAGCATATTGCCCGCGGAGAAACACAGGGTGCCGATCAGCGCCAGGCCGATGCCCAACAGGGTTTCACGACTGGCCTCCTGCCCGGCCAGTTCCGGCCAGAACAACAGCGCCAGACCGCCCAGCCCCAGCGCGCCGCCGGCCAGTACATTGGCGGCGATCTGCTGTTTGAAGAACAGCCGCGCATTGATCGCATTCCACAGCGTTGCAGTGGAAAAGATCACCGCCACCAAGCCGCTAGGGATCCACTGGCTGGCGGTGTAGAAACACATAAAGTTGATACAGAACAGACACAGCCCCTGCGCCAGGCAGATCAGCTGGCCGCGCTTATCGAGTTTCTGTAGGCGGCCGCTGAGCAGCAGCACGGCGAACAGCACGGCAGCAGCCAGGGCAAAGCGATAGGCGATGGAAGCAGCAATAGCCACCTCACCCAGTTGCAGCTTGAGGGCGATCCAGGTGGTGCCCCAGATCAGTACGGTCAACAGATAGAGCGACAGGTTCATCAACAGACTCCCGGTAGATGGTTGAGAGTCTGCGCCTGATCAGGCCTGGCGTTCTTGCATAAACTTGCGCTTTTTACTCCTTCAGACTGATCGCGCGGTGCCGAGGCAGTCCAATGGAGATCAGCGCCGCCAGCAGAACAAAGACCGAGGACACCCACAGGCATGCCTCCAGGCCATAGGCCTGATACACCCAGCCCGACAGCAGCGTGCCGATCAACCGGCCGAGGGCGTTGGACATGTAATAGAAGCCCACATCCAGCGACACGCCGTCTTCCTTGGCGTAGCTGACAATCAGGTAGCTGTGCAGCGAGGAGTTCACCGCAAACAGCGCGCCGAAGACCATCAGCCCGCCGAGCAAGACCCACTGCGCCGGCAAATCGCTGCTCAGACCCAGGGCAATGGCGGCGGGAAAACCGGCCAGCACCGCAGCCCAGGCGAATGCCGCGCGGCCATCCGGCAACTGGCCGCTGGCCTTGCCGGTGATGGCCGGAGCGAACGATTGCACCATGCCGTAGCCAATCACCCACGCCGCGAGAAAGCCGCCAACCAGCCAGAAATCCCAGCCAAACACACTGGACAGGTACACCGGCAGCGCCACCACAAACCACACATCGCGGGCGCCGAATAAGAACAAGCGTGCGGCTGACAGTATGTTGATCGCCCGGCTCTTGGACAAAATGTCGCGAAACTTCGGCTTGGCTTTCGCCTTGCCCAAGTCCTTTTTCAGCAGCAACAGGCTGGCCAGCCAGATCAGCGCCAGCACGACGGCCATGGCCAATATCGCACCGGTAAAGCCGAGCAGCGCCAGCAACGCGCCGCCCATAAAGAAGCCCACGCCCTTCAGCGCATTCTTCGAACCGGTCAGGATCGCCACCCACTTGTACAGCGTGCCCTGCTGACTGTTCGGCACCAGCAGCTTGATCGAGCTTTTCGCGCTCATCTTGTTCAGGTCTTTGGCGATACCAGACAGCGCCTGCGCGCCCATCACCCATGGGATGGTCATCCAGGCCGCGGGCACGGTGAGCATCAGCAACGCCGCCACCTGCAGGCCCAGGCCGATATTCATGGTGCGATTCAAGCCCAGCCGCGCGCCCAGATAGCCGCCGACCAGATTAGTGACCACACCGAAAATCTCATAGAACAGAAACAGCGCGGCGATCTGCAGCGGCGTGTAACCCAGGCTGTGAAAATGCAGCACCACCAGCATGCGCAACGCACCGTCGGTGAGGGTAAAGGCCCAGTAGTTGCCGGTCACCAGCAGGTATTGGCGCACTTCAGGGGCTAGACGGGATAAGGCGTGCATGTGCTGATTTCCTGATCAATCGCGGTGTCTTTAGCCCCTCTCCCCAACCCTCTCCCCAAAGGGGCGAGGGAGCGGACTTCATGCGGCTTAAAGAAAGCCACGAAATGAAGCGGGAGGCGTAACACTCCCCCTCTCACGCTTGCGGGGCGGTGCGGGGAAAGCGAAGCACTGCTTCGCCCGCTAACGCGCCCTGAGTTCTGCGAAGGGCTGGGGCGCAGAGCGGGGGTTGGGGGAGAGGGCCGCAGTTATTGCGCACCCACCATCCGCGCCAACTCCACCGCGCGGTTGGCATAGCCCCATTCGTTGTCGTACCAGGCGTAGAGCTTCACCTGGGTGCCGTTGACCACCATGGTCGACAGCGCATCGATAATCGACGAGCGCGGGTCGGTGCGGTAGTCGATGGACACCAGCGGCCGCGCCTCGTAACCGAGAATACCCTTGAGCGGCCCGTCGGCGGCGGCCTTAAGCAGTGCGTTGACCTCCTCCACCGAAGTGGCGCGTTCCACCTCGAATACGCAGTCAGTCAACGAGGCATTGGCCAATGGTACGCGCACCGCGTGGCCGTTGAGCTTGCCGCGCAGCTCGGGGAAGATTTCGGCGATGGCCGTGGCCGAACCGGTGCTGGTGGGGATGAGGCTCATGCCGCTGGCACGGGCACGGCGCAGGTCCTTGTGCGGCTGATCAAGGATGCTCTGGGTGTTGGTCAGGTCGTGGATGGTGGTGATCGAGCCGTGGCGGATACCGAGGTTTTCGTGGATCACCTTGACCACCGGGGCCAGGCAGTTGGTGGTGCAGGACGCAGCCGTGACGATGCGGTGCTGCGCCGGGTCGAACAGCTGCTGGTTGACGCCCATCACAATGTTCAGCGCGCCCTGCTCTTTTACTGGCGCGCAGACCACCACGCGCTTTACGCCTTGGTCGAGGTACGCCTGCAGCACCGCGACAGTTTTCATCTTGCCACTGGCCTCGATCACCAGATCGCAGCCGCTCCAGTCGGTATCGGCGATAGCCTTGTTGGCCGTGACCTTGATCCGCTTGCCGTCGATCAGGATGCACTCGCCCTCACTGCTCGCCTCGTGCTGCCAGCGACCGTGCACCGAGTCGAAATTCAGCAGGTGGGCGTGGGTTGCGGCATCGCCAGCCGGGTCGTTGATCTGCACAAACTCCAGTTCCGGCCAGCCCCAGGCAGCGCGCAGCGCCAGACGACCGATACGACCAAAACCGTTGATACCTACCTTGATAGCCATGGACAGACTCTCTCGTTGAACGGGTTAAATATTGCGCGGCGCAAAAATAATGATCGCCATACCGAGCATGGCCACCGCCGCGCCCAGCAGGTCCCAATGGGTCGGGCGAATGCCGTCCACCAGCCACAGCCAGATAATCGCCATCGCCACATACACCCCACCGTAAGCGGCATACACACGCCCGGCGGCGGTCGGATGCAGAGTCAGCAGCCAGGCGAACAGCGCCAGCGATAGAGCTGCCGGCACCAGCAGCCAAATGCTCTTACCCTGCTTGAGCCACAGGTACGGCAGGTAACAGCCGATGATCTCGGCAAGAGCGGTCAGGGCGAACAGGCCTAGGGTGTTGAGCATGCTCACCTCAGTTGCCGAACTGGGTGAGCCAGCCCGCATGGGCCGGATGCTGGATGGCTTTCGGCCGCAGCGCCTGCACCAGGCTGATGGCCTCGCTGCGGGCGATGCCCAGCTCGATCAGGATGCGCGCGGCAATCAGCCCGGTGCGCCCGGAGCCACCCTTGCAGTGGATGGCGATGGCCTTGTTGGCCGCCAGCAGCTCATTAATCTGCGCCATGACCACCGGCCAGGCGGCGTCGAAATCCGCCAGTGGCACCTGCTCGTCGGCCACGGGCAGATGCAGCCAGAGCAAACCTTGCGCGGCGCACAGCGCAGGCAAATCACTGGCGGCATTCTGCGCCAGTTCGGCGTAGGGCATCAGGGTCAGTACTGCATCCGCACCGGCCTGCTTCAAGGTGTTCAAGGCACTGTCGAGGCTGCTGTCCTTGGTGCCTGGGCACGGCGTGAAAATCAACCGACCGGGCCGATTAGGAATGCTGAGAATGTCAAAGGGATGGGACATGCTGGTTGATCCTGAGAATTAAATGGAAGCCTGATTGACCCGTTTGCTCAGCTGCTCAGCGGATTCCTTGCGCTCGGAATAACGGTCCACTAGGTAGTCCGCCTGGCCGCGCAGCAACAGGGTGAACTTGACCAGTTCCTCCATCACGTCGACCACGCGGTCGTAATAGGCTGAAGGCTTCATCCGCCCGGCGTCGTCAAATTCGAGAAAGGCCTTGGCCACCGAAGACTGGTTGGGGATGGTGAACATGCGCATCCAGCGGCCCAGCACGCGCATCTGGTTCAGCGCATTGAAGGATTGCGAGCCGCCGCTGACCTGCATCAGCGCCAGGGTCTTGCCCTGGGTCGGGCGTACCGCGCCCATGCTCAGGGGAATCCAGTCGATCTGCGACTTGAATACCCCGGTCATCGCACCATGACGCTCCGGCGAGCACCAGACCATGCCCTCGCTCCACAGCACCAGCTCACGCAGCTCTTGTACCTTGGGGTGGTCTTCGGGGGCGTCGTCCGGCAGCGGCAGGCCGCTGGGGTTGAAGATGCGCGGTTCGGCGCCGAACTGCTCAAGCAGACGCGCGGCTTCTTCAGTCAGCAGGCGGCTATAGGAGCGCGCGCGGTTGGAGCCGTACAGCAGCAGGATGCGCGGCTTATGGGTGACGGTGGGCTGAACCAGCGTGTCCGCCGTGGGAATGTCCAGCAGCTCAGGGACGATATTCGGCAGTTCGGGGCTCATGGCCTTTCTCCAGATAACAGTGGCTCAGCCGCACAGCGAGGCGCGATCAGGGCGGTCACGCATGCTGTGCAGGCGCAGGCGGTCTTCGGCCAATTGCGGGTCGGCAGCCTCAAGTACCTGCGTCAGGATCTGCCCGACCCAGGCCGGCAACTGCGGATGCAGACGGTAGTAAACCCATTGCCCGGCACGGCGATCCTGGAGCAGGCCGCTGCTGCGCAGCTGGGCTAAATGGCGGGAGATCTTCGGCTGGCTTTCCTCAAGGGCGGCAGTCAGCTCACAGACGCACAGCTCGCCTTCCTGAGCAATCAGCTGGGTCATGCGTGCGCGGGTGTCATCGGCCAGGCATTTGAACAGCGTGACCGGCGCAAGCATTTGCGACGGGGCCTGGGGCTTGCTCTTAACCAGCACGAACATCTTGATGCGCTCGTGGATCTGCTGCAGGCAGTGCTTGTAGGCATTCTGCTGCTGGCTGCTGGCCGGGTCCTCGAAATCCCAGGCGATGTATTCGCCGGCCCCGGGCAAGGTGCTGCACTCGAAGGCGGACTTGTCGCACAGGGTGATCACGTAATCGAACTGCTGGCCATCGAAGCTCTCCAGCGCCTTGCTGTGCAGGCCTTCCGTGCTGACGCCCAACTGCTCCAGGGCCTGGCGCGCACGGGAATCAACCTCACCAGGCAAAGTGCCGGCGCTAAAAACCTCATAGCCTTCGGGGTCGGTATGGCGTAGCAGCGCTTCAGCCATTTGCGAGCGGGCAGCATTGGCCACACAGAGAAACAGCACGCGAATCTTTTGGCTCATGGGGTGATGCCCGATAAATACGATTTGGCGAATATATTGCCAACCGTATATCTTGTAAACCGTATATTTACCTCGACTCAGGCCGATCCAGATCAATACCCCGCGCAGCACAGCTGACTAGACTCGCGGCACATCCAAGGAATTGCGCATGACCACCTCACTCGAATCCGCAGCCCACCCAGTCGCCTCGCCGCTCGGCCTGTTCGAGCGTTACCTGACGCTATGGGTATTTCTCTGCATTATCAGCGGCACCCTGCTCGGCCTGTTTGCGCCGACAGCGGCGCAGGCGGTGGGCGCGCTGGAAGTTGCTCAGGTGAATATCCCGGTGGGGCTGCTGATCTGGGTGATGATCATTCCCATGCTGATGAAGATCGACTTCAGCGCCATCGGCGAGGTCTACCAGCAGCGCGCCGGCCTGGGCGTGACGCTAAGCATCAACTGGCTAATCAAACCGTTCACCATGGCGTTTATGGCCTGGCTGTTTCTACGCCATGTGTTCGCCGATTGGCTGCCAGCCGAACAGCTCGACAGCTATCTGGCCGGGCTGATTCTGCTTGGCGCCGCGCCCTGCACCGCGATGGTGTTCGTGTGGAGCAACCTGTGTAGGGGCAACGCCAATTTCACCCTGACCCAAGTGGCGATCAACGACCTGGTGATGGTGTTCGCTTTCGCCCCTATCGTTGCCCTGCTACTGGGGGTTTCGTCGATTCCGGTGCCGTGGGACACCCTGCTGCTGTCGGTGGTGATGTATATCGTCATCCCCCTGGCGATTGCCCAATTTATCCGCGCGCGCCTGCTGCGCCATGGTGATGCGGCGTTGCAGGCGGTGCTTACGCAAATCGGCCCATTCTCCATCCTTGCCCTGCTGGCCACTCTGGTGCTGCTGTTCTCCTTCCAGGGCCAGACCATCGTTGCCCAGCCGTTGATCATCGCCATGCTGGCGGTGCCGATCCTGCTGCAAACGCTGTTTATCGCCGCGCTCGGTTACTGGCTGTGCCGGCAGCTCAAGGTGCGCCATGACATCGCCGGGCCGGCGGCAATGATCGGCGCGTCGAACTTCTTCGAGTTGGCGGTGGCGGTGGCCATCGCGCTCTACGGTTTCAACTCCGGCGCGGCACTGGCCACGGTGGTCGGCGTGCTGATCGAAGTACCGGTCATGCTCTGGCTGGTGCGCAGAATCAATGCCAGCAAGGAGTGGTACGAACGCACGCAGGGCTAAAAGCGCAAATCCGATGGTTAATAGCCATTCACTCGCAAGCCAGCAGATAACCTTACCGAGCGGTATAAGTGGCGAGTCGACAGCCTATGCCCGGCAGGCTAGCGTCAATACAGGGTGTCGCTGACGCATGCGCACCCGCCACACTGCCTGAGCCACCCGGCCTAGCCGGTCGCTGTAGCCTGAGGTACGCCGCATGTCTTCTCGCCTTGGCAACGCGCTTGCGTTTGTTTTCTGGTGTTTTCTCAGCTCGACGCTGCATGCCGAGGCCAAGTGGGAGTCACTGGACTTCATCACCGAAGAGTTCCCGCCCTACAACTACACCGAAAGTGGCATCGCCCGTGGCATTACCGTGGATATTCTGCTGGAAGCTGCCGCCAGCGCCGGCCTGCCCATCGCGCGCCGGGATATTCGTTCACTGCCCTGGGCGCGCGGTTATCAGATGGCGCGCAAAGGTCCGGGGGTGATGCTGTTTTCCATGACCCGCACCGAGGCGCGCGGCCCGCAGTTCAAGTGGGTTGGGCCGATCATGCCCAGCCGCATCGTGTTGCTGGCGCGCCGGGATCGCCAGATACAGATCAAGCAAACGGCAGACCTCAGCGCGCAGCGCATCGGGGTGATTCGCGATGATGTCGGCCATCACCTGCTTAACAGTCTTGGCATCAGCGACAACCAGCTGCAGATCTCGGCCAGCGCAATTCAGCTGGCCAACCTGCTGCACAACAGCCGCATCGACCTATGGGCTTACGATGAAACCACCGCCTACTGGTTTATCCGCAACCTGGACATGCACAGCCAGGACTTCACCCCGGTGCATGTACTCAAGGAAAGCGCCATGTATTACGCCTTCAGCCTGGACACCGATGCGGCGCAGCTCACCCGCCTGCAGAACAGCCTGAATGCGCTCAAGCAGCAACCGCGCTATCTGGAAATCCTCGACAGCTACAAATAGCTCCAGCTTGCATAATCTTGCGCTTTTCTACAGGCGGGGGCTGGCACGCGGGCATGCCCGGCGTAGCATGGGGCGACGGAGGATTTATGTCGCAACTTGAGCACCTACAGGTTTTCCAGAGCATGCACAGCTCGCCCAACACTCGCCTGCATCGCAGCGCCGAGCTGGGTGACGGGCTGGCGGCTGCCGTATGGAGCAACCGCCATGATGCTCGCGACTACCAGGCTCCCAGCCACCACACGCTGTCCTGCTACCTGGCCGGCGGCACCGGCACCTTCCGTCGCGAGAGCCCGCACAGCAAAGGTGCGCCGGACAAGCTGTGCATCCTGCCGGCGGGGCATCAGTCGGAGTGGGTGATCAACGGTGAAATCCAGCTGGCCCATCTGTATATCAGCCAGGAGCAATTCGCCCTGGCGGCCGTCAATCTGCTGGACCGTGAACCACGGGAACTGGAGCTGCGCGAAGGCACTTTTCTCGATGACCCGCAGCAGGCCCAGCGCTTTCGTCAGCTCAGCCAGCTGGACTGGCAGGAACCCGCCGAACGCCTGCTCAGTAGCAGCCTGGCCCATGGTCTGATCAACCACGCACTGCTGTCCCAGGTCGGCCGCCGTGAGGGGCTGCGCTTGACCGGCGGCCTGGCGCCCAGCCAGCGGCGACTGGTGCGCGAGTTTATCCAGGCCAACCTCAGTGAGCCGCTCAGTTTGGGTCAGCTGGCCAGTGTTTGCGCGCTCTCCGAATACCACTTCGCGCGGATGTTCCAACTCAGCTTCGGCCTGCCGCCACACCGCTATGTGCTGGCCCAACGCCTGCGCCATGGCCAGCACCTACTGCAACACAGCACCCTGCCACTGGCTGAAGTGGCCCTGGCCTGTGGTTTTGCTAGCGCCAGCCACTTCAACAACCGTTTCCGCCAGGCCTTCAGTGCCACGCCTGGGCAATACCGCGCCGCCCTGCAACGCCCCTAAGCCCCCGCCACGCCGCATCAACCTGCCGCATACCCGCCTATCAGGCTCTGCAACGTGCACGCCCGCGCTTGAAAACAGCCTGCTAATCCCGCGCTGGCTGTGCAAGAATCATCGGCTGCCTTCGAGAAAGCTGCCCATGCCACGATTCATTCACTTGTCCGTCCGGTGCCACTGATGGCCCTCGATATCCTGCATCTGCGCCAGGAAGACTGGCGCGCGGAATTCGGCGTGGGCGATCTGCAGCGCGGCCAGGGTTATGCCGCGCAAGGCCGTAGCCGTTTGCTCAGTCTCAAGGACAGCACCCTGCTGGCCAGCTGCCGTGGCTCCGGTGCGCAAACCTATCAACAGCGCATCACCCTGCATCATTACGGCCAGGGCTGGGGCGTGACCGGCCATTGCAGCTGCCCGGTGGGCTTCAACTGCAAACACGTGGCCAGCGCCCTGCTCACCCTGCAAATCCAGCAGGAACAGGGCGTCGACCTCTCGCCACTGATCGTCAGCAGCCCGCAAGCCCGCGAAGAATGCCTGGAAAACCTGCAGCCCTGCCCAGTACTCAGCCTCGGCAGCCTGGTGCGCGTGCACTTCGATGCGCGCAAGGGGCGTATGCAGGAACAAACCCAGCACCGCGCCGCATTGGCCTTCGATTACCAGGGCCACCTGGCCTCCGGTAAACAGGGCAAGGACCTGCTGATCAAGCAGAGCGCCCAGCACAGCCTGCGCATCGTGCGTGACATCAGCGCTGAAACCCAGCTGCGCAAGCGCCTGGAGCAAACCGGCCTGCAAGTGGCCCTGCGGCAGAGCGAAGCGCTACCGGAAAGCGCCGGCGAAGCCTACGAGCAGCCCAACGAGGCCGCCTGGCTAGTGTTTATCCGCGAGCATCTGCCGCAGCTGCGTGAGGAAGGCTGGCAGATCCGCATGCAACCGGACTTCCAGTTCAACCTGGCGCAAGTGGATGACTGGTATGCCGAAGTCGAAGAAGACCCCGAGCAGAACTGGTTCGATCTGGAGTTGGGTATCGAGGTCGAAGGCCAGCGCATCAGCCTGCTGCCGATTCTGCTGCAAGCCATCCGCCGCGCGCCCTGGCTGCTCAATGGCGAAGCGCTGAACAAACGCGATGACGATGAGGTGCTGCTGGTCAGCCTGCCGCATAACCACAAACGCGCAGCATTACCACTGGCGCGGCTGAAGCCGCTGCTGGCGACCCTAGGCGAGCTGTTCGTGCGCGAGCCGGGCGAATCCAACCAGCGCCTGCGCCTGTCGCGCCTGGATGCGTCCCGTCTCAATCATCTGCAAGAAGGTCCTGCCGTCAGCTGGCAAGGTGGCGGCCAGCTGCGTGAATTCGCCCAACGCCTGCAGCAGCTGGACAGCGCCACCGTGCAAGCGCCAGCAGGCCTGCACGCCGAGCTGCGCCCTTACCAACTGCAGGGTCTGGCCTGGATGCAGGGGTTGGCCGAGCTGGAAGTCGGCGGTTTGCTGGCCGATGACATGGGCCTGGGCAAAACCCTGCAGACCCTCGGCCATATCCTCTGCGAGTTCAACGCCGGGCGCCTGGCTCAGCCGGCGCTGATTGTTATGCCCACCAGCCTGATCCCCAACTGGCAGGACGAAGCCGCGCGCTTCATCCCGCAGCTCAAGGTGCTGGCCCTGCACGGGCCGAAACGTCGGGCGCTGTTCAAGTTGATCGATGAGCACCAGATCATCCTCACCACCTATGCCCTGCTGCCGCGCGATCTCAAGGCATTGAGCGCCTACCGCTATCGCCTGCTGATCCTGGATGAAGCGCAGAACATCAAGAACCCGCGCAGCAAGGCCGCCGTCGCTGCAGGGCAACTACAGGCCGGGCAGCGTCTGTGCCTGACCGGCACGCCGCTGGAGAATCACCTGGGCGAGCTGTGGTCGCTGTTCAACTTCCTCATGCCCGGCTGGCTCGGTGACAGCAAAAGCTTTACTCGCGACTACCGCACGCCGATTGAAAAGAACGCCAATCAGCAGCGCTTGACGCACCTCACCGGGCGGATCAAACCGTTCATCCTGCGTCGCACCAAAGAACAGGTGGCCAGCGAACTGCCGCCGAAAACCGAAATCACCCACTGGGTCGAACTCAGCGCGGCGCAGCGCGACCGTTACGAAACCTTGCGCCTGGCCATGGACCAAAAGGTCCGTGCAGAGATTGCCCGCCAGGGTCTGGCGCGCAGTCAGATCGTGATTCTCGAAGCGCTATTGCGCCTGCGCCAGGCCTGCTGCGACCTGCGCCTGCTCGGCGAGGAAGGCGACAGCAGCCTGACCAGCGCGGATTCCGGCAAGCTCAGCGGCCTGCTGGAAATGCTCGAAGAGTTGTTCGCCGAAGGCCGGCGGGTGCTGCTGTTCTCGCAGTTCACCTCGATGCTGGCGTTGATCGAAGCCGAATTGAAGGCGCGCAACATTCCCTACGCCAAGCTCACCGGCAGCACCCAGGATCGCCGCACCCCGGTGCAGCAGTTCCAGGCTGGCGAACTGCCGATCTTCCTGATCAGCCTGAAAGCCGGTGGCGCGGGGCTTAACCTGACTGCTGCCGATACGGTGATCCACTTCGACCCCTGGTGGAACCCGGCCGCCGAAGCCCAGGCCAGCGACCGCGCCTACCGCATCGGCCAGGACAAGCCGGTGTTCGTCTACAAACTGATCGCCCGTGGCAGCGTCGAAGAGAAGATCCAGCAACTGCAGCAGGCCAAGGCCAACCTGGCCCGCGGTGTGCTGGAAGGCGGCAGCCAGTCCCAGCTGCAGCTCAGCGAAGACGACCTGCAGGCGCTGTTTGCGCCGTTAAGCGACTGATCAGCCCTGCGCCTCAGTCATCGCTCTGCGCATCATCACGCTCGGCCGCCTCATCCGCCGCATTGGTCTTTTTCCGCGCACCGCCGGCCTGCACTGCGGGGAAGCGCGAGGAGGCATAGCGCACCACAAAGATCGCCAGCGCCAGCAACAGAATCGCCCCGGAGACCATCACCACGCCCATGTCGGGTTTATGGTTATGCGAGATATCGGAAATCATCAGGCGGGTCAGCGCGGTGATCGCCACATAGATCATGAAGCGGATCGGCATGTGGTTGGTCTTGAAATAGATCCCCACCATCGCCGCCAATTCGAGGTAGATAAACAGCAGCAGGATGTCGTCGACGGTTATGTGGCCCTTCTCCAGCATGCCGAGAAAGGCCATCACCGCCGCCCAGGCGGTGATCGCGCCGATAGCGAACAGCGCCAGGTAGTGGAACGCCTCCATCAACAGATTGCCCAGCGACTCCGCCAAGCCATGCATGCGCTCGCGGGCGCGTTCAGCCAGATTGTCCTTCACGATCCTTACACTCCCAACATCGACGGCCCGCTCCAACGCGGAATGTACCTGCACCATGCAGAAACAAGACCAGCTCTCAGGAGATGGCGTTCACGTGCGCCAGGACACGTCCCCGGGCGCGTCAGAGCGCCGCAGCGGTAACAGCGCTGCTGGGCTCAGGCCAGGCGAAACAATGCTTGCCGGCTTCCTTGGCCCGGTACATGGCAGTATCCGCCGCCGCCACCAGGCGACGCCGGTCTTCACCATGCTGGGGAAACTGCGCCATACCGATGCTTACGCCCACTCGCACATGCGGCAACTCTTCCAGCAGTGGCGTATCCAGTGCAGTGATCATGCGTGCGGCCAGGCACTCGATAGCCGCCGTATCACCCTCGGCCACTACGGCAAACTCATCACCACCCAACCGCGCCAACACCTCGCCTTCGCGCAGCAGCGTCCGCCAGCGCTGGGCAATGGCCTTGAGCACACGGTCGCCGGTGGCGTGGCCATGTTCATCATTGACCGGTTTGAAACCATCGAGATCCAGGTAGATCAGCGCCAGCGGCCGCTCGGCACGCCGCGCCAAGGCCAGGGCCTGATCGAGGCTATCGTTGAAGGCGCGGCGATTCGGCAGCTGGGTCAGGGCGTCATGCTGCGATTCAAAGGCCAGACGCTTAAGCAGTTCCTCACGCTCTCGCAGGTCACGACGCAGGTCGAGGTAGGTCAGGCCGAGCAGCCCAAGCATCAGCAACGCCAACGCACTGCCGCCCCAGATGGCAACTTGCGAGCGAAAATCGGTACCTGCATGCAGCGCTTCGAGTTCATCAGTGACGCTGTCTTCCAGACTGCGAATCCGCTGGCGCAGTTCATCCATATAGCGCCGGCCCTGATTGTCCATTACCCGTTGGCGGGCAGCCTCATGGCCAGCCAGGCGACTCAGTGCGATGGTTTCCCTTAGCTCGGTCATTTTTAACTCGGCGAGCTGCTCTATACGCGCTATGTCTTCGGCATACATCGCCATCAACGGTATCGCGCGCAACGCCTGAAACTGGGTGTGCAAGTGCTGCACCGCCACGTTATAGGGTTGTAAAAATGAATCCTCACCGGTCAGCAGAAAACCGCGCTGCCCAGTTTCGGCATCCTTGAGCAAGGACAAGGTTTCACTGATCTGGTAAAGCGAGGTATGCAGCACCTCGACACGCTGTCCGTCGAGCAGGTAGGCACGGCTACCCCAAATGGCACCGACAATGACGAATAGACTGAGATAGGCAATGGCCAGCAAAGCCAGCAGCTTGCGCTCGACTCGACCTGCAGACAGCAACATGGTGCACCTCACAGAGAGCCGATGGCGTGCCGAATACTAGAGTTGGCCACTGCGGTCAGCAACAGTTTTTGCCGTCAACGTACAAGTATTTCGCATAACCGTATAAGTTACGTATAGGTTTCTAACCACACGAGGACATCAGCATGCCAAGCTCACTCACCCGAATCCGTCTGTTTAGCGCACTGCTTGCAGCCCAGACCCTGATCCTGGGCGGCGCCCTGCCCCTGAGTGCCAGTGCAGCGCCGGTGGCCAAGCAGCAGAATCAGGTCGCCGGTTTCTACCGCATGACCTTGGGCGATTTCGAAGTGACGGCGCTGTACGACGGCTATGTCGACCTCGACAGCAAGATCCTCACCGGCGCCAGTGCCGAGGATATCCAGAGCCTGCTGGCGCGCATGTTCGTCGAGTCCAGCAAGGGCGTGCAAACCGCCGTGAATGCCTACCTGATCAACACCGGCAGCCACCTGGTGCTGGTCGACACGGGGGCGGCGCAGTGCTTCGGACCGACCCTAGGCGTCGTGCAGAGCAATCTGCAAGCCTCCGGTTATAGCCTGGAGCAGGTAGATACTGTGCTGCTCACCCACCTGCACCCCGACCATGCCTGCGGCCTGCTGAACAGCGACGGCCAGGCCGCCTACCCGAATGCCAGCGTCTATGTGCCCCAGGCCGAAGCGGATTTCTGGCTTAGCGACGAGGCTGCCGCCAAGGCCCCGGAACCCATGCGCGGCATGTTCCAGATGGCCAAGCAGTCCGTGGCACCCTACGACGCTCAGCAGCGTCTCAAGCTGTATGCCCCGGACAGCGCACTGATCCCGGGCGTCAGCCTGGTGCCGAGCAACGGCCACACCCCCGGTCATAGCTCCTACCTGTTCACCTCACAGAAGCAGAGCCTGCTGGTCTGGGGCGATATTGTGCACAGCCACGCGGTGCAGTTCGCCAAGCCGGAAGTGGTGATCGAGTTCGACATCGACAGCACCCAGGCCAAGGCTACGCGCCAGCAGATATTCGCCGACGCCAGCCGCGACAAACTCTGGGTCGCTGGCGCACACATGCCCTTTCCGGGGCTGGGCCATGTGCGTAAAGAAGGTGCAGGCTACGCCTGGGTACCCGCCGAGTTCGGCCCGCTGCGCAGCGACCGCTGAGCGGCTGTGGCGCACAGAATCGACTATGGTGTTAGCCGGCATGGCAATTGCTGCTGGCCAAATGCCGGCGAGTTCTTTATGCTCGCAAACACTGTACAGATAAACAGTTAACTGCAACCTATCAGCGTGAAGGCGTAGAGGTGATGAATGGCCGTCGAAGTGGTGTACCGCAGCAGCCGGGATTTGGAGCGTTTGTTCATGGATAAAGCCGAAGCCGACCGTCATGACAAAATGCTCGAACTGGCCGAGCTGCTCACCGAGGTGCTGCAGAAAGCTGTGCCATCGTTGAATGAGACCCAGGGTGAAGAGCTGGGGATTTATATGGCGAAGAACCGCGACATCTTCGCCAAGGCGTTCAAGAACCAGCCTGATGCCTTGAGTGAACTGAGCGAACCGGCTGCCGAGTAACGCCGGCGGCAGTCAACAAAACCCCAGTCCGTGACTGGGGTTTTGCGCTTTTATCCGCGCCATACTCAGCCATATAACAAGCGCTCGGCAATCGCATCGGCGACCCTTGCCGGTGAGCGCTTATCGGCCTGGGCATGGCCGAATATCTCGGTCAGCCGCCGGCTGATCTGCGTCAGGTGTGCGGTGATTGCCGGCAGGGGCTCGCCCTGATGCTTCAGCGCCACGTAGATCAGGCCGCCCGCATTGATCACGTAATCCGGCGCATAAAGAATCCCCCGCGCCTGCAAACTGTCGGAAATATCGGCACTGGCCAATTGGTTGTTCGCCGCCCCCGCCACTGCCGAGCAACGCAGCTGCCCGACGCTTGCGCTGTTTAGCACACCGCCCAACCCGCACGGCGCCAGGATGTCACACGGTGTGGCGAGCAAGGCCTCGCTGGCCACAGGCCGCGCGCCCAGCTGCTCCGCCGCCAGTTGTACGCGCCCCTGATCCAGATCGCTGACCAGCAGCTCGGCACCCGCAGCATGCAGTTGCTCGGCCAACGCATAACCGACATTACCCAGCCCTTGAATCGCCACCCGCAAGCCTTCCAGATTGTCACTGCCAAGGCGCGCCAGAGCGGTGGCGCGGATACCGGCAAACACGCCCAGCGCCGTGTGCGGTGAAGGGTCTCCTTCGGCCGTGGTGCTGGTGACATGCTGCGTGTGCTGGGCGATGCAGTCCATATCGACGCTGGAGGTGCCGCTGTCCATGGCGGTGATGTAACGGCCGTTGAGGGTTTCGATAAAGCGCCCGAAGGCTTCAAACAACGCGCCACGATTGTCGACATGCGCGGGACGGATAATCACCGCCTTGCCGCCGCCCTGTTGCAGGCCGGCCAACGCCGCCTTGTAGCTCATACCTTTGGCTAGGCGCAGTACATCTTCAATCGCGCTTTGCGTGTCGGCATAAGGTAGATAACGGCAGCCGCCCAGCGCCGGGCCCAGACGACTGTTGTGAATGGCGATCATGGCCTGCAGACCGGTCAGCGGGTCCACGGCGAAGTGCAGCGACTCCAGCCGGGCGGTTTCCATCATGGCGAACATGCTGTGGCTCCCGTACTGATTTGCAGATCAGTATAGGCAGTGGCGCTGCCGACACCCGCCCAGTGGTCAGTTGCGGCCCGGCGCCCGCATAACAATCCACTGGACGAAGCCACGGCGCTTGACTACAAAGCCAGAGACATCGGGAGATTGTTATGACCCCACGCGCCGCCTGCCTTGCCTGCCTGGAGCAAAACCCGCCTGCACTGTTCGAGGCGGCGCTATGGATTGCCGCAGAACACCAGCCCACGCTGCAACCGGCCGACGCGCTGCAACGGCTCAACAGCCTGCAGCAGCAGGTCAGTCAGGGCCTGCCCAATCTGCCACAGCAAGAGTTGGCGCAACCGCTGTTGCGCCGCTTGAGCGAGCTGGATTTTCATGAAGACGACGAACGCCCACTGCGGCCAAGGGCAGCGCTGCTGGATCAGCTGTTGTTGCGCCGTCGCGGCCAGCCTCTTTCCCTGGCCCTGCTCGCCCTGGAACTGGCCAAGCGCTTGGCGATTCCGCTGCAGGGGGTAAATTTTCCCGGGCACTTTCTGCTGCGCGTACCGGGCGCCGATCATCTGCTCGACCCGTGCAGCGGCCGACGGCTGTATACCCGCGAGTGCCGCGAGCTGTTGCAACGCCATCTGGGGCCGACTGCCGAATTAAACGCCAGTCAGCTGCAGCCTTGCGACGCGCACAGCATGTTGCAGCGCCTGTCGCGCAACCTGCGGCAACTGCATCAACTCGATGATGACCCGCTGGCCGCGCTGCGCGATGCCGAGCGCGTGCTGCTGCTCGGCACGCCGACCCTGCATGACCACCTGGCCCGCGCGGAGATTTACCAATTACTCGATTGCCCGCAAGGCGAGCGCTTCGACCTGCAGTGCGCCCTGCTGCTCAGCGATGACCCGGCACAGCACCTGCAACTCAGCCAACGCCTACGCCAGCTCAGCGCCAGCCCGGCGCTGCATTAAAAAAAGCCCAACGCCTTGGCCTTGGCCACCGCCTGAGTACGCCGCGCCACCCCCAGTTTGCCGTTGATCCGCCGGGCGTGGGTCTTGACCGTATGCAGGGAAATAAACAACTGTTCGGCCACTTCCTGATTGGAAAGCCCCTGGGCGATCAAGCCAAGTACCGCCAGTTCGCGACTGCTCAGCGCATTGGCGCTGGCGGCAGGCGCAGCATTCGGCGCGCCATCAACCTGGCTGGTGACGCGAAACCACGGGCGCAGATAACCCAGGCGCCGCTGCAGCGCCTGGCCGGTTTGTCGAGCCTGTTCGGCACCCACCTTATCGTCACAAGCGGCGCAGGCTTCGGCATAGCTCAGCCACAAGTCGCCGACCAACGCTTGCCTACCCTGGCCTGCCACCTGCTCCAGCAAATGCCGCAGAGGCTCGCGCACATCTTCGCCCTGCAAACGATCCAGTTGCAGCAGGAGCGCCCTGAACCGTGGGATCAACTCGGGGAAATTTGGCGTCGGCAGCACGGCTTTAACCCGCTGCTCATAACCCAATACCCGCGTCGCTGCGATACGCGCCCGCGCATAGTGGCCCTGGGCAATCCACAGATGGCTGCTGGCCAACAACAAGGTGCCGCGATAGAGGGTTTCATTGACGCGCTGACGCTGCATCTGCCGCTCGGCCTGCCCGAGCTGCGCAAAGGCGGCGGCCATATCGCCCTGTCCCATCGCCAACTCAGCCAGGCCGAGGTAGCCATGAAACGCCCCTGGATCGCCACAGGCGAGGGCATGCTCAAGCCCACGCTGTAGTGCCCCCTCCGCTTCGTCCGCACGCCCCTGGCGCAGTTGCAGACGCCCCAGGCGCAGTTCAAGCCGCGCCAGCACCGGCGTGTTGCGCAAGGCGGTCGGCGCAGTTGCCGTCAGCACCCGCTGCAGCAGCGCTTCGGCACGGGCAAATTCACCGCGCGTCTCCAGCAACAGGGCGTGGTCCAGCTCCAGCAGGGCTTCAAACACTGGGTTGCCATGCAGGCGTGCCTGCTTCAAGGCTTCAAAACTGAGTTTCTGTGCCACCTCCAGCTGACCTTCACCAATGGCCACCAGGGTCAATGCCGAACGGCACAGCAACGACTGCGCCCAGGCACTCTGCGGCAGCCCCTGCAGGGCATCATGCAGATGGGCACGAGCATCCACGGCACAGACTCGCCCATAGGCGATGATGCCCTGGATGGCTTGCCAGTGAGCGAACAGCTCACGGGTTCGCGCGCCATCGCTGCGCGGCTGAAAACGTGCCAGTTGATTGATACAAACCTGCGCCTCATCCAGACGCCCAACCAGCAGCAACACCCAGGCATTCAGCAGAATCAGCCGGGGGGTGCTGCACAAAAGGCTCTCCGGCAGCTCACTGCGCCAACGCAGGATCAGCGCCAGGTCCTGGCCTTGCAGCACCTGCTCCTCGGTAAAACGCTCAAGAAAACTGCCTGCCACTTCCGGTTGTCCGGCCAGCAAGGCGTGCTCCACCGCCGCGCGAATATCACCATGGCCGGCGAACCATTGACTGGCATGCACATGCAGGGCGCTGCACGGCAAGTGTTGCGCCTGTCGCTGCAGCAACCGGGCCAGCGGCGGAAACAGCACATACCAGCCCTTGGCCGCGTCCAGTTCCTGAATAAACACACCGCGCTCGATCAGCGCGCGTAACCACTGCGCGCCCTCGCCCACACCAAACAGGTGATCACACAGCGCTGGATTAAAGCGCGGCAATTGCGCCAGTTGCTGGAGCATCTGCAACAGCTCATCCGGCAATCCTTGCAACACTTCGCG
Organism: Pseudomonas sp. SG20056; assembly: GCF_031764535.1. NCBI lineage: Bacteria > Pseudomonadati > Pseudomonadota > Gammaproteobacteria > Pseudomonadales > Pseudomonadaceae > Pseudomonas > Pseudomonas sp. SG20056. The sequence continues at coordinate 3,433,630 of NZ_CP134499.1, forward strand.
CTCAACATATTCGGCGAGCAACTGATCATGCTCCCCCGCCTGCAGCGCGCTCAGCGCAGTCGGCTCGGCCTGCGCCGCCAACAGGTGCAGGCGCAAGGCCGCCGGCCAGCCTTGGGTCAGCTCATGCAGATCGTACGCCCAGGCACTGCGGGTTGAGTCCAGCTGCTGCAGCCAGGCCAGCACTTCCGCTGCGCTGAAGGCCAGTTCGCTGGCGCCCAGTTCGAGCAGTTCGCCTTCCAACAACAGACGCGAGAGGTTGCACGCCGGCCGCCGGCGACTACCCAGCCACCAGCAGATGCCAGGTGGGGTGATCATCAGCAGCTGATTGAGAAAACCATCGAGGGCGTGATTCGGCTGCGCCGGGTAATCATTGAGCATGATCCACAGCTGCCGCGACTCCTGCGCCAGAGTGGCCAGCAGCTCGCCACTGCTGAGGTCTGCGGGGTAGTCAAGCAGCTTGCTGAGCTGCTGAGCCAGTTGCTCGGCGCACAGTTCCTCACCAGCGCAGGTCAGCCAGAGCAGACGGTAATCGGCCGGGCACTCGCGGGCGCAGTCGGCCAACAGGACGGTTTTACCAAAGCCGGCCGGGCCAACCAGCAAACGCAGGCGACAGTCGTGTGCCAGCAGCCGCTGTTGCACAGATAGCCGGAAGATATGTCCAGGTGGTGGACGCTGTACGCTGCCACAGGACGACGCTGCGGCGCTTTGCGGGAAAGGCGCTAATGCGTTCATGACGGCTCGATTTATTGTTCTTGCAGGAACCGGATCATTGCAGGCTAACCCTCAATGCCTAATCGCTCACAGCTCTATCACGACACGTGATGGCGGGCGATAAAAAAAGCGGCCCGCAGGCCGCCCAATTACGGAGTAACGCGTGCAGGTTATTGACCTAGCGAACGCCGGAGCTACGCAGTGCGGCTGGCGTGTAGTCTGCAGCCGTCGCCTTGAAGCCGAAGTTATAAGCCGATTTTTCTTCGTTCTTCATACCCAGAGCCAGGTAACGACCCGCCACCAGGTCATACAGCGCTTCAAGGGTGTAGCCCGGCACTTGATGGTTGTAGTAGTGCTGCGCATGACCTTCGGCAACACGCCAGAGTTGACCACGGCCGTCGTAATGATCAACCAGCGCTATCTGCCAGCTGTCCTCGTCGACATACATATGGCGCTTGGCATAGATATGCCGCTCACCGCTCTTCAGCGTGGCCACCACTTCCCAAACCCGGTGCAGCTCGTAACGTGTCAGGTCCTGATTGATGTGCCCGGCTTTAAGCACGTCGTCGTACTTCAGTGACGGCGAATCAAGCTTGTAGCTGTTATAGGGGATGTACATTTCCTTCTTGCCGACCAGTTGCCAGTCGTAGCGATCAGGCGCCCCGGAGAACATATCGAAGTTATCGGCCGTACGCATGCCGTCAGCGGCAGTCCCCGGCCCATCGTAGGCCACCTGCGGAGCACGACGCACGCGGCGTTGACCCGCGTTGTAGATCCACGCCAGGCGCGGCTCCTTGACCTGGTCGATGGTCTCGTGAACCAGCAACACGTTACCGGCCAAGCGTGACGGTGCAGTCACTCTCTGCTTGAAATACAGCAAGACATTGCTGCCCTTGGCCGGATCAAGGTCGGGCATATCCGAAGGGAAGGCCACTTCATCTTCGAACTTGACCAGGCTGTAGGAACCATTGGTCTGCGGCGTCGCCTGAGTCACCACGCGCCGGGTGTTCCCTCCCCGGTAACGGGTGATGTGGTTCCAGATCACCTCAACGCCTGTCTTGGGAATGGGAAAGGCGTAGTAACGGCTGGCGTTGAAGTTCTGCAAGCCATTACCACCGTCTACGGGCGTGGTATTGATTGCACTGAGCTTGGCGGCATCGGCAATCGCTGCAGGCACGGAGGTGGTTCGATGCGAAGGGTAAACCGGGATCTTGTAGCTATCCGAGTAGCGCTTGAGCATGGCCATCTGACCGGCTGACAGTTTGTCTTTGTACTGCTCGGCATTGGCTGCGGTAATCGTAAAAAGAGGTTGCTCACCGGCATAGGGGTCAGCGAGAAACCCCTTGCCATCGACAGCCGCCGCGCTGGTGGACAGACCGCCATCCCAGGCGGGGATACTGCCATCGGCATTGCCGGCCATTTCCCCGCCCAGCGGCGTCAAACTGGCACCCAACTGAGCCGCTTCTTGTTCAGAGACTGCGGCCATCACGCTGCTGGCTAACAACGTCAGCAGCAGCGCACCAGCTTGCAGGATTCTTGTATTTTTCATGGTGTACGGATCCTTTTGCACTGCGTTGATCAGAAGTTCACACCGAAGCTCAGGGCAACAAAGTCACGGTCGACGTTGGTGTTGTAATCACCACCAAAGAAGTCGGTGTAACTGAGGCTGGCGTTATAGGTGTTCTGGTAGTCAGCGTTCAGGCCCAGGCTTACCGCCTTACTGCCCTCGCTGAAGTTGGGGCCATAACCATCGACGTCATGCGACCAGGCAATGCTTGGCGAGAGATTGACCCCGGCAAACACGTTGCTGTAGTCGAGACTGGCGCGCACGCGATAGCCCCAGGAGCTGCTGGTGAAGAAGCCATCGTCATTACACTGATCAGGGTTGGCGGCATTCACCCCTACAGTACAGGTGGTGTTGGGGTTGAGCTGACCAATGCCATAGACCGGATCGCGGCCGAAGCGCAGCTCACCGACATCATCACTGATGCCACTGACATGGTTGTAACCCACCTCGCCCACCAGGGTCAGGCGACTGGCGCCGAGCACTCGGTCGAAAAACTGCACCGCCGAAACTTGCGCCTGGGTCACGGGCTTGCGCACGTAGCCGGCCACTTCCTCACCCACGGCATTGCGCCCATGACCGCTGGTAAATACCGGTGAAAACCCTTGGCGCAGGGATGCAAAAGTCATGTCTGTGGAGTTGATGCCAATTGGCATGTTGGGCCGGTAACTGAGTTCACCCGACAACGCGGTGCCTTCGACGTTGGTCTGGAAACTGACGCCATACAGGCGAATATCTTCCGGGTACTCCAGAAAGTAGCGGGCAGCCTGTGGCGCCCCGGTGCCGACAATGATGCTGCCGCTCGGGGTACGGCTGTGGTAATTCATCGCGTACAGGCCGAACTCGGTGTCATTCAACGACTCGGCAAACCAGCGCAAGGCAACGCCGAACTGCCCACTGTCACGCGCATCACGATCCCCACCGCGTGGGATGAACACGGGGTTCCCCGGCGCACCAGTGTTGTTTGACGTGTCTGGCGCGACATCAGCCCCCGCGACAACCAGGCGGTCGTTACAGCCATCGGCGGCTGTGTCGCTGGGCGCGAAGAACGTCCCGCAGTTATCGATAACGGTCTGGTCCCACTCCAGCTGGTAGAACGCTTCCATGCTGACGGTGTCGGTCAAGCTCTGCGAGACATAGAGCATGTTGACCGGAATCAGCCCCTCCTTGATCTCCGCACCTGGGCGGCGGAACGCTGCCGCATCCACAGGGTTGATCGAGTTGATCGAGTTACCGATAAAGGTACTTTCACCCCAGCTGACCACTTGCTTACCGACCCGCACACTGCCCGGCATGCTGCCCAGGTTGTAGTTGTGATAGATGAAGGCATCGAGAATTTCCGCACCGGCGGCTTGTGCCGCAGTCTTGCGATTGTGGTCATCGATGTCATACAGCAGACGGCTTTCGTCCTTGGTCTCGAAGTCGTACCAATACTTGCCGCGAATAAACACGCCGGTATCGCCGTACTTCAATTCAAGGTCGTGGATACCTTTGAAGATCTTCGAAAAGGTCTCACCTTTCTTGAAGTTCAAACGCCCGTCATCGTTGGTCTGAGAAGACGCCTTGCCGCCGTTGCGCGTGCCGATGAAGTCGGGATCAGCACCGCGCACGCTCCAGCTGGCTCCCACAGAAAGCGATGAGTCGAACTGCGCTTCGACCTCACCGATGTTGAATGTAATAGCCTGGACAGGCGCGACACAGCCAACAGCAATGGCAATCGCCAAAACGCTGGGCTGGAAGATGGCATGTCTTGTTCTTGTTCTCATGCGGCTCTCCTGGAAAGCGGGTTTCGTGTTGAGGCTCCACGCTACTCAGCCGCCTTGAGCGGGATAAGCGCCCGAAAGAGGTATTTGCCCTGTCAGCCGAAAGAGTGAATACGCCTCTGGAAAGCCGCTCTGCAGCCAGCCCATCGACCCGTTCAATGGCGCTTTATAGGGCAGGTGAATGGCCCTGGCGGCTCAACAGAGGGATTGATCGCTACTGGCAGAGCAGTCCTGGCGCCTTACTGCATTAGCGTCGGAGCTGATTGCGGACTCCGCGAGCATGTGTATTTATTTCAATACACCGTAATGAAAGCGACACAAAGCATTCAGCCCGCGACGCCAGAGCCTTTGCGCTGTGCCCTATGGATGAATCGATCATGCGCGTATCGAAATCGCTACAAAAGATATAAAACCCAACACCTTAAAAAATATTAAGTCATTGTTTTTATTGTAAAAAATAACAATGGCACCACCCTTGCTATGGTCTTTCCATCTTCAGCGCGTGCCCAGTACGCGCGTTCAGCACATCGCCCCCAGCAGAAAGGGCGAGTCACCACCCTTGAGGAGTACACATGAGCGAATTGCGTTTTACCGTCGAGCACGAATGGCTGCGTCAGGATGCCGATGGTCTGGTCACCGTGGGCATCACCGCCTATGCCCAGGAAGCCCTGGGTGACGTGGTATTCGTTCAGCTGCCGGAAGCCCAGAGCTACGCCGAGGGTGACGAAGTGGCGGTGCTGGAATCGGTAAAAGCCGCAAGCAATATCGCCATGCCGCTGGACGGTGAGGTGGTTGAGGTCAATGGCGAGCTAGAATCCAGCCCTGAGCTGGTCAACGAAGATCCCCTGGGCAAGGGTTGGTTCTTCCGTTTCCGTCCGGCCAATGCCAGCGCGGTAGCCGACCTGCTCGACCAGGCCGCCTACGAGCGCCTGCTCAACGCCAATGCTGACGCCTGAGAGATTGTGATGACCAAGCTGACCACCCAGAACGAATTTGTCGCCCGCCACATCGGCCCACGTGATGCCGATACCTCGGCCATGCTCGAACTGCTCGGCTACGCCAGCATCGACGCGCTGACCGATAACGTCATCCCCGAGAGCATCAAGGGCACCAGCGTGCTGGGCGCCCAGCCGGGCCTGTCGGAAGCCGACGCCCTGGCCAAGATCAAGACCATCGCCGGCAAGAATCAGCAGCTCAAGACCTATATCGGTCAGGGCTACTACGGCACCCTGACGCCGAGCCCGATTCTGCGCAACCTGCTGGAAAACCCAGCCTGGTACACCGCTTACACCCCGTACCAGCCAGAGATTTCCCAGGGCCGCCTGGAGTCGCTACTGAACTTCCAGACCCTGATCAGCGACCTTACTGGTATGCAGATCGCCAACGCCTCGCTGCTGGACGAAGCCACCGCCGCTGCCGAGGCCATGACCTTCTGCAAGCGTCTGTCGAAGAACAAGGCCAGCAACGCCTTCTTCGCCTCCCAGCATTGCCACCCGCAGACCCTCGACGTGCTGCGCACCCGTGCCGAGCCGCTGGGCATTGAAGTAGTGATTGGTGACGAAGCCGCCATCACTGACGCCAGCGCCTACTTCGGCGCGCTGCTGCAATACCCGGCGAGCAATGGCGATATCTTCGACTACCGCGAGCTGGTTGAGCGTTTCCACGCCGCCAACGCCCTGGTAGCCGTCGCTGCCGATCTGCTGGCCCTGACCCTGCTCACCCCGCCGGGCGAATTCGGTGCCGACGTGGCCCTGGGCAGCGCACAGCGTTTCGGTGTGCCGCTAGGCTTCGGTGGCCCACACGCCGCCTACTTCGCCACCCGCGACGCATTCAAGCGCGACATGCCGGGCCGCCTGGTCGGCATGTCCATCGACCGTTTCGGCAAGCCAGCCCTGCGCCTGGCCATGCAGACCCGCGAGCAACATATCCGCCGCGAGAAGGCCACCAGTAACATCTGTACCGCCCAGGTGCTGCTGGCCAACATCGCCAGCATGTACGCCGTGTACCACGGCCCGAAAGGCCTGACGCAGATCGCCCAGCGCGTACACCAGTTCACCGCGATCCTGGCCAAAGGCCTGCGCGCCCTGGGTTACAGCGTTGAACAGGAATTCTTCTTCGACACCCTGACCCTGGCCACCGCCGGCAAAACCGCTGCCCTGCACGCTGCTGCGCGCAAGGCCGGGATCAACCTGCGTGAAATCGATGGCGAGCGCCTGGGCCTGTCCCTGGACGAGACCACCGATCAAGTCGCCGTTGAAGCCCTGCTGGCGGTCTTCGCCGAAGGCAAAGCTGTTCCAGCCTTCGCTGAACTGGCTGCCGGCGTGATTGCCCAGCTGCCAAAAGGCCTGCTGCGCGAAAGCGAAATCCTCAGCCACCCGGTATTCAATCGCTACCACAGCGAAACCGAGCTGATGCGCTACCTGCGCAAGCTGGCCGACAAGGACCTGGCGCTGGACCGCAGCATGATCCCGCTGGGCTCCTGCACCATGAAGCTCAACGCCGCCAGCGAAATGATCCCGGTGACCTGGGCCGAGTTCGGCAACCTGCACCCTTTCGCCCCGGCCGAACAGAGCCAGGGTTACAGCCAGCTGACCACTGAACTGGAAGCCATGCTCTGCGCGGCCACCGGTTACGACGGCATCTCCCTGCAGCCGAACGCCGGCTCCCAAGGCGAGTACGCCGGCCTGCTGGCGATTCGTGCTTACCACCTGAGCCGTGGCGATGATCAGCGCGACATCTGCCTGATCCCGCAATCGGCCCACGGCACCAACCCGGCGACCGCCAGCATGGCTGGTATGCGTGTGGTGGTGACCGCCTGCGACAGCAGCGGCAACGTCGACATCGCCGACCTCAAGGCCAAGGCCGAAGAGCATAAAGAGCGTCTGGCCGCGATCATGATCACCTACCCGTCGACCCACGGCGTGTTCGAGGAAGGCATCCGCGAGATCGCCCAGATCGTCCACGACAACGGCGGCCAGGTGTATATCGACGGCGCCAACATGAACGCCATGGTTGGCCTGTGCGCGCCGGGCAAGTTCGGCGGCGACGTCTCCCACCTGAACCTGCACAAGACCTTCTGCATCCCGCACGGCGGTGGCGGCCCAGGTGTTGGCCCGATTGGCGTGAAAGAACACCTGATTCCGTTCCTGCCCGGTCACGGCCATATGGCGCGTAAGGAGGGTGCGGTCAGCGCCGCGCCATTCGGCAGCGCCAGCATCCTGCCGATCACCTGGATGTATATCAGCATGATGGGCGGCGAAGGCCTCAAACGCGCTTCGCAGATGGCGATTCTCAACGCTAACTACATCGCCCGCCGCCTGGAAGAGCACTACCCCGTGCTGTATTCGGGCAGCAACGGCCTGGTGGCGCACGAGTGCATCCTCGACATCCGCCCGATCAAGGACAGCAGCGGCATCAGCGTTGACGATGTAGCCAAGCGCCTGATCGACTTCGGCTTCCACGCCCCGACCATGTCCTTCCCGGTCGCCGGCACCCTGATGATCGAGCCGACCGAAAGCGAATCCAAGGAAGAGCTGGACCGTTTCTGCGACGCCATGATCGCCATCCGCAACGAGATTCGTGCGGTGGAAGCCGGTCAGCTGGATGCCAACGACAACCCGCTGAAAAACGCCCCACACACCGCCCTGGAACTGACCGGCGAGTGGACTCACGGCTACAGCCGCGAGCAGGCCGTGTACCCGGTTGCTTCGCTGATCGACGGCAAATACTGGCCGCCGGTTGGCCGCGTGGACAACGTGTTCGGCGACCGCAACCTGATCTGCGCCTGCCCGTCCATCGAGGCGTACCAGGACGCGTGATAACAGCCTGCGGCCCGGACACCTCCGGGCCGCAGGACTGCTTTCTCCCCAATTTTCGACTCACCTCTACCCGAGGCGGGTTAGCTGCACCTCATATAAAAACCAGAGGGCCTCACCATGTTCAGCAAGCACGACCAACTTCAAGGTTATGACGACGCCCTGCTCGCCGCGATCAGCGCCGAAGAGCAGCGCCAGGAAGACCATATCGAGCTAATCGCCTCGGAAAACTATTGCAGCCAGCGCGTGATGCAGGCCCAGGGCAGCGGGCTGACCAACAAGTACGCCGAAGGCTATCCAGGCAAGCGTTACTACGGCGGTTGCGAGCATGTCGACAAGGTCGAGGCGCTGGCCATCGAACGCGCCAAGCAGTTGTTCGGCGCTGACTATGCCAACGTGCAGCCGCACTCTGGTTCCTCCGCCAACAGCGCGGTGTACCTGGCCTTGCTCAATGCCGGCGATACCATCCTGGGCATGAGCCTGGCCCACGGCGGCCACCTGACCCACGGGGCAAAGGTGTCGTCCTCCGGCAAGCTGTACAACGCGGTGCAGTACGGCATCGACGAGCAGGGTCTGATCGATTACGCCGAGGTCGAGCGCCTGGCCGTCGAACATAAGCCGAAGATGATCGTTGCCGGTTTCAGCGCCTATTCGCGCACCCTGGACTTCGCCCGTTTCCGCGCCATCGCCGACCAAGTCGGCGCGCTGCTGTTTGTCGATATGGCCCACGTCGCCGGCCTGGTCGCGGCCGGTCTGTATCCCAACCCGATTCCGTTTGCCGATGTGGTCACCACCACCACACACAAGACCCTGCGCGGCCCGCGCGGCGGCCTGATCCTGGCCAAGGCCAATGAAGAGATCGAGAAGAAACTCAACTCCGCTGTGTTCCCTGGTAGCCAGGGCGGGCCGCTGATGCATGTGATCGCGGGCAAGGCCGTGTGTTTTAAGGAAGCACTGGAGCCAGGTTTCAAGACCTACCAGCAGCAGGTGATCAACAACGCCCAGGCCATGGCCGAAGTGTTTGTTGCACGCGGCTATGACGTGGTCTCCGGCGGCACCGACAACCACCTGATGCTGGTCAGTCTGATCAAGCAGGGCCTGACCGGTAAGGCGGCCGACGCAGCCCTGGGCGCAGCGCATATCACGGTGAACAAGAACGCCGTGCCGAACGACCCGCAGTCGCCGTTTGTCACCTCCGGCATCCGCATCGGCACCCCGGCCGTCACCACCCGAGGTTTCAAGCAGGGCGAGTGCCGCACACTGTCCGGCTGGATCTGCGACATCCTCGACGACCTGGAAAACCCGTCCGTGATCGAACGCGTTCGTGGTCAGGTTGCGGACTTATGTGCCAGCTTCCCGGTCTACGCTAACTAAGACAGCACGCAATTTTTGCCACTCGCGGCGCGGTTATCCAGCGCGCCGCATCAACGCCGCCCCACAAGGGCGGCAGCAAAACACGCAGTCGGAGCAAGCATGTCACTTAGCGTTTTTGACCTCTTCAAGATCGGCATCGGCCCGTCCAGCTCGCACACCGTCGGTCCGATGCTGGCCGCCGTGCGCTTTGCCGAAGGCTTGCGCCGCGATGATCTATTGGCCAGTACCGACAGCCTCAAGGTCGAGCTGTACGGCTCACTCGGCGCCACCGGCAAAGGCCATGGCAGCGACAAAGCCGTGCTGCTCGGCCTGGAAGGCGAACAGCCAGACAGCGTCGACACCAGTAACGTCGACGCACGCCTGGCAGCGATTCGCAGCAGCGGCGAGCTCAAGTTGCTCGGCGAAAAGCCCATCCGTTTTGTCGAAAAACAGCACCTGGCGATGATCCGCAAGCCGCTGCCTTTTCACCCCAACGGCATGATCTTCCGCGCCTTCGACGCCGCCGGCTTGCAGATCCGCTCCCGCGAGTACTACTCGGTGGGTGGCGGTTTTGTGGTCGATGAACAAGCCGCCGGCGCTGACCGCATCGTTGAAGACAGCACCGTGCTGCAATACCCCTTTACCACCGGCAAGCAGCTGCTGGCCCATTGCGCCGAACACAAGCTGTCGATCAGCCAGGTGATGCTGGCCAACGAAGCCGCCTGGCGCCCGGAAGCCGAGACCCGCGCGCGCCTGCTGCATATCTGGCAGGTGATGCAGGATTGCGTCGAAGCCGGCTGCCGCAATGAAGGCATCATGCCCGGCGGCCTCAAGGTCAAACGCCGCGCCGCCGACCTGCACCGCCAGCTGTGTAAACACCCAGAAGCCAGCCTGCGCGACGCCCTGAGCGTGCTCGATTGGGTCAACCTCTACGCCCTCGCAGTCAACGAGGAAAACGCCACAGGCGGGCGCGTGGTCACCGCGCCCACCAATGGCGCGGCCGGTATCGTGCCCGCCGTGCTGCATTACTACAGCCGATTTATCCCGGGTTCCAACGACGACGGCGTGGTGCGCTTTCTGCTCACCGCTGCCGCCATCGGCATCCTCTATAAAGAGAACGCCTCGATCTCCGGGGCCGAAGTCGGCTGCCAGGGCGAGGTCGGCGTGGCCTGCTCGATGGCCGCCGGCGCCTTGTGCGAGGTGCTGGGCGGCAGCGTCAACCAGGTGGAGAACGCCGCCGAGATCGGCATGGAACACAACCTTGGCCTGACCTGCGACCCCATCGGCGGGCTGGTGCAGGTGCCCTGTATCGAACGCAACGCCATGGGCTCGGTGAAGGCGATCAACGCCGCGCGCATGGCCCTGCGCGGCGACGGTCAGCACTTCGTCTCGCTGGATAAAGTCATCCGCACCATGCGCCAGACCGGTGCCGATATGAACAACAAGTACAAGGAAACCGCTCGCGGCGGCCTGGCCGTCAATATTGTCGAATGCTGATTTGTAGGGTGCGCCGTGCGCACCAAACCCTTGCAACGGTGCGCATGGCGCACCCTACTGGAGAACCGCATGACCACTGAAACCCTGGCGAAAACCCCACTACACGCCCTGCACCTTGAACTGGGTGCACGCATGGTGCCGTTCGCCGGCTACGACATGCCAGTGCAATACCCGCTGGGCGTGATGAAGGAACACCTGCACACCCGCGACGCCGCCGGCCTGTTCGATGTCTCGCACATGGGCCAGATCGTCTTGCGCGGCGCGAATGCCGCCAAGGCCCTGGAAACCCTGGTACCGGTGGACATCATCGACCTGCCGGTGGGCATGCAGCGTTACGCCATGTTCACCAATGATAACGGCGGCATCCTCGACGACCTGATGGTCGCCAACCTGGGTAATGACACGCTGTTCCTGGTGGTCAACGCCGCCTGCAAGGAGCAGGACCTGGCCCACCTTCAGAAGCACATCGGCAGCCAGTGTGAGATCGAAAGCCTGTTCGAAGCACGCGCACTGTTGGCGCTGCAAGGCCCGAAAGCCGTCGACGTGCTGGCGCGCCTGGCCCCAGAAGTGGCGAAGATGACCTTTATGCAATTCGCCGCGGTGCGCCTGCTCGGCGTCGATTGCTACGTCAGCCGCTCCGGCTACACCGGCGAAGACGGTTTCGAGATTTCGGTGCCGGCCGAACACTGTGAAACCCTGGCGCGCAGCCTGCTGGCTGAACCGGAAGTAGCCGCTATCGGCCTTGGCGCGCGCGACTCACTGCGCCTGGAAGCAGGCCTGTGTCTGTATGGCCACGACATGAGCACCAGCACCACACCAATCGAAGCCAGCCTGCTGTGGGCCATGTCCAAACCACGCCGCGCCGATGGCGCCCGTGCGGGCGGCTTCCCCGGCGCCGAGCGCATCTTCGCCCAGCAGCAAGAAGGTGTAGCAAGCAAGCGCGTCGGCCTGCTGCCGCAGGAACGTGTGCCAGTGCGTGAAGGCGCGGAAATCGTCGATGCCGACGGCAATGTGATCGGCAGCGTGTGCAGCGGCGGCTTCGGCCCAACCCTGGCTGCGCCGGTGGCCATGGGTTATCTGCAAAACAGCCATATCGCCCTGGATACCGAAGTATGGGCCGTGGTGCGCGGCAAGCGCGTGGCGATGAAAGTAGCCAAAACCCCGTTTGTGCCGCAGCGCTACTACCGCGGCTAAAGCGACCTTAGCGATAACCTTGGCGGGCAGGACAAACAACCCTGCCCGCCAGCGTCCTGTTAATCGCGCAGCTGCCCAACCATGGCGGCTGCAACGCTGAGCACATCCTTGCCCAACTGCATCGACCGCTCGCCATTCCAACCCGTCAGCGGATTGGGCCGATCATCGTGGTCTTTGAATGGCATCTCGATGGTGAAGGCCAAACAATCAAACTCCATACCCACCGCATTGCAGGCCAGGGTGGTATTGGCCTGACCCGGTTCGTCGCGCGGGTAGCCGAAGGTGGTCTGGAACTCGGCGCCGTTTTCGATCAGCAATTGGCGGAACTGGTTTTCCAAGCGTTCAAGGCGCGGGCTGTAGCCCGGATTACCTTCGCAACCAGCAGTAAACACGTAAGGAATTTCCTCATCGCCGTGGATATCCAGAAACAGATCGACGCCCATCGCGCGCATCTGCTGTTGGACGAAATAAACCTCCGGGCTATCCGCCTCACTGGCTGACTGCCAGGCGCGGTTAAGGTCGCGACCGGCGACGTTGGTACGCAGATGACCACGGAAGGCGCCGTCCGGATTCATGTTCGGCACCAGGTACAGATCGGCCTGCTCCAGCAGGGTATTCAGCTCGGCATCATCGCGCCGCTGCAGACGCTCAAGTAGGCCCTGCATAAACCACTCGGCCATATGCTCGCCGGGATGCTGTTGGGCGATCAGCCAGATCTTGCGCTGCGCCTGCGGGTTGCGGCTGATGCGCAGCAACTCGATCGGCCGGCCCTCGATGCTCTTGCCCGTGGCAAACAGCTCGGCGCCCGCCAAACGCTGCGCATCCTCAATCAACTGACTATGACGCTCGCGGCTGTAGGGCTCGAAGTAGGCGAACCAGATCTGTTCATGTTGCGGTTCGATATCGAACTTCAGCGCCCCCTCTTCAAAACGGCTGGGCACACGGAACCAGTCGCGCTGATCGTAAGAGCCCATGGCGTGGTAACCGCTCCAGGCATTCTTGTACGACGACTGCCCGGCATTGCCCAGGCTGAACCCGTAACGCTGCCCAGGCTGCAAGCCCTCGACCTTGAAATGGAACCACTGAAAATGCCCACTGTTGAGGTCTGGACGAATCGCCAGCAGAACCTGCTGCGGGTTGCTGGCGTCGATGACCTCGATATTGCCACTGTCGAAGTTGGAGCTGATCTGCATGGATACCTCGAAGGCATGGATACGCGGAGATGACCAAGAATCGCAGCTCTGGCGCACGGGCGAAACGCTGCAAGCGACAAACTGATATGGATTCTACAACCTGCACGGGGCGATCAATGCCACCTACAACTCGAACTCCGCGCAACTTGCATGCGAGGCTGCAGTCTGGTGTTTACTCGCTACAGATTCGACGTAACGCTCAACGCCCACTCAAGGGAGCAGAAACGCGCATGAACATTGCCCCACTACGCCATCGCCCACTGTTATTGCTGCTCTGCGCAGGTCTGCTGCTGGGCGGCTGCGCCAACCAAGCGGAACAAAGCCAGACCGAACAGCCCACCCAACAAGCCGATACACCCCGCGAAAACAGCACCACCGAGGCCAATCTGCGCAGCCAGGCCAACCGCGGCGACCTCGACAGCCAGTTCCAGCTCGGCAGCCTGTACTTCGTCAGCAAGCCGAATAAGGACCTCAAGCAAGCCGAGTACTGGTGGAAGTTGGCCGCCGACAAAGGCCACGCCATGGCCGCTGTAAGCCTGGCCTACCTGTATACCGGCCGCGACAATCCAGACTTCAACAACCCGCAACAGATGCTCAAGTACCTCAACCAATCCGCCGCTGGCGGCAACCCGATGGCCCAGCACATCCTGGGCAACCTCTATCTACGCGGCGAGCAAGGCGTACCGCTGGACGCCAACCAGGCCCGACGACTATTCACCAGCGCCTGCCAGCAAAATTACAGTGCCAGTTGCACAGCACTGCAGCAGATGCCCTGAAACCTCGACTCAGGTCTCGATGGACTTGGTCGCCGCCTGATCATCCGGCTCAGCCTGCGGTTGCTCGGGTTGTTGCGGCTCAGCCTCTTCAACGGGCTTGCCCAGCCACTCATTGGTTGACTGCTGCACCTCGTCCACCTGTTTGTTGAGCTCTTTCACGGTTTCATCAACCGCCTCGCGAGCAACGTCCACAACGGCCTGCTCGGCTTTTTCAGCGAGTTTCTGCGCCGATTGCTCAGCCGCTTCGCAACCAACCAGGCCGATCAGCAACAGTCCCAACCCACCCATTTGCATCGACTTACGCATAACGTTCTCCATTGCAGCCAATAACGGCCTGATTTGCGGTCGCGAACCAGTAGCCACCACCGTGATTGATCAACCGAGCTAATCAACTGCACGAAGGGACTTACCAGTGCGGGCGCAAATGTAGGGAGGCACGCGGGTTTACTCAATTGCTGAGAGTTTGCAAGGTATTACCGAGCAGGCTGAGGACTGGCAATGAAAATACGCTGAATAAAACCAGCCCCGCCCCAGCAAGCGCAAACAGGCACTAGGCAAACACACTCACACAAGGCTAATAATCCAATCTTTGCAATTAGTCGCACCCAGGTAATACAGCGCCTGCAAGCGTTCATCGCAACTAAAGGATTAAGTCGTGTTGTTACGCCACGCCCTGCTCACAATGATAGTTTTGCTTGCCTCCCGTAATTCGGCGGCCGATATCCTGCATTTTGTAACCGAGGAGTTCCCACCCTTCAGTTACTCGCGCGGTGCAATTGCCAGCGGCGCACTACCGGAGATAGTCGAAGCCACCTGCCGCACCTTGCAGTGGCAATGTCATATTGAAGTACTGCCTTGGCGCCGCGCGCTGCAGCAGGCCGAAGATGGTGAAGTGGATGGCATTTTCACCGTAATTCAATCTCCCGCACGGCGTCAGGCATTCCGTATTACCCCTATGCTGGTGACCTCCGGCTACGACTTCTACACCCTGCGTTCAAGCAACTTCCACTACAGCCAGCCAGACGATTTGCAAGGCCGTCAGGTCGGCGTGTACGGCCCCTCAGGCACCTCATTCGTATTGCAGGAAAGCCTGAAGAACACACCGGATGTCGACGTTAAACTGGTGACCAACAACCATCGCCTGCTATTGATGCTCAATGCTGGGCGCTTTGGTGACCGAGGCGTTGTTGTGCTTAATCGCGATGTAGCACGTCACTTGATTGAGCATGAATATCTCTACGCGCTGCGTAACGCCGGACATTTGACGTCAATTTCATACGGCATTGGTTTTTCCCGCAAGAAAGTCACGGCTGCGCAGTTTCAGGTATTCAATCGCGGACTGAGGACGCTGCGCAATAACGGCCAGCTTGCAACCATTGTGCGACGTTACGGTCTACAACCTGCCAACTAAGCAGGCTGGACATTTAACTTGGCTTCGCCATAATTGCCGAGCGCAACCTAATTAGCCCTTTAACAAATCTGACAATTCGCTCAGATAATCCACAATTAAAGGGTAAACAAGCGCGGCAATAGTCATTGAAACTATTCGCCATGCTTACTAAATGCGTGAGCTAAAACTGTTTGGCCGTCTCAGGTGCCCAGGCCCTATGCCTGGCATCCAGCCAATATTCTGTTCAAGACCATGGGTAACTACGTGACGAAAGACGAACTGCGCGCCGAACTCGAGCGCCAGGCGCAGCGTTACAAGGATGTATACGGCGGGGAAGTGATTACCTACGCCGCTCAACCGGACCCCGAGCGCAAGCCGTGGCGCAAGAAGGCTAACCTTCTCGACCAAGCGTTTGAAAAAGAGCTGGTAAAAATCGAAAAAGAGCTACAAGCCAAAGCAGACGAGGCGTCTGGCTGACGCCGCGCTGCCATGATGCCAGAAACCTGGCCATCCCTGATCGGGATGGCCACTGGCTCAACGCCCCTTGCCCCCCATCAGCGACCCCAGCAGACCACGCACCAGTTGCCGGCCGATCTGATTGGCGGCTTGGCGCATGGCCGTTTTCATCACCTGGCTGGCCAGACCGCCAAGCAACTCACCCGCTGCGCTGCCAATACCGCCGCCTGCCTCTGCCTGCTTGCCGGCAGCGCTCGGTTTGCTTTGCTCTGCCTGTTGCGTAGCCTGCTCAGCGCGGGCGGTCAGCAATTCGTAAGCGGACTCACGATCGATTGGCTTGTCGTAGCGGCCACGTAACGGTGACTGCTGAATCAAGGCTGCGCGCTCTGCTTCACTCAGCGGCCCGATACGCGATTGCGGTGGAGCCACCGCCACCCGCTGGACCATCGCCGGCGTGCCTTTGGCTTCCAGCGTACCAACCAGGGCCTCACCGATACCCAGTTCGGTGAGTACCGTCAACGTGTCGATGGCCGGATTCGGCCGGAAGCCATCAGCCACCGCACGCAGTGATTTCTGCTCTTTAGCGGTAAAGGCGCGCAGACCGTGCTGGATGCGCAAACCAAGCTGCGCCAACACATCATCTGGCAGATCGCCTGGCGACTGGGTGACGAAATACACCCCCACGCCTTTCGAGCGGATCAACCGTACCACCTGCTCCAAGCGTTCCTGCAGGGCCTTCGGGGTATCGGCAAACAACAGGTGCGCTTCGTCGAAGAACAGCGCCAGCAAAGGTTTGTCTGCATCACCACGCTCTGGCAGCTGTTCGAACAGCTCGGCCAGCAGCCAGAGCAGGAAGGTCGCATAGACCTTCGGCGCCTCGTGCACCAGACGAGTGGCGTCGAGCAGGTGAATACGCCCGCGTCCATCGCGGTCCGGATGCAGAATGTCTTCCAGCTGCAACGCCGGTTCGCCAAACAGCGCATCAGCACCCTGCTGTTCCAGGCCCGCCAATTTGCGCAGGAGGGCTTGCGATGACGTAGAGGTAAATAGCGCGCTGTCTTCACCCAGCACGTCAGGATGACTTTTCAGGTGCGCCAACAGCGCCTTGAGATCTTTCAGATCGAGCAGCAGCAGGCCTTCGCGATCCGCCACTTTGAATGCGGCATAGAGTGCGGCCTGCTGGCTGTCGGTCAGCTCCAACAGCGCGCCGAGCAGCAAGGGCCCCATCTCGCTCAGGGTGGTGCGCAGTGGGTGGCCGCTCTTGCCGTGCACATCCCACAGGGTTACCGGGTAGGCCATCGGCTGATGATTGAGCCAGGCCATGCTGGCGATGCGCTCGGCCACTTTGCCTTGCGGCGCGCCAGCAGCCCCCAGACCACACAGATCCCCCTTCACATCTGCGGCAAACACCGCCACGCCGGCATCGCTGAAGGTTTCGATCAAGCGCTGCAGGGTCACCGTTTTGCCAGTGCCCGTGGCGCCGGCAATCAGCCCATGCCGGTTGGCCAGACGCAACGCCTGTCCCACCGGCAGCCCCTGAAGATCGGCCCCCACAACAAACTGATCGGTTTGCACCATCTTGTTATCTCCGTGGTTAAAGCTTTACTGCAACTAAGCCGACATAGTCAGCATCACCGCACTGTCGGTGGTGCCATTGCTTTACATCAGACCAAGACTGATGCCAGAACTTACCGGACGCAAGAAGCCATGACCAACAACCTGAAGTTCAGCCACAAAATTCTGCTCGCCGCCTCACTGGTGGTTATCGCTGCATTCTCGCTGTTCACCTTGTACAACGACTACCTGCAACGCAACGCTATCCGCGATGATCTGGAAAGCTATCTGCATGAAATGGGCAATGTCACCGCCAGCAATATTTCCAACTGGCTGTCAGGGCGCATCCTGCTGGTGGAAAACGTTGCTCAATCGGTTGCCCGCGACTCTTCCGGCGATAGCCTGACCGGGCTGCTGGAGCAGAAAGTTCTGACCTCCACCTTCGCCTTTACCTACCTGGGCAGCGCCGACGGCAGCTTCACCATGCGCCCGGACGAGGATATGCCCGATGGTTACGACCCACGCCAGCGCCCCTGGTACAAGGACGCCATGGCCGCAGGCGGTAGCACTCTCACCGAACCCTACGTTGATGCTGCCACCAGCGAACTGATCATCACCATCGCCACGCCCGCCAAAGCAGCCGGGGTGGTGGGTGGCGACCTAAGCCTCAACACCCTGGTCGACATCATCAACTCGCTGGACTTTGCCGGCATGGGCTATGCCTTTCTGGTCAGCGCTGATGGCAAGATCCTGGTGCACCCCGACAAATCCCTGGTGATGAAGAACCTCAGCGAGGTCTATCCACAAAACACACCACGGATCAGCGGTGAGTTCAGTGAAGCGGAGCTCAATGGCGAAACTCGCATCCTCACCTTCGCCCCGGTCAAAGGCCTGCCTTCAGTGAACTGGCATGTCGGCCTGTCCATCGATCAAGCCAAAGCCTATTCGATGCTCAGCGAGTTCCGCGCCTCGGCTATCGTCGCCACCATCATCGCAGTGGTGCTGATCATGCTGCTGCTGAGCATGCTGATCAGCGTGCTGATGCAACCGCTGAATGTCATGGGTAAAGCCATGGAGGACATCGCCCAGGGCGAGGGCGACCTGACCAAACGCCTGACCATTCAATCCAACGACGAGTTCGGCCGCCTGGCCAGCGCGTTCAACCAGTTCGTCGAACGTATCCATAGTTCGATCCGTGAAGTGTCATCCGCCACCAGCCAGGTCAATGAAGTGGCGAAACTGGTGGTCGGTGCCTCCAACTCATCGATGATCAACTCGGACGAACAAGCCAGTCGCACCAACAGCGTAGCCGCCGCGATCAACGAACTGGGCGCCGCCGCTCAGGAGATCGCGCGCAACGCGGCCGACGCCTCGAATCAAGCCTCCGATGCGCGCCATCTGGCTGAAGACGGGCGCCAGGTGGTGGAAAAAACCATCCAGGCGATGAATGAGCTGTCGGGGAAGATCAGCGCTTCCTGCAGCAATATCGAAACCCTCAACAGTAAAACGGTGAACATCGGGCAGATTCTTGAGGTGATCAAAAGTATCTCCCAGCAAACCAACCTGCTGGCGCTCAACGCCGCGATCGAAGCAGCGCGCGCCGGTGAAGCCGGCCGGGGCTTCGCCGTGGTCGCCGATGAAGTACGCAACCTGGCCCACCGTACCCAGGAGTCGGCACAGGAAATCGAGAAAATGATCGAGGAGCTGCAAGTCGGCTCCCGCGAATCGGTCACCACCATGACCGAAAGCCAGCGTTACAGCGAAGAGAGCGTGGAGATCGCCAACCAGGCTGGCGCGCGCCTGAGCAGCGTGACCGAGCGCATCGGCGAGATCGATGGCATGAACCAGTCAGTGGCCACCGCCACCGAGGAGCAGACCTCAGTGATCGAATCGCTTAACGTCGACATCACCGAAATCAACACCCTCAACCAGGAGGGCGTGGAAAACCTCAACGCCACCCTGCGCGCCTGCGGTGATCTGGAGCAGCAAGCTAGCCGTCTCAAACAACTGGTCGACAGCTTCCGCATTTAACAAATGCGACAAACAAACGGGGCGCTCACTGAGCGCCCCGTTTTTATTTCTGCTTATCACTATTCGCTGGCGGTTGTTCGTCCTGCTGCAGTTGCCGCCACAGCTCGGCGGCATCGGCAAACTCGGTACCGTCTTCAGGAGTCAGCTCCTGCGGATCATAGCGCTGCGTACAGCCCTCCCCGAGCACCGGTGGCGCGCTGGATGTTGCACGCGCAAGCGGATCAGTCATAGCACCTCCAATATGCTTCGTTGGGCTTCAGTTAAGTGCCAGGTGACCTTCGTCATGCTGGGCGAACTCTTTGACCGCACGCAGCACATCGCTGCGGCTGACCTGCCCGATCAAACGACCTTCTTCCACCACCGGCAAACGCCGACGCCGACCGCGCAGAAAACGCTCGGAGATTTCGATGATATCCGCCTCAGGGGAAATCACTTCCACCTCGGTGGTCATGTAGGCACTGACATCACCGCCCGCCGACTCGTAATAAGCGCCAGAGAGGATGCCGCGCAAACAATCGCCTTCCGATAACAAGCCCACCAGATGCCCTTGCCCATCGACCACCGGCGCGCCAGAAATACGGTGTTCAAGCAAACGATTGATGGCGGTGAACAGGTTCATTTCAGGACGGAAAGTCACCAGATTGCGGGTCATGTAATCACGTACTTTGATTGACTTGAGCATCAGTAAATCCCTCTTTCTGTACTGAACCGAACCGCAACATGCACCTCAGTCGAACACCACTGTCTTGTTATCGTGCACCAGCACTCGGTCCTCTAAGTGATAGCGTAGACCACGCGACAGCACCATCTTCTCCACATCCTTACCCAGGCGCACCATCTCTTCGATGCTGTCGCGGTGGCTGACGCGCACCACGTCCTGCTCGATGATCGGCCCGGCATCCAGCTCTTCGGTGACATAGTGCGAGGTCGCGCCAATCAACTTGACCCCACGCAATGACGCCTGGTGATACGGCTTGGCTCCAACAAACGACGGCAGAAAGCTGTGATGGATATTGATAACCCGCTGGGAGAACTCGGCGCAGAGTGGCGCAGGTAGAATCTGCATATAACGCGCCAACACAATCACGTCAGCCTCATGGGCTTTCACCAGACGCGATACTTCATCAAAGGCTGGCTGTTTATCCTGCGGATTAACCGGCACATGGAAGTACGGAATAGCGTGCCACTCGACCATGCTGCGCAGGTCGTCATGGTTGGAAATCACGCAGGGGATATCGCAATCCAGTTCGTCGCTGTGCCAGCGGTGCAGCAAATCGGCCAAACAGTGCGATTCGCGACTGGCCATCAGCACCACGCGCTTCTTCACCGCCGAATCGGTAACCCGCCACTCCATGGAGAACTCACGGGCAATCGGCGCAAACGCCTGACGAAAACCATCCAGATCAAATGGCAGCGAGTCGGCGCGAATCTCATGACGCATAAAGAACCAACCACTCTGGTTATCCGAGTGATGACTCGCCTCGGTAATCCAGCCGTTATAGGTGGCCAGAAAGTTACTGACCTTGGCCACAATCCCGACCCGGTCTGGACAGGCAATGACCAATCGAAAAGTACGCATCAACCGCTCCAGCGCTCAGATAAAGTCGGCCATTCTAGTCACAGCCGGGAAAAACTGCAGTACTCAAACAGCCTTGCCAGCGCAGCAATAGCCCAAGGCCGAACAGTTGCGCCAAGACAAATAGCGCAAACACCGCCGCAATAACTGGCGAATAACTAACCATGTACAACCGACAGAGCACTCAACAAGTTACTTAACAATACAATTCATAAAAAATACCGATAAAGCGGTTTACTTGTGAAAAGTGCCTGACTACTATTGCTATCACTTAGTCGCCAAATTCCTAATACAGGTACCCCAACATGTCGTTGATCAACGAATACCGCGCCACCGAAGAAGCCATCAAAGAGCTGCAAGATCGCCTGAAGAATCTGTCGCAAGACGACAAACTGAAAAAAGAATTGGAATTCGAAGGCAAACTGCGCGCACTGATGGGTGAATACCAGAAGTCGCTGCGTGACATCATTGCCATGCTGGATCCGGATGCCAAAGGCAGCAAAGCTACCCGCGCCACCAAAACCACCGGCACCAAGCGCGCGCGCAAAGTTAAGCAGTACAAAAACCCGAACACCGGTGAAGTTATCGAAACCAAAGGCGGCAACCACAAAACTCTGAAAGAGTGGAAAGCCAAGTGGGGCGGTGATGTCGTTGAAGGCTGGGCAACCCTGCTGGGTTAAGCCTGCCGCGCAAGCGACACAGCTCTAAATAAAAACGCCAGCAATGCTGGCGTTTTTTATGGGAGCTATTTCAACAGAGCAACCAGCATTTACCCTTATGGATTACAGGGCATAGCGCTGGCGCAACTGCTCTGCATAATCACTCCACTCAAGCAAGACAGCCCGCTGCTCAGCACCAATATCTGGAAGTACGGCGGCAAGTGCCTGGCTAAATTGTTCGAGCGTATTCGGTGCACCATATTCGGGCTGGCTGAGCCGCTGTTGGCAGAATGTCCACCAGCGTTGCTGCTCTTCAGCATTCAAGGTCGCGGCAAAGTTGCGCGCCCGGTAACGAAACAACAGCTCCGGCAAACGCCCATCATCAAATGGCCAAACTGATTCCGATAAACGCTGCGGCTCGGCACGCCGTACCTGTTCGCACAGGCGGCGATCACGGTCGCCAATAAAGCCATCGTATAGCTGCTGCTCTGGATCTTGATTGGCGGCAAACTGCTCCTCGGCATACACCTGGGCAAGTTTGTCCTGCCACAGCCCCGGATTACTGCGTAACTGTTCGGCCTGCGCCTGATAGGCCGGCACATCGAGTTGTAGGCGCTGAATATCTTCCGCGCGCAATACATTCATCGGTGCAACCACCGGGCAGCGGTTGATATGCAGCAACTTCAGCGGCACCGGCAACTCATCCTCGGCCAGTTGATCGCGACGCGTGTACAGGCGCGTACGCAATGTCTCAGCGGACTCATTGAGCAGCGGCGATATATCGGCCTGCAGGTCACAGACGATCAACGCATTGCGGTTGCGCGGATGCCAAGCCAACGGCAAGACCACCGCCAGATAATGCCGCGCCCCGGCATAGCGCCCGGATATATGCACCAACGGCTGCAACAGGCGTATTTGATCCTGCACCCGTTGTTTGCTGCGCAGTTGATACAGGTAGTCATAGAGCTTGCGCTGCTTGCTGCGCAGCAAGCGCGCCAGGGCGATGGTTGCCCGCACATCGGACAGCGCATCGTGGGCCTGGCCGTGCTCGATGCCATTGGCAGCGGTCAGGCGTTCAAGCTTGAGCGTCACCCGCCCCTCTTCTTCCGGCCAGACGATGCCTTCCGGACGCAATGCATACGCCGTGCGCACCAAATCGATCAGATCCCAGCGGCTATTGCCGCCCTGCCATTCACGGGCATAGGGATCGAAGAAGTTGCGATACAGGCTGTAACGCGTCACCTCATCATCGAAACGCAGGCTGTTGTAGCCCACCCCGCAGGTGCCAGGCTGCGACAACTCGGCATGCACACGGCTCATAAATTCGGCTTCATCCAGGCCATGCTGCGCCAGCTTGCTCGGGGTAATTCCAGTCACCAGGCAGGCTGCCGGATGCGGCAGGATGTCGTCGCTGGGCTGGCAGTAGATATTTAGCGGTTCAGCGATTTCATTGAGGTCTTCATCGGTGCGAATCCCCGCGACTTGCAGCGGCCGGTCGCGGCGCGGGTCAATGCCGGTGGTTTCGTAGTCGTACCAAAAGAGGCTGGAAGTCACAGTTATGTCCTGATGCTGAGGCGCTGGCAGTCTACCACCCTGCCACCATCACGCAGACAAGCGCAGAACCTTGCGCCAGCTCACGCCGCGCGTGGGGTCAGCGCCTTGTAGGGCGCACTGGCGGCGACTAAAGTGGAAAGCTCGAATAACCACTCTGCACAAGGACGCCCCATGAGTGATATCAACCCCAGCAATCCCTACGCCGCTCCAGCCAGCGCACTGCAAGAAGCGCCGCGCGACAGCCAGGTGCCGAGCATCGAAGAAGCTCTGAGCCGTGGCTACGACTTCAACATCAGTGACCTGCTCAGCGAAGCCTGGCAACGGGTAACAGGCACCAAAGGCATCATCATCGGCGGCTTTTTGGTGTTCTACGCCGTGCTGCTCGCAGCGTCTTTTCTCATTGGCGGGTTCTTCGGTCTGCTGGGCGTAGTCAGCGAAAGCCCGATGCTCGCGATAGTGGCCGAGCTGGTCATCGGCATTCTGGCCTCGGCCCTGGCCTATCCCTTTATGGCGGGGATCAACATGATCGGCATCCGTCGCGCCGCCGATCAACCGATCAGCTTCAATGACATCTTTAGCCACTTCGGCCGCACCGTACCGCTGGTTATTACCGCGATTATCAGCATGCTGCTGATCTACCTCGGCATGTTCCTGCTGATCATTCCCGGGCTGTACCTGGCCATCGCTTATATGCTGGCCATCCCACTGGTGGTTGAGCGCGGCCTGACGCCGTGGCAAGCCCTGGAAGCCTCGCGCAAGGCAATTACCCAGCGCTGGTTCAAGGTCTTTGGTCTGTTCCTGCTGCTGGGTCTGATCACTCTGGTCAGCGCAATCCCGCTGGGTATTGGTCTGGTCTGGACCATTCCGCTGTTTGTCATCGCCATGGGCGTGCTCTATCGCACCATCTTCGGCGTATTGCCGGCACCGCAGTAACTCGCAAATAAACAGATAAATAGTCCCGATGCACCGGCTCAGATCACTGAGCCGGTTGCTTCCCTGCCTGCTGCTGGCTAGCATCGGGCTTTCCTCGACGCAGTCTGCCGATGTCGCCCACGCCAACCCCTGCTTCAGTCGCCGCCCGCCCGCTGCTGGATACTCGCTATAAGGTGGAAACACCGGAAGGCATCGACCTGATCCTGCGTCCCGCGGGTGTAGTGCCGCGCGCCCTGGCATTCAGCATCGACCTGCTGATTCGCGGCGCCCTGCTCGGCGCATTGTTTGCCGTGCTGGCGTTGCTCGGCCAGTTCGGCATGGGCCTGGGCACCATCCTGCTGTTTCTCGTGACCTGGTGGTACATGGTGCTGTTTGAAGTGCTCAACCAGGGCCGTTCACCCGGCAAGCAGATGATGGGCCTGCGAGTGATTCATGATGACGGCACGCCGATTGGCTGGGCCGCCTCGCTGACCCGCAACCTGCTGCGTTTTGTCGACATCCTGCCGTTCGGCTACACCCTGGGCATTCTCAGCTGCCTGAATCACCCCGCATTCAAGCGCCTCGGTGATATCGCCGCCGGCACCCTGGTGGTGTACCGCGATAACGCCCCGACAGCCCCCGAGCTGCCGCACGCGGAGCCTATCCGTGCACCGTTCAGCATGAGCTTGAGTGAGCAACGCGCTCTGCTCAGCTTTGCCGAGCGTGCGCAGAGCCTGTCCAGTGCACGGCGTCAGGAACTGGCGAGCATTCTTGCCGAGCCCTTGCAGGTACCTGCGGAGCAGGCCGAGCAGCAAATCCACGGGATTGCCCGTGGCCTGTTGGGGCCGACATGAAACAGAGCCTGTTTGAACACCAGCACCAAGCCGAGTGGCAAGCCTTTGATGCGCAGCTAGAAGCCCTTGAACGCGGCAAGGTCGATAGCCAGCAATGCAAGGCCTTTGCCGCCAACTACCGCAGCCTGTGCCAGCACCTGGCCCTGGCCCAGAGCCGGGGTTACAGCAGCCACCTGATCGAGCAGTTGCAGCTGCTGGCCATGCGTGGCCATCAGCAGTTCTATCGCCACCGCAGCCCACTGGGGGCGCAACTGCTCGGGTTTATCCTGGCTGGATTTCCACGCCTGGTGCGCGCCGAGTGGCGTTTTGTCGTGGCCGCCAGCCTGCTGTTCTTCGGCAGCCTGCTGCTGATGGGCACGCTGGTGTATCACTTCCCCGACCTAGTCTACGGGGTGATGGCACCTGACCAGGTCGGCGAGATGGAAAAGATGTACGACCCCGACGCCAGGCGCATCGGCCGCTTCAGCGAACGCAACTCCGGTGATGACTGGATGATGTTCGGCTACTACATCATGAACAACATCGGCATTGCCTTTCAGACCTTTGCCAGCGGTTTGCTATTTGGCCTCGGCAGCCTGTTCTACCTGCTGTTCAACGGGCTGATGATTGGCGCTGTGGCCGGCCACCTGACGCAGATCGGCTACGGCGAAACCTTCTGGTCATTCGTCATCGGCCACGGTTCTTTCGAACTCACCGCCATTGCCCTGGCCGGCGCGGCGGGCCTGAAACTCGGCTGGGCACTGTTGGTACCCGGCCGTTTGCCACGCGGCGAAGCCTTGCGCGTAGCCGCTGGCAGCAGTGTGCGGCTGATCGGCGGGGTGATCGTATTTCTCCTGCTGGCGGCCTTTATCGAGGCCTACTGGTCATCCATGGACCTGGCCAGCCCATTCGTTAAGTACTGGGTAGGCGCAGGCCTCTGGCTGCTGGTGCTGGCCTATCTGCTGTTGGCTGGCCGAGGTGCACATGCGCCTGACTGATGCCAGTGTCGCCATTCGCCCACGCAGCGCCTGGGAGGCCGTCGACCTCGGTGTGCTGCTGGCTAAACAGCATGCCAACCTGCTGATGGCCAGCTGGGCTCTGGTAACCGTGCCGATCTTCGCCCTGCTGTGCCTGCTGCTGTGGGATTACCCCAGCATCGCCGTACTGATTTTCTGGTGGCTGAAACCGGCCTTTGAGCGCCTGCCACTGTATATCCTCTCGCATGCACTGTTCGGCGCTACGCCAACCCTCAAGCAGGCGCTAAAAGCCCTGCCCGGCCTGCTCAAACCGCAACTGCTGGCCAGCCTGACCTGGCGCCGGCTAAGCCCCACACGCAGCTTCGACCTGCCGGTGATGCAGCTGGAAGGCCTGTCCGGCAAGGCGCGCAGCCAGCGCCTGATCGTCCTCGGCCAGCGCGATGCCGGCGGTGCCAGCTGGCTCACCATCGTCGGCGTGCACCTGGAAATGGCGCTGTGGTTCGGCATCATCAGCTTCGTCTACATGCTGCTGCCGGCGCAGATGGAGCTGGACTGGACCTGGGATAGCCTGATCAATGCGGCGTCTGGCGAGTGGCTATGGCTGGAACATCTGTCCAACCTGACCTACGTTCTGCTGCTGATCCTCTGGGAGCCGATCTACGTCGCCTGCGGCTTCACCCTCTACCTGAATCGCCGCACTGCTCTGGAAGCCTGGGACATCGAACTGGTCTTCCGCCAGCTACGCCAGCGCCTGACGGGCGTGGCTTATGCCCTGCTGCTGGGCTGCGGCCTGCTGTTGATGCAGCTGCCAAACAGCGCCATGGCCTCCGATACCCAAACCGCAACCGCAAGCAGCTGCCCGCTGCCGGTTGAAGACCCCATGGGGCCAGAAGCCGAGCGCCTGCTCAAGCAGCCGCTGACCAGTGCCGAAGCGCAAAAAAGCATCGGCCAGCTGCTCGATCAGCCGCCCTTCGAGCACCGTGAAACCGTCACCCGTTGGCGCCTCGGCGAAGAGCCCAAGGAGCCGAGCGAAGAAGACGCCAAAGCCCTGATCGAACTGCTGGAAAAGTTCTTCAAACTTACCGAATTCTGGAAAAGCGTCGATGCTGTGGCGCTGTTCTTCGAGGTGCTGCTGTGGGCGGCGCTGTTCAGCCTGATAGCCTGGTTGCTGTGGCGCTACCGCGACTGGCTGAGCGCCTTTGCCGGTCGCCTGCGTTTACCGCAAGCCCGTACCTATCAGCCACCTGAGCAACTATTTGGCCTGGAAGTGGCGCCACAAAGCCTGCCAGCGGATATCCCCGGTGAAGTCGAACGACTCTGGGATGAACAGCCACGCGCCGCCCTTGGCCTGCTGTACCGCGCCCTGCTCAGCCGCATGTTGCACGAACAGCGCCTGCCGCTGAAAAGCTCGCACACCGAAGCCGAAGTGCTGCAACTGGTGCAGGCGCTGCAACAAAAAGACCTCAGCCACTTCAGCCAGGCCCTGACCCGCCACTGGCAGAACCTCGCCTACGGCCATCGACTGCCGCCGGCTGCGCTCAAACAGGGCCTGTGCAATGCCTGGCGACGCCTGTTCGAACAAGGGGCGCAGGCATGAACCGGCGTCTCCAGTTCCTCCTCGGTGCCGGACTATTGCTGGTGCTCGGCCTGCTGGGCATCTACTTGCTGGGCAAACTCACGCCCTATGAGGAGACCCTCGAACACGGCCCCGCACCCGAGGTCCGGGCCAACCCTTACCTCGCTGCCGAGCATTTCCTGCGCAAACAGGGTCTGCAGGTGCAACGCGCCGATGGCCTGGAGGTCATGAAGGACCTGCCGAGCATCGGACAAACCCTGCTGCTGCTCGGCGACCGCAACCGCATGACGCCCAAGCAGGCCGAACGCCTGCTGGCCTGGACGGCCAAAGGCGGCCACCTGCTGTTTGTCGCCGAGCGGCTGTGGGATGAAGAAGAAGGCAAAAGCGGCGACCTGCTGCTCGACAGCCTGGGCATCCAGCAATACGAGAGCGAAGAACTCGACGAAGATGCCAGCGAAGCAGCGGAAGAAGACGCCTCGATTGAGGACACGGCCGACGCTGAGTCGCAGGCTGAAGCGGAAGCTGCGGCAGATGCAGCCACAGGCTCAGACAATGCCTATCCTGAACTGACCCAGCTGTATCTGGAAAACGAAGAGGCGCCGGCCTACTTCAACTTCGACACCGACTTTCACCTCTACGATTCCGAAAACCGTGCCCACGCCTGGGCCAACAGCGACGCCGCCACCCACCTGCTGCAGCTCTATCATGGCGACGGCCTGATCAGCGTGGTCAGCGACAGCTGGATCTGGCAGAACCAGGGCATCGGCGAATACGACAACGCCTGGTTGCTCTGGTACATGACCCAGGACAGCCAGGTCACCCTGCTCTACCGCGCCGACCGCGATGACCTGTTCAGCCTGCTGCTTGAGCACTTCCCCCAGGCATTGGTTGCACTCGTGCTGTTACTGGCATTCGGCCTGTGGCACCTGGGCATGCGCCAAGGCCCGCTGCTGTTGCCCGCCAGCCGCAATCGCCGCCAGCTGCAGGAACACCTGCGCGGTAGCGCTGACTTCCTGCTGCGCCACAACGGCCAGCACAGCCTGCTGCACGGCTTGCAACAAGACATCCAGCGCCGCGCGCGGCATCGTCACCCCGGTTTCGAACGCCTCGCCGTGGCCGAGCAGTGGCAGGTGCTGAGCCGCCTGACCCGCCAGCCATCCAGCGTTATCAGCCATGCCATGCGGCCGCTGCCCAAGCAGCGTCTGGCCGCCGCCGACTTCACCCGCCAGGTCGCCAACCTGCAAACCCTCAGGAATGCCCTATGACGAGCGAACACACACCCGAACAGCCGGACAGCGATATCGAGCCAGCCCCTGTCGCCGCTGAAACCGTCGAAGCTGCGGCCAGCGAAACGCCTGTACCGGCCCCAGCACCAGCTGCCCCGGCAGCCGCAGCGGCGAATCCGAATGCGCAGCGCCAGCGCGCCAGCCAGCTGGCTCAGGCACTGCGTGGTGAACTGCAGAAAGCCCTGATCGGCCAGACGGCGGTGATTGATGACGTGCTCAGCGCCCTGATTGCCGGCGGCCATGTGCTGGTCGAAGGCGTTCCCGGCCTCGGCAAGACCCTGCTGGTGCGCGCCCTGGCGCGCTGCTTTGGCGGCGAGTTCGCGCGCATCCAGTTCACCCCGGATCTGATGCCCAGCGACGTCACTGGCCATGCCGTGTACGACCTGCAGAGCGAGCAGTTCAAGCTGCGCAAGGGCCCGGTGTTCACCAACCTGCTGCTGGCGGATGAAATCAACCGCGCCCCGGCTAAGACCCAGGCGGCGCTGCTGGAAGTCATGCAGGAACGTCAGGTAACCTTGGAAGGCCGCGCCCTGAATGTGCCGCTGCCGTTTATGGTGCTGGCCACGCAGAACCCGATTGAGCAGGAAGGCACCTACCCGCTCCCGGAAGCCGAGCTCGACCGCTTTATGCTCAAGCTGCGCATGGATTACCCCGAGCAGAGCGAAGAGCTGAACATGGTTCGCCAGGTGGCGCGCTCGAGCAAAGCCGACATGCTCGAAGTCACCCCGCTGCGCACCCTGCTGCAGGCCCGCGATGTACTGGCGTTGCAGAAAATTGCCAGCGACCTGCCGATCGATGAGCAGGTGCTCGACTACGCTGTGCGCATCGCCCGCGCCACCCGCACCTGGCCTGGCCTGGCCATCGGCGCCGGGCCGCGCGCCTCGATTGCCCTGGTACGCTGCGGCCGCGCCCGTGCGCTGCTGCGCGGCGGCGATTTCGTGCTGCCAGATGACATCAAGGGCTGCGCCCTGGCTGTACTGCGCCACCGCGTGCGGCTGTCGCCAGAGCTGGATATTGAAGGCCTGTCGGTGGATCAGGTGCTGCAACAGCTGCTCGACCAGGTTCCGGCACCGCGCCTATGACCCGCACTTGGCAAAAGCCCGCATTGAAAGGCGCTATCGCATGAAACCCTCACGCGCGCTGCTGGCGCTGCTCGCCGGTCTGTTCGTGCTCGGCATTGTGCTGGGTATCTGCAGCGCCCTGGGCGTTGCCGTGCCGCGCAGCTTCACCCCGATTTACTGGGGCCTGCTGCTGGTGCTGCTTGGCCTGACGCTGATCGACGCTCTGCTGCTACGCCAAGTACCTTCGCCGCGCCTCGAACGCCAGCTGCCCGGCAACTTGCCGCTGGGTCGCTGGAGCGAAGTGCGGCTGAATCTGCACCACAGCTACCCCCGTGCGCTGCAAGTGGAGGTATTCGACCATCTGCCCGGCGATATGGCCTTCGAGCACCTGCCGCTCAAGGTTGATCTGCACCCGGGCGAGCAGACGCAGGTCAGCTACCGCGTGCGCCCGCTGCTGCGCGGGCATTTCCACTTCCCGCAGTGCGAAGTCAGCCTGCCCAGCCCCATGGGGCTGTGGCGCGCCCGGCGTTATCTGCCGGTGGCCGGTGAAACCCGCGTCTACCCGGATTTCGCCCGGCTTTACGGCGCGCAACTGATGGCGGTGGATGACTGGCTCAGCCAGCTGGGCGTACGCCAGCAGCAACGCCGCGGCCTGGGTCAGGAATTTCACCAACTGCGCGAATTTCGCGACGGCGACACCCTGCGGCAGATCGACTGGAAGGCCACCGCGCGCAAACGCACACCGATTGCCCGCGAGTATCAGGACGAGCGCGACCAGCAGATTGTCTTCCTGCTTGATTGCGGCCGGCGCATGCGCAGCCAGGACGGCGAGCTGTCGCATTTCGATCACGCTCTCAACGCCTCGCTGCTGCTGAGCTACGTGGCACTGCGCCAGGGCGATGCGGTCGGCCTGTCGACCTTTGCTGGCGAGCAGAACCGCTTCCTCGCCCCGGTCAAAGGCCAGGCGCAGCTGAATGTGCTGCTCAATGCCCTGTACGACCTGCGCAGCACCCAGCAACCGGCAGACTTCACCGCCGCCGTGGAAAATTTGCTCAGCCGTCAGCGCCGTCGCGCCTTGGTGGTACTGGTGACCAACCTGCGTGATGAGGATGATCAGGCCCTTCTCGGCGCGGTCAAACGCCTGAGCCGCCAACACCGCGTGCTGGTCGCCAGCCTGCGTGAGGAAGTGCTGGATACCCTGCGCCACACCCCGGTGCAGGACCTCTCCAGCGCTCTGGATTACTGCGGCACACTTGACTACCTGAATGCCCGCGCCGGCCTGCACGAACGCCTAATTGCCAACAAGGTGCCGGTGCTGGATGCGCGGCCGAGCGAATTAGGGCCGCAGCTGGTGAGCAGTTATCTCGCCTGGAAAAAGGCCGGTGTTCTCTAGCAGTGGCTGATCCCAACACGTTACGCGGCTCACAACCACGTCACGTGCTGTTCCAGCGGAAAGCGCAGACGTGGGTTGTACACGCCCTTCTCGTCCTGCTTGCCCACCGCCAGCAGCATGATCGGCAAGGCCTGGCGCGGGATGTTCAGCGTCTTGCGCAGGCGCACCTCATCGAAACCTTCCATCGGGCAGGTGGCATAGCCATGGCTCTGGAAGGCCAGCATCAGGTTCTGCGCCGCCAGAGCCGTGGATTTCACCGCCCAGATGCGCATCTGCGCCTGGCTGTTGGGCGCGCGCATCAACGGTTTGCGCCAGGCTGCCACCCGCAGCAGCTGACGTTTGAACAGCCCAAACAGACCGAATGGGCCCTGGTTGTACTGAAAGGGTGCGGTCTTGTTGTAGAAGCTGCGAATCCGCGCGGGCACCTCCGGCTCCGGCCAGTAGTCGATGATGTTCTGGCAAGCCTGCTTCCAGGTGTCCGGCCGCGCCAGTACGGCAATGATCAGCGGCGCCTTGGCGGCGTTCTGACTCATGCACACCGGGTGCAAGCGGGCCAGCAACGCCGGATCGCGAATCACTTGGAAACTCCAGGGCTGCAAGTTGCAGGAGTTGGGCGCGAGCACTGCCAGTTCTAGGCAATCACGCACCACCTCATCAGGCACCGCTTCGGCGGTAAAGCGGCGGACTGCGCGGCGGCTTTCGATCAGCTCACGCAGTGCGGCGGGGGTCGCGGGAGAAATGGCGGTATCAGCGGGAAACAGGCTCATCAGGGGCATCCTCGGCAGGTTGCCCGATTAAGCCGCGATGCCCAGCCACGAACAAGCCGTATACCGGCTTAGTCCGCAGCCTTGGCGCAAATGGCCTTAACCCAGCGCCTTTTCGATGGCCTGGATCAGGCTCGGGTCATCTGGCGTGGTGCGCGGCGAGAAGCGCGCCAGCACACGGCCATCGTGACCGACGAGGAACTTCTCGAAATTCCAGGTGATATCACCTGGAAACTCGGCGCCCTCGCCTGCCAGCAGACGATACAGCGGATGGCGGTCCGGCCCATTCACCTCAAGCTTGCTGCCCAACGGGAAGGTCACGCCATAGTTGAGACTGCAAAACGCGCGAATGGCGTCCTCGCTGTCGGGTTCCTGCTCGGCAAACTGATTGCACGGCAGCCCCAGCACGCTGAAGCCCTGTCCTTTGTATTGCTGATAGAGCTTTTCGAGGCCCGCGTACTGTGGCGTCAGGCCACACTTGGAAGCCACATTGACCACCAACACCACCTGCCCCTTGAAGGGTGCCAGCGGCAGCTCTTGGCCATCCAGTGCACGCAGGTTGAGGTCGTGAAAGGCACTCATGGTCTAACTCCTTGAGAACACAAAGGTTACGTGTAGCGGACAAAAAATGGCCGGGAGCCATTTTTAACGTCGCACCGCGACGGCCCGCAGGGTGAGCCGCCAAGGATGGTGGCTCATAAAAAAGGCGCCTATCTGAAGGCGCCTTTCTTCTGTTGCAGCTTAGCAGTCAAGCCAACGGTTGATACGACCATAAGTCGACTCGTGGCGACCACATAAGGCTAAACCATCAATGATGGTGACCACCTTCGCCATGGATATGGCCATGCGCAACTTCTTCTTCGCTGGCATCACGCACGCTGACAACCTTGACCTTGAAGTGCAGGCGCTGGCCAGCCAGTGGGTGGTTGCCGTCAACGATCACGTCGTCGCCTTCCAGCTCACGGATAGTAACGATCTGCATGCCGCCGTCCGGGCCGGAGGCGTGGAACTGCATGCCGACTTCCAGCTCATCAACGCCTTCAAACATCGAGCGATTGAGGGTGGCTACCAGCTCGGCGCTGTATTCGCCGTAGGCATCTTCTGGCTCAACGGCCACGTCCAGTTCGTCACCAGCTTGCTTGCCCAGCAGGGCTTTTTCCAGGCCACCGATGATGTTGCCGGCACCGTGCAGATAAGCCAGCGGCGCGCCGCCTGCGGAACTGTCGATCACCTCACCGGCATCGTTAGTCAGGGTATAGTCGATGGAGACGGCCTTATTGGCGGCGATCAGCATGGGGCGAGACCTTTTGCTTGGAAATAAAGAGCGGGCAAGTTTACCCAAGGGCACGCGCGAAAGCGAACCGGACACGGACGGACGGCCACACGTGGCCTCAGTGCGCGTGCTTGATTTTCGTCAGGATGAGCACGGCCATTGGGTGGCAGTATTGTCCTGCGGCCATACTCAGCACCTGCGCCACCAGCCGCCCTGGCAGAATCGCGCATGGGTGCTCGATGCTCAACAACGCCAGGCGCATGTGGGCGAACTGTTCCTCTGCGGCTGGTGCGCGGCTGAAAATAGCGCAAGCGAGGCGACGACAGAACGCCCGAACCACGATTTGAACAAGGAGCGGTAAATGCCCGCACGCAATATTCTGGTGATCAACTGCGGCAGCTCATCAATCAAGTTTGCCCTGATCAACGAAGACCAAGATGCCTTTATTCTCAGCGGTCTGGCCGAACGCCTAGGCAGCCCGGATGCACAAGTCCACTGGCAACAAGGCGATAGCAAAGACAGCCTGATACTGCCCCATGCCGATCACCGCGCCGCCCTTGCCCAGGTATTGCCCCTGGTGCAGGCCGCCGCTGGCGGCCAACTACACGGAATCGGCCACCGCGTGGTGCATGGCGGCGAGCATTTCACTGCTGCCTGTCGATTGGATGCGCTGAGCCTTGCGGCGATTCGCGCCACCGCTCCGCTGGCACCGCTGCATAACCCGGCCAACCTGCTGGGCATCGAAGCGGCGATCAAGCTGTTCCCCGACCTGACTCAGGTTGCAGTGTTCGACACGGCCTTTCACCAGACTCTGCCCGAACACGCCTACCGCTACGCCCTGCCCGAGCATCTATATCGCGAACACGGCGTACGCCGCTATGGCTTCCACGGCACCAGCCACCGTTTTGTCAGTCAGCGCGCTGCAGAAATGGCCGGGCTGCCGGTCAATGCCAGCTGCTGGCTGGTGGCACACCTGGGCAATGGCTGCTCGACCTGCGCCATCGTCGATGGGCAAAGCCGCGACACCAGCATGGGCCTGACGCCGCTGGAAGGCGTAGTGATGGGCACCCGCAGCGGCGATGTCGACCCCAACCTGCACAGCCACCTGGCGCGCACCCTGGGCTGGAGCCTGGAGCAGATCGAAGCCATGCTCAATAAAGACAGCGGCCTGCAGGGCCTGTCTGGTTTATCCAACGACATGCGCACCCTGGAGCAAGCCCGCGAGCAGGGCCATGCCGGCGCCACCCTGGCCATCGAGGTGTTCTGCTACCGCCTAGCCAAATCCCTGGCAGCCATGAGCTGCGCACTGCCACAACTCGACGGTCTGGTCTTCACCGGTGGCATCGGCGAGAACTCGGCGCTAATCCGCAGCAAAACCGTCACTCACCTGAAATTGCTCAACCTGGCCCTCGACGAACCGGCCAACGCCCGCACCGTGCGTGGTGCGGGCGGACCGATCCAGGCCCACGGGCACCCGCGCGTGATGGTCGTACCGACCAATGAAGAACGACAGATTGCCCTCGACACCCTGGCGCTACTCGAAGCCTGATCGTCACCTGACTACTACGGAGCGCGAATGCACACTTTCTTTATTGCCCCCACCGGTTTCGGTGTCGGCCTGACCTCGATCAGCCTGGGCCTGGTCGGCGCCCTGGAGCGTGCCGGTCTCAAGGTCGGCTTTTTCAAACCCATCGCCCAACCGCATCAGGGCGACATGGGCCCGGAGCGTTCCAGCGAGCTGATCGCCCGCACCCACGGCCTGCACTCACCCAAGCCGCTGGCCCTGGCGCATGTCGAGCGCATGCTCGGCGACGGTCAGCTGGATGAACTGCTGGAAGAAATCATCAGCCTCTATCAGCAGGCCGCTGCAGATAAAGACGTGGTGATCGTCGAAGGTATGGTGCCGACGCGCCAGGCCAGCTACGCCGCGCGGGTCAATTTCCACCTGGCCAAAAGCCTGGATGCCGAGGTGATTCTGGTTTCCGCACCGGAACAGGAAAGCCTCAGCGAATTGAGCGACCGAGTGGAAATTCAGGCCCAACTGTTTGGCGGGCCAAAAGACGAGAAAGTGCTCGGGGTGATCCTCAACAAGGTACGCAGTGACGATGGCATCGAAGCCTTCGCCAATCGCCTGAAAGAACTCTCGCCACTGCTCAAGGGCGATGACTTCCGCCTGCTCGGCTGCATCCCCTGGCTAGAAGAACTGAACGCCCCACGTACCCGCGACATCGCCGACCTGCTCGGCGCGCGGGTGCTGAATGCCGGCGATTACGAGCAACGGCGCATGCTGAAGATCGTGCTCTGCGCCCGCGCCGTAGCCAACACCGTGCAACTGCTCAAGCCTGGCACCTTGGTGGTGACGCCAGGGGACCGCGACGACATCATCCTCGCGGCCAGCCTGGCCGCGATGAACGGTATGCCGCTGGCCGGTTTGCTGTTGTGCAGCGACTTTGCGCCTGACCCACGCATCATGGAACTGTGCCGAGGTGCGTTGCAGGGCGGCTTGCCCGTAATGACGGTCAGCACCGGTTCCTACGACACCGCGACCAACCTCAACCGGTTGAACAAAGAAATCCCGGTCGACGACAAGGAGCGTGCAGAGAAAGTCGCCGACTTCGTCGCCAGCCATATCGACCATGAATGGCTATTCGCCCGCTGCGGCACGCCACGCGAGCTGCGCATGTCGCCGCCGGCGTTCCGCTATCAGCTGGTGCAACGCGCCAAGGCGGCGAACAAACGCATCGTTCTGCCGGAAGGCAGTGAGCCACGCACCGTGCAGGCAGCGGCCATCTGCCAGGCGCGCGGCATCGCTCGTTGCGTACTGCTGGCCAAGCCGGAAGATGTTCACGCCGTGGCCCACGCCCACGGTATCGAACTACCGGAAGGGCTGGAAATCCTCGACCCGGACCTGATTCGCGAGCGCTATGTCGAGCCTATGGTTGAGCTGCGTAAAGGCAAAGGGCTGAACGCCCCCATGGCCGCCGCGCAGCTGGAAGACACCGTGGTGCTGGGCACCATGATGCTGGCCCTGGATGAAGTCGACGGCCTGGTTTCTGGCGCGATCAACACCACTGCCAACACCATCCGCCCCGCCTTGCAGCTGATCAAGACGGCGCCGGGCTACAAGCTGGTGTCGTCGGTGTTCTTTATGCTGCTGCCCGACCAGGTGCTGGTCTACGGTGATTGCGCGGTAAACCCTGACCCGACAGCGGTGCAGTTGGCGGAAATTGCCCTACAAAGCGCGGCCTCGGCCAGCGCCTTCGGCATCACCCCACGGGTGGCGATGCTCAGTTACTCCACTGGTGATTCCGGCAGCGGCGAGGAAGTCGAGAAAGTCCGCGAAGCCACCCGCCTGGCAAAGGCCATCGACCCACAACTGCTGCTCGACGGCCCGCTACAATACGACGCAGCAGCGATTGAAAGTGTCGGCCGGCAGAAAGCCCCCGGCAGTCCGGTCGCAGGCCGTGCCACGGTGTTTATCTTCCCTGACCTGAATACCGGCAACACCACTTACAAGGCAGTACAACGCAGCGCCGATTGCGTCAGCGTCGGACCGATGCTGCAGGGCCTGCGCAAGCCGGTAAATGACCTGTCACGCGGGGCACTGGTCGACGACATCGTCTACACCATTGCCCTGACCGCGATCCAGGCCGCCAACCTGCCGCAGTAACGCGCAGCCAGGGCCGCTCAACAGCGGCCATGGCCAGGAAAAGCGCTAAAAATCCGCGAAACGCAGCGATCACCAACGTTTCGAAAGGCTTGCAGTTCGATGCACAGGCGTTAACCTGTGCGCCGACCGATCTGCGGTGGAAAACCGCAGGCGTAGATAAGTCGGGGATCAAGCCGCTTGAGCGCCACAGCAGTGGCCCGCAACCAGCCTGGCCCCATTTTCTGGAGGCACCTGCCCCAATGCTGCATTTCCTGCCTGCTCCACTGCGCGGCCTGCTTGCCGGCCTGATGCTCGCCCTGAATACCCTGATCTGCTGCTGGCCGCTGTTTGCCGTGGCCTTGCTCAAACTGCTACTGCCCATCCCAGCGATCCAGCGTGGATTGCGTTTTGTCATGCATGGGATTGCCGAGTTCTGGATCAGCACCAACAAGTTCTGGATGAACCTGGTTGGCCGCACACATTGGAATGTGGCGGGCCTCACCGGTTTCGACAAACAACACTCCTACCTGGTGACCAGCAACCATCAGAGCTGGGTGGATATTCTGGTGCTGCAGTACCTGCTTAACAGGCGCATGCCGCTGCTGAAGTTCTTCCTCAAGCAGGAGCTGATCTGGGTACCGGTGATCGGCCTGTGCTGGTGGGCGCTGGAATTCCCGTTTATGAAGCGCTTCAGCAAGGAGTATCTGGCCAAGCACCCGGAAAAACGCGGCCAGGACCTGGCCACCACGCGCAAGGCCTGCGAGCGCTACAAGACCAACCCGGTGTCGGTGTTCAATTTCCTCGAAGGCACGCGTCTGTCGCCGGCTAAGCATGCGCAGCAGCAGTCACCGTTCAAGCACCTACTCAAACCCAAGGCCGGCGGTATTGCCTTTGTGCTGGATGCCATGGGGGAGCAATTGCATAGCCTGGTCAATGTCACCATCCATTACCCGCAGGGCAACCCCGGTTTCTGGGGCCTATTGTGCGGACGGATTGATCAGGTCGTCGTGCGCTTCGATCAGCTGCAGATTCCCAAGGAATTTATTGGCGGCAACTACGATCAGGACGAAGCCTACCGCCTGCAGTTCCAGCAATGGGTCAACCAGCTGTGGCTGGACAAGGATGCGCAGCTCGACGAGCTGAAGAAGCGCTATCCCGCGCTAGGCCGCTAGCGCTGCACTCTCAAGCCCGCCTAGCCAGCGGGCTTTTCATTGCGTAACGGCAAATTGTGCCAATCCAGCTGCGCGGGGAAGGTTTTGATCTGCTCGGCGTTTAGCCCCGGCGCGACTAGAAAGCCCTGCATGATTGCGCAGTTGTGCGCTGCCAGCCAATCACGCTGAGCCATGGTTTCCACACCCTCGGCGATCACCTCCAATCCCAGGTTGCGGCCCAGATCGATGATGGTGCTGACCACCGCAGCATCACGCGGCGAGTCGAGCATATTGGCGATAAACAGGCGATCGATCTTCAGCGTATCCAGCTCGAAATGACGCAGGTAAGCCAGTGACGAATAACCGGTGCCGAAATCATCGATGGCGATCTTCACCCCGAGCTTACGCAACTGACGCAGCTGTTCCTGGCTGGTTTCCAGATCCTGCATCAACGCGCTTTCGGTAACTTCCACTTCCAGCTGTCGAGGGTGCAACTGGTGCTCTTCAAGCACCCGGCGCAGGTCATCGACCAGCTGCGGCATGCCGAACTGCACCGGGCTGACATTCAGGCTGAGCACCAGATCGTTGCCGAACTGCTGGCTCAGCTGTTGGCATTTTTCGATCCCAGCCTGGAAGATCCAGCCACCCAGGCGATTGATCAGACGAGTTTCCTCCAGCAGCGGAATAAACACCCCCGGCGCCACGGTGCCGGCAACCCGATGCTGCCAACGCAACAACGCTTCGAAGCCACGCAGGCGTCCGCTCTCCAGGTAGATCTGCGGCTGGTAGACCAGGACGAAATCATCATTCTCGATGGCGTTGCGCAAGCTTTCCTCAAGCATCAACCGTGAGCGCGCGCGGCCGTTCATTTCCTGTGAGAAAAAGCGGTACTGCTGACGACCGGTGCGCTTGGCCTCATACATGGCCATGTCAGCGGCGCGCAGCAAGCCTTCCACGGTTTGCCCACACTCAGGGAAACAGGCAATGCCCACACTCGCGCCCAGAGTCACCTCGATACCGTCAAGGTTATGCCGCACCGACACCTGCTCGATCAGCTTTTCGGCGATGCGCGCGGCGTCTTCCGGGTGCTCCAGGCTGTCGAGCAGGGCAGTGAACTCATCGCCGCCAATCCGCGCCAGGCTGTCATAGGAACGCAGGCTGGCCTTTAGCTGTTCACCGACCAGTTTGAGCAAGCGGTCGCCCACGTCGTGGCCGAGGGAGTCATTGATCCGCTTGAAGCCATCCAGATCGAGATAAAGCACCGCCATACGCTGGCCGCTGCGTTCGATCCGCGACAAAGCCGACTCCAGCGCCTGATAGAAACCACGCCGGTTGAGCAGACCAGTCAGGGCATCAGTAATCGCCTGTGACTCCAGTTGCTGATGCAGGTGGCGCACAACCGACATATCCAGTGCCATCACTACCATGGCGTGCTGCAGACGTGGCAAGGGTGAACAGGACAGCGCCACCGGCACCTGTCCGCCGTTCAGCGTGCGTAAGTTGGCGTCATGCAGGCGATAGGCCTCACCGCGCCGCCAGCGCAGGTAAAACTCGGACAGCCGCCAGTCGCTGGTCACTTGCGGGCTGACCAGATAGGAGAGCATTTCACTGCCTTCCAGATCACTGATCGAACCTTCCAGCATCCGCGCCATGGCCGGGTTGGCGAAATTGATACGGCCATCTTCACCCACCACCATGATGCCTTCGGCGGCGTTGTCCAGCACCGAGGCATTGAAGGCCCGGGCGGTGTCCAGCTGCTGGGTCAGCTGCAGCAGCTCGCTGCGGTTGCGCTCATGCTCGAGCAGGGCGTGAATCTTGTGGCGCAATACGCTGGGATCGAACGGCTTGAGCATAAAATCCACCGCACCGGTGGAGTAACCCTTGATCACCGAATCCTGGGTCTGTGCGATGGCGGAAACGAAAATGATCGGGGTATAGCGCGTACGCGGGTTGCCACGCATCAGCCGCGCGACTTCAAAGCCGTCCATGTGCGGCATCTGCACATCCAGCAGTACCAGGCCAACGTCTTCTTCAAGCATGCACTGCAGAGCGCTCTCGCCCGAGTCGACACAGCGCAGTTGCCAGTCGCCTTCTTCCAGCAGAGCCTGCATGGCCACCAGGTTTTCCGGGCGGTCATCCACCACCAGCAGAATCTGCGTGCTGGGCACGATCTTCAGCTGTACATGTGCCATATATCCTCCCTTGTCCCTGGCGAGCGTCTTGCGGTTCCTGTTGCGGTTGAGGTTAGCAGGCCGCAGCAAAACTACTGCGGCGGTGCCGCCGATGCCTCGAACGAGCCCGTGCGTGGATCAGCTGCACCCAGCCAACGCACCAGCAGCTCGAGCAAGGCCTCGCGGCTGACAGGTTTGGCCAGGTAATCATCGGCGCCAGCGGTTATGCACTTTTCCCGGTCGCCTTTCATCGCATGGGCAGTCAGGGCGATGATTGGAATGCGGCAGCCATGCTCGGTCTTGAGCAGGCGGGTGGCGGTGTAACCGTCCATGGTCGGCATGGCCATGTCCATCAAAATCAAATCGAACGGCTCACGCTCGTAACTGTTGATGGCCTCCTGACCGTCCTTGGCCGAACTGATGATCAGCCCGACTTCATCGAGCAGAGCCGTAAGGGCATAGACATTGCGCACGTCATCATCGACCAACAACACGCGCCGGCCTTCCAGTGGATTGTCGATTCTTGAGGTTACCGCCCGTACAGGGTCGCGCACGCTGCCCAGAAAGCCCTGCACGGCCTCGCTCAGCTCCTGCATATTCTCGCCGTGTTTGTGCACCACCACCGCGCTGTAACGACGTAGGCGCTGCAGGGTCTGGCGGGTGACATCGACACCGGTATTGATCACCACCCGCGTGCCATTCAGCGGGCGTTGTCGGTCGAGGGTTTCCAGCAATTCGAAGCCGTCCTGATCAGGCAGATCAAGGTCGATCACCAATGCGCTGAACATCCCGCCTGCATATGCCCGCTGCGCTTCATCGGCACGCGAGCAGGCCTGCACGTCAAAGCCCAGCTGCTGCAGATGCTCACGGTAATGCTCACGCTCAACCTCGACATCCTCGACCAATAGCAGGCGTTGCGCTGGCGACTGGTCGAGCTGCTGTAGGTCGACAAATACCTGCTCCAGATCCGCGCGCTGAATCGGCTTGACCAGGTAACGCGTACCGTCATCGTTCCAGTCCGCTGGTTGCGGTACGCAGGAGATGATGTGCACCGGCGTAATGCGGTGGCTGGCCTGGCTGCGCAGGCGGCGAAACAGCTGCCAGCCGCTGATATCTGGCAGCAGAATATCCAGGATTACCGCACTGAAACGCTCGCTTTGCAGCAGGTTGAGCGCCTGCACCCCGGAGCGGCAATGCACGCTGGCAAAGCCATGGGCGTGCGCCTCTTCGGCCAGCACCGCGGCAAAATTCACGTCGTCTTCAACAATCAGTACCGCTGGGCCTTCACCACTGCGCTGCGGCGCGTCCACGGCCGACTCCACCTGAGTCTGCGCCACCACTCGCACCGGCAGTAGCACGGTAAAGCAGGAGCCCTCGCCTAAGGTGCTTTGCAGGTTGATCTCGCCGTCCATCGCCAGCACCAGCTGGCGGGTAATCGCCAGACCCAGCCCGGTGCCGCCGAAGCGTCGACTGGTGGAGCCGTCGATCTGCTGGAAGGCCTGAAATATCTGCTCATGCTGCTCGGCAGGGATACCAATACCGCTGTCGCGCACGCTGAAATTGAGCCGCTCATAGCCCTCCTCCGGCTCACCACTGGCGCAGGATACGGTCAGGCTGACTTCACCATGCTCGGTAAACTTCAGGGCGTTGGACAGCAGGTTACGCAGAATCTGCTGCAGGCGGACGCGGTCCGTGTGAATCACCCGCGGCACTCCGGCCTCCAGTTGCGTGTGCAGGCGCAGGCCCTTGATCTCGGCCATCGGCCGCAGGCTGGCATCCAGCTCGACAAGAACATCCTGCATGTTCAGCGGCTCGAGCTTGAGCTGCATACGCCCGGACTCGACCTTGGCCAGATCAAGCACATCGTTGATCAACTGCAGCAAGTCGCTGCCGGCACGGTGCACGATATCGGCATGCTTGGCCTGTTTCTCGGTCAGGTTGCCGGCACTGTTCAAGCGCAGCTGGTCGCTGAGGATCAGGATGCTGTTGAGCGGCGTGCGCAGCTCGTGGGACATATTGGCGAGAAATTCCGACTTGTAGCGATTGGCCAGAATCAGCTGCTCGGCCTGATCGCGCAGGCGCTGCTCGGCGGCTTTGCGCTCGCTGATGTCGATGATCACCGCCTGTACCAGCGCCCCCTCACCCCCACTGATCGGCGACAGCCCCACCTCCAGTGGAATCTGTCGGCCATCGCGATGCTGGCCGAACAGCTCGCGGTTATTGCCCATGCGCCGCGGTTCCGGATTGCGCTGATAGCCCTGGCGCATCGGCACATGGCTGCCACGCAAAGCAGTGGGCAGCAGGATCTCCACCGGTTGCGCCAGCAAGGCCTCACGGTCATACCCAAACAACTGCTCGGTCTGCCGATTGACCATGGCGATACAGCCGTTCTCGTCGATCAACACAATGGCATTGGGAGAGGCCTCGACCACCAGGCGAAAGCGCTCTTCGGCGCCTTTACGGGCGCGCAGATCAATCAGGTTGATCAGGTAATTGACACCACCCGAATCGCCCAACACGCTCAGACTGAGCGCCACCGGCACTTCTTCCCCAAGGTCGCGGCGTGCTTGGTACTCGTTGGACAACTCAGCGCTGTCACGATCAATCGCCAGCGAACTGAGCTGCTCAATACTGGGCAAAAAGCGTTTGACCCGCTCCCCGACCAATCCTTCGGGTGTTGAGTCGAGTAAGTCGGCGGCGCTGCGGTTGGCCATTTCGATCCGCCCCTGGGCGTTGCACAGCAAGGTGGCCACAGGCAGGCGCTCAATCAATAGACGGAAGCGTTCTTCACGCTCCCGTAACTGGTTGGTCGCCAAGTGGTTGGCATGCAACTCACGTTCGCGCAGATACAGGTAGCCGCCAACCAGCAAGGCCAGCAAGGCGGCAGCCACCAGCCCCAGCCACAGGCTGGCATGCCCCTCTGGGTTGGCCTGCTCGGCGTTATAGACGGCCGTGCTGCTAACTTCCAACAACCAATTACGCCCGTACAAGGGCAGCTCGATGGCATGACGG
This sequence comes from Pseudomonas sp. SG20056, assembly GCF_031764535.1. NCBI lineage: Bacteria > Pseudomonadati > Pseudomonadota > Gammaproteobacteria > Pseudomonadales > Pseudomonadaceae > Pseudomonas > Pseudomonas sp. SG20056. The sequence goes on from NZ_CP134499.1 coordinate 3,476,774, forward strand.
AACGAGGCGTCCGCGTCAGCGCCTTCTATCCCACCGCTGAGCAACAGCATGTCGGGAGCCTGCTGATCCCTCAAGGTGATAGCAAAACGGCTGGACTGGGCGCCCAGAATCCCTTCCATCAAATCATGGCTGCGAAAGACAGCGTGGAGCGTGCCGAGCACAGCAGCGCGCCGCTCCTCGGGGGTACTCAGCGGCCTACCAGGCTGATACACCGGCAGGTACAACAGTACGCCGGCCTGCACATTTTCTTCGGTTTCCTGCAGCAGAGTGACCGGCGCGCTCAGGGTTGCAACGCCACTGTCCATGGCTTGATCAACCGCCGCTCGGCGTACGGCCTCGCTGAGCATGTCAAAACCCAGAGCCCTTCGATTGCGCCAGTCCAAGGGGCTGATGTAATCGATCAACAGGTAGTGTTCACGCTGACCCGACGGAAACACGCGGAAGCTCTCACGCCCAGCCGCATGTTCCGCGGCGAGGAACGTTTCAAGCTGTTCATGAGCCACATAGCGGGCCCACGCCAGCCCCTGAATACCGGGGTATCGATCCTGCAACTGCAGCTGATCAATCGCGCGTTCCCATTCTTCACGCGACACATGGTCGCTGCCCGCCATCAAGCCCGACGTACCGCGCAACACCATTTCATACGCCTGCATGCGACTGACGACGCGCTGGCTGATATCCAGCGCTTCCACCTCAAACCGTTGCTGACGTTGTTGATGGTCACGCTGAGCCAAAGCCTGCCATTGCCAGAGCGACACGCTGCCAAGGCTGACCAGCACAAACAGAGTGGCCCACAAGGGTAGCCAGGGTTTACGGGCGAGAAATATGAGTCGATCGTCCATGCGCTCTCCAGTCATCGTCCATGTCGGCGCAGTTTAGGCACTGCGGCAGCAGGGTTTAAATGAACCACTGCCAGCAGTCTAGTCACGATTTGAACGGCTGGCCGAGCCTGAATCGCAGGCACAAAAAAGCCGCGCACTCGACCGAGTGCACGGCTTTTTTACAGCCTGCAGTTACAGTGGACGCAGGTTGATTTCTACCCGGCGGTTCTGTGCGCGACCGGCTTCATTGGCATTGCTGGCTATCGGCTGATTCGGGCCGGCGCCATAAGACGACAACCGCGACGCCGCAACGCCATTGGCGCTCAGGTAAGAGGCGACGCTTTGCGCACGGCGGTTGGAGAGGTTCTGGTTCAACTCCAACGAGCCGGTGCTGTCGGTATGGCCGACGATGTCCACACCGTTCTTATCGAACTCCTTGAACACCGTAACCAGAGAATTGAGGGTTGGATAAAAGCTGCTGGAGATATCCGCCGAGTTGCTGGCGAAGGTGATATTGCCCGGCATGATCAGCTTCAAATCATCGCCATTGCGCTGCACTTGCACGCCAGTGCCCTGCAGGGTCTGGCGCAACTTGGCTTCCTGGGTGTCGACGTAATAGCCGTAGCCACCACCGGCCGCACCACCGACTGCAGCGCCGATCAAGGCACCTTTGCCGCGATCCTTCTTACTCGATGTGGCCGCACCAATCACCGCACCAGTCACTGCGCCAACACCACCATAGATGCCCGCTTTGCCTGCCTCGCGCTCACCGGTATAGGGGTTGGTGGTACAGCCGGCGAGTACGCCAAGACCGAGGGTAACAACAGCCAGATTTCGCCACAGCTTCATGCGTACTTCCTTTGAATATCGGATCGGGACAGGTTTGCACCTGGGTTTTCGAGCCCGATACGTAGCTAAAGTTCATTTTCAGGAGTGATTGAGCAGGCAGACACATGGCCTGCTAGGCGCGGACAAACGGGTTCTCGCGCATTTCATCACCCAGCCGCGTATCGGCGCCATGGCCGGTAACCACCGTGGCGTCTTCGTCCAGGCTGTACAGGCGCTGCTTGATCGAACGCTCAATGGTCGAGTAATCGCCGCCCCACAAATCAGTACGGCCGATACCTCGCTTGAACAGCGTGTCGCCAGCGATCAGCAGCTTGTCCTGGGGGAACCAGAAGCTCATCGAACCTGGCGTATGCCCCGGCGTGTGCAGCGCCACACCGCAACCGCAGGCTAACTCCTCATCATCACTCAACCACTGATCCGGTGCCGGCACCGGCGTGTAAGGCACGCCGAACATGCGGCACTGCATTTCCAGGTTGTCCCAGAGGAACTGATCCTCTTTATGCAGATGCAGGGTCGCCCCGGTCTTCTCCTTCATCTGCCCCGAGGCGAGAAAGTGATCCAGATGGGCGTGGGTATGAATGATGCTCACCACCTTCAGGCCATGAGCCTCAAGACGCGCCATGATCAGCTCGGGGTTACCACCCGGATCGACCACGATGGCCTTCTTGGTCACAGGGTCACCGATGATTGTGCAGTTGCACTGCAAAGGCCCGACCGGGAAGGTTTCGCGGATTAGCGCAGGCTGAGCGGTTTGCATACAGACTCCAACAGTTGAATGGCACGGGGGCGGCACACCCGCAACGTGCGCCAAGGGTGCCGCCAACAGGCCTTAGCTTCAATCCCTAGCATGCCCCGAGCCACAACCCAGCGCAAACAAGGTACATTTACGCCCATCGCGCACCATCAGCAGTGCCGGCATGGAGCGACCAGGTCGGCTTGAAAGGGAATTGGGGTTATGGACAAAAAGTCGCTTTCCGAACGGGACATTTGCAGCAAGTACATCGCCCCCGCTATCCAGCAAGCCGGCTGGGACATGCACAAGCAAGTGCTCGAAGAATTTGGCTTTACCAAAGGCCGCATCATCGTCCGCGGCAAGCTGCACAGCCGTGGCGAACACAAGCGCGCCGACTACGTCCTCAGCTACCAGAAGAACCTACCCATCGCCGTGATCGAGGCGAAGGACAACAAGCACTCCGTTGGTTCCGGCATGCAGCAAGCCTTGGGCTATGCCGAGGCGCTGGATGTGCCGTTCGTGTTCTCCAGCAATGGCGATGGTTTTCTATTCCATGACCGCAGTGGCACCGGTACCCAGGTCGAAACCGAACTGCGCCTCGACCAATTCCCCAGCCCGGATGAACTCTGGCAACGCTACTGCCAGTGGAAGGGGCTGGACGACCAAGCCCAGCACAAGGTTGCCGCGCCCTATTACGACGACGGCTCTGGGCGCACCCCGCGCTACTACCAGATGAACGCCATCAACCGCACGGTTGAGGCCGTGGCCCGTGGACAAGATCGCGTGCTGCTGGTGATGGCCACCGGCACTGGCAAAACCTACACCGCGTTCCAGATCATCTGGCGACTGTGGAAGTCCAAGCAGAAGAAACGCATCCTGTTTCTTGCCGACCGCAACATCCTGGTCGACCAGACCAAAAACAACGACTTCAAGCCGTTCGGCCAGGCGATGACCAAGATCGCCAAACGCCAGATCGATACCTCCTACGAGATTTACCTGTCGCTCTATCAGGCCGTCACCGGCGCTGAAGAAGAGATGAACGTCTACAAGCAATTCTCCCGCGACTTCTTTGACCTGATTGTCATCGACGAATGCCACCGTGGCAGCGCCGCCGAGGATTCCGCCTGGCGCGAGATTCTCGACTACTTCTCCAGCGCCACCCATGTCGGCCTCACCGCCACACCGAAGGAAACCAAAGAGGTGTCGAGCATCACCTACTTCGGTGAGCCGGTGTACAGCTACACCCTCAAGCAAGGCATCGAAGACGGCTTTCTCGCGCCCTACAAAGTGGTGCGCATTGATTTTGACAAAGACCTGCAGGGCTGGCGGCCGCCCAAAGGCATGCTCGACAAGAATGGCGAGCTGATCGAAGACCGCATCTACAACCTTAAAGACATGGATCGCACCCTGGTCATCGAGGCGCGCACCCAGCTGGTGGCACAGAAGGTCACAGAGTTCATTAAGGCCACCGACTCGTTCCAAAAAACCATCGTCTTCTGCGATGACATCAACCACGCCGAGCGCATGCGCCAAGCCCTGGTCAACCTAAATCCCGAACGTGTGGCCGAGAACCGCAAGTACATTATGCGTATCACCGGCGATGACCAGGAGGGCAAGGCCGAGCTGGATAACTTCATTAACCCGGAAGAGCGCTACCCGGTTATAGCTACCACCAGCAAGCTGATGACCACCGGCGTCGATGCACAGACCTGCAAGCTGATCGTGCTCGACCAGCACATCAAATCGATGACCGAGTTCAAGCAGATCATCGGTCGTGGCACGCGTATCAATGAGGATTACGGCAAGTACTGGTTCACCATCATGGACTTCAAAAAGGCCACCGAGCTGTTTGCCGACCCGGCCTTCGACGGTGACCCGGTAGTGGTCTACGCCCCCGAAGGCAGCGAGCCGCCCGTGCCGCCCGACGACTTACTGGAAGGCGATGGCATCAGCGCTGGCAGCGACGCCGAAGGTGATGACTTGGACTTTACCGGCGAGGACGGCGGCAAAAAACGCATCAAATACGTCATCGACAGCATCCCCATCTATGTCATCGCCGAGCGCGTGCAGTACTACGGCCCGGATGGTCGGCTGATCACCGAATCGCTGCACGACTACACCCGCGCCTGCGTGCAAAAACAGTTCGCCTCGCTGGATGACTTCCTGCGGCGCTGGAGCGATGCCGAGCAGAAGAAAGCCATCATCGACGAAATGGCCGCCCAGGGCGTGATGTGGGAAGCCCTGGCCGAAGAAGTGGAAAAGAAACAGGGCAAGCCCCTCGACCCGTTCGACCTGATTTGCCACGTCGCCTTTGACCAACCGCCGCTGTCGCGTAAAGAGCGCGCCGAGCAGGTGAAAAAGCGCAACTACTTCGCCAAATATTCCGGCGCAGCCCGCCAGGTGCTGGAGGCGCTGCTGGATAAATACGCCGACACCGGCATCGAGCATATCGAGGACTTCCAAATCCTCACAATTCCGCCATTCAAGGAAATGGGCTCAATCAAAGAGCTGGTCGATGTGTTTGGCGGCAAGCCCGCCTACAAAAAAGCCATCCATGAACTGGAAGACGCCCTTTACGCCAGCTAACCGGCCTCTTGTAGCTGGCGTAGGGTGGGCAACGGCGCAGCCTTGCCCACCTGATCCTCCAACATCATTACAATCCCCCGTTTTGCCGTACCTACCGAGAGTTCGTTATGTCCATCAGCAGCACCATCAAATCCATCCAGGACATCATGCGCAAAGACGTTGGCGTCGATGGCGACGCCCAGCGTATTGGCCAGTTGGTCTGGCTGCTGTTCCTCAAGATCTTCGATGACCGCGAGCAAGAGTGGGAGTTGATGGACGACAATTACCGCTCGCCTATTCCCGAGAGCTGCCGCTGGCGCACCTGGGCTGCCGACCCGGAAGGCATGACCGGCGATGCGCTGAAGGACTTTATCGATAACAACCTGTTCCCCCAGCTGCAAAACCTGCACGAGTACAGCAACACGCCGTCCGCCTTCGTGGTGCGTAGCGTGTTTGAAGACGCCTACAACTACATGAAGTCCGGCCAGCTGCTGCGCCAGGTGATCAACAAGATTCAGGAAGGCGTGGACTTCAACAAGGCCCAGGAACGCCACGAGTTCGGCAACCTTTACGAGCAACTGCTGCGCGACCTGCAAAACGCTGGCAATGCGGGCGAGTTCTACACCCCGCGCCCGGTCACCGAATTTATGGTGCGTATGGTCGATCCAAAATTGGACGAGAAGGTCATGGACCCGGCCTGCGGCACCGGCGGCTTTCTCACCTGCGCCATCGAGCATAAGCGCAGCCGCTATGTAAAAACCGCCGAGGACGAGCGTACCCTGCAAGCCAGCATCTTCGGCGTGGAGAAAAAACCGCTGCCGCACCTGTTGGCCACCACCAATATGATCCTGCACGGCATCGAGGTACCCAGCCAGATCCGCCACGACAACACCCTGAGCAAACCGCTGATCAGCTGGGGCCCGAGCGAGCGCGTGCACTGCATCGTCGCCAACCCGCCGTTCGGCGGCATGGAAGAAGACGGCATCGAAACCAACTTCCCCGCCACCTTCCGCACCCGGGAAACCGCCGACCTGTTTCTGGTGCTGATCATGCAGCTGCTTAAAGACGGTGGCCGCGCCGCCGTGGTGCTGCCCGATGGCTTTTTGTTTGGCGAAGGCATCAAGAGCCGCATCAAGGAAAAACTGCTCACCGAATGCAACCTGCACACCATCGTTCGCCTGCCCAACGGCGTGTTCAACCCCTACACCGGCATCAAAACCAACCTGCTGTTCTTCACCAAGGGCACGCCCACCAAACAGGTGTGGTTCTACGAACACCAGTACCCGGCTGGGGTAAAGAACTACTCGAAAACTCGCCCCATGTATGTCGAAGAATTCGCCGTGGAAGAAGCCTGGTGGGGCAACGAGGCCGATGGCTTTGCCGCAAGGGTGGAGAGCCAATTTGCCTGGAAGGTCAGCGTCGAAGAACTGCAGGCGTGTAACTGGAACCTGGACTGCAAAAACCCGCATATCGGCGAACAGATCAGTCACGACCCCGACAAACTGCTGCGTGACTACACCAAGCTACAAGGCGACATCAGCGAGCTACGTGAACAGCTCAAGGCCTTACTGGCCGAAGCCCTGGAGCGACAGACATTGGATAACCTGCCTCAAGCCAGCGACGCCACCAACTTCGCAGCGAACTGGCAGCGCCTAGCCGAAAATTTCCACACCCTGTTCACCACAGAATCCAGCATCGACGCTCTAACGAAGGGTCTGCTGCAACTGGCCGTGATGGGCAAACTAGTGCAGCAGGACCCAAAAGATGAGCCCGCCAGTGAGTTGCTAAGGCGGATTGCCTCGGATAAGTCGCGTTTGGTAGCTCAGGGTAAGGTCAAGAAGCAGAAGCCGTTGCCAGAGATTGGCGAAAAAGAAAAACCATTCGAACTACCGCAAAATTGGGAATGGAGCCGACTAGGTAGCCAGGTTATCGACAGTGGAGCAGGCTGGAGTCCAAGCTGTGAGTCGAGACCCAGAGAGGGCAACGAATGGGGAGTACTCAAGGTTAGTGCCGTGTCCTGGGGGACTTACAACCCCGAGGAAAACAAGGCGCTACCCGCAAATCTAGAAGCTCGCCCCGAGCACGAGGTTGCTGAGGGTGACTTTCTTGTCTCCCGCGCAAACACAGCAGCGCTTGTGGCACGGAGCGTCGTGGTAGAAACGACACCAAGCCGACTGATGCTAAGTGACAAGATCGTACGCCTCAAATTGACCGACTGGTGTAATCGGCGCTATGTAAATCTAGTCAACAGTGCACCACATGCACGCCAGTACTACGCGCAGGTAGCCGGCGGTACCAGCAGTTCCATGAAAAATGTGTCGCGCGAGCAGATCCTGAACTTGCCAATTGCACTCCCTCCGCTCGCAGAACAACACCGTATCGTTGCAAAGTTCGATCAGCTAATACACCTGTGTAACACCCTCAAGCAAAAAATAACTGCAGCCAACTGCAAGCAGGCCGAGCTGCTCAGCGCCTTAATGGCTGAGGTATAGGAAACTCACCATGCGCCTGAAGTCACTCTCGATCAGTCATTACAAAAATCTTAAGAATTTCGACATAAGCTTTGATGGTAGTAGTTTCATAGATGTATTTGTCGGAAAAAACGGCAGTGGAAAGTCAAACCTATTCGAAGCCCTGTTAGAAATATTCCGTCATCTCTACGAATACGGCAGGGAAAAAATAGAGCCTAAATTCGACTATTTCATAGAGTACGAAGTTAACGGAATAGCCACAGAGATTACTTGGGAAGCAGGTAGACTGACCATTAACGGCCGAGAACGCACAACCATCGGAGAAACACTGCTACCAGACAATGTATTGATCTACTATTCCGGTCATAACGACATCGTTGCTGGAGTAGTAAATGACTACGAAGACGCTTTCAGAAAGCGCATCAAAAACGCTGAATTTAATGAAAGTCGCCGTTTTATCGGTATAGGCCCTGAATACAAAGCTCTCCTGCTGGCGGTGCTGCTGATGCAGAAATCAGACAACAAAGCTCAGCAATTCATCTGCAACAAGCTCGGCATAGCCACACTCGGAATCACGAAACCCGGGGGGCGGGGACTTACTCAACCCGTAGTCAGACTTGAACTCAAGCGCCCCGTCTACGCGAAGGGCATCAGCTATAACATTGAAAACAATGATGAGAGTGACCGGTACTGGAAACCGGCAGGCATTACCAAAACGTTCCTTGATCGTTTAACTAAGTGCATCAGTCAAGAACCTAGCGATATGGCGTTAGCCGAAGGCTATTTCTCCTCGGACGATCGCTACACTCTATATTTCGACATTGCCAAGATTCAACGGGAATTTGTCGACGTTAGCGCTCAGGAATTTTTCCGCCAGCTCGACAATCTGAAAACACTTGGAATGCTGGCGGACATTGCAATACCACTCCAACTCAACAGCGGTCTGGATGCGAGCATCGCTAACTTCAGTGACGGTCAGTTTCAGTCGGTCTATATCTATTCCATCGTCGAATTGTTCAAAGACCGAAACTGCCTCACCTTATTAGATGAGCCTGATTCGTTTCTACATCCTGAATGGCAGTTCGAGTTTCTGAAGCAAGTTCTAGAAATCACTGATACTGCGGCTAAAAACAGCCATTTATTAATGAGCAGCCATAGTGCTTCGACTATCACGACCGCAAACGAGAATATTATAAATCTATTCGAGCTTGACGGCGACAAGGTAGTAGTCAACAAAGTAAACAAGGCAGATGTCATAAAGTCACTCTCCGCCGGTCTCATTTCCTTCTCTGAGAGCGAGGCTCGACTTAATATTCATCATGCTCTGAAAAGTACCACCGGCGCAGTCTTGTTTACAGAGGGCATAACTGATGAAATGATTCTGGAAATCGCATGGATGAAGCTGTACCCAACACAGAAGTGCAGCTTTGTAGTTCAGAATGCTTTCGACAGAATATTTCTGAGAAATTTATTTTCGCGCGAAGAGCTTGAAAAAAATTTCCCCGGCCGAATCATGTTCGCTCTTTTCGACTTTGATGAGGCTTTTGATGACTGGAATGGTCTCAAGAAGGAATGCGACCTAATTACTGACCCCTACAAAGGCTTGTCAAAGCAACTCAAGTGTAAATCTCATTATGCTTTGCTGTTACCAGTACCTGACATTGAGATACTGAAACGGCAAGTTCTCGACCCCAAAGGAAAACCGTGGGGCAAAGGTGTGGACTCCCACTTATCCATTGAGTTACTTTTTTACAAAGAAGACTTACTCAATCAATGGTTTCATAAGAAATCAACGTCAGGGGGCGGCGAGATAATTGAATTCATTGGTGACAAGGTATTTTTTGCCAAAAATATCGTACCTACATTGGATGCTGACTGCTTCGAACCATTCCGTCCGATTTTTGAGTTCATCCAGTCTAAATGTGAAATTTAGATAGTTTTCGGAGCTTTTTTGCTATTCCGGACTACTAACTACGCCGTTTGTATAACAGCAAACAGCTCTGACCTCTCCGCTCCGGGACATGAGAAATGCCAATCAAAACAGAAGTCTGGAGTGTTGGGCTAACGCCGGCACTATTACAGGAGACTATTCTGCCCAGCGAGCAGTTGCTGGAAGACATGATCGTCAGCGCGCCACGGCTATTGTCGGAAGAGTGGATGCTGATCGGCCGCCAGGAAAGCACCGGACTGGGTGGGCGGATCGATCTGCTGGCCATCGCCCCGGATGCCTCCCTGGTGCTGATCGAACTCAAGCGCGACCGCACCCCGCGTGATGTGGTGGCGCAGGCGCTGGACTATGCCTCGTGGGTGGAGAAACTGGCCGCCGAGGATATTGCTGCCATCTACAAACGCTACCGCCAGAACGCCGACTTGGCGGCTGACTTTAAGGCCTACTTCGGCCTACCGCTGGATGAAGAGGCGCTCAACCAGAGCCACCAGATCATCATCGTTGCGTCCGGGCTGGATGCCAGCACCGAGCGCATCGTCGCGTACCTCAGCGAGCGCGATATCGCCATCAACGTGCTGTGCTTTCAGGTGTTCCAGCAGGACGCGCAACAGCTGATCAGCCGCTCCTGGCTGCTCGACCCGGTGGCAACCCAGGCCAATGCCAGCAACACCCGCAGCGACGGCCCGAGTGAGCCGTGGAATGGTGAGTTCTATTGCTCGTTTGGCCACAGTTCGACGCGCTCCTGGCTGGATGCGCAAGCCTTGGGTTTTATCTGCGGCGGTGGCGGCACCTGGTACAGCAACAGCCTGAAGATGCTCGCCCCCGGCGACCGGGTGTGGGTCAACATTCCGCAGCAAGGCTACGTCGGCGTCGGCCGCGTCACCGGGCGGGCCACGGCGGCGGCAGACTTCACCGTGATCCACAACGGCGTCGATACTCCGGTGCTGCAAGCCGCCACACGCGGCACCTACCACGCCGAACACCGCGACGACCCAACGCTGTGCGAATACTTCGTGGCGGTGGAGTGGCTGCAAACCGTGCCGGTTGAACAAGCCATCAAAGAAGTCGGTCTGTTCGGCAACCAAAACACCGTCTGCCGCCCCACTACGCCCAAGTGGCGCTGGACAATTGAACGGCTGAAAGCGCGCTTGCCGCACTTCGATAAAACCTAATACGCACGCCTGCGTACTGCATAAAAGATTGACTGGAAAGGATGCCTGACTGTGGCTAAGCCCCCTGTTTCATTACTCGTAATCCTTGATTCCGGCCTGACGTACGGGCTGCAAAAACTGCTGTTGTTCTCACTGGCCTCGCTCTTGCCCATGTTGGGCGTGATTGGACTTTTCTTCACCTACCAAAGCTGCTTCGAGCACGGCCGGGGAATACTGGAGTTGTCGCGCTTTGAAATCATCGCTTTTGTACTGTTGATCGTTCTAGAGCGGCGCTTCACTTACTACTGTCGGCTCTTTGGCTACAGCTTCTGGCAGGGATTGGTCAGGCTGCTCAGCGTGTTGGGCGTTGCCTCATTAATCGTCGGCGTAGGTGCTTTGCTGCATGGGCGTTTTACGCTGCTGATTGAGCCGATCTTGCTGCAGCCACTCTGGCTGGGCACCTACCTACTGGCCTTGTACCTGTGCGCCCCTGCCGCACTTATCGACCATACGGCGCAAAACAGTCCTCGCGCCGATGCTGTTGAACCTACGTTGAATACACCTGACATGGAGTCCAAGTCGTGATGCTGCGCTATCTATCCCTCCTCTTTTTGCTACCCGCTTGCGCCCTGGCCAGGTCATCTGAACCGGAGTCAGTCAAGCTTGTTAACGCCTGCAATGAACTCGTGGCGATGTACGAGCGCGATGGCCAGGAGAACAAGCTGGTCAGCTGGTTTGGTTCGGTTTCTGAGGGGATGCAGGCGGGCTACTGCCGGGGCGTTATTGTTGAGTACCGGCGCAATGATGAATTACGAGCGGTAGCGCAATGGTCAAGCCATCAGCGCTGCAATCAGCCGGACTGGTTCAGCCAAGCGCAGCAGGTTGCCAATTACTCGACAGACTCTGTCAGCCAACATTCTGTTGAGCGTTTACTGGAGGCATCCTGTGGCCGCTGAACGCTGGGTAACACTGCAACAAGCCGTTGGCGACCCGCTTGGCATCCCTCTAGCTAAGCACCCTACATTGCGTAATGCGGTCAATACGTTGGTCAAGGTGTTGGCGACGGCGCAGTTGATTACGCTGCAGCAGGAACGCTTTGAATACAGTTCCAGCGAGAAAAAGCGGTTGAGCCTTAACGCTGCGGATCGCACATGTCTGGTAAACGCGGTATTGCTGCAAGGGGTGTTCGCCGAGCCGAAGGTCGTGCTCAAGCTGTTCACCGATGCCGCAATACGGGCCAGCTATGCCGCTTGGGCTAAGACGCTGTTGATCGACCAACAGAGCCAAGCCGGCCAAGGATTCATCCCTTCTCAGCTGACCGGTTTCCTGGAAATGCTGGCGGGGGGCTGCGATCTGCAAAGCGAGCCGCTGCCCAACCCGTTTGCCGACACATTGCCACAAATGGGTATTGGCCCCGCTCACTGTACAAGCCTTCTGCACTTGGCGGCTGTTCAGGCGGCGGCTCTGTCTCAGGGGTACATCATGATGGCGTACTACTTGAACGGTGATATCGAAAAGGCCTACCAGACGGCCTTAGAGATCAAGGGCGATACCCCCGCACTTGAGCAATATCGTGATCTGATTATTCGCGACTATCGCGATTCAAAAGCCGTGAAAGCGCTGCTTGAAGATTGGCGATAAACGGTCTTTTGTGTGGAATCCACACATCGAAACTGGCTCCGTCATCACAGAGGAGCCAGTCATGACAAACCTTCAACCACTTCCCTTCGATCCCGCTGTCGAGCAATTGGATCTATTTGCTCTGCACTTCGCCCCCCAGGCGCAATGCCTGGACTGGGCCAATGCCGAGCTGGAGTACCGGCGCTTTCTTAACCTGAAGAAGTGCTACCCCAATCAACTGCTGATACCTTCTGGTGCAGCCTGGCAGTTGTGGCAAGCGCATATTCTGGATACCCGTCGTTACCGCAGCGATTGCGAGCGCGTGTTTAACCGCTTTATCGACCACCTTCCCTACCTCGGCCATGACAGTGCGGCTGACCGGCGCGAAAGGCATTTCGCCGAACAGCTGTATCAGGGGCTGTATGCCCGGCACTACCCCTCGGCGGCCAGTGCATTGGCCTTGAGCGACTGAGCCTCATCACGCTTCGCCACATCTAAAAAACTTAATTCAGACAGCTCGGCTGAGCGCCCAAGAGCAGCGCCGGCTGTCGCCCCAAGAAAGGAAATAGTCATGTTGAAAATCAAATTTGTTGGCGCAATCGAAGGTGTCAGTGGCTCGTGCACGTGGCTGCATCACACCGACTCTGACACGCAGTTTCTGGTGGATTGCGGTATGCACCAAGGCGATGAGCGCGAGGAATGGGCTAATAGCCAAGCGTTTCCCTTCCAGGCTGCGCGCCTCAAATATGTACTGCTCACGCATGCACACATCGATCACTGTGGCCTGCTGCCCCGGCTAGTACGTGAAGGGTTTACCGGTTTGGTTTACGCCACCCGTGCAACCCGTGAACTTACCGAACTGATGCTGCTGGACGCAGCACGGGTGAGCGGCATGTTTTCTGAACACGAGGTAAAGCAGATTCGTTGGAGCGTTCTGGATGACGACCTCGGTTTCAAGTGGGGTCGCAGCATCCGCTTGGCCGAAGGGATCTGGATGGCCTACCTGCGCAGCAGCCACATCCTGGGTGCCTGTTTGATCAGTATTGGCTGGAAGGTGGATAGCAGTAATCGCTCAATCTGCTTCAGCGGTGACGTGGGTTGCCAGACGGATGAGAACGCCTATCTACCGCTGATGAAAAGCGGCCAACATCCGTTTGCCGATACGGACTACATCGTTGTTGAGTCCACTTACGGCGGCCGTGTGCGGGCACAAGAGCATCAGGATTATGAGCTGCGCTTGGCTCGATTGGCTGAGGTGATCTCCCACACCTTGTTCGTTAAGGGCGGTAAGGTTTTGATGCCGGCCTTCTCGCTGCACCGTACTCAGGAGTTACTGATGGACGTCCTGCACTGGATGAAAGTTAGCCTGCCAGCCAGCAAACACGCACTGGGGCATGGCCGCAATGATCGACCAGTAACTGCCAATGTTCATGCGCCGCTGGGCCATGCGGTGACTCAGGTGTATGCAAAACACCTGTGCAGCACGTCACCTAACGGCAAGTTCAAATACCTGAATGCTGAACTGTGTGAGTCGCTGGCTATGCACGCCGATGAGATTCAAGCCATGTTGCAGCGCCTGGCCGAGCACGGCCGCTTCAAAGCATGCGACGGTGGCTATCTGAGCATGACAAAGCCCAAGCAGCCCTCCAACAGTGAGGCCGATATCGTCATCGCCAGCGCCGGCATGTGCGACAACGGCCCAGTGGTTAAATACCTAGAGCGCTGGGGTGACGATTCACGCAACACTGTGATTATTACGGGCTACCAGTCTGCTGGCAGCAAAGGTGCCGAGCTGATGCAGCGTGCTACAGCATTCCCAGCCCCAATAAATAGCCTGTCACCTGACCAAGCAGAGGTGATTGATATGTCGCCGTATTACTCAGCCCATGCCGATCAACAGATGCTGCTGGATTTCCTGTTCCGTACCGATGGCTTTGGCTGCAACAAGCCTGCGACGCTACTCATCAACCACGGCAACCCGGCAAGCAAGTACGAACTACGCAAAGCCGTGCAGATGCGCTCGGACAGCCGAAAGGAAAATGATCGCCAAATCAAAGAAGTGAGAATCGCTGATGCCCGCTGGCTGAACTTGGATACTGGCGAAGAGATTGAGTACAGCCACACAGAGCAGGCACTGCTTAGTGAACTTGAGGCTTTGCGGCGGCAGATTGAGCTACTAACGGATAGCTAAGTAATCAGAAAACAGCACATCTGAAACTCCCAAGAAAAGCTACGACAGGCCCTGAGCGGTGGCCTGTCGTATGGGGGATGTTGCATTCCCATGCGCCTATTCCTCAGCGCGGTAATCGCTGGGCAGTTTACCCGTCCATTTCTTGAACGCACGGCGAAAATTCGACGGGTCGCTGAAGCCCAGCAGGTAGGCGATTTCGTAGAGCGGCAGGTGGGTGGTGGTGAGGTATTGCAGGGCTAGGCTCTTGCGTACTTCATCGAGTACCTGCTGGTAGCTGGTGCCCATGCTGGACAGGTGTCGGCGCAGGCTGCGGCCACTGGTGTGCAGGGCTTCGGCGGCGCTGGCAAGGTCGGGAAAATCACCGGGCCGCGCCAGCAGTAAGCGACGCACACGGGTCAGCAGCCCGTCTTGTACATCCAGGCTGGCCAGCAGGGCTTCGCATTGCTGCTCGCACATCTGCACCGTGGCCGGGTTGGCCAAGGCCATGGGTCGGTCCAGATAGCTGATTGGCATGCTCAGGCGGTGGTAAGGCTGCTCAAACGCCACCGGTACGCCAAACAGGCGCTCGTAGCGCTCGGCATAATGCGGCGCGGCATGGGCAAAGCCCACCTCTACATCCTGCAAGCGCTCGCCCACCAGAAACCGCGCAATGGTGTAGAGGCTGGTCAGCAAACCTTCTGCGGCAAAACGACTGAGTGGGCCCAGCGGCATGGTTTCGCTGGCGCGCAGTTCGATCCGCGCGCCCAGCTCGACCATTTCCAGTTCGTAGGTCAGGCCCAGTACGCGGTAATACTTGAGGGCGAACTGCATGGCCTTGCCCAGGTTGGCGCTGGACAGCACCGCATAACCGAGGATGCCGTGGGTCGAAACATTCAGCCGTTGCCCGAGCAGCAAGCCCAGCGCCGGCTCGTCACACAAGCGCAATGCGCTGCTAGTGAGCTGGGTGAAATCAATAAAGGACAACCGCCCCTGCGGATTGCCCAGCACTTCGGGGCGCACCCGCGCCTCGGCAAATAGCTGCGCGCGCGGTACGCCCAGCTCCTCGACCAGGTCGAGCAAGGCAGCGGCGTAGGCAACAGGAACCAGTTCTGCAGAGAAATTCAGTGATGGCTTCATGGTTTTCTTATTATCTGGCCAGATATGACCACCGACAGCGACGATAACCCTGTTCGACAAAAGCCGACAAGGGCCGCCCTGCGGCACAGCCATCGCCTTACTCAGTCTGTGCAGTCGCTGCATGGCCCGCTCCATACTCGGGGCTTGTTCAGGCAATCACCACAACCGAAGGTTGGGCGCATGCAGGGCACGACCGCCACAGGAGCTGATTTTCGCTGCGGCATGGCTCTAGCGTGGGCAATAGAGCATGCCGATGGTGCTCAGGAGGCCTCACAGCGCTTGGCACACCCGTGCAATATTGGCCACATATGACCGAAACATTGGCTGTTGTGAACCTTTGCCGAGCCGCCTGGTGAATCCATAGTGAGACCACGCTTCAGTCACAGACTCAGGGAGTCAGCATGGTTAGCACTACCCCGGAAGGTTTGCAGATTCGCCCACGGCATATGGATTTCGATTTCCCCAATCCACTGCCCCGCCACTGGCACAGCGGCGATGCCTTCAAGACCCATTTGTTTGATGCCATGTCGGTGCTGTTCCCCGATGGCGAGCGCTTTTTTATCGACTCGGTGCGGCACTTCCGCGACCAGATTGATGACCCGGTGCTGAAAGAGCAGATCCGTGGCTTTATCGGTCAGGAAGGCCACCACAGCCGCGAGCACCTGGAATACAGCAATCGCCTGCGTGACCTGGGTTACAACATCACCCGTATCGAGAAACGCGCCCAGGCACGGATTCGCTACACCCAGAAGAAGTTCTCGCCGCAAAGGCAACTCGCGGCCACTGCCGCGCTGGAACACATCACTGCGATCATGGCCGATGGACTGCTCAAGGACCCGAAACATCTGGAGGGCGCCCACCCCACCATGGTGCGGCTGTGGCGCTGGCACGCGCTGGAGGAAACCGAGCACAAGGCGGTGGCCTTCGACGTGTACAACCAGGTCTGCGGCAGCCGCAAACTGCTGCGCAGGGCCATGATGATGGGCACCTTCTTCTTCGTGCTCGACACCACCCGCGGCCTGGCGCATATGCTGAAACAGGACGGCCTGCTGTGGAACTGGCGCGTATGGCGCGATGGTATCCAGTGGATGTGGGGTAAGGAAGGCGTGTTCCGCCCGCTGATCAGCACTTATCGCGACTTCTTCAAGCCCAACTTCCACCCCTGGGAGCACAACAACCTGGAGTTGCTTTACCAGACCCGTACGGAGTTCGATCTGCCTGTACAAAGCCAGGCTGCCTGAGCCGGACACTGCAGCCAAACGACAAGGGAGCCAGAAGGCTCCCTTTTTTATTCCTCTGTTGTTCACCGACTGCGGCAGCTGTTGCCACCGCAATCGGCTTCTGTTCGATCAGCCTTGAAGAAAACGCAGGGCATCGGCCGCGCTTTGCTGCGGGATTTCTTCCATCGGAATGTGCCCAACGCCCGGATAGGTTTTCACCTGAATCCCCGGCAGGTCGCGCTGCCAAAGCGGCACGTGCTTGGGCGAAATCCAGCGGTCACGTTCGCCCCACAGCAGCAGCGTCGGTGCCTGAATCTGCGCCACCCGTGCCGGTGTGGTGTGCAGCTCGTCCTTGTTGACCTTGAGCAGCACGCGGAAGATATCCATCATCGCCCGGCGATTACCTGGCCGACGCGTCAGATCGTTGTAGCGGTCCACCACACCCGGCTTGATCCGTGCCGGCTCGCCGTAGACTTCCTTGATGCCCTGGGCAATCAACGCGCGCGGCATCCACAGCGGCATGGCCACGGTGGCACCCGGTAAAGCAGCGGCGGCAATCATCCACGGCACCTTGTGCATGTGATAACCGGCCGGGTCGATCAGCACCAGTTTCTCCACCCGTTGTGGCTGCGCCAGGGCAAAATTCCAGGCGATATAACCACCCAGGGAATTGCCGACAATCGACGCCTTGCTCACGCCCAGGTAGTCGAGCAACAGACCGAAGACCTTGATCATCCGCTCGGCGGAATACACACCATCGCGGGCCGGGCCGGTGAGGCCGAAGCCCGGCACATCGAAACGAATCACCCGGTAATCAGCGGCAAAGGCTGGTAGCCAGTCATCCCAGGTGTGCAGCGAGGCCACCACGCCGTGGATCAAGACCAGCACTGGTTTGTCGCGACTGCCCTCATCGCGGTAGTGCAGATTGAAACCATCGAGTTCGATATAACGCGAGCCATTGGCGGCATTGCCATAGCGCGCCTTGAGGCGCTCCAGCGGCAGGGCACCAAAACCCAGGCGGGCAAAACCGGCCGCCAGCGGTGGCGTCAGCGAGAGACTGGAAGCAGACATGCAGGCACCTCTAAGATTTTTGTTATGGGAAAGACGCATCCGGTCTATCAGAGCATGTACGCCCAAAGCTGACGCCTAACCTAGGTTGAGCCGGACGCAGGACACAGCGAGGCAATCAGCAGCTCACTGAGCACACGCTTGGCCTGCTCGATTTCTTCGCGTTTGGCGGCGCGGCCAAGCAGCTCCAGCGAGGCCGCCTCCATGGCCCAGATCAGCGCACGGTAGGTCAGTGGATCCGCCGCGCGGGTCGCGCCATGCAGACGCTCGGCCAGTAACCGCGCCATCTCGGTATGTGCACGCTGCCGGTGTGCGGCCAGCGGTGAATCGGCGCGCAGGGCTTCTTCCTGCATCAGGCGGATAATCGGCCCGACCGCCAGGTGATAGTCGAAGTAGCGTCCGACCATGCCCTCTAACCAGGCCTGTGGGCTGCCGGCGATGCTCTGCATTTCACTGAAGCGTGACAGCAGCAGGGATACTGCCGTCTGGTAGATACCTTCGAGCACCTGCATCTTGTTCTCGAAGTATTTGTAGAAGGTGCGCCGCGACACATTGGCCGCCGCCAGCAGGTCATTCACCGTGGTGTCCGCCAAGCCCTTGCGGGCAAATACCGGAATTGCCGCCAGCTGAATATTGGTGCGCTGCAGATGGCCGATCAGCGGCCCGTCGCCATCCTGCTCCTGCTGCTGGGCCACCGCACCGTAACCACCGAGGTCTTCGAATACCGCGCGAACGGCACCCAGTTCTGCCAACGCCTGCTGCATCGCACACTTCCCAACCAAGGCGCGGGTGACGCGAGCCGCCAAGCTGGTTACGCTGGGCCACGCCTACTCCGCAGGATTGTTCTTGTGCCGCACACGCTACCATCACGCCGTACCCTACCGCTGGCCATCCTTTTGCTGGTTCTGCTTGCGCCCGTGCAGGCCGCCGAACTGTTCTACCTCGGACAGAAGATTCCGGATATCCACAAGCCCTGGAACAGTGCCGACTACCAGCAACTGCTGGAGGCGCTGAACAAGGTCGACAGCACCCAGCTCAACGCCCTGCCCCGGCGCAGCGGCGAGTTCACCGGGCCGATCTATCAGCGCATGGTCAGCGAAGAGAACTTCCGCCCGCAGCTGAACATCTACGCCCCGCTGGAGCTGCGGCAGAACGAAGCCCGCGAAGCGTTATTCCGCCTCAAGGAGTTGATGCGCCTGTATTTCGATTTCCGCGCGGTACAACAGCCCTATGCCGCAGAAGCGCTGGGCCTGATGAGTTATTCACTGCGCCAGCAAGCCGTGCTGTTTACCCTGACCACCGAATTCTGGATGACCCTCTCGGAAAGTGAGCAAAGCAACCCGGTGCGCCTGCAAGGCCTGCATGAAACCAAGGCGGCGGCGGCCATGCTCACCTCCAGCGCCCTGGACTATCTGGGCCTGACCAAACAGTTTGGCCGCGAAGAACTGGTGCTCTACAGCGCCGAGCTGAGCAAGCAACTGCCCGAGCTGTTTATCCATTTGAGCGGTGAGGTGCGTGAAACCCTGTTGCAACGCGTCGAACAACTGGCGCAGCAGCATGCTTATGCCGAGGTGCAGCAAAACATGCGCGAACTGCAGCCGGTGCTGCTAAGCATCCAGCAGGATGTACAAGCCAAGCTGGCAAACGCGGCGGCGCAACCACGCAAAGCATCTGCGCGCAGCCTGGATCTATCGGTACCGGCGGAGTCAGCGCAGTAGGCCGAGGCTCTTGGCCCGCGCCACCGCCTGGGTACGCCGCTCCACACCGAGTTTGCTGTTGATGTGACGGGCGTGGGTTTTCACCGTGTGCAGGGAGATAAACAGGCTGTCGCTGATCTCCTGGTTGGAGCAACCTTGGGCGATCAGTTGCAGTACGGCCAATTCCCGCGAGCTGAGGGCATCGACCACAGCAGCATAATCGTCCTGACTGACCAGCGGCTGCGCCTGCGGCAGATGCTTTTGCAAGGCCTCGATCAGCGGACTGGCCTCCTGCCCCAGCAACTGCTCGCGTAGCCATTCTGGCTGTCGCGTGAGCAGACCATGAAACGGCAGCAAGCCACCGCCTGCCGCCGCTTGCAGGGCACTGCGCAACTGCTGCTGGGCCTCGCGTTCGCGCCCGGCGTCACGCAGCAATTCTGTCAGCTGCATCTGCGCAATCACCCCCAGCAGTTGACCGCCCGCGTTCTGCGCCAGCTGACTCAAGCCGCGCAAACGCCGCTCGGCCTGCTCATCCTCGC
Source organism: Pseudomonas sp. SG20056 (assembly GCF_031764535.1). NCBI lineage: Bacteria > Pseudomonadati > Pseudomonadota > Gammaproteobacteria > Pseudomonadales > Pseudomonadaceae > Pseudomonas > Pseudomonas sp. SG20056. The sequence goes on from NZ_CP134499.1 coordinate 3,496,763, forward strand.
CCTGCAAACGCTCATATGTAGCCAGATGCAGCTGCACATGCAACGGCAGCTGTGGATGAAACTCCGGCGCGGCGGCCGCCTGCTCGCCGCCATAGGCATCCAGCAAACGACTCAGCCAGACGCCCGCCAGCTCGGTCTGCCCCTGACGCAGCCACAACTCGCATTTGGTCAGAGTGATCATCGCCAGGTAATAGATCGGCGGAATATCCCAGATATGCATCAACCGCTCGGCCTCGGCCAACTGGGCAAAAGCCTCCGGCAGGTTGCCGCAGCGCCCTTCCAGGCTGGCCAGCACGCAATAACCGATCAGCACACTGATATCACGGCAACCCCGCGCTTCGGCAATCCCGGCCAGCAGGCGCTGGTGGGCCTGTTCTGGTTGTAGGCGCAGACTCAGCAGATAGCCTTCGTAAAGGGTCAACCGTCCGCGTGCGGCGTACTGCCGCTGGACCGGTAGCTTGGCCAGGCGCTGCTGGCCCTGACGCACCTCGTCCAGCGCACGCAGCACTTCGCCGCGGGCTTGCAATACCCGCGCACGGTCGTAATGGGCCAGGGCCTCGAACAGCGGGTTACCGACCCGTTGCGCCAGCTCCAGAGCCTCACGATTCAGCCCACGCGCCCGCCACAGATCGCCGTGCACGATCGCCAGGTTAGCCAGGCTGGACAGGCACATCAGGCGCTGCCCGTAGCGATCCAGCGGCAGACAGCTCAGCGCCTCACTGCAATAGGCCTGAGCCTTGGCGCTGTCGCCACGACCGCGGGCAATCACCCCGTTCAGCGCCAGCCACTGGGCCAGCAAGCCTTCCTGCTCACTACGCTCGCGGGCCGGCAGAAAGCGCCCCAGTTCAGCCAGCAGTTCTTCGGCGGCGTCCAGCTGACAGGCCAGCGCCAGTGCCCAGCCGTAGAGCAGAATCAGGCGTGGCGTGCTGGTCAGCAGGCTGTCAGGCAAGTCCATCTTCCAGCGCAGCAAGGTGGCAACGTTCTGCTCGGCCAGCAATTGTTCTTCGGAAAGGTTCTGCACCAGATTCGCCGCCACGTCCGGCTGGCCCGCGCGCAACGCCTGCTCGATGGCTTCATCCAGAAGGCCTTCCGCGCTGAACCAGCGACACGCGCGCAGATGCAGGCCAGAGGTTGGCTGCGGCCGACTGCGCAGCAAATCGGAAAACAGGTGGTGATAGCGAAACCATTTGCCCTGCTCATCCAGCGGCACCAGAAAAACCTGATGCGCCTGCAGGTGACGGAGAATCGCGGCGCTGTCATGGGCATCGCGCAGGGCATCACACAGCTCGGCGCAGAAGCGCTCCTGGCTGGCCGTTTCATAGAGAAAGGCCTGCACATCAGCCGGCTGGCGTTCGATGACTTCTTCCAGCAGGTAATCATGAATCAGCCCGTCACCACCCTGTACCAACGCCGGTAACGTCGCCGACTCCTGCGCTTCACTGACGGCCAGCGACCACAAGCGCAGCCCCGCGACCCAGCCCTCGCTGCGTTGCAACAGCGCAGCCAGCGCGTCTGCCGACAGCTCGGCGCCTTGCAACCTGAGCAACGCGGTGCTTTCGCTATCCGAGAGGCGCAGATCCTGCTCGTGCAATTCCAGCAACTGACGCGACAGGCGCAGGCGTGCCAGATGCCAGTCCGGACGCTGACGACTGGTCACCAACATCACCAAACCGGGCGGTAGGTGGCTCAAAAAAAACTGTAAACAGCGGTCAAGTACCGCGCCTTGGGCCAGGTGATAATCATCCAACACCAGCAACAAGGGCTGCTGAGGATCGAGGCGCAGCGCCAGCTCATCGAGCAGACCATCGAGCCACTCTTCAAAGGCAAAAGGCTGATGCCGTTGGCGCAGGCGCAGCAAGCCCAGCGCTTCCTGACCCACGCCCGGGAAAAACTGTTGCAGCCCACTGAGCAATCGCTCGAGAAAGCGCCCAGGATCACTGTCCCGCGAACTCAAACCCAGCCACAAGCTCTGCCACTGTTCGGGCAGATGCTCGCAGAACTCGATGGCCAATGAGCTTTTACCAAAACCGGCCGGCGCACTGACCAGCAACAGACGCCCCGCCAGGCCGCCCAGTAGGCGCTCACACAACCCAGGTCGCGGCACATAACTGGCCGGCAGCGGGGGTCGATAGAAATGCCCACCCAGTACATTGGGTGCGGCAACCAAGCCAGGAATTCGGGACAGATCAGTCATCAGCCAGTTTCTTGTAGTAGTCAGGCAGAGGCACTACCAATGCCCCGCAGACTAGCCTCTTGATGCCTGCATTTGAAGCCCTAGCGGCCATCAGGTAGCAAACGGCAATGATTGCGCCCCCTTATTGAACATTTCCCGGGCCTTATCACAGGGATAAGAATGGCCGGAAGCGACTTTTTAACGTCGCGCAGCGATGGCCCGAAGGATGGCAACCATGGATCCCGGCCATAAAAAAACCGGCCCTTGCGGACCGGTTCTTTATGCAGCGTTACTGCGGTTTAGCGTACGCCAGCCTGGCGCAGGGCCGCTGGGGTGTAATCGCTTTCCTTCGCCGGGTAGTCGAACTCGTAAGCACTCTTCTCTTCGTTCTTCATACCCAGAGCCAGGTAACGACCGGACAGCAGGTCATACAGGGTCTCTACGCTGTACCACGGCACTTGCTTGTCGTAGTAGTACTGAGCATGGGCTTCAGCCACACGCCACAGGGTACCGCGACCGTCGTAGTGGTCGATGGCAGCAGCTTGCCAGGTATCTTCATCGAGGTAGAAGTCACGCTTGGCATAGATATGACGTTCACCCGATTTCAGGGTTGCGGTCACATGCCATACGCGGTGCAGCTCGTAACGGGTCAAGTCCTGGTTGATATGGCCAGCTTTGATGATCTCGTCATACTTCAGCTTCGGCGAGTCCAGACGGTAGCTGTTGTAAGGAATGTAGATTTCCTTCTTACCGTTGAGCTTCCACTCGTAACGGTCAGGAGCACCGTTATACATGTCGAAGTTGTCGGACGTACGCAGACCGTCAGCGGCGGTACCTGGACCGTCATAGGACACCTGCGGAGCACGACGCACACGACGCTGACCGGCGTTGTACAGCCACGCCAGACGCGGTTCTTTCACCTGGTTAAGGGTTTCGTGTACCAGCAGCACGTTACCTGCCAGACGCGAAGGAGCAGTTACCCGCTGTTTGAAATAGAACAGTACGTTGCTTGGCTTGCTGGTATCGGCATCCTTCAGCGCACCACGGAAGGTGAACTCATCCTGGAAGTAAACCAGGCTGTAGGAGCCATTCGGCTGTGGAGTCGCCTGAGTTACCAGGCGCTTCACGCTGCCACCACGGTAGCGAGTGATGTGGTTCCAGATCGCTTCCAGGCCGTCTTTCGGAATCGGGAAAGGGTTAGCCTGCTCGAAGTTCTCCAGACCGTTACCGCCTTCGACCATCTTGGTGTTGACTGCGTTGTTCTTCGCAGCCGCCAGGATAAAGTCCGGCATGGTCGCCGTACGATGAGTGGCGAACACCGGCATTTTGTAGCTTTCCGGATAACGTTTGAACATCGCCAGCTGGCCAGGGGTCAGCTTGTCTTTGTACTGATCAACGTTTTGCGCGGTGATGGTGAACAGCGGCTGCTCGCTCGGGAACGGATCCGACAGGAAGCCTGCGGAATCCGCAGTACCCGCGCTGGCTGGCAGACCGCCAGTCCAGGCTGGGATCGAACCATCGGCATTGCCCGCCATTTCCGCACCGATTGGTGTCAGCGTAGTACCCAGTTTGGCAGCTTCATCCGGCGACACCGCCGCCATCACACCGCTCGCCAACAGCGAAAGTGTCAGGGCGCCAGTTTGCAGCAGACTTTTTGTTGTTTTCATAGTCATAGTCGTCCTCAAAATCTCGTCCGCTTACTTAGAAGTTCACGCCAAAGCTGAGCGCAACAAAGTCGCGGTCAACCGAAGTGTTGTATTTACCGCCAAAGAAGTCGGTGTAAGCCAGGCTAGCGGTATAAGTGTTCTGGTATTCAGCGTCCAGCCCCAGGCTTACAGCCTTGTTGCCTTCACCGAACAGACCGTTAGGGCCGTAACCATCTACATCATGCGACCAAGATACGCTTGGCTTCAGGTTCACACCGGCGAATACGTCCGGATAATCCCAGATAGCGCGAGCACGGTAGCCCCAGGACGTGCTGGTAACGAAACCATCGTCTTCACAGTACTTTGTCGCGTTCTCTGCATTTGGATTGTTCCCCAAAGTGCCTACGTTCAGACCTTTACATGCGTTAAATACTCCAACGCCAGATACAGCATAGTTTCCCGAAAGAGGACCTGGGCCATATATAGGATCTCGACCATAACGAACGTCATCTGAGCTTTCCAAACCACCTACATGCACAACGCCGATTTCACCAACCAGAGTCAGACGGCTAGCGCCCATAACCTGATCAAAGAAATGGGTAAAAGTAGTTTGAAACTGGGTAATTTCTTTACGGCGATAACCATGTAGGTCACTGCCAGGAGCACCATTCAACAGAGAGATATTCCCAAGACCAGCACCAGCAAAAGTTGCAGCCGCTAATGGGTTGAAAGCCGGGTCGGCAAGCGGTTTCAAGCCGGCATAGAGCACATCAGTAGTATTCAACTGGACTGGGGCATTTGGCCGGTAACTTAGCTCACCAGCCCACGCGGTACCTGTTGGTAACGTAGTCGAAAAACTCACACCGTAAAGGCGAATATCTTCCGGATACTCTAGGAAATATTCAGAATTACCGGCTACACGCAACGGCGCCAGAGCCGCCGAAGCAGGGAAGCCTGGAATAGTGGCTGCGTTGTAAAACGCTGGAGCGGCACCAGTGGCACTGAAAATTGGTGTACGGCTGTGGTAATTCATGAAGTAGGCACCGAATTCGGTGTCCAACGGTTCAAAGAAGTAGCGGAACGCCATACCCCACTGACCATCATCACGAGCATCGCGATCCCCTGCACGAGGAACCAGCACGCCCTCTTGATTGATATCAACGCCGAGACCTTGGAGCAACGCCAACTGCCCCGCGGTAAAACTCGAGCCTTGCCTCAGTACACGCAGATTATCGTCACAGCCATCAGCAACAATATCTGCCTGAGAGAAGAACGTGCCGCAGTTATCCACAACGGTCTGATCCCACTCCAACTGGTAAAAAGCCTCCATTGAGAGGTTTTCAGTCAAACTTTGGGATACATAGAACATATTGACCGGGATCAGGCCTTCTTTAATCTCGGCACCTGGACGGCGGAACGCAGCGGCATCAACAGGGTTAATAGAGTTAATGCTGTTCTGAATAAAAGTACTCTCACCCCAACTTACAACTTGCTTACCTAGGCGCACGGAGCCCGGCTGATCCGCAATTGAGTAATTGTGATAAACAAAGGCATCAAGAATCTGCGCACCAGAAGCTTGTGCTCCTTCTTTACGATTACTGTCGTCAATATCTTTGAAGATACGGCTTTCGTCTTTCAGTTCGAAGTCGTACCAATACTTACCACGAACAAAAACGCCGGTATCGCCGTACTTCAATTCAAGGTCATGAATACCTTTGAAAATCTTGGAGAAAGTTTCACCTTTCTTGAAGTTGGCATGGCCATCATCTGAGGTCTGCGAAAGACCGTCACCACCATTGTTAAAACCAATCAGATCAGGATCGGCACCACGCACCGACCAGCTAGAACCAATAGACAGAGAAGAATCGAATTGACCTTCGATTTCACCGATATTGAAAGTAACGCCGAATGCAGGTGCGGCGAGGGTGGATGCGAGGCTGACAGCCAATGGCAGTTTTGCCAGGCGCCAGGTTTGTTTTGTTTTTGTCATCGACGCTACTCCATGTGTTTTTTGTTATGGATGGTGCGGACTATAGCCAGCGGGTACTTCTGCTTGATCCCTCTAAAGTGTGATTTGCAGCCCCCAGGCACTCTGGCTCGCAGGTTTCGGCGTGTTTGGCACAGCCGGCAGAGCCAAGAATGGCTTGGAATGAGCAATTAGCAAGCCAAACGCTTGTTTGACTGACCAGTCACCAAAACTGACCTGGCTTGGCGCGAATCGAACATCCCAGATAGTTTCGCCAAACACTCCAGAAAAACCCTACGGAATCAGCTGAAAGGCTCTGATCATCCGGCTTTAGCGGTACTGCAAGGCAAGCATGCAAAGAGGCGAGGCTTGCGCCTCACCCGCAGCGCAACACCTTAGACAGTCGACAGAAACGGGCTGCCCGCAGTCTGCCACTGGACGATATCCAAGCGAATGCGTTTCTTATCCAGCTTGCCGACGCTGGTCTTGGGAACTTCGGTAACAAGGGCGATCTGCGACGGTATCGCCCACTTGTTGATGCTGCCCTGATCGACAAAAGGCTTGAGGTGTTCCTTGAGGCCCTTGGCATCCAGGCTCTGGCCTTCGCGCAATACCAACAGGGCAAACGGTCGCTCACCCCACTGCGGGTCAACCACACCGACCACAGCCACTTCACGTACAGCCGGGTGACGGCTGATCAGGTCTTCCAGCTCCAGAGAGGAAATCCATTCGCCGCCGGTCTTGATCACATCTTTGATACGGTCGCGGATATCGATAAAGCCGAAATCGTCGATGGTCGCCACATCACCAGTGTGCAGCCAGCCGTGTTCCCACAGCTCGGCGCCCTTCTCCGCTTCGCGGAAGTAACCCTGGGTCAGCCACGGCGCACGCAGCACCAGTTCGCCCTGGCTTTCGCCATCGGCCGGTAACAGGGTGCCATCAGCGGACATAATCGCCGCTTCCACCAGCGGCACCGGCACGCCAGCCTTGATGCGGTAGGTGGTACGTTCATCTTCGCTGCCGGCCATCAGCTCATCGTTGATATGCGCGCAGGAGATCAGCGGGCAGGTTTCCGACATGCCGTAGGCGGCGGTCAGCTGAATGCCGCGCGCCTTGGCCGCTTCGTACAGCGAACGATTGAGCGCGCTGCCGCCGATGATCATTTTCAGGCCGCCAAAGTCGTGGCCCTGAGCACCAGGGGCAGCCAATACCATCTGCAGAATGGTCGGCACGCAGTGGGAGAAGGTCACCTTCTCCTCTTTGATCAGGCGGCAAAGCATGTCCGGCTCGTAACGGCCGGGATAGACCTGTTTGATCCCCAGCATAGTGGCCACATATGGAATGCCCCAGGCATGCACGTGGAACATTGGGGTAATCGGCATATACACGTCGTTGGTGCCCAGCAGGCGGATGCTGTCCAGGCTGCCCAGCACGCTGGCTTCGGCCATGGTGTGCAGCACCAGTTGGCGATGACTGAAGTACACGCCCTTGGGGTTGCCGGTGGTGCCAGTGGTGTAGAAGGTTGTGGCGACCGAGTTCTCATCGAAATCCGGGAAGTCGTAGCGCGGGCTGGCGGCGGCCAGCAGGTTTTCGTATTCACCGACCAGGCCACCCAGGTCGGCGGTTTTCTCGGTTGCATCGGTCAGCAGAATGGTCTTTTCCACCGTAGTCAGCTGGCTTTCGATGCCCTTGTACAGCGGCACAAACTCGCTGTTGACCAGCACAAATTTATCGTCGGCATGGTTCATGGTGTAGAGAATCTGATCGGCCGATAGGCGGATATTGATGGTATGCAATACCGCGCCGATCATCGGAATGGCGAACATGCACTCCAGGTAACGGTGGCTGTCCCAGTCCATCACCGCCACAGTGTCACCAGCCTTGACCCCGGCTTCGGTGAGCACATTGGCCAGGCGCGCCACACGTTCGTTGAGGGTCGCGTAGCTGTAACGCAGCTGATCGCGGTAGACGATTTCGCGGGTTTTCTCGTAACGAATGCCCGACAGCAGCAGACGCTTGATCAACAGCGGCGCTTGGTGTGCGTTGTCGGCGGGAGCAATCAGACGGGTCTGCAGCATGGCGGTACCTATTGTTGGTTTTTTCAGTGGGCCCAATCTAGAGGCCCCACAGCCCAGTCAAATCAGCCCAAAGAATGATTTTTCGTGTGACTCTTTGGGCATTTTTAGTCACGCAGTAGAATCGGTGGCTCGCATCCGATGTGTTTGGCCCACGATCTACTACAAAAACGAGGAATTTTCTGATGTCCGATATCGTCATCGTCAGCGGCGCACGTACGCCGATGGGTGGTTTTCAAGGCAGCCTGTCGAGCATTGCCGCGGTTGACCTGGGTGCGACCGCCATTCGCGCGGCAGTTGAGCGCTCCGGCATTGCCCCTGCCGACGTACAGGAAGTGATCATGGGCTGCGTGCTGCCTGCCGGCCTCAAACAGGGCCCGGCCCGCCAAGCGTCGCTGAACGCCGGCCTGCCCGCTGCTACCGGTTGCACCACGATCAACAAGCTCTGCGGTTCGGGTATGAAAGCGGTGATGATGGCGTTTGATTCGCTCAAGGCCGGCAGCAATAACGTGATGATTGCTGGTGGCATGGAGAGCATGTCCAACGCGCCCTACATCATGACCAAGGCCCGCGCGGGCCTGCGCATGGGCCACGGCGAGATCAAGGACCACATGTTCCTCGACGGCCTGGAAGATGCGCGCACCGGCCGCCTGATGGGCTCCTTCGCCCAGGAAACCGCTGACCAGTACGGCATCACCCGTGAGCAGATGGACGCCTACGCCATCGAGTCGCTGAAACGAGCCCAAGCCGCCATCGCCAGCGGTGCGCTGGATGCGGAAATCGTCCCGATCACCGTCAGCGGCCGCAAGGGCGATGTCGTGGTCAAGGATGACGAACAGCCGCTGAACGCCAACCTGGAGAAAATTCCAGGTCTGAAGCCGGCCTTCCGCAAGGACGGCAGCATCACCGCGGCCAACGCCAGCTCGATCTCCGACGGCGCCTCGGCGCTGCTGCTGATGACTGCCGAAGAAGCCGCCAAGCGTGGCCTCAAGCCACTGGCGAAGATTGTCGCCCACGCCACCCAGAGCCAGGACCCAAGCGAGTTCACCATCGCGCCGATTGGCTCGATCACTAACCTGCTGAAGAAAACCGGTTGGGACAAGGCTGACGTTGACCTGTACGAGATCAACGAAGCCTTCGCCATGGTCACCATGCTGGCCATCCGTGAGCACGGCCTGGATCACGCCAAGGTCAACGTCTACGGCGGCGCCTGTGCCCAGGGCCATCCGGTCGGCTCTACCGGCTCGCGGATTATCCTGACCCTGATCAACGCGCTGAAAAACACTGGCGGCAAACGCGGCATCGCTTCGCTGTGCATCGGTGGCGGCGAAGCTACAGCTGTAGCGGTTGAGCTGATCTAAAAGGATCGACGCATGGCCGCAATGGCCATGTTTACCTTGCGGTAACGGGCCAGCCTTGCGCTGGCCCGTTGCGTTTTAGATGCCGATCTTGTCCAGCGACTTGCCGACTTTGCGCCAGAAGCTGCGCTGCATGCGCTCGGTTTCGCCGCTGGCAGCAATGCGCTCAAAAGGCTGGATCTCACGGGTGGTGCCGATTTCCGCCGCTGCCACCTCGCGGGACACCAATTGCAGCGGACCATCACCCTGGCTGGGGACCTGCTCATTGACTGGCGGCGGGTTGAGTTCGTCATAGCGCAGGTAGTAGATACCACCAGCCGCGGCATCCAGGGTAAAGCTGCTGATCAGGGTGAAGTCCAGCGGGCCGTCGGCGAAAAAGGTCCAGTGCGTACCGAACAGCGGCCGGCGCATTTCCAGCTGATAACTGGCGATATCAAACTCCAGCACCATGTAGGCATTGCTCGGCAAGCTGCCGATACGCGCGTTATTCAGAAACAGCGCCGGAGCTTCCAGCTCCTGATCCGCCCAATCGCTTTGCGGGCGGTAGAGGTAAACCAGCGCGTGATTGTCATCGCTGAGCACGTGCTCACGAAAGGCTTCGCCCTCGGTTGCGCCAAAAAATGCCCCTGGGGTCGAGCAACCACTCAAGGCGACCAACAACAGCACTGCAAGCCAGGGCAGACCACGCATCGACAGCATCCTTATTCGAGTTATGTAGCGAGCATAGCGGCGCCCTGCCCGGCCTACACCAGACAAAAGTGCGGGCCGAAAAAGTGCGGGTTAGCGGCGACGATCAAGCAGGTTGACCAGCAACTGATCCAGCGCGCCCCAGATGGACTGCTGCAGCCGCCGCCACCAGGGCCGCGCGCGCCAGTCGGCAAGGGTGATTTCCTGACTATCGGCAAAGTCCGCCTGAAAGCTCGCCGCCACGCTGGCGGTAAACTGCGGATCCAGCGCCTCAAGATTGGCGTCCAGGTTGAAGCGCAGGTTCCAGTGGTCGAAGTTGCAGGAACCGACGCTGACCCAGTCATCCACCAGCACCATCTTCAAATGCAGAAAGCGCGGCTGGTACTCGAAGATTCGCACCCCAGCCTTGAGCAGGCTGGCGTAATAGCGCTGGCCAGCAAAGCGAACCGGCGGATGATCGGTATTCTGTCCGGCCAGCAACAGATGCACCTCAACGCCACGTCTGGCGGCTTGACGCAGGGTGCGGCGTACCCGCCAGGTCGGCAGAAAGTAGGGCGTCGCCAGCCAGATGCGCTGCTTGGAGCCGCGCAGTGCGCGCACCAGTGAAAGCAGGATGTCGCGATATTGTGAAGCATCGGCAAAGGCCACACGGCCCAAGCCCTGGCCCAATGCAGGCAATGCCGGCAGGTTTTTCAGGCGCAGTGGCATACGCGGTCGCCAGGCGATCCAAGCCTGAGACGCCTGCCACTGACGCTCGAACAGCTGCTGCCAGTCGGCCACCAGTGGCCCGCTGATTTCCACCATGACCTCATGCCAACGGCTGCTGTTTTGCTCCGGCTGCCAGAATTCATCGGTCGCGCCAGTACCGCCAACAAAGGCGAATTGCCCATCGACCAACAGCAGCTTGCGATGATCACGGTGAAAGTTGCGCACGCCGTGCTTCCAGCGCAGCGGGTTGTACCACTGCACCTTCACGCCAGCCGCCTGCAGCAGTTGCCGATCCGCCACCTGCAGCCCCTGTGCGCCAAAGGCATCGAACAGGCAACGCACGGCCACGCCTCGCTGCGCGGCAGCGCACAGGCTATCGATCAGCACGCGGCTGCACGCCCCGCTTTCCACCAGGTAAAGCTCCAGCTCGACCCGGCGCTGCGCGGCGTCGATGCGCGCCAACATCCGCACGAAGAACTGCGGCCCATCGATCAGCAAGCTCAGTGCGTTACCGCGTCGCCAGGGAAAGACGTTATGCGGCATGACCGTTCACGCGGCGGTTGACTCTGCGCATTGCGTCTCACGCATGGGAAATGGAGACGCCACCATAGCCGCCCGGCAGGGCCTTGCAAACCCTGCCGTGCGCTCAGCCAGACGCAACCCTGTTACGGCAACGGCGCAGCCTGCGGTAACAGCTGACAGCCCTGGCGTGGGCCCAGCCATTGCGCGCTCTGGGTACTGCCCAGGCCACGCGCGGTCACGCGCTTGTTGGCCGAGTCATCGAAGAAGCCGGAGAGCGCAACATACTGCGCCACATACACCTCGCAGTAGTCGGCCGGGTTGTTCGCCACATAGCGGCACGAGCAGTACTCCTTGGCCGAGTAAGCACCGATGATTCCCGGAAAGGCCTGCAAATGGGTTCGGTTCTGCCAGGCCAGGGCGGCGAGCAATAGCGCAATCAGCAACAACAGGCTGCTGAACGGACGACGACGAATCATGGCTGCACCTCATCGGCCAACGCGGCAAGAACCAGTTTGAGGAAATGGTTGCGATCGAAGCTGCCATCGCGATCATCGGCATAGCGCACGATCACCAGGTTCTCGCTGGCGATTACATACAGCCCCTGCCCCCAGTGCCCGGACGCCACCAGGGTGTCTTCCGGCGCATCCGGCCACGGCCTGCTCGCACCGGCGACTGCCGCATTCAGCCACCATTGGCCGCCTGGTACGGCTTCACCCGGTTTGTCGGCCTGCGGTTGGTAATTGGCAAACGGCGTGCGGTTGAACTCGACCCAGGCTTTGGGCAGCAACTGCTGCTCGCCCCAGCGGCCATCACGCTGCATCAGCAGGCCAACACGGGCCAGGTCACGAGCGCTCATGTAGACGTATGAAGAACCGACAAAGGTGCCCGCAGCGTCGCGCTCCCACACGGCGGTGGTGATACCGAGCGGGTCGAACAGTGCGGTCCAGGGGTAATCGGCATAAGCCGCCTCGCCCACCATGTTCTTCAACGCGGCGGCCAGTACGTTGGTGTCACCACTGGAATAGCGGAAGCGCTCGCCCGGCTGGGCATCGGCGCTGTGCGCGGCGGTGAAGGCCGCCATATCACCGCGGCCACGGGTGTAGAGCATTGCTACTACCGAGGATTTCAGCGGCGCGTATTCATAGTCCTCCTGCCAGTCCAGCCCCGAGGCCCAGTTGAGCAAGTGGCCGACCTTGACCTGCGGGTGTGCAGCAAACGGCGGGTAGTAATCGGCCACCGGGGCATCCAGACGGAAGCGGCCCTGGCCGTAGGCCACGCCCATCGTAGTAGCCAGCAGACTCTTGGCCATCGACCAGGTCAGGTGCGGCGTGGCGGCGTTGGTCGGTGCGGCATAGCGCTCATAAACCACCTGGCCATCGCGGATTACCAGCAGGGCATCGGTGCGCACACCTTTGCGGGTGGCGTCATCGCGGGCGGGAAAGGCGTAGCTTTCCAACTCGCTGAGCGCGGCGCTGGGCGCAGCCAACTGGCTGTCCCAGTCGCTGCCAGGCCAGTTCTCGGCCTGCGCTGTGGCGCAGCCCAGAGCGAAGACGCACGCCAGCATCAGCCGCCGCACGGGAAAGGGAGTGAAGGACATGGAGCCGCCTCTGCTGGGATCGAAGACGGCACCCTAGCATGGCGCTGATGACGACAAAAAGCGCCGAACACGCCGGTTTAGCCGGCAATTCGGCGCGAAAAGTCAGTGCATGGAAAGCCACTACTTCGGCAGGCGGTAATCCTCCGGTCCCATCAGATCCATGCCGCACTCCAGATTTTCGATCCAGTAAAGGAAGGCATTGATCATTTCCGCGCCGACAAAGGGCCGGCCGTGTTGCGGCACAATCATCGCCACATCCATCTCGCGGACCATCGCCGCCCACAGCCGGCAGGCCTTATTGCCCGCCATATAGCGCCGGTGAAAACCGAGCATGTTCGGCACATGGTTGACGAAGTCGGTCACCGGGTGTGCGTCATCAACCATCGAGGCACCCATATCGCCAGAAAACAGAATTTTGCTTACCGGGTCATACAGCTGGAAGTTGCCCACCGAGTGGAGAAAATGCGCAGGCACCGCCTTGAGCGCGCACTTGCCCAGGGCAAACGACTGACCGCGATCGGGCAGCGCGATGATCCGGTCAAAGGTGTTGATGCCACGGCTGAGTGCCAGGTAGTTGGCCGTCAGGTGCGGCAGAAAGCGCGCCCAGAGCTTGGAGCAGATCACCCGTGCACGGGTGTGCAGCAGCCACTTATCCAGCGAGGCGATGATGTCCGGGTCCTGGTGCGAGGCGAAGATATAGGTCAGGTCCTGCACCGGGATGTGCTTGGACAGCTCCAGCGACAACGGCGTGTAGGTCAGGTCGCCGCCCGGATCGAGCAGCAGGTACTGCTCGTTGTCGGTGATCAGAAACTGGTTGGACTGCACGCCCTCCCCGCTGACCAGGTCATCGAACATCATGCATTGATGCTCGCCGTTATCGAACAGCACTATGGGCTCGCGTCGCATGGCAGGCTCTCTCCCGAAAGCCCGCGAGCTTACTGGCGCAGCGGCTCGGCCTTACTGATCTGGATCAAGCCGACGCGCCATGCCGGCTTACAGCTTGATGCCGAGCACCGCCTGCGCCTTCTGCAAACGTTTACTGCGCGCGCTGCCGGCAATCGCCAGCAGACCTTTGTCGCGCTGCCAGAGCTGCGTCCAGTGCGCGTCACCGGCAGCAAAGGCGTTGTCCAGATCACTGCGCAGGCTGTCGAACTGGGCAAACAGTCCGGCCAGCAGCAGATGGCTGCCTGCGGCACTTGGGCATTGTCGCGCCACTTCCGCGCAGCCGGCCAGCAAGCCGAGCAAGCGCAATTGCAGGGCCTGCGGCCAGGCCGACTCCTGGCCCACACCAAACAGCCAGGCGGTCAGTGCCGCCAGCACGTGAGTGTCTTCCAATGTGCGGAAGGGTTTTACGTAGTCATCCCAGCCATCGCCGGCCAGCCGTTCGCACTGCGCGCCCTGCAGATGCAGACGGCCATGGCTGACATCCGGCATCAGCGGCAATGCCGGCAGCGTCTCGATCAGCACGCCCGGCGCGCCATTGCGCACCACCCCAAGCGCAAGCTGCACCGGCGCGCCAGCTACTTCCTCACGCGCAGCCACCAAGAGCCAGTCGGCGGCTTCGGCGGCGGTGACGAAATCCTTGCGGCCATCGAGGGTCAGGGCATTGATCCGCGTACTCATGTCCGCAGGACGGGGGCTGCGGTTCTCGGTCACGCACAGCGCGCCCAAGGTCCAGGGCGCGGCCGGCCAAAGCGCGCGCAACGCGCCCTGATAACCGGCGAGAAACGCCAGCCCCGGCGTAGCTGCCAGCCGGCCGCCGAGCAAGGCCAGCTGCAACGGGGTTGGGTTGCCGATGCGTTCCAGCAGGCTGGCGTACCACTCCTCCAGCCCGGCGACCGGCAGACGCGTTTGCGGGCTTAACAGCTGTTGCCAGGGCATGCATTGCTCCTTGTTTCAGGGATTGAAGTCAGTGTCACACAAGCATCACCAAAGATTCACGGAGGTGACACCGCCGCTACCTAGCCTGAGCTTGCCCAACAAGATCGACCGGCTGCAAGGCAAAAAGCCGGCTAACGGAGATGACGGCATGACCCAAATGGCAATCACCCGCGACCGCACCACCCCAGCTCGTCGCCTGCAGGCCGAGCGTTTACACGGCGCTGCTGCCTTGCGCGAAGCCCAGGCACTGCGCTTTCGTGTATTCAGCGCCGAATTCGATGCCAAGCTCAAGGGTGCCGAGCTGGGCCTGGACATGGATGACTACGACATTCACTGCCAACACATCGGCGTACGTGATCTGAACAGCGGTGAGCTGGTGGCCACGACTCGCCTGCTCGACCACCGCGCAGCGGCCAGCCTGGGGCGCTTCTACAGCGAAGAAGAATTCAGCCTGCACGGCCTGCCGCACCTCGAAGGCCCGGTGCTGGAAATCGGCCGCACCTGCGTCGACGCCGCCTACCGCAACGGCGCGACCATCGCCGTGCTCTGGGGCGAGTTGGCCGAAGTGCTCAACGAGGGCGGTTACCGCTACCTGATGGGCTGCGCCAGCATCTCCATGCAGGACGGCGGCATCCAGGCCCAGGCAATCATGCAGCGCCTGCGCGAACGCTACCTGTGCACCGAACACCTGCGCGCCGAACCGAAAACTCCGCTGCCGGCGCTGGATGTGCCGAGCAACGTGATCGCCGAAATGCCGCCGCTGCTCAAGGCCTATATGCGCCTGGGCGCGAAAATCTGCGGCGAGCCGTGCTGGGACCAGGATTTCCAGGTCGCCGATGTGTTTATCCTGCTCAAGCGCGATGAGCTGTGTCCGCGCTATGCCCGGCACTTCAAGGCAGCCGTCTGAGTTAGGTTGCACAACTCGCCGGCACTCTGTAGACAGTGCCGGCGTTTGTGTTTTTGTTGCGAGAGTGTTCGATGAAGAAAGTGCGTTTATACCTGCGCCTGGCGCGCCTGCTGCTGGTGATCAGCCTCGGCACCCTGCTGGCCGGAGGCATCACTTTGCTTGAACGTCTGGTCCGGCATGACCTGATGCCGACCCGTCAGCGCCTGACCCGCTGGTTTCTCGCGCGTCTGGCAGGAGCGCTGCCATTTCGCTTGCAGGTGCAGGGCGAGCTGCCGCGTCAGCCGATGCTGTGGGTCAGCAACCACGTGTCCTGGACCGATATTCCGCTGCTCGGCATGCTCACTCCGCTGTCCTTTCTGTCCAAGGCCGAGGTGCGCACCTGGCCGGTTGCCGGCTGGCTGGCACACAAGGCCGGCACCCTGTTTATCCGCCGCGGCTCGGGTGATAGCGGCCTGCTCAGCCAACAGCTGGGCAACCACTTGCAACGCGGGCGTAACCTGCTGATCTTCCCCGAAGGCACCACCACCGATGGGCTGGGGCTGCGCACCTTCCACGGCCGCCTGCTGAGCAGTGCGATCGACAGCGGGGTTTACATACAGCCAGTGGCCATCCGCTACCTGCGTGATGGCAAGCCGTGCAGCGTGGCGCCGTTTATCGGCGATGACGACATGCTCTCGCACCTGCTGCGTTTGCTCGGCAGCGAGCTGGGTGAAGTGCAGATCCAGCTACTGACACCGATTGCCAGCAGTGAGCTGAACCGCAATGCCTTGGCCCGCGCGGCGCAGCAGGCAATCAGCCAGGCGCTGTTTGGTACAGCTGAGCCCACTGAAACAGCCAGTACGGAAACAGAAAGCCAGGCTGCCTAACCGGCGAGTCCACGTTCGCGCGCCACAAAGGCCTGCAACTCGGGATAGAACTGGCGAAAATCCTCCAACAGCGGCTGATACAGCCGCTCCAGCTCGGCCGCACCGCCGGCCAACAAGCCTGGCCGCGATAGCCGCCGATCAATCCCCGCGACCACCTTCTCCAGCACGGCAAATTCGCGGTAACTGCCCAGCCAGTCCTGAGCGGCCATGCGCGGCGCAATGTGCGCCAGACGCTCAGGCAAACGCGGCTCATCAGCCAGCACTTGATAAACACGCCCGGTAAAGCGCGGCAATGGCTCGGCGGCATAGTCGCCCCAATTCAGCGCCAGGCAGTGATCGAAAAATACATCCAGCAAGATGCCGCTGTAGCGTCGCCGCTCTAGGGCGAAGCGCGCCCGTGCCTGCGCTTGCAGCGGATGGCTGTCGGTGAACGCATCGATACGCCGATGCAGACGGATCGCCGCTTCGATATCCGCCGGCCACTGCCCGGCCAGCGGCCCCTTGACGAAATCGCCATACAGGCTGCCCAGCAGCTCCGCCGGCGCATCACCGCCGAGATGTAAGTGTGCGAGGTAATTCATGCCCACAGCTTACACATCAGCCGTCGTGATGATGACTATCGCCACGAACGATCTGTATATCGCCTCCAACCGATATAAAGTTCGCCCCATCGCGATATAGCGTTACAGCGCACAGGGGATAACCCGTATGCAACTCGACATCGATGAAGTGATCAAGGCTCTGGCACATCCGGTACGGCGCGACATCCTGCATTGGCTGAAAGATCCGCAGGCGTATTTCGCCGACCAGGATCACCCGCTGGAGATCGGCGTATGTGCCGGCAAGATCGACCAGCGCACCGGGCTGTCGCAGTCGACAGTCTCCGCGCATCTGGCGACCCTGCAGCGCGCCGGCCTGATCAGCAGCAAAAAGGTCGGCCAGTGGAACTTCTTCAAACGCAATGAAGAAACCATCCAGACGTTCCTCAGCCACATGAGCCAAGCGCTCTAAAACTAATTGTTCATTCACCCTTTTTCAGGAGCTGACGGCATGCCTGCAGCGCTTCTCGTCCTCGCTTTGTCCGCGTTTGCCATCGGCACCACGGAATTCGTCATCATGGGCCTGCTGCCTGAAGTGGCGGGCGACCTTGACGTATCGATTCCCGGCGCGGGTTGGCTGGTCACCGGTTACGCCCTGGGCGTGGCCATCGGCGCGCCCTTTATGGCCCTGGCCACTGCCAGCTGGCCGCGTAAAGCGTCACTGCTGACGCTGATGAGCATCTTTATCGCTGGCAACCTGTTCTGCGCCCTGGCCAGCGATTACCAGATGCTGATGCTCGCCCGGGTCATCACCTCCCTCTGCCATGGCGCCTTCTTCGGCATCGGTTCGGTGGTGGCCGCCAGCCTGGTGCCGGCCAATCGCCGCGCCTCGGCCGTCGCCTTGATGTTTACCGGCCTGACCCTGGCCAATGTGCTCGGCGTGCCGCTGGGCACCGCGCTCGGTCAGTACGCCGGCTGGCGCTCGACCTTCTGGGCCGTGACCCTGATTGGCGTGATTGCCCTGATTGGCCTGTGGCGCGTATTACCGAGCAAAACCGATGAAACCAAGGCCGACTTCGCCAGCGAAGTGCGTGCCCTGCGCGGTGCCGGCTTATGGCTGGCGCTGAGCACCACGGTGTTGTTCTCTGCGGCGATGTTTGCCCTGTTCACCTACATCGCGCCGCTGCTTGGCGAAGTCACTGGCGTGTCGCCCAACGGCGTGACCTGGACCCTGCTGCTGATCGGCCTCGGCTTGACCCTGGGCAACGTGCTCGGCGGGCGCCTGGCCGACCGCAGCCTGAAAGCCACCCTGATCGGCGTATTCGTCGCCATGGCGGTGATTTCCACCCTGTTCAGCTGGACCAGCCAGGCGCTGATCCCCGCCGAAATCACCCTGTTCCTCTGGGCCACCGCCGCCTTCGCGGCGGTGCCGGCCTTGCAGGTCAATGTGGTGGCTTTTGGCAGCGGCGCGCCGAACCTGGTGTCGACCCTGAATATCGGCGCCTTCAACCTCGGCAACGCCCTCGGCGCCTGGGTTGGCGGCCTGGTGATTGCCGAAGGTTTCGGCCTGACCCGCGTACCCCTGGCCGCTGCCGCCCTGGCTGTACTGGCGTTGCTGGCCACCCTGCTGACCTTCAGTACCCGTAGCCCTGAACCCGAACTTGCACTCAACGAATAACCTGAGAGGACCGTCCCATGACTACGCTTTTCGACCCGATCCAGATTGGCGATCTGCAACTCAACAACCGCATCATCATGGCCCCGCTGACCCGCTGCCGCGCCGATGAAGGCCGCGTGCCCAATGCACTGATGGCCGAGTACTACGTGCAACGAGCCAGCGCCGGGCTGATCATCAGTGAAGCCACCGCCGTGACCCCGATGGGCGTCGGCTACCCGGACACCCCCGGCATCTGGTCGGATGAGCAGGTACGCGGCTGGAGCAATGTGACCAAGGCCGTGCACGCTGCAGGCGGCAAGATCGTTCTGCAACTGTGGCACGTCGGGCGCATTTCCGACCCGATCTACCTGAACGGTCAGCTGCCGGTCGCACCGAGCGCCATCCAGCCGGCGGGTCACGTCAGCCTGGTGCGCCCGATGAAGGACTTCGTCACCCCGCGCGCCCTGGAAACCGAAGAAATCGCCGACATCGTCGATGCTTATCGCCAGGGCGCGGAAAACGCCAAGGCCGCCGGTTTTGACGGTGTGGAAATCCACGGCGCGAACGGTTACCTGCTCGACCAGTTCCTGCAGAGCAGTACCAACCAGCGCACTGACCGTTACGGCGGCAGCCTGGAAAACCGCGCACGCCTGCTGCTGGAAGTCACCGATGCGGCCATCGAAGTCTGGGGCGCTGGCCGTGTGGGCGTGCACCTTGCACCGCGTGCCGACAGCCATGACATGGGCGACGCCAACCGCGCCGAAACCTTCACCTATGTCGCTCGTGAACTGGGCAAACGCGGCATCGCCTTTATCTGCGCCCGTGAAAAGGAAGCCGACGACAGCCTGTCGCCAAGCCTGAAACAAGCCTTCGGCGGCGTGTTTATCGCCAACGAGCGCTTCACCAAGGATCAGGCCAATGCCTGGCTGGCTGAGGGCAAGGCCGATGCGGTGGCCTTTGGCATTCCGTTTATCGCCAACCCGGACCTGCCGGCGCGCCTGGCACAGGATGCCGAGCTGAACACGCCGCACCCAGAAACCTTCTACGGCCAAGGCCCGGTCGGCTACCTCGACTACCCAACGCTGTAAGCCTGACGCCCCCTCTACCGTAGGAGGGGCTTTAGCCGCGATGGCATGCCCCAGCATTCGCCGCTAAAGCGCCTCCCACAGGGGCTCGCCAGCATCTAAGTGAGGTTTTAAATGCCTCAAAAAGAAGCCCGCCAATTGGCGGGCTTTTCCGTTGCGACTCACTCAGCGTGCGTCGATCTGCTGCTGCAGGTTCAGTACCTGAGCCTGCAGGGTGCTGATATTGCGGGTCATCTGCGCACGGAAGGCGTCAAACTCAGCCGTGCTGCTGCCAGCGGTACGGGTTTCCAGATCGCTTTTCAGCACCAGCAGGTCCTGCTCGACACGGGCAATGGCCTGGTTGGGGTTGCCCTGTTTCTTCAGCACATCAATTTCGCCGCTCAACCCGGCCAGTTTCTCGTCGAGTTTGCTTTGCCCGGCCAGCGCGCTTTTCAGGGTGGCTTGCTCATTTTTCAGCACCGCCTGTTCGGCGCTGAGTTTGTTGAGGATGCCTTCCAGCTTGGCATCCCCACCTTCCTGGCCTTTCAGCTGTGCGGCCAGCTGCTCAAGGCGCTTGCTCTGCTCGCTACTCTGCCCACTGACGCCCTGCTGTTGCTTACTCAGCTCAGCCAGCTTGCTTTCCAGCTGCTTGACCTGCAGCTTCAGCGCTTCACTGCCGCTGGTGACCGAGGATTCGGTGGCCACCACCTTGCCGGAAATGTCCTGAATACGACCGGCGGCTTCCTCGCTGATGCGCGCAAAGCTTTCCTGGGTCGCCACCAGTTGCTGCTCCATCAGGCTGATCTGCTGAAAGCTCCACCAGCCGAGCCCGCCCAAGGCGATCATCAAGGCGCCAACCAGGGCCCAGAGTGGGCCGGTACTGGCCGTCTTCACCGGTGCGGCAGCCGCCGCACGACCATAGCCAGGGCTGCGCGCTGGCTCCGCCTGCTCGGCGGCATAGTCATCGTGATCGCGGTGGTCAGCCCGCAGGCTGGGCACGTGATCGAGTTCGTCGTGGGCATCGTTACGCATGGGTCAACCTTCAAGAAAGCGCGGGGTGAGGAGCCTGTCGGATTTAACACTGCTCTGCTGCGGAAAAGCCCGACAGGCTCCATGCAAATTGCCGCGCAGTATAACGGTTCGCGCGCAGCGCTTCAGTGTCGCGCTATGTCAGTGCGAAACGCACCGACGAAGGGCACGGCACTTGCCATCGACTCGCTGCAGGCCGCGCAGTTCCACAGAGTGTGAACTGGTATGCGCTTTGCAATTGTCTATTTGCGACGTTATCGCCGCGCCAGGAAGCAAGGGCGCTGCAGACGCGATCCGCACGCGGGAAACGCGGCGAGACCAGGCCGGTGGCATTGCGGATGGGTGACACCCAGCCCACTTGCCCACTTGTAATAGCTAGGGGGGGGAAGATCCATGGAGCTGAACAGAGAAGTACTGGATTGCATGATGAGCCTGCGCCGCAGGCTGCGCGAAGAACTGACGGTGGACATCCGCATGAGCCAGCCTGATGCGATCAACAGCATGCTCAGCGCCTGTCTCACCTCAAGCAGCGAGGAAACCCGCCAACTCGGGCAACTGCTGGCCCAATATAGCGACCGCCCCTTCGGTGAGCCCGCAAGCACACCACGGATGCAGGCCGGCCACCCGCTGCTGGTGGAAGAAAGCGCGCACCGCCCGTCTAGCGCCTCGGTGCGCATGTATCGCGGGCAGCGCGTTTACGCCTGAGAACCTGCATACGATCTGCTGCACGCCGGCCCTGCTGCGTTCAAAACAGGTGCTAAAGAGTTAGCTCGGATGATGCGCCTGCCACCAGGCGCAAAACTCATCCAGTGCCGTCCACAGGCTGGTCTTGGGTTCGTACTCCAGATACTGCTGCGCGCGGCTGATATCCAGGGAAAAGTCCTTGGCCATCACCGCCACACCCAGGCGGAACAGCGTCGGTTCCGGGCGACCAGGCAGAAGCTTGCACACGCCTTCATTCAGCGCCGCCGCGCCATAGGCCAGGCCGTAGGGCAGATGGCGAGTGACCGGCGGCAGGTCGAGTTTGCGCAGCACATAGTTGACCACGTCCCACAGCGGCACGGGCGCGCCGTTGCTGATGTTGTACACCTGCCCCAGCGCTGGCCCGGCCGCCAGCAGGCAGCTCATCAGCGCTTCGTTGAGGTTGTGCACGCTGGTGAAATCGACCTTGTTCAGGCCGTTGCCGATGATCGACAAGCGCCCCTTGCGCTGCATATTGATCAAGCGTGGGAAGATGCTGGTATCGCCCGCCCCGGTGACAAAACGCGGACGCAGCGCCAGCACCTCCAGGCCGAATTCCTGGGCAGCAAACACCTGCTGCTCGGCGAGAAACTTGGTTTTGCCGTAGTGATCGGAAAAGCGCTTGGGCAGCTGTTCTTCACGCAGGCCGACATGCGCCTGGCCATCGAAATACACCGACGGCGACGACAAATGCACCAAACGGCGCACCTTCTGTTTCAGGCAGGCATCCACCACGTTTTCGGTGACCGTGACGTTGGCCTGATAGAAATGCTCGTAAGATCCCCACACACCAACCGCGCCCGCGCAATGCACCACCGCATCAACATCCCGACACAGTTGCTGCACCAGCTCAGGGTCGGACAGATCGCCCTGAATAAACTCCGCGCCACGCGAACAGAGATGCTCAACGCCCTCGGCACGCCGTCCATTGACCCGCACACTCAAGCCCTGCTCCAAGGCAAAGCGGGCGAAACGCCCACCGATAAAGCCGCTGGCCCCGGTTACCAGAATCTTCATTGCCGCCCCCTTTGCCGTGATTGCAGGCCACTCTAGCAGCGCATGTAAGCCGCTGCCGTGGCATTGCAAGCCAGAACAGCGACTGCACACACCCTGCGATAGGCAACAGATCCGTTCACAGCGACTAAGCTGCCAGACGCAAACCAATAACAACTTAGGAGCACGGGATGGCCACGCACTGGATGATCTACGGAGCCAACGGTTACACCGGCCACCTGCTGGCCGCCGAAGCCAAGCGCCAGGGCCTTACGCCCATTCTGGCTGGGCGCAACCCGGCCGCCGTACACGCCCTCGGCAGCCTGCTGGGCCTGGAATGCCGGATATTCGATATCCACCAACTGGATCGTGCCAAGGAAGCCCTGGCCGATGTTGCCGTGGTTGCCCACTGCGCGGGGCCATTCTCTGCCACCAGCGCACCGCTGCTCGATGCCTGCCTGGCCAGCGCCACCCACTATGTCGATATCACTGGCGAGATCAGCGTGTTCGAAGCCGCTCATCAGCGTGATCAGCAGGCTCGCGAACTTGGCGTGGTGGCCTGCCCCGGCGTGGGCTTCGATGTAATCCCCAGCGATTGCCTGGCCGCCTGCTTACACCAGGCTCTGCCCGATGCCACCCACCTGGCGCTGGGTTTCGACTCTGGCAGCGGGCTGTCGCCAGGCACGGCGAAAACCTCAGTGGAAGGTCTGAAGTTTGGCGGCAAGGTACGTCGCGCAGGCGTGATCACCGATGTGCCGCTGGGCTATAAACGCCGTGCCATCAACTTTGGCCGCGGTGAAAAGCCGGCGGTCACCATTCCCTGGGGCGATGTCTCCACCGCCTACCACTCCACCGGCATCGATAATATCGAGGTGTACCTGCCGACACCGACGGCGGCAGCGATTGTCATGCGCCTGATCGACCCGCTGCGCGCCCTGCTGGGCCTGGATGCGGTACAAAACTGGCTCAAGCGGCTGATCGAAAAACGCGTCAGCGGCCCGGACGAAGCCAGCCGTGCCCGTCAGCGCACCTGGCTGTGGGGCGAGGCGCGCAATGCCGCAGGCGTGGTGAGAACCGCGCGGTTGGAAACCGCCAACGGCTATGACGTCACCGTGCATGGCGCCTTGCTGGCCGTGCAGCACTTGCTGAACTACAGCGGCCCTGGCGGCTATTTCACCCCGTCAAGACTGCTCGGTGCACGCTGCGTGGAACAGCTGCCGGGCTCGGGCAAGATCAACATCAGCTAGCGGACCGCTGCCAAACCGGTGTGCTGCAACTTGGTTACCTTCCGCCCCATAAGCGCAAGGTAACGCACCATTCTGCACCAGATTCAACCTGCCCCATTGTCGCCCCGCCCTTCGCCTGTCACGCGGCCAAGCGTTGCCACACACCCTCAGTACGCGGCTTTCGAGCCGCCCTTGGCTTGCGATCGATTTTATTTACGCAGCCGTCAAGCAATTCGCACGATCCTTGCAGAATAATCAACACAACCATCCATTCACGCCTTCTGCCTGGAGCCTCTGGATATGCCGCTACGCCTAAAACTTGCCCTTAGCTACTTGTTTATCGGGCTTTTCCCTGTACTGGCGATGGCCTTTACGGTGTATTGGCAAGCCAGCAAGGCGCTACAGGAACAGACGCTGAACGCCCTGGACGCTGTAGCAAATATCAAACAGGCACAACTACTGGACAACCTGCAGGCGCGCCGCGACCAACTCAGCACCCTGGCCAACAACCTGGGCACCAGTTACGGCGGGCTGACTGGAATGGCGCTGGTCAGCGCGTCCAATTACGACCGGCCGATCTACGAGAACTTTATCCAGACGTACGGCTACCGCGAGCTGAAGTTGATCGCCAGCGACGGCACGGTGATCTTCAGCGTCCTGCGCGGCGATGATTACCAGCAGAACCTCACGCAGGGCGCATGGCGTGAACTGCCCATGGGCCAGTTGGCCAGCGCCGGACTGAACCGTCAGGCCAGCCTGATCAGCGACCTGGCGATCAATCCGCAAACCGGTGAGCCCAGCCAGTTTCTGATCAGCCCAGTGATCAGCGAAGGCGAGCTGATTGCGCTGT
Organism: Pseudomonas sp. SG20056; assembly: GCF_031764535.1. Taxonomy (NCBI): domain Bacteria; kingdom Pseudomonadati; phylum Pseudomonadota; class Gammaproteobacteria; order Pseudomonadales; family Pseudomonadaceae; genus Pseudomonas; species Pseudomonas sp. SG20056. Next base: position 3,521,248 of record NZ_CP134499.1, read on the forward strand.
TGATGCTCGAACTGCCAATTGCCCCGCTCAATAGCGTGATGCAAACCCGCCAGGGCCTCGGCGACGCCGGCGAAACCTACCTGGTCGGAGCCGACGGTCTGTTGCGTTCGGACTCCGCGCGTTTCAGCGAGCATCAGGTGCAGCGCTCCGAACAGCGCCCCAGCGAGCTGCAGGGCGACGCCATCACCCGCGCACTGAACGGCGAGCAAGGACAACTGGCAGAAACGGGGCTGAACGGTCAGCCCGCACTGAAGGCCTTTGTGCCCCTGGAATTTGATGGCCAGCACTGGGCGCTGATCGCCGAAATGGATCAGGCTCAGGCGTTTGCTCCGGTGCATGAATTGATGTGGCAAATCCTTCTGCTCGGCCTGCTGACCATAGGCGCCGTGCTGTTCGCTACCTGGCTGGTCAGTCGTAGCGTGATGCGCCCACTGGGCGGCGAGCCGGGCACCATGGCTCAGCTGGCACAACGCCTGGCCGCCGGCGAGCTGCGCATCAGTCAGCAGCCCGGCCAGGGCAATGGCCTGATGCACGCCCTGCACGATATGGCCAACGCCTGGCGCGTGGTGATCGAACAACTGCGCCAGGCCAGCAATGCCGTGGGCCATGCCAGCGGCGATATTCTCAATGCCGCCGGGCAGACCAGCCAACGCCTTGACCAACAGCAGGAAGCTCTGGAAATGGTGGTCAGTGCGGTCGATCAGATGGCCGCCACCGTGCAGGAAATCGCCACCAGCGCCAGCCAGAGTGCCGACAACAGTGAAGCCGCGCGCCATGCCTTTACCACCATGCAGGACACCCTACAGCGCATGATCGGCCGCCAGGACCAACTGCTTGGTGGTCTGCGCGAGGCCGATCAGGTGGTGCAGACCCTGGCCGGCAATAGCCAACAGATCGCCTCAGTACTGGAGGTGATTCGCGCCATCGCCGAGCAGACCAATCTATTGGCCCTCAATGCCGCCATTGAAGCGGCGCGCGCTGGCGAACAGGGCCGTGGCTTTGCCGTGGTTGCCGATGAGGTACGCAGTCTGGCCATGCGCACCCGCACTGCCACCGAAGAGGTGGTGCAGATCATCACCACGCTCGACAATTCATCCACCCAGGCCCTGGCCAGCATGCAGGACTCCACTGCCCAGGCCTGCGCCCTGGAAGATGAGACGCAAGCCGTACTGGGCTCACTCGGCCACCTGGATCACTCACTGCAGGCCGTGCATGACCTGGCCTTCCAGATCGCCGCGGCTGCCGAACAGCAGGCGGCCACCACCCAGGAGGTCAACCAGCATATGCACCAGCTCAGCGCCATGACCGCAGACAACCGGGAAAACGCTGCCAATACCCGCCAATGCGGCGAGCATCTGCAAAATGTCGCCGGCAACCAGCAGCATCTGTTGGCGCATTTTCAGCTCTGACCTTTAGTCCGTAGCGGTCACCAGCCAGGTGGCCGCGTGCCGCTGCAAATGGCGGGTCAGCTCGCCCAGCAGCTCACCGCCATTGCGCCAATGGTGCCAGTACAGCGGCACATCAATTGGCCGGTCACTGATCAACTCGACCAGCTCGCCACGGGCCATCTCACCCTGCACCTGCAGTTCGGGGATCAAGCCCCAGCCAAACCCGGCCTGCGCCAGGCGGATAAAGCCCTCGGATGACGGACACAGGTGATGGGCAAACCCACCCTCCACGCCGAGGCCGGACAGGTAGCGGTGCTGCAACAGATCATCCGGGCCGAACACGATGGCCGGCGCGTGGGCCAACGCCTGTGCCGTCACGCCTGTAGGGAAGTGCCGGGCGATAAACGCCGGGCTGGCCATGGCGCGATAACGCATTGCCCCGAGCAATACAGCCCTTGCGCCAGCTACCGGGCGCTCGCTGGCGCAGACACAAGCGGCGACCTCACCGGCGCGCATACGCTTAAGGCCGACCTCCTGATCCTCCACAACCAGATCCAGCAGCAAACGCTGTTCGGTACAGAACGCGCCCACCGCGCCGGCCCACCAGGTGGCCAGGCTGTCGGCGTTCAGCGCAATGCGCAGGCGCTCCGGCAAACCGCCCTCATCCAGCCCCGGCACCTGCGCCTGAATATCGCGCTCCAGCAACCGCACCTGCTGCACATGGTTAAGCAGACGTCGGCCGATTTCCGTCGGCGCCGGCGGCACCGCACGCACTAATACCGGCTGGCCAACCCGCGCCTCGAGCAACTTGATCCGCTGCGACACGGCCGATTGCGACAAGCCCAGCACCTGCGCCGCCCGCTCGAAGCCGGCCTGTTCGACAACCGCAGCCAGAGCGGCGAGTAATTTGTAATCCAGCAAAATAAGATTTCCTAATGAGCAATCAGGATTATTGGTTTCTCTTATATACCTGACCGCAGCAGACTGACCAGCATCACCACTCGAAACAGGCAAACCACATGGCCGGCGAAACCTCATTGACCACCCTGCTGCGCAGCATGAGCCCACAGCTGAACGATGGCGCTTACGTGTTCTGCTGTTTAAGCGATGCCGCGCAACTGAAGGGCGTGCAACCGCTGGGCAGCTTTCAGGAAGCCGAAGGGCTCACGGTTATTCTGCCGCGCCAGCAAGCCGAGCACCTGGGCCTGCCGTACAGCTACGTGGCCGCCTGGCTGACGCTGCATGTGCATTCGGCGCTGGAAGCCGTCGGCTTGACGGCTGCCGTTGCCAGCGCACTGGCGCAAGCCGGGATCAGCTGCAACGTGATCGCCGGTTTCTACCACGACCACCTGTTCGTCGCCCATGCCGATGGACCGCGCGCACTGGCGGTTCTACAACAGCTCAGTGCACGGACGGAGTAACCGAGATGTGGCAAAGCTACAGCAACGGATTACTGATCGCCGCCGGGCTGATCATCGCCCTCGGCGCACAGAACGCCTTCGTCCTCGCACAAAGCCTGCGCCGCGAGCATCACCTGCCGGTGGCGCTGCTCTGTGTGGTCTGCGATGCCCTGTTGGTGGCCGCAGGGGTCTTCGGTCTGGCCGCCGTGCTGGCGCAAAACCCGATTCTGCTGGGTGTGGCGCGCTGGGGAGGCGCGGCCTTTCTGCTCTGGTATGGCGCCCAGGCGCTGGTTCGTGCCAGCCGCCCACAGGCCATGGGCTACAGCGCCGACAGCGGCCCGCGCTCACGCAAGGCAGTGCTGCTGGCGGCCCTGGCGGTGACCTTGCTCAACCCGCATGTGTACCTCGACACGGTGCTGCTGATCGGCTCACTCGGCGCACAACAACCGGTGCCTGGCGCCTATGCCCTGGGCGCAGCAAGCGCTTCTTTAATGTGGTTCTTCTGTCTGGCCCTCGGCGCGGCCTGGCTTGCACCCTGGTTGGCGCGCCCAAGCACCTGGCGCTTTATTGACCTGGGCGTGGCCTTGATGATGTTCAGCATTGCCTGGCAGCTATTGAGCAACCCCGGCATGCTCTAAAACGGCCCTGATGCAACATGCCGAGGTGGTTTTCCACACAGTTGTCGCGTGTTTAAGGCGCAGTGCCGGTGCTATGATCAAGGGCTTGCGGCGCAAAGAGATAACTCACGCCGCTGAGATGGCCGCCCGTGATCGGCCTCGCGCACACCGCACCTGACCTGATTAGGAGATAGACAATGGCTTTCGAATTGCCGCCGCTGCCCTACGCACATGACGCCCTGCAGCCGCACATTTCCAAGGAAACCTTGGAATTCCACCACGACAAGCACCACAACACCTATGTCGTGAACCTGAACAACCTGGTCCCAGGCACCGAGTTCGAAGGCAAGACCTTGGAAGAGATCGTCAAGACCTCTTCGGGCGGCATCTTCAACAACGCCGCTCAGGTCTGGAACCACACCTTCTACTGGAACTGCCTGGCGCCTAACGCCGGTGGCCAGCCGACTGGTGCCCTGGCTGACGCAATCAACGCAGCCTTCGGCTCCTTCGACAAGTTCAAGGAAGAGTTCAGCAAAGTGTCCATCGGCACCTTCGGTTCCGGCTGGGGCTGGCTGGTGAAAAAGGCTGACGGCTCCCTGGCTCTGGCCAGCACCATCGGCGCCGGCTGCCCGCTGACCAGCGGCGACACCCCGCTGCTGACCTGCGACGTCTGGGAACACGCCTACTACATCGACTACCGCAACCTGCGTCCGAAGTATGTTGAGGCGTTCTGGAACCTGGTGAACTGGGACTTCGTAGCGAAAAACTACGCCGCCTAAGTACCTGCGTCACCCACAAGAAACCCGGCCCAGTGCCGGGTTTCTTGTTATGTGGATAAGCTTTTTACAGCAGCTTGCGCGGTGCAAAGGCCAGGTGCAGCGCCTCTACTTGCTGCACAGCCTGAGTCAGGCGTTGATCGGCAATAACCGGCCCCAGGTACTCGCACAGGCCGATATACAGCAGGTTGAGCAATTGCCGTAACTGCTCAAGGACCAAGCCAGCGGCCTCCAGCGCCGCGCCCTGCTCCAGCCAGGCGCGCACCAGCAAGCGCTGCTCGTTAGCCACGCCTAAACCACCCAGATTGCCTGCAGCAAAGCGCCTTAAACGCGGCACCAGCTCCGCCTCCAGCTCATTGAACAACACCCGGCTCAACGCCTCGAAGGTATGCCGCGCCTGGCTATCCGGGCCACTGCGCAGCGGTACCGCCACCCCCATCCGCTGCCGCCAGCTGTGCAGCAGCGGCTCCGGGTCAGGCAGCAAGGCCGATAGTGGCCCGGTCAGCGCGCCTACCAGTTCGCGGTAGAGTTTGGCGCGCTCCAGCTTGCGTTCAGTGGTTGCAGCCACTTCACCGAGAAACTCATTGAGGGCGAACGGCGGTTTATCGGCATATTTGCTTTCCCACAGCGCCAGCACGGCCAGTAGTTCGTCCTCGGCAAAGTGTCCGGCCAGGCCGGTGTAGATCGCCCGTCGGCGAGTGGCCAGGCTCATCTCACACCCTCCTCGGCAGGTCGTTGCTGTCGAAGGTCACGGCCAGGTTGAACTCGGGATAACCCACCTCCGCATGCTCGGCATAATCCAGACCCCGCTGCTCATGCTGAGTGGAGGTGCGCAGGCCGAGAGTTTTCGCCAGCAACAGGTAGAGCATCAGCGCCAGCGGGAAGGCCCAAACAAAGGCCACACCGGCGCCGAGTAGCTGCACGCCGACCCGCGACCAGTTGAACAGGTCACCACTGAAGAACAGCCCGGCCGCCACAGTGCCCCAGACGCCGGCAAAACCATGCACCGGCACGGCACCGACCACATCATCAAGCTGCCAGCGCTCCAACAGACGCATGCCAAACACCACCACAAAACCGGCCACCAGCCCGGTCAGCAGAGCAAATAGCGGCGACATGCTCGCGCAACCGGCGGTGATGCCCACCAGGCCACCGAGCGAGCCGTTCACCGTGGTGGTCAACAGCACCGGGCTGGAGGTGCTGCGCTGCGCCAGAAATGCGCCCAGCGCCCCAGCCGATGCCGCCAAATGGGTATTCAGGGCAATCAGGCCGAGGCTGACATTCATCTCCAGGCTGCTGCCGGCGTTGAAACCGAACCAGCCGACCCAGAGGATAAAACCACCCAGCGCCACCAGGCTGAGGTTGTGCCCGGGAATGCTGCGCGGCGTACCGTCCGCCGCAAAACGTCCCAGGCGCGGCCCCAGCACCAGAATACCGGCCAGCGCACACCAGGCGCCGATGCTGTGCACCACAGTCGAACCGGCGAAGTCGATAAAGCCCAAGGCCGCCAACCAACCCTGGCCGCCATAGATGCCGCTCCACACCCAACTGCCGAACACCGGGTAGATAAACCCGCTGATTACCACCGCACCGATCAGGTAGGCCGAGTAACGCGTACGCTCGGCCATCGCCCCACTGGCGATGGTCGCCGCCGTGGCCGCGAACATCATCTGAAACAGCAGAAAGGTGAAATCCCAGGGCTCGCCGGTATGTGGCGCGAAATGGCTCATGCCAAACCAGCCGGTGATATTGCTGCCGAACATCAGACCGAAGCCCAGCAGCCAGAAGGTGATGCCACCGACGCAGCCGTCCATGTAATTTTTCATCATCACATTGACCGCGTTCTTCGCTCGTGACATGCCGCTTTCCAGCAAGGCAAAGCCGGCCTGCATAAAGAACACCAGCACGCTAGCCAGCACCAGCCAGGCGGTATTGATCGCCTCGTCACTGGCCGCCTGGGCAAGAGGTGAAACCGCAAATGCAGCTATCCCTAACAGTCGAGTTTTCATCGCAGCGTCCCCCATGACGGTGAATACCAGGGGCTTCGCAACTCTCATGCCAAACAAAAAAATAGCTGGGCGCCATTTTTAACCTTGCCTAGCAACGGCCCAAAAGGTGGCCATCCTGGGATGGCAGGCCATAAAAAACCGCCCAACGGCGCTCAAGCCGCAATCACCGCGCACCGACACAGTGCAAGCGGCCACCACAGCTGCCGACTGTCGCGCCATCACCGCTCAGATAATTTGTTAGACAAACTTTGGTAATGGCCCTTTGACTGCAAGCGCGACTTTGCCAATACTCACTAGCGTCTGACGCCGAAGGCCTCGAACAAGGAACCGTCATTTGAAGCTGGAACTCAAAAACAGCTTGTCACTCAAGTTGCTCCGCGTAGTGCTGCTATCAGCGCTGATCGTCGGCGTGGTCTTGAGTCTTGCGCAGATTGTTTTCGACGTTTACAAAACACGTCAGGCAGTCGCCAACGACGCGCACCGTATTCTCGGCATGTTCCGCGACCCTTCCACGCAAGCGGTTTACAGCCTGGATCGGGAAATGGGCATGCAGGTGATCGAAGGCCTGTTCCAGCACGAATCGGTGCGCATGGCCGCCATCGGCCACCCCAACGAACCGATGCTGGCAGAGAAAGCCCGAGAGCAGGTCGATATCCCCACCCGCTGGCTAACCGACCCAATCCTTGGCAAAGAACAGAACTTCACCACCCAACTAGTCGGCCGCGGCCCCTACAGCGAGTACTACGGCGACCTCAGCATCACCCTCGACACCGCCCCCTACGGCGAAAGCTTTGTCACCAATTCGGTGATCATCTTTATCTCCGGTGTACTGCGCGCCCTGGCCATGGGTTTGGTGTTGTACCTGGTCTACCACTGGCTGCTGACCAAGCCGCTGTCGAAGATCATCGAGCACCTGACCAATATCAACCCGGACCGTCCCAGTGAGCACAAACTACCCATGCTCAAGGGCAACGAGAAGAACGAACTGGGCCTGTGGATCAACACCGCCAACCAGCTGCTCTCCTCCATCGAACGCAATACCAACCTGCGCCGCGAAGCGGAAAACAGCCTGCTGCGCATGGCTCAGTACGACTTCCTTACCGGCCTGCCGAACCGTCAGCAGCTGCAGCAGCAGCTCGATCAGATTATCGAAGACGCCGGCCGCCTCAATCGTCGGGTGGCCGTGCTCTGCGTAGGTCTGGATGACTTCAAAGGGATCAACGAACAGTTCAGCTACCAGACTGGCGACCAGTTGCTGCTGGCCCTGTCCGACCGCCTGCGCAGCCACAGCGGTCGCCTCGGTGCCCTGGCCCGCCTGGGCGGCGACCAGTTCGCCCTGGTGCAGGCCGATATCGAACAGCCTTACGAGGCCGCCGAACTGGCGCAGAGCGTGCTCGACGACCTCGACAACCCCTTTATGCTCGACCAGCAACAAGTGCGCCTGCGTGCAACCATCGGCATCACCCTGTTCCCGGAAGACGGCGACAGCACCGAGAAGCTGCTGCAGAAAGCCGAACAGACCATGACACTGGCCAAGAGCCGGTCACGCAACCGCTACCAGTTCTATATCGCCAGCGTCGACAGCGAAATGCGCCGCCGCCGCGAACTGGAAAAAGACCTGCGTGACGCCCTGGCGCTGAACCAGCTGCACCTGGTCTATCAACCACAGGTGGATTATCGCGACCACAGCGTGGTCGGCGTCGAAGCGCTACTGCGCTGGCAGCACCCACAACACGGCTTCGTGCCGCCGGATCTGTTTATCCCGCTAGCAGAACAAAACGGCACCATCATCCCGATTGGCGAATGGATTCTCGACCAGACCTGTCGTCAGCTGCGTGAATGGCATGATCAGGGTTTCACCGAGCTTCGCATGGCGGTCAACCTCTCCACCGTACAGCTGCACCATGCCGAGCTGCCTCGCGTGGTCAACAACCTGATGCAGGTTTACCGTCTGCCGCTGCGCAGCCTGGAGCTGGAAGTTACCGAAACCGGCCTGATGGAAGACATCAACACCGCAGCCCAACACCTGCTCAGCCTGCGCCGCTCTGGCGCGCTGATTGCCATCGATGATTTCGGTACCGGTTACTCCTCGCTGAGCTACCTGAAGAGCCTGCCGCTGGACAAGATCAAGATCGACAAGAGCTTCGTCCAGGACCTGCTGGAAGATGAAGACGATGCCACCATAGTGCGCGCCATCATCCAGCTGGGTAAGAGCCTGGGCATGCAGGTGATCGCCGAGGGCGTGGAAACCGTCGAGCAGGAGGCCTACATCATCGCTCAGGGCTGCAACGAGGGTCAGGGTTACCTGTACAGCAAGCCACTGCCGGCGCGTGAGCTGACTGCCTACCTGAAGCAGGCGCGACGACTGAACAGCACCGCCAACCCGGCCACGCTCTAAACCAGCGACAAAAAAGCCCGCCAATTGGCGGGCTTTTTCTTGCGTGTTCGACGCTAGAAGCGGTTAACCCCCAGCAGCCAGGCGGTCGCCACTGCGCCCAACACGCATAGCACAACTGCACCGGCCGCCTGCCAGTAGAAACTCCGCACCAGCTCATCCTCGCCCGCGCAGGACAAGATAAATGGCCGCGCCTCACTCGGCTTGGCCAGGTGGTGCTGCGCCGGTTGCGTGCTCTGCTGACGATGGCGATCCTCAGCCTCAAGAGTCGCGGCCAACTGCACACGATTCCACTCCTGCTCATCCAGCTGACCATTGCTATCGCTGTCGAAGCGTTGCAGCAAGCCGCTGAAGTCACTTTTCCACTCGCGAATCACGGCACCCTTGGCCGAGGCCAGATCCAGCCCCTGACGACCACCACCGCTGCTGCAAAAATCCCCGATGGCATACAGCGGCTGCCCCGCATGCAGGCGTTCTTCGGTGTAGCGATATTGCCCACTGCCGCTGAAAAACCCACTCCAACCGGTTTTCGCCTGGCCCAGCGGATGACGCTCACGCCCCCTCCACACCTCGCGCGTCAGCGGTCGCACTTGCGCCCCGCGCGGGTCGATCAAGCAGCTGCCAGTGCTGTCATCGAGTTGCAGCAACGCCTCGCTGCTACCGCTCTCTACTGTGCGCCAGCTACTGCCCTTGTCGTCGCTAGAGCGCTGCTCTTCCTCGATCTTGTAACGCCACCACAGGCACGGCGTATTGGTCAGCGGCCCACGCTGCTGTTCCTCGCCCTGCGGGTGCAACACACCGTAGAACTCGGCATAGCCCTGCGCCGCCGAGCGAATCTTTGAGGTGGGCGTATCGAGCAGATGCCGGGCCTGAGAGAAGCGCCGCACAAACCACCAGGCACCGCCTGCACAGGCCGCCACACTACAGGTCAGCCCGAAAATCTGTCCTTGAATATCCATGACCTAGCCAAACAACGATTTAAGGTCAACATCCGCTTTTTCCGACTCGCTGAATTCCAGCAGCACGGCTTCCTTGAAGGCAAACATGCGGGCAATCAACACGTCGGGGAACTGCTCGATGCTCACGTTGTTCAGGTTAACCGCCTCGTTGTACAGCTCGCGGCGGTCGGCAATACCGTTTTCCAGGCCACTGATTCGCTGCTGCAGATGCTGAAAGCTTTCGTTGGCCTTGAGTTCCGGGTAGTTCTCGGCCAAGGCAAACAGCTGGCCGAGTCCGGCGCGTAGGCCCGTCTCGGCCTTGCCCAGAGCATTCATGTCGCCGCTGGCTTGTGCAGTGGAAACCGCCTGACGCGCCGTAATCACCGCTTCCAGAGTGGTGCGCTCATGCTGCATGTACTGCTTGCAGGTCTCCACCAGCTTGGGCAGTTCATCATGGCGCTGCTTGAGCAGCACATCGATATTCGACCAGGCCTTGCTCACGCCGTGCTTCAAACGCACGAGTGCGTTGTAGAGCATCACGGCATACGCCGCGAGCAGGACCAACAGCACAATGACGACAACATTGGTAAGGCTCATGCGGGACTCCTGAGAGGCGATTGAGAGGCAGCTGTGCTGGCATTTTAGCCCTATCGAATTGCCCGATCGCAGACTTTGCCCACAGCTCGCAGCGAAAAAGCTGCATTGACCCTTTGCGCAAAATGAAAATCTTTCGCATTATGTTTCGGTTTTTGTACCCGCTTGCGTGGGTGCTTACTCTCACCAGCAAAGGATTCCGCCATGCTCCGTATGCCCCTGGCCTCTGCCAGCCTGCTCGCCATCGCCATCTCACTCGCCGGTTGCGGTGAAGACAAAGCGCCAGCCACCCAAGCTGCCGCACCTGCTGCCAGCAGTGCCAGCGCCCCGGCTGCTGCCACCAGCCAAGTCGATGAAGCCGCCAGCAAAGCGGTGGTCAGCCACTACGCCGACCTGGCCCTGGCCGTATTCAGCGACGCCGCCAGCACCGGCAAAACCCTGCAAGGCGCCATCGATGCCCTGCTCGCCAACCCGAATGACGACACCCTGAAAGCCGCCCGCGAAGCCTGGCTGGCCGCCCGTGTACCCTATATGCAGACCGAAGTGTTCCGCTTCGGCAACGCCGTGGTCGACGACTGGGAAGGCCAACTGAACGCATGGCCGCTGGACGAAGGCCTGATCGACTACGTCGCCAAGGACTACCAGCACGCACTGGGCAACCCAGGTGCCAGCGCCAACATCATCGCCAACACCGAACTGCAGGTCGGTGAAGACAAGCTCGACGTCACCACCATTACCCCAGAACTGCTGGCCAGCCTGAATGAGCTGGGCGGCTCCGAAGCCAACGTCGCCACCGGCTACCACGCCATCGAATTCCTGCTCTGGGGCCAAGACCTGAACGGTAGCGGCCCAGGTGCAGGCGAGCGTCCCGCCAGCGATTTCGTCGTGGGTGAAGGCGCAACTGGCGGCAACAACGAGCGCCGCCGCGCCTTTATCAAAGCCGCCGCCGACCTGCTGGTCAGCGACCTCGACGCCATGGTTGTGCAGTGGCAAGCCGGCAAAACCGACAACTACCGCGCCACGCTGGAAGCCGACACGGCTGAAAACGGCCTGCGCAAGATGCTGTTCGGCATGGGCAGCCTGTCCCTCGGCGAGCTGGCCGGCGAGCGCATGAAGGTCGCGCTGGAAGCCAACTCCACCGAAGACGAGCACGACTGCTTCAGCGACAACACCCACAACTCGCACTTCTATAACGGCAAAGGTATTCGCAACGTCTACCTGGGCGAATACAAGAAGGTCGACGGCACTACTCTGACCGGCCCGAGCCTGTCGTCGCTGGTGGCCAAGGTTGACGCTGCCGCTGACAGCGCCCTTAAAGCCGACCTCGAAGCCACCGAAGGCAAGCTGCAGGCCCTGGTCGACAGCGCCAACAACGGCAAGCACTTCGATCAGCTGATCGCTGCCGACAACGCCGAAGGCCAGCAGATCGTTCGTGATGCCATCGCCGCGCTGGTCAAGCAGACTGGCGCAATCGAGCAGGCCGCTGGCAAGCTGGGTATCAGTGATCTGAATCCGGATACCGCTGACCATAGCTTCTAAGCTGCGTAGGACTTGCTGCGACTCACAAAGTCCCAGCTTGTAGTGATGAAAAGCCGCGACTTCTTACCCGAGTCGCGGCTTTTTTATGCCAGCCATTTTTATGGCGAGACTGATGTGGGAGGGGCTTCAGCCGCGACAACCACCGCCGAAAGCTCGCCGCTGAAGCGCCTCCCACAGTGGAGCGTTGGCTGGCCCCGATCCCGGTCAGGCACGTCCCTACAGGGCCTAAACCGCCGACAACAGTCAGCTCGGATACAGCCTTTTATGGCACCCTGCGACCTTTGACCACCAGCGATAATGCAAATCCGTCTTATTTAAAACGGGTCAGGCTGTTAAGATCGGCCGCCTGTTTTCTGTTGCGGATGTCCTTTCATGTTTGCCCCGCATCGCATTGCGCTGCTGTTGGTCTTGAGCCTGAGCCTGGTTGCCTGCGATAAAACGCCCCAGTTCACCCAAGCCGAGCCCGGTGAAGCCCTGTCCGCCGGAAGCGCCACCGTGCGCAAGGCGGATCAGAATGCCTTCTCCCTGCCCTCCGCCAACCTGTCGCCTTCGCGCCGTCTAGATTTCAGCGTCGGCAACAGTTTCTTCCGCAATCCCTGGGTCACCGCACCGGCCACCACCACCGCGCGCGATGGCCTTGGCCCGCTGTTCAACACCAACGCCTGCCAGAACTGCCATATCAAGGATGGCCGCGGCCATCCGCCGGCGCCTGATGCGATCAGCTCGGTGTCGATGCTGGTACGCCTGTCGATTCCTGCCGGCAGCGAACATGCCGAGATTATCCAGCGCCTCGGCGTGCTCGCCGAACCCACCTACGGCGGCCAGCTGCAGGACATGGCCAACCCCGGCGTGGTCCCAGAGGGCAAGGTGCGCGTCAGCTACAGCACGCAGCAGGTCAGCTTTGCCGATGGCGAACAGGTCGAGCTGCGCAAGCCCAACCTGGAAATCAGCCAGCTCGGGTATGGCGATCTGCATCCCGAGACGCTGTTTTCGGCACGCATCGCCCCGCCGATGATCGGTCTCGGCCTGCTCGAAGCCATTCCCGAAGCGGCCATCCTGGCCAATGCCGACCCCGAAGACAGCAATGGCGATGGCATTTCCGGGCGCGCCAACCAGGTCTGGGACCGTGCGCAACAACGCACAATGCTCGGTCGTTTCGGCTGGAAAGCCGGACAACCAACCCTCAATCAGCAGAACGCCGATGCCTTTGCCAACGACATGGGCCTGACCAGCACGCTGATCGCCCATGACAACTGCACAGCAGCGCAGACGGACTGCCGCAGCGCGCCCCATGGCGGCGAGCCGGAGGTCAGCGACAACATTCTCGCCAGCGTGCTGTTCTACACCCGCAACCTTGGCGTACCCGCAAGGCGCGGTGCCGATACGCCGCAGGTGCTCGCCGGCAAAAATCTGTTCTATCAGGCAGGTTGCCAGGGCTGCCATACCCCGCAATTCACCACCGCTGCCGATGCCGCCGAGCCCGAACTGGCCAATCAGCTGATCCGCCCCTACAGCGACTTGTTGTTGCATGACATGGGCGAAGGCTTGGCAGATAACCGCCCGGAGTTTCTCGCCAGCGGCCGCGAATGGCGCACCCCGCCACTCTGGGGTATCGGCCTGACCGAAACCGTCAACGGCCACACCCAGTTCCTGCATGACGGCCGCGCCCGCAACCTGCTGGAGGCCATCCTCTGGCACGGCGGCGAAGCCGAGGCGGCCAAGCAGCAAGTCATGACTTTCAATGCTGATGAGCGCGCCGCGCTGTTGGCTTTTCTGAATTCGTTGTAAGGAGCCGCCCATGATCCGCTCACCCCTCACGCTCGCCCTGCTCAGCCTCACACTCACCGCCTGCAGCCCCAGCGACCCGCAGCAGCAGGTCAGCCGCACACTCACCGATGGCGTATTGCTGCCGATCTACAGCGCCTGGAGCGAAGCAGACCGCCAGCTGGCCACCAGCGGTCAAGCCTTCTGCGCCGGCCAACAGAACCTCGCCGACGCCCGCCAGGCCTTTGCCAGCGCGCAAAGTGCCTGGGCCGCCGTGCAACCGGTGGCCTTCGGCCCGCTGGCAGAAGGCAACCGCGCCTGGCAGGTGCAGTTCTGGCCAGACAAGAAAAATCTGGTAGCGCGTCAGGTTGAAGCGCTGGTCAACAGCAAACCCGAGCTGACCCCGGCTGATCTGGATAAATCCAGCGTCGTGGTGCAAGGCCTGACGGCCTATGAATACCTGCTGTTCGACCCGGCCATCGACCTGAACGTCGCCGAGCAGAAAGCCCGCTACTGCCCGCTGATCGTTGCCATTGGTCAGCACCAGCAAGTGCTCGCCGCCGATGTGCTGAGCCAGTGGCAAGCCAAAGACGGTATGGCCGCGCTGCTCAAGGATTTCCCCAACGCGCGCTACGCCGAAGCCCCGGAAGCGGTGGCCGAACTGCTGCGCACCCAGGTCAGCGCCATCGACGGGCTGAAGAAGAAACTCGGCACGCCACTCGGCCGCCAGAGCAAAGGCCAGCCGCAGCCCTATCAGGCCGAAGCCTGGCGCAGCAAAGCCAGCCTGGCCAACCTCGCCGCCAGCCTGGCCAGCGCCGAACGCATCTGGCTGGGTGCCGAGCAGGACGGCATTCAGGCGCTGCTCGGCAGTGATCAAGACGCACTGAAACAACGCATCAACGCCGCCTACAACGACACCCGCCAGCGCCTGGCCGCAGCCCAGCGCCCGCTCGGCGAGCTGCTTAGCGACGAAGCCGGGCGCACCGAGGTCAACGCCCTGTATGACAGCCTGAATGTGCTGCATCGCCTGCATGAAGGCGAGCTGGCCAAGACCCTGGGCATCCAGCTGGGCTTTAACGCCCATGACGGTGACTGAAGCATGCAGATCAATCGCCGCGCCTTTCTAGGCCTGAGCATCGCTGCTGTTGCCGCTACCGCAGCGGCCGCCGGCACTTACGGTGGCTGGACGCTGATGCACAGCGGCGCACAGCCGTTATTACTATCGGCGCGCAACGACAGCGCCGGCAAGCACTATGCCGTGTGTTATCGACTGGATGGCAGCCAGGTATTTGCCACTCAGGTGAACGAGCGCTGCCACGATGTGATCGGCCACCCGTTCTTGCCCATGGCGTTGTTTGTCGGCCGTCGTCCGAGCACTCAGAGCTACCTGATCGACACCCGCGACGGCCGCCTGCTGCAAACCCTGAATTCGCCCAAGCAGCGCCACTTCTACGGCCATGCGGTATTCCACAAGGACGGCGAATGGCTGTACGCCACCGAGAATGACACCTCCGATCCCGGTCGCGGCGTACTCGGGGTCTATCGCCTGCAAGGTGAACAGTTGCTACGCAGCAGCGAACTGTCGACTCACGGCATCGGCCCGCACCAGCTGCTCTGGATGCCCGACGGTGAAACCCTGGCAGTGGCCAACGGCGGTATCCGCACCGAGGCGGACAGCCGGGTGGAAATGAACCTCAACGCCATGGAGTCCAGCCTGGTGCTGCTGCGCCGCGACGGCAGCCTGGTCAGCAAGGAACAGCTGCCCGAACGGATGAACAGCGTGCGCCATATGGCCGTGGCCAGTGACGGCACCCTGGTGACCGGGCAGCAATATATGGGCGAGCTCAGCGATGTGGTGCCGCTGTTGGCGATCAAACGCCCTGGCCAGTCCTTCCAGCACTTCCCAGTGGCCGATGCGCAGCGCCAGCTGATGAATCAATACACCGCCAGCGTGGCGATCCACAGCGAGCTGCGCCTGCTGGCGTTGACTGCGCCACGCGGCAACCGGGTGTTTATCTGGGATCTGGACAGCGCCGAGCTACGCCTGGATGCGCCTCTGGCCGACTGCGCCGGCGTTGGCGCGGTAACCGACGGCTTTGTGGTCAGCAGCGGCGTCGGTCGTTGCCGGCTATATGACTGCCGCAGCACCCAAATCAGCAGCCAGCCACTGCAACTGCCTGCCGGCCTGTGGGACAACCACCTACGCCTGGCCTAGACCCGCGACGCTGAATCTGTAACACGCCTGCGGCATGCTAAAGAATCATGCCGCAGAGCCGATCTATACTCCAACTAGCCGCTGCCTTCAGGCAATCCGGCCCAGCTGATACCAGTCGATAGGGATCTTCGCAGTTAGGGCGCGCTCAGCGTCACTGGCATCCCGCCTTCCACACCCAGGGGTCTCACCCATGTTTCTGCAAAAATCCTTGCGCGCGCAAATTCTCGCCCTGCTCGGCGGTAGTCTGGCGCTGATCTTGATCACGGCACTGGCCTGCTTCAGCTTTCTTTCCAACGGTATGCAATCCTACCGCGGCCTACTCGACGGCCCGGTAGAAGCATCGCGCCTGATCGATTCAGCCAACGTTGAGTTCAAGATCCAGGTACAGGAATGGAAAAATGTCCTGCTGCGTGGCCAAGACAGTGAAAACCTGAACAAGTACTGGGGCCAATTCGAGGCACAAGAACGCAAGGTACAGGACACTCTTGACCAGCTTGCAGAACTTGCCGCCACTGATCCGCAATTGAAAACCCAGATCGAACGCCTACGCAGCGAACATCAAACTCTTGGTGCCAACTACCGCAAGGGCCGTGATGCTTTTGTCGCAGCCTCCGGCGACGCCAAGGCCGGTGACGCGGCAGTGAAGGGTATTGACCGCGCCGCAAGCGAACAGATGAGCATGCTGGTCACCCGACTGCGCGAGCAAAGCCTGGATCAGGCCACCATGCTCAATGCCTCCGGCGAGCGCACCATTCTGGTCGGCACAGTGGTCATGCTGGCCGCCACCATATTTATCGCGCTACTTAGCCTTTGGCTGGTCAACCGCAACCTGATCATTCCCATCCGCCACCTGATCAGTCATGTCGACGAGCTCAGCCATGGCCGCTTCGGCCAGCACATGGAAACCAACCGAGCAGACGAACTGGGCATGCTGGCAATTGCCTCCAACACCCTGCGCGACTTCCTAGCCAGCACCACCCATAGCCTGCAACAGAGCAGCAACAACCTAGATAACGCGAGTGGAGAGCTAAACAATATCGCCTCACGCATGACACAGGGCATCCAGGATCAGTTCAACCGCACCGATCAGGTAGCCACTGCCATGCACGAAATGTCCGCCACCGCTCAGGAAGTCGCGCGCCACGCGGCCGAAGCGGCAGGCGCGGCTGATGCAGCCGACAACGCCGCACGCCAGGGCGAAACAGTGATGCAGGCGACCATCAAGACCATCACCGATATTCGCAGCGAAATCAGCAACACCTCGGAAGTAATTCGCCGCCTGGAAAGCGACAGCGGGCGCATCGGCAAGGTGCTGGAAGTGATTCGTGGCATCGCCGAGCAGACCAACCTGCTGGCGCTCAATGCCGCCATCGAGGCCGCCCGCGCCGGCGAACAGGGCCGTGGCTTTGCCGTGGTGGCCGACGAAGTGCGCACCCTGGCCCAGCGCACCGCCCAGTCCACCGCGGAAATCCACCAGATCATCGACACCGTGCAAACCGGTGCGGTCAATGCGGTGCGCGCCATCGAGAGCGGTCAGCAGCGTAGCGAGGAAGGCGTCACCCAAGTCACCGAGGCCGGCGCTACGCTGCAGTTGATTACCAATGCAGTGGAAGCGATTCGCGATATGAATCGGCAGATCGCCACCGCCGCCGAAGAGCAAACCTCGGTGGCCGAAGACATCTCGCGCAACCTCACCGAAATCACCGCCATCGCCGGCTCCAACCAAGAAAACGTCGAGCGCACGCAGGCCGCCAGCAAAAACTTAAGCACACTCTCCGGCGAGCTGGGCGAGGTAACTCGACGCCTCGGCGCATGAGGCAAAACCGCCCGCCGCAACACACAAAATGCCAGCATATGCTGGCATTTTGCTTAAAAAGCGCTTGATCAATCAGGCAACTTTTGCACAACAATATTTTGCAAATGCGAATCTTTGACAGGCCTGTGCGCGAGGTCTAATGTGCCCCTCTTGCCTATTCCCAGGCTATCCAACCGCCTTGCCAAGGAACCGGAATATGTTGCTCCGCCGCATGCTGATCATGCTCGGCGCAGTACTCGTCGTGGTACTCGCCCTCGCCGCCTACAAAGGCTTTTCCATCTACCAACAAGTGCAAATGTTCTCGGCACCGCAGCCGGCCATCAGCATTGATGCCGCGACAGCAGAAGAACACCCGTGGCAGGGTCGCCTGCCGGCCATCGGCACCCTGAAAGCGTTCCAGGGTGTCGACCTGACTGTGGAAGTCGGTGGCACCGTGCAGCAGGTGCTGTTCCGCTCCGGCGAGCAGGTCACCCTGCAGCAACCGCTGATCCAGATGGACAGCGATGTCGAGCAGGCCAGTCTGGGCACTGCCCAGGCCGAACTGGGCCTGGCCCGCGTGGAGTACGAGCGCGGTCGCAGCCTGGTCAATCGCCAGAGCATCTCGAAAAGCGAGTTCGACCGCCTCTCCGCCAGCCTGCAGAAGGCCAATGCCAGCGTTGCCCAGCTGCAGGCACAACTGGCGAAGAAACGCATTCTTGCGCCCTTTGCCGGCACCATCGGCATCCGCCAGGTGGATGTCGGTGACTACCTGGCCTCCGGCACCACCATTGCCACTCTGCAGGACCTGAGCAAACTATACGTCGACTTCTTTCTGCCGGAACAGGCGGTGCCCAAACTGGCCATCGGCGAGCGCGTACGCTTCAGCGTAGCGGCTTACCCAAATGAGGTGTTCGAAGGCGAAATCGCCGCGATCAACCCCAAGGTCGAGGACACCACCCGCAACGTGCAGGTGCGCGCCATGCTGGCCAACCCGGAAAGCAAACTGCTGCCCGGCATGTTCGCCAACCTGGAAGTGCTGCTACCGGGTGAGCAGAACCTGATCGTCGTACCGGAAACCGCCATCACCTACACCCTCTACGGCAACTCGGTGTACGTGATCGGCGAGAAGAAAGGTGAAGACGGCCAGGTGGTCAAAGATGACAAAGGCCAGGCTGAACTGGTGGTCGAGCGTCGCTTCGTCGAAACCGGCGAGCGCCGCGAAGGCCAGGTGGTGATTCTCAAAGGCCTGCAGGCCGGTGAGCAGGTGGTATCCGCCGGCCAGCTGAAGCTGGATAACGGTGCCCACGTCAGCATCGCCAATGCCAATGTCGAGGCCAAGCCGAGCGCCGAGTAATCGCGCTGGCGTAAAGGAACTTATTTATGGCTTTTACTGATCCCTTTATCCGTCGCCCGGTATTGGCGACCGTGGTCAGTCTGTTGATCATCCTGCTTGGCTTCCAGGCATTCAGCAAACTGACCATCCGCCAGTACCCGCAGATGGAAAACGCCCTGATCACGGTGACCACGGCTTACCCCGGGGCCAATGCCGAGACCATCCAGGGCTATATCACCCAGCCGCTGCAGCAGAGCCTGGCCAGCGCCGACGGCATCGACTACATGACCTCGGTCAGCCGGCAGAACGTCTCGGTTATCTCGATCTATGCGCGTATCGGCGCCAATAGCGACCGTTTGTTCACCGAACTGCTGGCCAAGGCCAACGAGGTGAAGAACCAGCTGCCGCAGGACGCCGAAGACCCGGTACTGAGCAAGGAAGCTGCCGACTCCACGGCGCTGATGTACATCAGCTTCTACAGCCAGGAGTTGAGCAACCCGCAGATCACCGACTACCTGTCACGAGTGATCCAGCCCAAGCTGGCCACCCTGCCCGGCATGGCCGAAGCCGAGATTCTCGGCAATCAGGTGTTCGCCATGCGCCTGTGGCTCGACCCGGTGAAGATGGGCGCCTACGGCGTGACCGCCAGCGACGTGAATGAGGCGGTGCGCAAGTACAACTTCCTCGCTGCTGCGGGTGAAGTAAAAGGCGAGTACGTGGTCACCAGCATCAACGCCGAAACCGACCTGAAATCGGCCGAGGCCTTTGCCGCCATCCCGCTGAAGACCGTGGGCGACAGCCGCGTGCTGATCCGTGATGTGGCGCGGGTGGAAATGGGCGCGGAAAGCTACGACGCGATCAGTTCCTTCGATGGCACCCCCTCGGTATATATCGCCATCAAGGGCACGCCAGGGGCCAACCCGCTGGACGTGATCAAGGAAGTACGCAAGGTCATGCCAGACCTGGAAGCCCAGCTGCCACCCAACCTGAAAGTCTCCATCGCCTATGACGCTACGCTGTTTATCCAGGCGTCCATCGACGAAGTGGTGAAAACCCTCGGCGAAGCGGTGCTGATCGTCATCGTCGTGGTGTTCCTGTTCCTCGGCGCGTTCCGCTCGGTGCTGATCCCGGTGATCACCATCCCGCTGTCGATGATCGGCGTGATGTTCTTTATGCAGTTGATGGGCTACTCGATCAACCTGCTGACCCTGCTGGCCATGGTGCTGGCCATCGGTCTGGTGGTGGACGACGCCATCGTCGTGGTGGAGAACATCCACCGGCATATCGAGGAAGGCAAAACGCCGTTCGATGCGGCCATCGAAGGCGCGCGGGAGATCGCCGTACCGGTGGTGTCGATGACCATCACCCTGGCGGCGGTATACGCGCCTATCGGCTTCCTCGAGGGCCTTACCGGCGCGCTGTTCAAGGAGTTTGCCCTGACCCTGGCCGGCGCGGTGATCATCTCCGGGATCGTCGCCCTGACCCTGTCACCGATGATGTGTGCCAAGCTGCTGCGCCATGAAGAGAATCCGTCGGGCCTGGCGCACAAGCTCGACCAGATCTTCGACAGCCTCAAGCAGCGCTACCAGCGCGCCCTGCACGGCACCCTGGATACCCGCCCGGTGGTCCTGGTATTCGCAGTGATCGTCATGTGCCTGATCCCGGTGCTGCTCAAGTTCACCAAAAGCGAACTGGCCCCGGAGGAAGATCAGGGCATCATCTTTATGATGGCCAGCGCGCCGCAACCGACCAACCTGGAGTACCTGAACAAGTACACCGATGAGTTCGTGACCATCTTCAAGGAGTTCCCCGAGTACTACTCCTCGTTCCAGATCAACGGCTTCAACGGTGTGCAATCGGGTATTGGCGGCTTTCTGATGACGCCGTGGAACGAGCGCGAACGCACCCAGATGGAGATTCTGCCCGAGGTGCAGGGTCGCCTGTCGCAGATCGCCGGTCTGCAGATCTTCGGCTTCAACCTGCCGTCCTTGCCGGGTACGGGTGAGGGCTTACCGTTCCAGTTCGTGATCAACACACCCAACGACTACCAGTCACTGCTGCAAGTGACCGAGCGGGTCAAGCAACGCGCGGTGGAATCCGGCAAGTTCGCCTTCCTCGACGTCGACCTGGCCTTCGACAAGCCGGAAGTGGTGGTGGAAATCGACCGCGAAAAAGCTGCGCAGATGGGCGTGTCCATGGAAGACCTCGGCCTGACCCTGGCCAGCCTGCTCGGTGAAGGTGAGATTAATCGGTTCACCATCGACGGCCGCAGCTACAAGGTGATTGCCCAGGTCGAACGCGCGTATCGCGATAACCCGGAGTGGCTCGGCAGCTACTACGTGAAAAGCGAAAGCGGTGCGATGCTGGCCCTGTCGACACTGGTCAAGGTCAGCGACCGCGCGCGGCCGACCCAGCTCAACCAGTTCCAGCAGCTGAACTCGGCGATCATCCAGGGCGTACCAATCGTCAGCATGGGTGAAGCCGTCGAGACGGTAACGCAGATCATGCTGGAGGAAGCCCCAGCCGGTTATGCCTACGACTTCGCCGGTGCGTCGCGCCAGCTGGTGCAGGAAGGCAACGCGCTGTACATCACCTTCGGCCTAGCCCTGGCGCTGATCTTCCTGGTGCTGGCGGCACAATTCGAGAGTTTCCGCGACCCACTGGTAATCATGGTCACGGTGCCGCTGTCGATCTGTGGCGCGCTGATTCCGCTGTTCCTGGGCCTGTCGAGTATGAACATCTACACCCAGGTGGGCCTGGTCACGCTAATCGGTCTGATCACCAAGCACGGCATCCTGATTGTCGAGTTCGCCAACCAGCTGCGCCGCGAAAAAGGCTTGTCGCGTCGTGAAGCGGTCGAAGAAGCGGCGGCGATTCGCCTGCGCCCGGTGCTGATGACCACTGCGGCGATGGTTTTCGGCATGGTGCCGCTGATCCTGGCAACCGGCGCCGGTGCGGTCAGCCGCTTCGACATCGGCCTGGTGATCGCCACTGGCATGTCGATCGGCACGCTGTTTACCCTGTTCGTGTTGCCCTGCGTGTACAGCCTGCTGGCGCAGCCCGATGCGCCACCGACAACGGCCAAAGCCCACTAACCAAAAAGCCCTGCAATGCAGGGCTTTTTTCTATCTATCGAATTGTCAGGTCAGCAGGCTCAACCTTGTGAACGGGCGCCCTGAGACAGGCTGAACATAAACAGCAGCAGGTCCTGGTCCGGCTTTAGCACCTGGGCCGTTCGCGCCTGAGGCGGCAACGGGCAGTAGCCGCGCTCGTTGAGTGTGATGACCTGGGGACTGGCTTCCTGCCAAGCCGCCGCCGCGAGCGAGGCCACGCTGAGCGCGGTCACCAGGAACAAACCTCGTGCGATTTCTAGCTTCATCACTGCAACCTCTTGATAGCGCTGCCAAACGCTGTTTGTAGACCCTAGATCACTGTTAACCACCGCGCCGTATCGGGCGACAAGTGGTCGTTACTGCCGGACGCTGCCGGCAATGCCATTCTGATCATCCTGATCCACACGCAGCCATTCAGCAGGCCAGGCTTCGAGCCAGATTCGCACCGTTGGTTCAATCGTTGAGCAAACCAAGGATGGGGATCGCATCACCGCACCTGGCGGTAACACCCTCACAGTCACTTAATTGCCCAATTGCATCAGCGTGGTGCGCAATAGAACCTGTGGTTTTAAAACAACCTCAGGCAAAACCGTAACCGGCACAATCTTCAACCATCCATTGAAAACGGCGTGGTAGAGCACATCCAGGTGAAGTCAAAACACGGAGCGACCATGCGTAGCAGCAGCACAGCGCAGATTGACAGGCTCCAGTCCGGGAGCGCGCATCACACAAAGCAATTGGCGTACCGCTTTGCCGCGAGGGACTGTTATAACCGAGAAAAATGAAAACCCCGTGACAGGCACGGGGTTTTCTTTACTGCATGCAGGCCATCTGGCGATGGCCTGCGGGAGCCGGGCTGGCTTACATCATGCCGCCCATGCCACCCATGCCACCCATGTCTGGCATACCGCCAGCGGCCGGCTTGTCTTCTACCACTTCAGCGATCATCGCTTCGGTGGTGATCATCAGGCTGCCGATCGAAGCTGCAGCTTGCAGCGCCGAACGGGTGACCTTGGCCGGATCGAGAATACCCATCTCGATCATGTCGCCGTAGGTGTCGGTCGCGGCGTTGAAGCCGAAGTTACCCGAACCCTGCTTAACCTTGTCGACCACAACGCTCGGCTCGCCGCCGGCGTTGGAAACGATCTGACGCAGCGGAGCTTCAACAGCACGACGCAGCAGAGCGATACCCACGTCCTGATCGGCGTTGTCGCCTTTCAGCTCGCTGATGGCCTGCAGAGCGCGAACCAGAGCCACGCCACCGCCAGGTACCACGCCTTCTTCAACGGCTGCGCGGGTCGCGTGCAGGGCGTCGTCAACGCGGGCTTTCTTCTCTTTCATTTCAACTTCGGTGCCGGCACCGACCTTGATCACCGCAACACCGCCAGCCAACTTGGCCAGACGCTCTTGCAGCTTCTCTTTGTCGTAGTCGGACGAGGTGTCTTCGATCTGCTTACGGATCTGCAGTACGCGAGATTCGATATCAGTCTGAACGCCAGCGCCGTCGATGATGGTGGTGTTTTCTTTGCTCAGGATCACGCGCTTGGCGTTACCCAGGTGCTCCAGGGTTGCGCTTTCCAGGCTCAGACCGATCTCTTCGGAGATTACGGTACCGCCAGTCAGAACAGCGATGTCCTGCAGCATGGCCTTACGACGGTCGCCGAAGCCCGGGGCTTTAACGGCAGCCACTTTAACGATGCCACGCATGTTGTTCACAACCAGCGTCGCCAGGGCTTCGCCTTCAACGTCTTCAGCTACGATCAGCAGCGGACGGCCGGACTTGGCCACAGCTTCCAGAACTGGCAGCAGCTCACGGATATTGGAAACCTTCTTGTCAACCAGCAGGATCAGCGGGCCGTCAAGCTCAGCCACCATGGTGTCCGGCTTGTTGATGAAGTACGGGGACAGGTAACCACGGTCGAACTGCATGCCTTCAACAACCGACAGTTCGTTTTCCAGGCCCGAGCCTTCTTCAACGGTGATCACGCCTTCTTTACCGACTTTTTCCATGGCTTCAGCAATGATTTCGCCGATGGAAGTGTCGGAGTTGGCGGAGATCGAACCGACCTGAGCGATGGCTTTGGTGTCAGCGCATGGCTTGGACAGCTTCTTCAGCTCAGCAACGATGGCGATGGTCGCCTTGTCGATGCCGCGCTTCAGATCCATCGGGTTCATGCCAGCCGCGACGGCTTTCAGGCCTTCGTTGACGATAGCTTGAGCCAGAACGGTGGCGGTGGTGGTGCCGTCGCCCGCGTCATCGTTGGCACGGGAGGCAACGTCTTTAACCAGTTGCGCGCCCATGTTTTCGAAGCGATCTTTCAGCTCGATTTCTTTGGCAACGGAAACGCCGTCCTTGGTGATGGTCGGAGCGCCGTAGCTCTTCTCGATGATCACGTTACGGCCTTTCGGGCCGAGGGTGGCTTTTACTGCGTCAGCCAGAACATTAACGCCGACGAGCATTTTCTTGCGGGCGGAATCGCCGAATTTAACTTCTTTAGCAGCCATGATGGTTATTCCTTGATTCGTTCAAATAGAGCGGAATTCGTAGCGACGGAGCGCTGAAATCAACCTTCAACGACAGCGAGAATTTCGCTCTCGCTCATTACCAGCAGGTCTTCGCCGTCAACTTTGATGGTGTTGCTGCCGGAGTAAGGGCCAAACACCACTTTGTCGCCGACTTTAACGGCCAGGGCACGCACTTCACCGTTGTCCAGCACGCGGCCGGTACCGACAGCGAGGATTTCACCGCTGTTGGCTTTCTCGGCAGCGGAACCTGGCAGCACGATGCCGCCTGCGGTTTTCTTTTCTTCTTCGCTGCGACGGATTACGACGCGGTCATGCAGAGGACGAAGCTTCATTGTCGATCTCTCCCAATAGTGATTTTTCGGCCGGTGCAATCACCGGCGGGTTAGCAAAGTCCGGCGAGGCCGGTAGCGCTACGCCAGGCGCAGCGCTGAAGTCTGAATCTGTCTGACGACAGAAAACCTTGCGGTGACCGCTACATAAGGGCGCACAAGGGGATTTCAAGGGCTGAGGGTGAAATTTTTACGATCTACAGGCTTTTCTTATGAGCCGAAAATCAGTCGCGGCGCTCAAATTCGCCTTCCAGCACATTGGGACGAACTTGCCCGGAGCGTGCGGCCTGGTCGTCAAAAAAGGCGCGCTGACGCATGGCTTGTTCGGCGGCGCGCATACGCACCTTGTTGACCAGCAAGCGGCGGGTGAACGGAATTAGGCAAAGCAGGCCGAAAATGTCGCTGATAAAGCCAGGCAGCAACAGCAGACCACCACCGACGGCGATCAGCAGGCCTTCGAGCATTTCCTGCTCGGGTAACTCACCTCTGGCCAGTTTCTCGCGTGCACGCCACGCGGTGGCCACCCCTGCAACGCGCAGCAGAATGGCGCCGAGGATGCCGGTACCAATCACCAGCAACAAGGTCGGTAAGACACCGATGGCACTGCCCACCTGAATCAGCAGGGCCAATTCAATGAACGGGAACAGCAGAAACAGAAACAGAAACGCACGCATCAAAGGATCCTTAACGGAAGATCAGCTTCCTATGGGACTGAAGTATGGGGTGTTGAGCTGAATTCAAGC
The DNA here is from genome assembly GCF_031764535.1 of Pseudomonas sp. SG20056. Lineage (NCBI taxonomy): Bacteria > Pseudomonadati > Pseudomonadota > Gammaproteobacteria > Pseudomonadales > Pseudomonadaceae > Pseudomonas > Pseudomonas sp. SG20056. The sequence goes on from NZ_CP134499.1 coordinate 3,546,722, forward strand.
TGAAGCCTGACCGTCGGTCGGCCAGACTTCGGCGCGGGCCAGTGCCACCAAGGCCTGGCGCACCTCCAGCGGACTGTTACAGGATGTTGGAAAGGCCAGCCAATAAAGGCCCTGACCGATCCGCAGGTGAAAGCCCTCACTGTCGACCCCAACCAGCTCAGCCGGCGCATACTGGGGTAAACCTGCCAGCTCGACATAGTGAGCGATAGCCTTGGCATGGTCGCTGTTCATGTGTTCAACCATGCTGATTTCGCTGTCGCCGGCAAAGGGGTTGGTCTGGGCCACCTGATCCAGCCAGTGAATCGCACCAAACCCGCCGATGTAGCGCCAGCGCACCGGCTCCAGCCGCCAAAAATCGAAATCGTGGGCCTGATGGTAGCCGCGCGACTCCGGGAAATAGCGGTAATAGCGCTGCGCAGCCGCAACAATCTGCGCCTCGTCATCTAATTGCCGCGCCTCGGCGAGCAGCGTAAGACGACCGACCGCCTGCACATCTTCCGCCCCACGCTCCCCCACCAGCAGCGAGCATTTGCCGTCCTGCTTGAGGTTGTGGGTGTGCTGGGCGATGCGACTGATCAGCATCAGCGGATAACCGTCAGCATCCAGGCAATAGGGCACCACTGATCCGAAAGGGAAACCCGGCATGGCTTTGGAATGGGTGCTGAGCACGCCACGGTATTCCTTGAGCAGCAATTCTCGGGCATGCTTGCCGGCTTTCACGCTCACCTTATGACTCCTTGCATAGATTCCGTCACAGAACGGGAGGCGCCTAGATTAACCGCCGGCAAGGTCACACAACACCATTTGAGGGGACTCGCGATGCAACTCAAAGACAAAGTTATCGTCATCACCGGCGGCTGTCAGGGCCTAGGCCGCGCCATGGCCGAATACCTGGCAGAAAAAGGCGCCAAACTGGCGCTGGTCGACCTGAACCAGGAAAAACTCGACGAAGCCGTGGCGGCTTGCAAGGCGCTGGGTGTAGAAGCGCGCGCTTACCTGTGCAACGTTGCCAATGAAGAACAAGTGACCCAGACCGTGGCGCAGATTGCCGAAGACTTCGGCGCACTCAATGGCCTGGTGAACAACGCCGGTATCCTGCGCGACGGCCTGACTATCAAGGTCAAGGATGGCGAAATCACCAAGCTGAGCCTGGCGCAGTGGCAATCGGTAATCGACGTCAACCTCACCGGCGTGTTCCTCTGCACCCGTGAAGTGGCGGCGAAGATGATCGAGCTGAAGAACGAAGGCGCGATCATCAACATCTCCTCCATCTCCCGTGCCGGCAACATCGGTCAGGCCAACTACTCCGCCGCCAAGGCCGGTGTCGCTGCCGACACCGTGGTCTGGGCCAAGGAGCTGGCGCGTTACGGCATCCGTGTCGCGGGCGTAGCGCCGGGTTTTATCGAAACCGAAATGGTTGCCAGCATGAAACCGGAAGCGCTGGAGCGCATGACCTCAGTCATCCCACTGCGCCGCATGGGCAAACCCGCCGAGATCGCTCACTCGGTGGCCTATATCCTGGAAAACGACTACTACACCGGTCGCATCCTGGAGCTGGATGGCGGCCTGCGTCTCTGATCGGCTAGATCGACACGCTGCAAACAAAAAGCCCCGCAATGCGGGGCTTTTTTTGCTTTTAATTTTTCAAGATCTAGCGAGCTAGAGACCTGCAAGGCAAAAACAGGCGAGGAAGCGGAGTGTACTGTTGTACATGAGCATTCCGAGCCTGTTTTTAACGCAGCAGGGCCGACGCGCAGCAGATCGACGGCCAAATACTTACCAACCCACGCCAAAACCCAGGCTATAACGGGTTTCATCCAGCTCGCCTTCTGCACCGCTGACCAGGTCCTTCTCGGCCTTCATATTCAGCGAAGCCCAATCGGTCAGTTTGTAACGCAGACCCACGGCGGCATCCAGGGTGTAGTCCGCTGCGTTGGCCAGCGGCTTACCCACCTCGCCATCGCTGAACAGTTCGACACTCTTGCCGACCAGGTAGCGGTTGTAATCCCACTTCAGGCTCGCGGCGTAGAAGTTGTCGCTCTCACCATTGCTGTACTCGTAGTCGGTACGGTTAAGCAGGCTGGCCACCGAGAAGGCGCCCAGCTCGTTATCCCAGAACTGGTAACCCGGACCGGTACCCACGGTGCGCTGACGCTCAAGCTCTTCGACCATGTCACGTTTGTACTCGAAGCGCCCCTGCCAGAACCACTTCTCGGTCAGGAAGCGGTCGAGGGCGTATTCGGCGCTCCAGTTGTCAGTGGTGACCACATCGTCCTGGAACTCGCGGTTGTAGTCGGCTTGCGCGTTATGCCGCCAGAGACCGTGGCGCGCCTGAGTCTTGAGGCTGACGTCGTAGTCGTCGGTGTCGCGCTCGGCACGTTTGTAGTCCAGCGCCGCATCGATATTGCCCTTCCAGACCAAATCCTCGACCAATGGCTTGGGCTTGAGGATCTGCTTGATGCTGGCCAGTTCGATGGTCTTGGGCGCATCGCCATTGGCCAGGATCACCTTGCCCGGCTCGGCCGGCTGCAGGGACTTGGCGCGCTCACCGGCGATGGCATTTTCCTTGATCAGCAGTTCCTGGTCGCTTTCCAGAGTGGCGATCTTGCTCCAGTCGAGGGCAATCGCACCGCCGTAGTCGGTCGCCAGCAACAGCTTGCCACCGTCGTAGAACTTGATCTTGCCGGTCAGGCGGTCGCCGTTCTTCAGCCAGACGGTATCCGCCAACACGGAGGTAGCAGCCACAGAAAGGGCCAGGCACAGCAGGGTTCTGGAAAACATAGGGATGAATTGTCTACTTCGGGTTCGCGGAAGGTCGCGCATTATCCGTAAGCACGACGCCAGAGCAAGCACTGACCGACAGAATCACCGCGAGTTCATCATTACGTGGCCTACCAGCCGACCCCTACACCCAACAGATAGCGGCGCTCACTGCTGGTTTGCCCGAGCCCACGCGCCTGATCCAACTCATACAGCAGCGATAGGCGCGCCCAATCTGTCAGCCGGTAGCGCAGGCCTATTTCACTGTCAAGCACGTAGTCAATCTCTTCTATCGCAGGCAATTGCAGCTCGGCTGTGCTGTAAAACTCCAGACGGGTACCCCACAGCAGACGTTTGTAATCCAAGGCAAGCGAGTAGGTATTGAACGACCGCTCAGCCTCACTGGACTCCAATTGCAGGCGATTGAACTGGCCGATCACATCCAGCCGGCCCAGTTCGTTATCCCAGAAGCGATAACCCGGCCCGGTGCCCAGCGAACGCTGGCGAGTAAAAAAGGCAAACTCATCCTCGTCCTGCTCAGCCCCCACCCGCCAGAACCAGTGATCCGTGATAAAGCGGTCGAGGTCGTATTCCAGCTGCCAGTTGTCGGCGGTCTTAGCGTCATTCTTGACCTTGCGTTCCAGCTCACCGGCCAACACGTGACGCCAACGGCCGTGCTCCACACGCGTATTGCTTTTGAGCTTCCACTCGTCGGTGTCGTTGTCGTCGCGCTTCATATCCAGTTTGGCGTCCAGATTGCCTTCCCAGAAGCGGTCCTGCAGTACCGGGCGCGGTGGGATCAGACGCTTGATACTGGAGAGCGGCACGGTTTGCGTGTTGTCGCTGACCACCCGCACCATGCCCTTGCCTGCAGCTTCCAGCTGGTTACTGTGCTCGCTATCGAGGCCCTGGCGGCGCATCAGCAAGGGTTTCTCCGAGCGCAGGGTGTCGATATCCTTCCAGGCAATCAGCACCTGGCCGGCGTACTTGGTTTTCAAGGCCAGTTTGCCGCCATCGAGCAGAACTATCTCACCGCTCAGACGGTCACCATTGTTCAACCACACCGTGTCCGCCCACGCAGGCGTGGCCAGAGCAAGAACCAGAAAGCACAACAGAGTACGTAGCAGCATGATGGGAAAGCCGGATAACGAGCCAGAACAGGTGCCGAAGCATGCCGCGCCAGGCCAGCCAACAGCAAGCCAGGTCGAGCGTCGCACGGCACTTTATGCGGTGCTGGCGCAGATTCCGGCCGGATGCGTGGTGAGTTACGGGCAACTGGCTGCATACGCAGGCCTGGGTCGTGCCGCGCGCTGGGTCGGGCGCACCCTCAGCCAGCTACCGGACGGCAGCACCCTGCCCTGGCACCGGGTAATTGCTGCCGGTGGCCGCCTCAGCTTGCCGGCTGGCAGCCTCTCCGGCACAGAACAACGCAGTCGTTTACGTGAGGAAGGCGTGCAAATCCATAACGATCGGGTGGATATGCCGCGCTATGGCTGGCGCCCAATGGAGCACAGCGGGTAGAGTGCGCCCTTTATTAGGTCAATCTCAGGCTGATACCCCTTCAATGCCCCGTAAAAGCTGGCGTGATGCCATTGCTGCCTACTCCAGCCCCTCAACCTTGGTGCTGCTGCTTCTAGGGTTCGCCGCTGGCCTGCCCTATATGCTGGTGTTCTCCACCCTGTCTGTCTGGTTACGCGAAGCCGGCGTGGCCCGCGACACCATTGGTTTTGCCAGCCTGATCGGCCTGGCATATGCCTTCAAATGGGTCTGGTCGCCGCTGCTTGATCAGTGGCGACTGCCGCTGCTGGGCAAACTGGGCCGCCGACGCTCCTGGTTGGTGCTATCTCAGATCCTGATCGCCATCGGCCTCGCTGGTATGGCCCTGTGTGACCCGCAAACCCATCTGACCTGGCTGATTTCCCTGGCCGTGCTGGTGGCCTTCGCTTCGGCCACCCAGGACATCGCCGTTGATGCCTACCGCCTGGAAATCGTCGACGACACCCGCCAGGCCGCGCTGGCCGCCAGCTATATGGCCGGCTACCGCGTCGCCGCCCTGCTGGCCACCGCCGGCGCGCTGTATTTCGCCGAAGGCTTTGGCTCCACCGCCCTGCTCTATCAGCACGGCGCATGGGCCGGCACCTACCTGCTGTTTGCCCTGCTGATGTTGCCGGGCCTGCTGACCAGCCTGTGGATGCGCGAGCCGGATGTGCCACTGCGCACGCAACTGGCCGCGGCGCGTTATGGCTTTAGCCACCAGATCGCCTCGGTACTGGTACTGATTGTGTTGCTGGTATCGGTACCGGCGATGTTTACCCAGTTCTATAACACCGACTTCGCCAGCGTGATCAACGGCGAAGCCAGCATGCTTGACCTGCTACTGGAAGACCGCGCCTTCCTGCGCGCCCTGCTCTACACCATCCTCACCAGCCTTTGCCTGTCCACCATGGGTCGCCGCGGCCTGGCGCCGGTGCTGACGCCAGTCAACGACTTTATCGTGCGTTACCGCTGGCAGGCCTTTCTGCTGCTCGGGTTGATTGCCACCTACCGCATGTCGGACACCGTGATGGGCGTGATGGCCAACGTGTTCTACATCGACCAAGGCTTTACCAAGGATCAGATTGCCAGCGTCAGTAAGCTCTTCGGTTTGGTCATGACCCTGATTGGTGCAGGCTTTGGCGGCCTGCTGATCGTGCGCTTCGGTATTCTGCCGATCCTTTTTATCGGTGGCGCAGCCTCGGCGGCGACCAATCTGCTGTTCCTTATGCTTACCGGCATGGGCGCAGACCTGCAGATGCTGATCGTGACCATTTCCGCCGACAACTTCAGCGCAGGCTTGGCCACAGCGGCGTTCGTCGCCTACCTGTCGAGCCTGACCAACCTGAAGTTCTCCGCCACCCAGTACGCCTTGCTCAGCTCGATCATGCTGCTACTGCCGCGCCTGATTGGCGGCTACTCAGGGGTAATGGTGGAGAAGTTCGGCTACGCCCAGTTCTTCCTGGTCACCGCCTTGCTGGGTATTCCGACACTGCTGCTGATCATTCTGCAATGGCGCCGCGAACGACCGCAGACCAGCGATGCCAACGCGACTAACGCCGCAGAGCAGCCTGACTGAACAAACTGGCAAGAGTCTTGCTCTACCCTGCTATCCGCAAAAGGGCAGACCATGACCGTAGCATTCAGTAACGTCAGCAGCTTATTTAGCCCAGCCAGCCTCGAAAGCTGGTGGCAGATCCAGGGAGAATGGGTCGAAGAGCCCAACGACCGCCGCGGCGGTTACAGCGGCGTTCAGCGCATCTGGAAGGACGACACGCTGCTCTATGCCAAGCGTCAGACCGGGCATATCCACCGCAGCCTGCTCCATCCCTTTGGCCGTCCCACTGTGTTACGCGAACGCGATGCACTGCTCGGCGCTCGCAAGGCGGGAGTAACCGTCCCAGAGATCATCTACTGCGCGGCGGAACATAACGCCCAGGGATGGCGCGCCTTGCTAGTGACCAAGGCACTGGACGGTTTTCAACCTATTGATGACTGGTACGCAGGCAATGGCCGCGAGCGGTACGGCGAAGCACTGCACCAACAAGTGCTGCAGAAAGTAGCGCAAAGCCTGGCGAGTTTGCACACCGCGCGCTGGCAGCACGGCTGCATCTATATCAAACATATCTTTGTCCGCATCAACGACGAAGGACAGACGCTGACTCCCGAGGTAGCACTGCTCGACCTCGAGAAATGCCGCCGTCGCCTGACCAGCAAGCAAGCCGCGTTGCACGACATGCTGCAACTGCGGCGCCATTCGCCGTGGGATCAGGCCGACTGGCAAAGCCTGATCAACCACTACCAGCTGGCGATGGGCCGCAGTTTCAAAACGCTCTACAACGCCACCAGTCGCTAACTCGGCGTTCCTTCAGACAGTGGGTTGCTGCACCAGATGCACCACCCGCTGCGGGAATGGGATGCCGATGCCCGCCTCGCTGAGGCGATCCTTGGCCTGCTCGGTGAAGGCGAAAGTCACAGGCCAGAAATCCGGCGTCGCCACCCAGATGCGCAGTGACAGATTGATTGCGCTGTCGCCCAGCCCGGTAACAAACACTACAGGCGCCGGGTTCTGGTGCACCCGTGGATCCCTGGCGATATCCAGCAACACTTCGCGGGCTTGCTTGATGTCGCTTGAGTAATCGATTCCCAGGTTGATATCGACACGGCGCGTGGATTCGCGCGAATAGTTGGTGATATGGCCGTTCGACAGACTGCCGTTGGGCACGATCACCACTTTGTTATCCGCGGTTTTCAGCGTGGTATGGAAAATCTGGATGCTGTCGACACTGCCCGAAACGCCCTGCGCCTCAATCCAGTCGCCAGCACGAAACGGGCGAAACAGCATGATCAATACCCCGCCAGCGAAGTTCGCCAGGCTGCCCTGCAAGGCCAGGCCAATGGCCAAACCGGCAGCACCGATCACCGCGATAAAGGAAGTGGTTTCCACGCCGATCATCGAGGCCACGCTGACCAGCAGCAACACCTTCAGCACGATACCGGCCAGGCTGCAGATAAAACTGCTCAGCGCGCGGTCGACCTGACGCATATTGAGCAAACGGCCAATGCTGCCGGTGAGTTTGCTGATCAGCCACCAACCGATCAGCATGGTGATCAAGGCCAGGGTCAGCTTGCCGCTGTATTCGAGCACCACAGGCAGCCAGGCTTCTGACATCTTCACCAGTTGTTCGACGTTCATATCCATCTGTTAATCCTTGTAGACCTTTGAAAATAAAACGCCACGGCAAGCCGTGGCGGTTTTACTGCACCAACACCGTTGCGACGCCTTTACGGCGGCAAGGTTCAACGCCCACGCATCAATCGCGAAAGTTGTTGAACTGCAACGGCATGCCGAAGTCCTTGGCACGCAAGGCGGCAATCGCTTCCTGCAGATCATCACGCTTCTTGCCGGTAATACGTACCTGCTCGCCCTGAATGGCAGCCTGCACCTTGAGTTTGATGTCCTTGATGTGCGCGACGATCTTCTTCGCCAGGTCCTTCTCAATCCCTTCACGCAGGATCACTTCCTGCTTGACGCTCTTGCCAGACGCGTAGGCGTCCTTGAACTCCAGGCACTGTACGTCAATCTTGCGTTTGACCAGGCAGAGCTTGAGAATCTCAACCATCTGCTCCAACTGAAAATCCGCATCAGCTGTCAGGTTGACAGTCAGCTCTTTCAGCTCAAAGCTACCTTTACCGCGCAGGTCATAACGACGATCCAGCTCTTTTATAGCGCTGTCGATGGCGTTGGTAACTTCATGTTTGTCCAACTCGGACACCACGTCGAACGAGGGCATGGGCTTACTCCAGATAGACGGCGCGCCCTGCATCACGAACGGGACACGCCTGGCTTGACGGTAAAAAAACCCGGCCATTATATAGCGGTAGCAACACACACTGCCCGGCGAAGTATCGGGCCCACGTGATTTCCCCCTAGCGAGCCTGCCCATGCCTAACCCCCACCTGAGCATTTTGGTCGTCGATGACGCCAAGTTCTCCAGCGCCATGATCGGGCGCGCCCTGACCCAGGCGGGCTATCAGGATCTCCGTTTTGCCAGCAGCGCCGCCGAAGCCATCAGCCTGCTGGAGCAGCGCCCGGCCAGCGTCCTACTCGCCGACTGGCTGATGCCGGAGATGAACGGCCTGGAACTGACCGTTCAGGTGCGTCAGTTCGATGAAATGGCCCACCACTACACCTACGTCATCCTGCTCACCGGCAAGGAAGGCGAAAACGTATTGGGTGAAGCCTTCGACAGCGGCGTCGATGACTTCATCAGCAAGGCAGCGATGAACGAGCAACTGGTGCCGCGCGTCTACGCCGCCGACCGCCTGTGCAACACCCTGCAGCGCCTGCTGCAGGAAAATCGCCTGCTCACCGAAAACATCGCCAGCCTGGAACAGCGCAACCTGATCGACCCGCTCACCGGCCTGGGTAACAACCGCTACCTGCACCAGAAGATGCTCGACAGCCTGCGCCAGGTGGAATCGCGCGGCGGCGCACTGTGCTACCTGCTGATTGGCCTGCAGGACATGCATGAGCTGCACCAGCGGCATGGCGACGCCTTCTACAACGAACTGCTTACCGGCGTAGCACGACGCCTGCAACAACTGGTACGGCCACTGGATGTACTGGTGCGCACGGACGAAAGCCACTTCGGCCTGATCACCCTGCTGACCGACCTGCATGAGTGCTCGCCGAGCAGCTTCAAGCGCCTGCATGAAGGCATCAACCTCAAGGCGTTCAAGACCAGCGAAGGCTTTATCAGCCTCAAGGCGGGTATCAGCCTGGTGGGTCTGGATGCAAAAGGTCTGCCCATCACTCCGCAACAAATCACCGAGCACGCAGCCAGGCTATTGCCCGATTCGCACAGCACCGGGCTGGTGACCGCCCTGCGCCTGTCTTTGCCGCAATAAGCCGCGCTCAGCATGTGGCATATCCTCGGCGCCGGTAGCCTCGGCACCCTATGGGCCACGCGCCTGGCACGCGCTGGCCTGCCGGTGCAGTTGATCCTGCGCGACTCGGCGCGTCTGCACCGCTATCAACAGGCCGGCGGGCTGACCCTGATTGAACAGGGCAACGCGCAGCACTACCCCATCCCCGCGCAAACACCCGATCACCCCGAGCCGATCCAACGCCTACTGCTGGCCTGCAAGGCCTATGACGCCGCCACTGCCGTAAGCCAACTGGCACCACGCCTGGCCCCTGGCGCCGAAATCCTCTTGCTGCAAAATGGCCTGGGTAGCCAGGACGAAGTCGCTCGCGCCGCACCCCTGGCACGCTACATCTTTGCCTCCAGCACCGAAGGCGCGTTTCGTCAGGCGGATTTTCAGGTGGTGTTTGCCGGCCACGGCCACACCTGGCTCGGCGACCCGCTTGAGCTGCGACCGCCAACCTGGCTGGAAGACTTGCACCAAGCCGGCATTGTTCACGACTGGAGCCTGGATATCCTCAGCCGGCTGTGGCGCAAGCTGGCGCTGAACTGCGCGATCAACCCACTGACCGTGCTGCACGACTGCCGTAATGGCGGGCTACGCGAACACCCGGCGCAGGTCGCTTGCCTGTGCAGCGAGCTGAGCGAGTTGCTGCACCGCTGCGGCCAAAGCGCGGCCGCCGAAGACCTACACGACGAAGTGCAACGGGTGATTCTGGCGACTGCCGCCAACTATTCCTCCATGCACCAGGATGTCAGCCAGGGCCGCCGCACGGAAATCGCCTACCTGCTGGGTTACGCCTGTAACGCCGCGCAACGCCACCAACTGGTGCTGCCACATCTACAGGCGCTGCACAGCCAACTGCTGGCCCACCTCAACGCGCGCGGATTGCCCAGCCACTGAGGCCCGCGTTAACCTGCCTGCACTTCCACCACCGCGACAGCCCGCCATGCCTCTGCGTCAGCGCCTTGAAAACCTACCGGTCGGTCGCAAGCTGCTGGTCGCCCTACTGGCTTTGCTCGCCACTGTACTGATGGTGGCCAACCTGGCCTTTATCAGCGCGGCCTACTGGATCTCCCAAGAAAGTGTGGCCCCCCAGGCCCTGCACACCCTCGGCCGGCTGATTGCCAGCCCACCACTGAGCAAGGAAGCGCTGAGTTCCCCTGCCGCCGCCGAAGCCTTGCTCAGGCGCCTGGATGACTACGCTCCGCTGCGTGCGGCCGTGATCTATGACGCCGACGGCCTGAACCTGGCGCAGCTGCAGCGCGGCACCAAACTGCAGCTGCCGCAGCGCGTCGAAGAGGTGGCGGCCTGGCGCCATAGCGAGTTTCGCATCAACCAGCTGGTCGAACTGCCGCAAGCCACAGGCAACCCCGGGCATCTGCTACTGGTGGCTTCCAGCGAACTGCCGGGGGTGTTCTACACCGGCACCCTGACCGCCAGTCTGGTGATTCTTGCCCTGAGTGTGGTGCTCTGGCTGATCGTCTCGCGCCAGGTTCGCCGCCTGATCACCCGGCCGATCCGCCGCCTGGAAGAGCTTTCGCGCCAGGTCACCCGCGAAGAGAACTATGCCCTGCGCGCACGCCGCGGCAACCGTGACGAGATCGGCAGCCTGGCCGATGCCTTCAACACCATGCTGGTGCGCATCGAAGCCCGTGAGCAGCAGCTCAAACGTGCCCGTGATGACGCCCAGGAAGCCTTCGACCAGGCTCAGCACCTGGCCGAGGAAACCCGCCACTCCAACCGCAAGCTGGAGCTGGAAGTGCAGGTGCGCAGCAAGATCGAGAAGAAACTCACCGGCTTTCAGAAGTACCTCAACAGCATCATCGACTCCATGCCCTCGGCGCTGATCGCCCTCGACGAACAGCTCTACGTCACCCAGTGGAACCAAGAAGCCAGCAGCCTTTCCGGCACCCGCCTGGACGAAGCGCTGAACCAGCCGATCTTCCTCGCCTTCCCGCCGCTCAAGCCTTACCTGCCGCAGCTAAGGCGCACTGTCGAGCAGCATCAGGTGGAAAAGATCGAGCGGGTCACCTGGGGCAGCAACGAGCAGCCGCGCCACTTCGCACTGACCTTCTACCCGTTGATGGGTGGCAGCGGCCGCGGCGTAGTGATCCGAGTCGACGACATCACCCAGCGTCTGAACCTGGAAGAAATGATGGTGCAGTCGGAGAAGATGCTCTCGGTCGGCGGCCTGGCCGCCGGCATGGCACACGAGATCAACAACCCGCTGGGGGCCATCCTGCATAACGTGCAGAACATCCGCCGACGCCTGTCACCGGAGCTGGAAAAAAACCGCGAACAGGCCGAACAAGCCGGTATCTGCCTGGAAGGCATCGACCGCTACCTGCATGCCCGGGAGATCCCACGCCTGCTCGACGGCATCCAGCAGGCCGGCAGCCGCGCGGCGAAGATCGTCAGCCATATGCTCAACTTCAGCCGTCGCAGCGACCGCCAGCTCGCGCCATGCCAATTGCCGGCGCTGGTTGATCAGGCAGTCGAGATCGCCAGCAATGACTTCGACCTGACCGAGAGTTTCGACTTCAAGAGCCTGACCATCCAGCGCGAGTTCGCCACCGACCTGCCTGCCGTGCCCGCTACCGCCAACGAGCTGGAGCAGGTGCTGCTCAACCTGCTGAAAAATGCCGCCCAGGCCATCCATCAGCGCAACGACAGCACAACGCCCGGACAAATCACCCTGCGCGTGCGCCTGGCGCCGCCCTGGGCGGAGATCCAGGTGGAAGACAATGGCGTCGGCATGCCCGAATCGGTGCGCAAGCGCATCTTCGAGCCGTTCTTCACCACCAAGGAAGTCGGCCAGGGCACCGGGCTCGGGCTGTCGGTGTCATATTTCATCATCACCAACAACCACAAAGGGCAGATGGAAGTGCAGTCCACAGCCGGCCAGGGCACCTGCTTCACCCTGCGCCTACCGATGACCACCGCCACGCCTGACACAGGTCTTTGAACATGGGTTACCGTCTCTCGAAAATCTACACCCGCACCGGCGACGCCGGCGAAACCGGTCTGGCCGATGGCCGCCGCGTGACCAAGGACCACCCTCGGGTGGATGCCATGGGCGAGGTCGACACACTGAACAGCCATATCGGCCTGCTGCTGGCCGAACTGGCCGAACAGCAAGCCCAGTGCCCGAGACTGACCGAGATTATCGAGGTGCTAGCGCCCTGCCAGCACCGCCTATTTGATCTCGGCGGCGAACTGGCGATGCCCGACTACCAGGCCCTGCAGACCCCGGAAATCGAGCGATTGGAAGCAGCCATCGACCGCTGGAACGAAGAAGTCGGCCCGCTGGAGAATTTTATCCTGCCAGGCGGCTCGCGCCTGGTCGCCCAGGCCCATGTGTGCCGCAGCCTGGCTCGCAGCGCCGAGCGCCGCTGCCAGCACCTGAACGCCGTGGAGCCGCTGCGCGGCGTCGGCCTGGCCTACGTCAACCGCCTGTCCGACCTGCTGTTCGTCGCCGCGCGACTGATCGCCAAACGTCAGGGCATCGCTGAAGTGCTCTGGCAGGCGGCTGCGATACAATAGGGAACACCATCCCCGGATTGCATCCGGGCTACTGAGCCAGCCATGTAGGGTGGATGACGTTTTTTCATCCACCATTACGGGTCGGTGGATGGATAAAGCGCCATCCACCCTACGACTTCAGAGCAGACTGAGTTGGCTTTCGAATGTGCGCCGCTCGCCGCTCAGCGGGTCGATAAAGCTCAGCCCCTTGGCCAGCAGCTTGAGCGGCTTGCTGTAGTCATCCGGCGCATCGGGAGCATCGGTGACCTCGGGATAAAACGGGTCATTGAGGATCGGCGCGCCCAGTGCGGCGAGGTGCACGCGCAGCTGGTGCTTCTTGCCCGTGACCGGATACAGCCGGTACAGCCAGTACTCGCCCAAGCGCTGGGCGACCTCGATGCGGGTTTCGGTATTGGCCTCACCGGCCACTTCCTGCATGCGAAAGAACGGCTCGGCGCCTTCCAGCCGCGTCGCCCGCAGCAGCGGGAAGTCCAGCTGCGGCAAAGCCGCCGCCAGCGCCTCGTAGCACTTGTCCATCTGCCGCAGGCGAAACAGCGCCTGGTACTGACCACGGCTCTCGCGGTTAGTAGAAAACAGCACCAGGCCGGCAGTGTGCCGATCAATCCGGTGCAGCGGCACCAGGTCGGCATTGCCCAGGCGCTTGGCCAGGCGCGCCTGCAGAGTCTGCTCGACATATTCGCCGGCTGGCATCACCGGCAGAAAATGCGGTTTGTCCGCCACTAGCAGGTGCTCATCGACATGCAGCAGGGTCTCTTCGAAGGGAATCGGCGTTTCCGCCGGCACTTCGCGAAAGTAGTGCACCTTGAGTCCTTCGCGATAAGACGCCGCCATGTCGAGCGGCTGGCCCTGCGCGTTCAGCACCCGACCGCGGACGATCCGCTCCTGCCACACCGCCGGTGCTATCGCCGGAAAATGCGCGCACAGGCATTCGAACACCGTCACCCAGTTGCCACGCGGCAAATGCAGGGTGCTGGGGCGCATATTCGACGGGGAACGGGCTTCTACAGGCATGAACTCACTCAACAGCCAGGCGGTGAAAGACAGAGGATAACCCAGGCCCAGGTTAACCCGCGCCCGCTGCGGGACTCTGCAGTGACATACGGAACAGCGCCGCCAGCAGGTCGGACTGGCTGACGATACCCAGCAAGCGATGGTGCTCATCCACCACGGGCAGCCGATGCACGTCGCTATCTGTAAGCATCTGCAGCAGGTAGGTCACCGGCCAGTCGGCGCGACAGGTCGGCGCTTGCCGGCGCATGCATTGGCTGACAGTCTGGGCATCGACGTCGGCCAGCAACAGATCATGCAGGCTTAGCATGCCCTGCAATTCGCCCTGCGAGTTGAGCACCGGCATGCCGCTTAGCCGGTGCTCATGCAGGCTCAATCGCGCCTCGGCAAGGCTGGCGTGCTCCGTCAGGGTCTGCACATCGCGGGACATGATGTCGCCACAGCGCACTTCACCAAAGCGCCGCTGATAAGCCCGCGCCTCGGTTTGCAGGAGAATCTCCTCCAGGTCTTCGCGGGAAATATCCAGCAACTCGCCGCGCGCCTTGAGCACCGCATCCAGATCCGCCGGGGTGAAGCCCAGGCGATCACGGGGGATCGGGTCATGGGTCTTGTGCACGTTGCCATGCTCAAGCGGGCGGTGCGGATACTGCCGGCGCAAGGCGTTATTGAACAACAGCGCGATCAGCAGCAGGCCAATCGAGTTCAACCCCACCGGGTAGAGGGCGAAGTGGTAGCCCAGCTGGGCCACTTCCGGCCCGGCCAGCACCGCCGTCAGCGCCACCGCGCCACCCGGCGGATGCAGACAGCGCAAGGCAAACATTCCGGCAATCGCCACGCCGCCAGCCAACGCGGCCACCCACGCATCGTGACCGAGCCAGGTGGCGCAGCTCACCCCAATCAGGGCGCAGATCAGATTGCCACCGATAATCGACCAGGGCTGCGCCAGAGGGCTGGCCGGCACGGCGAACAGCAGCACGGCAGAGGCGCCCATAGGTGCGATCAGCCAAGGGCTGGCACTGCCCAACACCTCATGACAAAGCCAGCCACTGAACAGCAGCCCCAGCACCGCGCCGACACAGCTCAGCGCCCGCTCACTCAGACTGACCGTCATGGGCGCCGGCCAGAAGCCCTTCAACCACGCCTTGATGCTTTGCACCGTCAACCGCTCACCTGTAACGCACCATTTGAGGGCGCGACTATAACGCCCTTTACTCACAGGTGGCAGTTACTCCGGCCAGAATGCGCGAATCCCCGCCACGCCCTGAGCCCCCACTTGCCAGGCCCGCTCCACATCGGCCGGGGTTACCCCACCCAGCAGATAGGCCGGCTGATTAAAGCCCTGCAACAGCTCGGCGACCTGGGCCCAGCCCAGCGGCTGCGCATCAGGATGAGTCTGGGTGGCTTGCACAGGGGACAGGGTGATGAAGTCCACGCCCATCTGCGTGGCCAGTTGCAGCTCCTGCGTACTGTGGCAAGAAGCCGCCAGCCAGCGCTCTGCCGGGAATGGCCGGCCACCTGCGCTCAACTCGCGCAATTGCTGCGCCGTCAGGTGCCAGCCAGCGGCGGGAAAGTCGCCCAGCCACTCCAACGGCCCCTTGAGCATCAGCTGCGCCTTGCCGGCACAGAGGCCGAGGGCATCCACGGCAATATCGCGGTACTGCGCATCGAACATCGCCGGGGCGCGCAGCTGCAGCAAACGAATACCGCTTTTCAGCGCGGCCTGAATACCGCGCAGCAGCTCGGGCCCACTCAGCCCCTCAGGGGTAATCAGATAACGCTCGGGCAAACGCGCCGCCGCGACAATCGGCCGATTGGCGGCGGGAAACTCATAATCAGCCAACTGCCGAGGGCTGACCCAGGCCAGCGGCTGACCTTCGGCACCATGGGGCTCGCCGGTAAACGCCGAGACCTCCCAGACGTCCAGCAACACCTGCTTGTCCGGGTAATCGTGACGCACCTGAATCAGCGGCCGCGCGGCACTGGGGCGAATACCCAGTTCCTCTTCCAGCTCACGGGCCAGGGCTGCCTGCACCGTCTCGCTGGCCTCGACCTTGCCACCGGGAAACTCCCAGAGGCCGCCCTGATGCTTATCCTCGGGACGTTTGGCGAGCAGTATCTGCCCATCCACACCACGAATAACCGCGGCGGCTACATGAATACGCTTCACGCCAGATGTTCCTCCTGGGCGGCTTGGTACCAGCGCTGAAACGCCGGCCACTGATAGATCGTCTCGACATAGGCGGCAGCCTCTGCCGGCAGCGCCACCTGATAGCTGCGCAAGCGCGCCGCCACCGGAGCGAAGAAGGCATCCGCCAGACAGGCCTGACCAAACAGGAAGTCCCCGCCCTTACCAAAGCGCTGCCGGCACTCGGCCCACAGGGCGCAGATGCGCTGGATATCGGCCATGGCATCAGCCGGAATTTCAGCCAGCGCCTGATTGCGTTTGAGGTCCATCGGCAGATGACTGCGCAGCGCGACAAAACCGCTGTGCATCTCGGCACAGGCACTGCGTGCCAGCGCGCGGGCAGCCCGGGCTTGCGGCCACAGCTGGGCAGCGGGAAAGCATTCGGCCAGGTATTCGCCAATCGCCAGGGAGTCCCAGATGGCGCCGTCGTCGCTGATCAGCAACGGCACCTTGCCGGTCGGCGAGTGCTGAAAAATGAGCGCGCGGGTATCAGGCCGATTCAGGGTAATCAGCTGTTCGGCATAGGGCGCGCCGGTCAACTCCAGCGCCAGTGCCGCACGCAACGACCAGGACGAGTAGGTTTTGTCGCCAATAATCAGAGTAAGTGACATGGGCTGCGCTCGCTGCGGGAAGGTCGCATGACCTTAAAAGGCGACTTCCTCAATAGCAAATTCCCGTTGCTCATGGGGGCATGAGCAACGGGAATGCGGGTCGTCAAACAGCCGGTACGTGACGGATCAGGTGCGGTACTCGGCGTTGATCTTCACGTACTCGTGGGACAGATCGGTGGTCCAGATGTTCTCACTGCAACCACCGCGGCCCAGCTCGATGCGGATGGTGATCTCTTCCTTGGCCATCACTGCGGCGCCCTGCTCTTCGGTGTAGCTGACGGCACGGCAGCCACGGCTGGCAATGCACACGTCACCAAGGAATACGTCGATCAGGCTGACATCCAGCTGCGCCACGCCAGCGCGGCCCACGGCGGCGAGAATGCGCCCCCAGTTCGGGTCGGAAGCAAACAGCGCGGTCTTGATCAGCGGCGAATGGGCTACGGCATAACCGACGTCCAGGCACTCCTGATGGGTTGCACCGCCATTGACCTGCACGGTGACAAACTTGGTCGCGCCTTCACCGTCGCGCACGATGGCCTGAGCCACTTCCATGCACACGCTGAATACCGCTTCCTTGAGTTTGGCGAACAGGTCGCCGCTGGCCTGGCTGATTTCCGGCAAGGCGGCCTTGCCAGTGGCGATCAACATGCAGCAGTCGTTGGTCGAGGTGTCGCCGTCGATTGTGATGCGGTTAAATGACTTGTTCGCCGCATCGCGCAACAGGTCCTGCAGTACGGCCTGAGCCACCTTGGCGTCGGTGGCGATATAACCGAGCATGGTCGCCATGTTCGGCTTGATCATCCCCGCGCCCTTGCTGATGCCAGTCACCGTGACAATCACACCATCGTGAACAAACTGGCGGCTGGCCCCTTTGGGCAGGGTGTCGGTGGTCATGATGCCGGTGGCAGCCTCGGCCCAGTGGTTCTCGGACAAGTCGTCGAGAGCCGCCTGCAGCGCGCCTTCGATCTTCTCGACCGGCAGCGGCTCACCAATCACCCCGGTGGAGAACGGCAGCACAGCACCCTCATCCACACCAGCCAGCTGAGCCAAGGCAGCGCAAGTGCGCGTGGCATTCGCAAGGCCAGGCTCGCCGGTGCCGGCGTTGGCATTACCGGTATTGGTCAACAGGTAACGCACGCTGCCCAGCACACGCTTCTTGGCCAGAATCACCGGCGCGGCGCAGAACGCATTGAGGGTGAACACACCCGCTACGCTGGAGCCTTCGGCACATCGCATCACTACCACATCCTTGCGCCCTGGGCGCTTGATGCCCGCCGAAGCGATGCCCAGTTCGAAACCTGGAACCGGGTGCAGGGTAGACAACGGGCCAAGACCAACAGCCATAGAGAATGCTCCTTGAGGTGGTAGGACTGATTGCGATGGTAAAACGCCGCGAGCGGTCAGACCGTTCGCGGCGTTAATCAAGCTGGGCCAAGCATAGCCAACTTCACTGTCGGCTCAACCCGCTCTACACGGACTGTTTAACTAACCTGGCCGTGGCAGTGCTTGTACTTCTTGCCGGAACCACAGGGGCACGGCTCATTGCGGCCGATCTTCGGCTCGGTGCGCACCGGCGCCACGGCAACCGCTACATCACCCTCTTCTTCGGCGACTTGCGGCAGCAGCGCCGAGGCTTCGGCGTGCTGGAACTGCATGCGCTCGGCCAATGCTTCGGCCTCACGACGCAAACGAGCCTCTTCTTCAGCCGGGTCTTCACGGCGCACTTGCACATGCGAAAGAACGCGGATGGTGTCGCGCTTGATCGAATCCAGCAGTTCCTGGAACAGGGTGAAAGACTCGCGCTTGTATTCCTGCTTGGGGTTCTTCTGCGCATAGCCGCGCAGGTGAATACCGTGACGCAGGTGGTCCATGGTCGACAGGTGGTCTTTCCACAGGTCGTCGAGGACACGCAGGAGAATCTGCTTCTCGAAGGTGCGCAGGGCTTCGGCGCTGGCTTCGTTTTCTTTCTCGTTGTAGGCGCTGACCAGCTCTTCAAGAATGCGCGCACGCAGGGTCTCTTCGTACAACTTGTGGTCATCATCGAGCCACTGCTGAATCGGCAGACGCAGGTTGAAACCGCTGTAAAGCGCCTCTTCCAGGCCAGCGATATCCCACTGCTCAGGCAGCGACTGCGGCGCGATATGCTGGTTGATGGTGTGATCCAGCACTTCCTGACGGAACTCGGCAATGGTTTCGCCGATGTTGTCGGCCGCCAGCAGCGTGTTGCGCATGTGATAGATCACCTTGCGCTGCTCGTTAGCCACGTCGTCGAATTCCAGCAGTTGCTTACGCATGTCGAAGTTACGACCTTCAACCTTGCGCTGGGCCTTTTCGATGGCGTTGCTGACCATGCGGTGCTCGATAGCTTCACCGGACTGCATGCCTAGAGCCTTCATAAAGTTCTTTACCCGATCCGAGGCAAAGATGCGCATCAGGCTGTCTTCCAGCGACAGGTAGAAGCGGCTGGAACCTGGGTCACCCTGACGGCCGGCACGACCACGCAGCTGGTTGTCGATACGCCGCGATTCGTGACGCTCG
The DNA here is from genome assembly GCF_031764535.1 of Pseudomonas sp. SG20056. Taxonomy (NCBI): domain Bacteria; kingdom Pseudomonadati; phylum Pseudomonadota; class Gammaproteobacteria; order Pseudomonadales; family Pseudomonadaceae; genus Pseudomonas; species Pseudomonas sp. SG20056. Next base: position 3,565,832 of record NZ_CP134499.1, read on the forward strand.
GAGGCGATCACATGCAGGCCGCCCGACTCGATCACCTGCTGATGACGCTTCTGCCAATCGGCCTTGATCTGTGCGATCTGCTCAGGCGTGGGGTTTTCCAGGTTGGCAACTTCCACTTCCCAGTTGCCGCCCAGCAGGATGTCGGTACCACGACCGGCCATGTTGGTGGCAATGGTCAGCGCGCCCGGACGACCGGCCTGAGCAATGATTTCCGCTTCCTTCTCGTGGAACTTGGCGTTGAGCACCTTGTGCTCGATGCCTTCCTGATTGAGCAGCTTGGACATGTGCTCGGAGGTTTCGATGGTGGCCGTACCGACCAGCACCGGACGCCCCAGGGCCATGCTTTCCTTGATGTCGGTGACGATGGCGGCGTACTTCTCTTCCGCAGTCAGGTAGACCAGATCGTTGAAGTCCTTACGCGCCAAAGCACGATTGGTCGGAATCACGATCACCGCCAAGCCATAGATCTGATGGAATTCGAATGCTTCGGTATCAGCAGTACCGGTCATGCCGGACAGCTTGCTGTACAGACGGAAGTAGTTCTGGAAGGTGGTCGAGGCCAGGGTCTGGCTCTCAGCCTGGATCGGCAAACCTTCTTTGGCTTCGATGGCCTGGTGCAGGCCCTCGGACAGACGACGGCCGGGCATGGTACGGCCGGTGTGCTCGTCGATCAGCAGCACCTGGTTATTCTGCACGATGTATTCAACGTTGCGGTTGAACAGCTTGTGCGCACGCAGGCCCGAGTACACATGGGTCAGCAGGCCCAGGTTGTGCGCCGAATACAGGCTCTCACCCTCAGCCAGCAGGCCGACTTCGGTGAGCATCTCTTCAACATACTGGTGGCCCGCTTCGTTCAGCTCGACCTGACGGGCCTTCTCGTCGACCTTGTAGTGACCTTCCTGCGTGACCACGCCCTCTTCTTCCTCAACATGCAGCTTGAGGCGCGGGATCAGCTTGTTGATCTCGGTGTAGAGGCGCGAGCTGTCTTCGGCCTGGCCGGAGATGATCAGCGGGGTGCGTGCTTCGTCGATCAGAATGGAGTCAACTTCGTCGATCACGGCGAAATTCAGCTCGCGCTGGAATTTGTCTTCCAGGCTGAAGGCCATGTTGTCGCGCAGGTAATCGAAACCGAATTCGTTGTTGGTGCCGTAGGTGATATCGGCGGCGTAGGCTTCACGCTTCTCTTCGGGCGGCATAAAGGGGGTCACGATGCCCACGCTCATACCGAGGAATTCATACAGCGGACGCATCCAGTTGGCGTCGCGGCGTGCCAGGTAATCGTTGACCGTCACCACATGCACGCCCTTGCCGGACAGTGCATTGAGGTACACCGCCAGGGTCGCCACCAGGGTCTTACCCTCACCGGTGCGCATCTCGGCGATCTTGCCTTCGTGCAGGGTCATACCACCAATCAACTGCACGTCGAAGTGGCGCATGCCCATCACGCGCTTGCCGGCTTCGCGGGCTACCGCAAAGGCTTCGGCGAGCAGCTGATCAAGGGTTTCACCTTTGGCCAGACGAGCTTTGAACTCCTCCGTCTTGGCACGCAGTTGCTCATCGGAAAGGGCAAGCATCTGCTCCTCGAAGGCATTGACGGCTTGTACCGCCTTGAGCATGCGTTTGACTTCACGCTCGTTCTTGCTTCCAAAGAGTTTTTTCAACAAAGGCGCAAACATATCGACAGGATCTTCCAGGCGTATGGATTGAGGGCGGCTGAACAGCGACCCATGCAGCCTTTATGGCTGCGTGCGAAGGGGGCATTCTACCCGGAAACGCAAACGAGGAAAGCGGCGTTATTCGACGTCGTTAACCCGGGCTATATAGCTGGCTGGATTGACCACTCGGCCATCCTTGGTCACTTCGAAGTGCACATGGTAACCACTGGCGCGGCCGCTACGGCCAACCTTGGCAATCGTCTGGCCGCGCTGCACCAAGTCACCAATCTGTACCAAGTTGCTCTGATTGTGCGCATACAGCGTGGTGTAGCCATCGGCATGACTGATCTCCACGGTATGCCCATAACCCGACTTGACCCCGGAGAAGCTCACCACCCCAGCCGCAACAGCCACCACATCACTGCCCGGTTTGGCAGCAAAATCGACCCCTTTATGCTGAGTATTACGCCCGGTCAGTGGGTGCACGCGGCGACCAAATGGCGAGGACATATAGCCATGGCGCACCGGCATGCCGGAGAGGTATTCGGCTTCATTCAGCTGTCGCTCGCCGATCAGCTGCTCCAGTACTTCCAGCAACTGCTCACGACTGTCCAGGCGAAGGCTCAGGCGATCAAGCTCATCCATAAACGGCGGCGGCGCATACGCGGCATCGCCCAGGGCATCTTCAGCACCGCCCTGGCCAACATTGAGAGAGAAATCAAATTCGCTGGCATCCAGATCCGCTAGTTCGGTGAGGCGCGCGCCCAAGGCATCCAGACGAGTCAGGCGCGCTTGCAGCTCGGCCACATGCACGGCAAAGGCATCCAGCTGACGCTGGGCGTCACGCCGCACTTGGCCGACCTCGGCGCGCTGCTGGTCTATTGCTTGATTGAGCTGGGTGTCGTCATGCACCTCAACCGTTGCCGGCGCCCACCAGGCACCAACAGCTACGCCGCTGGCCAATGCCGCGCCGAGTGCCAGTAACAACGCCAGCAATAACCAGCGCAGATCCAGACTGAGTGAACGTGCGGCACCGTGATGCCGACTAAGTAGAATGATGTGCACGGCCTTCCCCTAGTGGTGAAGCGTCAGTCGGCAGCAGCGATTCTGCTACCATGGCGGCTCCACTTTTTCAGGCGTCCTGCCATGACTTTTCGTCCTTTGCCGGCCCGGGCTCCCGCCGCGCTATTGCGCGAAGCGAAACCCCTGAAGGCGCTGTTCAATCAAGCGCAACGCATTGATCGCCTGCAGCACCTACTGGAAAGCCAACTACAGCCGGCGGCTCGCGAACACTGCCATGTAGCGTCGTGGCGCGAGGGTTGCCTGCTGCTGATAATCACCGATGGCCACTGGGCCACGCGCCTGCGCTATCAACAAAAACGCTTGTTGAAACAGCTGCAGGCACTCGAAGAATTCGCGACCTTAACGAAGATTCTGTTCAAGGTGCAACCTCCGACTGCCGAAAGGCGTGCACCGGGTCGCACAATCAGCCTGTCCAGCAGCGCCGCGGAAAACATCCAGGCCACCGCCGACGGCATCAGTGACCCCAAGCTGCGCGCTGCCCTTGAGCGTCTGGCCAAGCACGGCAAACCCAGCGAATAAGTGCTTTTCGCCCACTAAAGCGCAGGTAATAAAAAAGGCCACCCGAAGGTGGCCTCGAAAAGCAAAGTAAGGAGGGTATTGCGTTACACGGCCGCAACCGGGCGCATGTAGGAGATTGGCGCGGTGTTGGGGTCATCAAAGGTGACGACTTCCCAGGCATCGGTTTGCTCGATCAGGGCGCGCAGCAGGCGATTGTTCAGCGCATGCCCCGATTTGAAACCCTTGAACTCGCCAATCAGGCTGTTACCCAGCAGGTAAAGGTCGCCGATCGCATCGAGAATCTTGTGTTTGACGAACTCGTCCTCGTAACGCAGGCCGTCTTCGTTCAACACGCGGAACTCATCTACCACGATAGCGTTATCTACGCTGCCGCCAAGAGCCAGGTTCTGTGAACGCAGGAACTCGATATCACGCATAAAACCGAAGGTCCGAGCGCGGCTGACTTCTTTCACAAACGAGGTGCTGGAGAAGTCCACGCTGGCCGACTGGGTGCGATTGCGGAACACCGGGTGATCGAAATCGATCTCGAAGGTCACCTTGAACCCTTCGAAAGGCACGAAGGTGGCGCGCTTGTCGCCCTCTTCAACTTTCACTTCGCGAAGGATGCGGATGAACTGCTTGTGGGCGTCCTGCTCTTGCAAACCAGCAGATTGAATCAGGAATACAAAAGGACCCGCACTGCCATCCATGATCGGTACTTCGGACGCGGAGAGCTCGACGTAGGCGTTATCGATGCCCAGGCCAGCCATGGCCGAAAGCAGGTGCTCTACCGTATCCACCTTGACATCACCATTGACCAATGTGGTCGACATGGTGGTTTCACCAACATTGCCTGCACGCGCGGGAATTTCCACGACAGGGTTCAAGTCGGTACGACGGAACACGATACCGGTGTCCACGGGTGCCGGCTTCAGGGTCAGGTATACCTTTTCCCCGGAATGCAGGCCGACGCCAGTGGCGCGGATAATGTTCTTCAGGGTGCGTTGTCTGATCATGGCTTTGGCCGCTATAGCACTAGTTGCGAATTGTTTTCAACAATGGCCGGCGATGATAGCAGAACCGGCCTTTGCTGAACACCAATCACCCCAATACTCCTGATACATTTCATTAATCGGCCTGACGACGCAGGAACGCCGGGATGTCCAGGTAATCCAGGTCATCCTGAGGGTTCAGCTTGGCCGCAGTGGCAGCGCCGCCGTGGCTTTGACGCTGAACGGTCGGACGCTCGTAGTCCTTGTAATTGACGCTCTGCTCGGCACGCGCCGGGGCTGCGGCGTTGCTGCCAGTGCTGGCAGAAACTTGCACAGTATTGTCGATAACCTTGACCGGCTTCTCGATACGCGCACCCAGACCAGTGGCAACTACAGTGACGTGCAGCTCGTCGCGCATGTCCGGATCGATCACGGTGCCGACCTTGACGGTGGCGTGCTCGGAAGCGAACTGCTCGATGATGTTACCCACGTCGGAGTACTCACCCAGGGACAGGTCAGGACCGGCGGTGATGTTCACCAGAATGCCGCGCGCGCCTTGCAGGTTGACGTCTTCCAGCAGCGGGTTACGGATCGCCGCTTCGGTGGCTTCACGTGCACGGTTCGGACCGCTGGCGCAGCCAGTGCCCATCATCGCCATGCCCATTTCGCTCATCACGGTTTTAACGTCAGCGAAGTCGACGTTGATCATGCCCGGACGCTTGATGATGTCGGAGATACCGCGCACGGCACCGGCCAGTACATCGTCAGCCTTGGCGAAAGCCGACAGCAGGCTGGCGTCCTTACCGAGGATGGTCAGCAGTTTTTCGTTCGGAATGGTGATCAGCGAGTCGACACTTTCCGACAGCGCGCGAATGCCTTCTTCGGCGATCAGCATGCGCTTCTTGCCTTCGAACGGGAACGGACGGGTCACCACCGCAACGGTGAGGATGCCCATTTCCTTGGCCACCTGAGCAATGACCGGTGCTGCACCGGTACCGGTACCGCCACCCATGCCGGTGGTGATAAAGACCATATCGGTGCCTTGCAGCACTTCAGCGATACGCTCGCGATCTTCCATGGCCGCCTGACGGCCGACTTCTGGATTGGCACCCGCGCCGAGGCCCTTGGTCACCGCAGTGCCCAATTGCAGCACGGTACGTGCGCCGATGTTTTTCAGTGCCTGTGCATCCGTGTTGGCGCAGATGAACTCAACGCCTTCAATGTTGTTTTTCGCCATGTGATTGACAGCATTACCGCCGCCGCCACCCACGCCGATGACCTTGATAACCGCACTTGCTGGAGCGCTGTCTACGAGTTCGAACATTTTCCCTCTCCTTTACTTTCTAGTTGTAACGCCTACTGCAAAATCAGAAATTGCCCTGGACCCAGCGTTTCAGCCGTTCCAGCACAGGTTGTTTGGGTTCATCGCTGTAGCTGCCAAGCGCAGACATGGAGATGCCGTCGGCCTGCTTCTGCAGCCCATACAGCAACAGGCCCACGCCTGTGGAATAAATCGGGTTACGCACCACATCGGCCAGCCCCTTGACGCCCTGGGGCACGCCCAGACGGACCGGCATATGGAAAATCTCTTCGGCCAGTTCCACCGCGCCTTCCATCTTCGCCGTACCGCCGGTGAGAACGATGCCCGCCGGGATCAGGTCTTCGTAGCCACTGCGGCGCAGTTCGGCCTGAATCAGGGTGAACAGCTCGTCGTAACGCGGCTCGACCACTTCGGCCAGGGACTGGCGCGACAGGTCGCGCGGCGGACGATCACCAACGCTCGGCACCTTGATGGTTTCGCCGGCACCGGCCAGTTTGGCCAGGGCGCAGGCGTAGCGGATCTTGATCTCTTCGGCGTACTGAGTCGGCGTACGCAGGGCCATGGCGATGTCATTGGTGACCTGGTCGCCGGCAATCGGGATTACCGCGGTGTGGCGGATTGCGCCTTCGGTGAAGATGCAGATGTCGGTGGTGCCGCCGCCGATATCCACCAGGCACACGCCCAGCTCTTTTTCGTCGTCGGTCAGCACCGCATACGCGGAGGCCAGTTGCTCGAGGATGATGTCGTCGACCTCCAGACCGCAGCGGCGCACGCACTTCTCAATGTTCTGCGCGGCATTTACCGCGCAGGTGACTACGTGCACCTTGGCCTCCAGACGCACGCCGGACATGCCCAGCGGCTCACGCACGCCTTCCTGGTTATCGATCACATAATCCTGCGGCAGGGTGTGCAGCACGCGCTGGTCCGCCGGAATGGCCACGGCCTGAGCGGCGTCGAGCACGCGCTCCAGATCCGCCGGACTGACTTCACGATCACGAATGGCGACGATGCCGTGGCTGTTGAGGCTGCGGATATGGTTGCCGGCCACGCCGACGAAGGCCGAGTGGATACGGCAGCCGGCCATCAGCTGGGCTTCTTCGACAGCACGCTGGATCGACTGCACGGTGGATTCGATATTCACCACCACGCCCTTCTTCAAACCGCGCGACGGATGGGTGCCGATGCCGACGATTTCCAGTTGGCCGTCCGCATTCACTTCACCGACCAGCGCCACCACCTTGGAGGTACCGATGTCGAGGCCGACGATCATCTTGCCGCTCTGCACGTTTGCCATGGCTCTTGCCTTCTCCTGATTCACTGCACGACAGCGGTTGGTGCCGCCGTGGGCGCTACCGGCTCACGCCATGCCACGGCAAGGCCGTTGGCATAACGCAGATCGATCCGCGCAATATTCGTTTGTTGCTCTTTCAGGGCCTTGTCATAAATGGCCGTGAAGCGCCGCATTTTTTCCACCAGATGGTCACGCCCCAGCAGCAGTTCGATGCCCTGCCCGGTGGAGAGGAACCAGCTGCCGCGCTCACGCAACTCCAGGCGCGCCACGGAAAAGCCCATGGGTCGCAGCATCTGGCTGAGCACCTGGTATTGCTGCATCACCTGCTGCTGCGCACGCTTGGGGCCATACAATTGCGGCAGGTGTGGGTAATTCGCCAACTCCAGCGGCGCGAATGCCTCGCCCTGGTTGTTCAGCAGCGCCTCATCGCCCCAGCGGGCAATCGGCAATTGTTCTTCCAGACGCACCACCAACTGATCCGGCCATACGCGGCGCACCTGAGCGCTGGCAATCCATGGCATCAGCTCCAGCTCGCGGCGCAGGCTGAGCAGGTCAACACTGAAAAAGCTCGCACTGGCATAAGGCGCAATGCGCTCCTGCACCGCCTGCTGGTTGACGTAGCTGAGGTCACCTTCAACGCTGATCCGCGCAATCGGCTGATCGGCATAGGGCAACGCGCGCAGCGACAACTCGTAGGTGCCGTAGCCCAATGCCAGTAGCAACAGCGGCCAGCTCAAGCGCTTCAGCCAACCGCCCATGCCCGCAAAACGGGCTTTCGGCAGGCTCATGCGCAGGCTGATCGGTTCCTTGGCCACCAAACGGCTGGCGCCGCGCTGCGCAGGCTTACCGCGCACGGGGGCGCGGTTCGAACCTGGCTGGTGACGCAAGGTGGCCGTCATGACTTAACCCCGAGCCTCAAGGCTGTCGGCCAGAATCGCCAACACCAGTTGTTGAAAATCCAGACCGGCAGCACGGGCTGCCATTGGCACCAGGCTGTGGTCGGTCATGCCCGGTACAGTGTTGACTTCCAACAGCCAGAACTTGCCGTCAGCGTCCTGCATCACGTCGGCACGGGCCCAGCCCTGGGTGCCGACCGCTTCGCAGGCGCGCGCGGTGAGGTCCATCAGCTCGGCTTCCTTCTCCGCCGAGAGGCCGCACGGGATGCGGTACTGGGTGTCATTGGCCAGGTACTTGGCGTCGTAGTCGTAGAAGCTGTGCGGCGTGCCCAGGGCAATCGGCGGCAACACCTGACCGCGCAGCATGGCGATGGTGAATTCCGGACCGGCGATCATCTGCTCGACCAGCACCTGCGAGTCGTAGCGGCTGGCGTCTTTCCAGGCAGCGATCAACGCGTCGACATCGCCCACCTTGGCCATGCCGATACTCGAGCCCTCATGGGCCGGTTTGACGAACAGCGGGAAGCCCAGCTCGGCAGCCGCCGCATGGCAATCGGCTTCGCAGGCCAGCGCCGCGTGGGCTGGCGTCGGTAGGCCGAGGCTGAGCCACACGCGCTTGGTGCGCAGCTTGTCCATAGCCAGAGCCGAAGCCAGGATGCCGCTGCCGGTGTAAGGAATCCCGGCACACTCAAGCAAGCCCTGCATCGAGCCGTCTTCGCCACCACGGCCATGCAGCACGATAAAGGCACGGTCGATTTTCTCGGCCGTCAGGCGCTGCAGCAGATCATCGCCAGCATCGATACCGAACGCATCCACGCCCGCAGCCAGCAGCGCTTGCAGCACGGCATTGCCGGACTTCAGCGAGACTTCACGCTCGGCGCTCTTGCCGCCGAACAGCACGGCCACGCGGCCAAAGGCGCTGACCGGAAATTGTGATTGCAGACTGGCAGCACTCATTTCGACTCCTCTGATGACTCGCCGCCGACTGTGGCGAACAAAGGGCTTTGCAACAGTTGTGGAGCCAGGCCGCCGATATCGCCGGCACCTTGGCAGAGAAGAATGTCGCCCGCGCGCAGCAGCGGCTTGACGATGGGCGCGAGGTCCACGCCGCGTTCGATATAGATCGGATCGAGCTGGCCACGCTGGCGGATGCTGTGGCACAGGTTGCGGCTGTCCGCCCCCGGAATCGGCGCTTCACCGGCCGGGTAGACTTCCATCAGCAGCAATACCTGGGCATCGCCGAGCACCTGAACGAAATCGTCATACAGGTCGCGGGTGCGGCTGAAACGGTGCGGCTGGTAAACCATCACCAGGCGGCGCTCCGGCCAACCGCCGCGCACGGCCTTGATCACCGCTGCCACTTCGCGCGGGTGGTGGCCGTAATCGTCGACCAGCATCACGCTGCCGCCGTCCACCGGCAGCTCGCCGTAGACCTGGAAGCGTCGACCCACACCTTGGAACTGCGAAAGGCCCTGGACGATGGCTTCATCACTGATGCCTTCGTCGCTGGCGATAGCGATGGTGGCCAGGGCGTTCAGCACGTTGTGGTTGCCCGGCATATTCACCGACACGTCCAGCGGCTCGCGGTCGCGGCGCAGCACGGTGAAGAAGGTTTGCATACCCTGCTGACGCACGTTGATCGCACGCACGTCGGCATCTTCATCAAAGCCGTAGGTCACGGTCGGACGGGCCACCTGCGGCAGGATCTCGCGCACGATCGGGTCGTCCACGCACATCACCGCCAGACCGTAGAACGGCAGGTTATGCAGGAACTCGATGAAGGTTTTCTTCAACTTGTTGAAGTCACCGCCATAGGTGCTCATGTGGTCCATGTCGATATTGGTGACCACCGAGACCATCGGTTGCAGGTGCAAGAAGCTGGCATCACTCTCATCGGCTTCGGCGATCAGGTAACGGCTGCTGCCCAGCTGAGCGTTGGTGCCGGCTGCATTCAGGCGGCCACCGATGACGAACGTCGGGTCCAGGCCGCCTGCAGCGAACACCGAGGCCAACAGGCTGGTGGTAGTGGTCTTGCCATGGGTACCAGCGACGGCAATACCGTGGCGATAGCGCATCAGCTCGGCGAGCATCTCGGCGCGCGGCACCACGGGGATGCGACGTTCCAGGGCGGTGGCGACTTCCGGGTTGCTGGTATTCACCGCGCTGGAGACCACCAGCACATCGGCCTGCTCGGCGTTTTCGGCGCGGTGGCCAATAAAGATCTGCGCACCAAAGGTTTCCAGACGCTCGGTCACGGCCGAAGCTTTGAGGTCAGAGCCGGAGACTTCATAGCCGAGGTTGAGCAGCACTTCGGCGATACCGCACATGCCGGCACCGCCGATACCGACGAAGTGGATACGGCGAATGCGGCGCATGCGGCGGATTTCCGAACGTGCAGCGGCGGGAGACTTAGCCACGGGCCACCTCCAGGCAGATATCGACAACGGTGCAGGTTGCATCGGGCTTGGCCAGACGACGAGCCGTCTGCGCCATTTGAGTGAGTTGTTCGGGGTGCATCAAAACCTCGGTCAGCTGCGCGGCCAGCTTGGCGGCGTCAGTGGAACGTTGTGGCAGCAGTACGGCAGCGCCGGCACTGGCCAGATAATCGGCATTACGGGTCTGGTGATCGTCGATCGCGTGCGGCAGCGGCAGCAGAAATGCTGGCAGGCCGGCAGCGGCCAGTTCGCTGACGGTCAGCGCGCCGGACCGGCACACCACCAGATCGGCCCAGGCGTAGGCCCGTGCCATGTCCTTGATAAACGGTGCGACCTGCGCTTCGACGTCAACCGCGCGATAGCGTTCAGCGGTAATTGCATCATGTTGCTTGCCGGCCTGATGGAACACCTCAGGGCGCAGCTCGGCCGCCACCAGCGCCAGGGCCTCGGGCAGCAATTTATTCAGCGGTTCGGCGCCCAGGCTGCCGCCCAGCACCAGCAAACGCGGCTGGCGGTTGCGCAGCGAATCACGCGGGGTTTCCAGAAACAGCTCTTCACGCACCGGATTGCCGGTGGTGCGGCGCTTGTCGCTGTTGCCGAAGGTATTCGGGAAGGCTTCGCAGACGCGACTGGCGAACGGCACCAGGCTACGGTTAGCGGTACCGGCCACAGCATTCTGCTCGTGGATGATCAACGGCGCGCCGCTCATGCGCGCAGCCAGGCCGCCAGGGCCGGTGACATAACCGCCCATGCCCAGCACACACACCGGCTGCAGCTCGCGCATGACCTTACTCGCCTGGAACAGCGCCTTGATCAGCTGGAACGGCGCTTTCAGCAGCGACAGCTTGCCCTTGCCACGCAAGCCAGTTACGTCGATCAGGTGCAGCGGAAGACCGGCCGCCGGCACCAGTTCATTTTCGATGCCGCGCGGCGTACCCAGCCAATGCACGCTGTAGCCGCGCGCCTTGAACTCGCGGGCGCAGGCCAGCGCCGGGAATACGTGCCCGCCAGTGCCGCCGGCCATGATCAGCACATTACCGCGCATGCTGAACCTCCTCGGCGGGCTGGCCTTCGAAGAAATCCGATTCTTTAAAGTCAACGTCTTCATTGCCCAACTGGGTACGACGCTCCCACTCGATACGCAGCAGCAGCGCCAGGCTGACGCAGCAGATCACCAGCGAACTGCCGCCGTAGCTGAGAAATGGCAGGGTCAGCCCTTTGGTCGGTAACAGGCCAACGTTCACGCCGATATTGATCAGCACCTGACCGATCCACAGGAATGCCAGACCGTAGGCCACATAGGCCGAGAAAAACTGCTTGGCCTTCTCGGCCCACAGGCCGATATACAGGGCGCGTACGCTGACGAAGACGAACAGTGCGACGGTAATCAGTGCACCGACCATGCCCAGCTCCTCGGCCAGTACGGCAAATACGAAGTCGGTATGTGCTTCCGGCAGGTAGAACTGTTTCTGCACGCTGTTGCCCAGGCCAACGCCGAACCACTCACCACGACCGAAGGCGATCAGCGCCTGGCTCAGTTGGTAACCGGCACCGTACTGATCAGCCCAGGGGTCGACGAAGTTGGTCAGACGCTCCAGGCGATAGGCCTGGCTGGTCATCACCAACACGCCAAGGCCGAGAACGCAGGCCGCCAGCGGAATAAAGCGCAGCAGGTTGACCCCGCCAAGGAACAGCATGGCGATGGCCGCGCCAACCAGCACCACGGTGGCGCCGAAGTCCGGCTCGGCCAGCAGCAGCGCGGCAATCGGGCCCAGCACCAGCATCGGCTTGATAAAGCCGGTGAGTTTCTCGCGTACTTCTTCCTGGCGACGCACCAGGTAGGCGGCGATGAACATCACGCTAAACAGCTTGGCCAACTCGGACGGCTGCAGGTTGAACACGCCCAGGCCGATCCAGCGCTTGGCCCCGTTGACCTCACGACCAATGCCCGGCAGCAGTACCAGAATCAGCAGCACCACCGCCGCCAGCAGCAACATGCCGCTGTAACGCTGCCACAGCGCCATCGGCACCAGCAGAGTCGCCAGTGCAGCGCCCAGACCAATGGCCAGATAAATCAGGTGGCGAATCATGTGATACAGCGGGTTGCCCGACTGCACTGCCGCCACTTCCGAGGAGGCCGAGGCGATCATCACCAAACCCAAACCGAGCAGCGCCAGGCAACCGGCCAGCAGCGGGAAGTCCAGATCGATACCGCGACGGGTATGCAGTGGCGACGGCAAGGCCATCAGGCGGGCAAGCATCATTGCAAAGCCTCCACGGCCTGGGCGAACAGACGCCCGCGCTCTTCGAAATTCTTGAACATGTCCAGGCTGGCGCAGGCCGGCGATAGCAATACGGCATCGCCAGACTCGGCCAACTCGGCAGCGCGTTGTACAGCCTCTTCCAGGGTCTTGACCCGGATCAGCGGGGCGGCGTCGCCCAACGCCTCAGCCAGCAACTCGGCATCGCGACCAAGCAGCACCACGGCGCGGCAGAACTTGCCGACCGGCGCTTTCAGCGCCGAGAAATCCGCGCCCTTACCATCGCCACCGGCAATCAGCACCAACTTGCCACTGATATCCGCGCCCAGGCCTTCGATAGCCGCCAGCGCGGCACCTACGTTGGTGGCCTTGGAATCGTCGTAGTAGCTCACGGCATTGCGCTCGCCAACCCACTGGCAGCGATGCGGCAGGCCAGCGAACTGCTTGAGGGTTGCCAACATCGGCTCGAACGGCAGGCCCACCGCATGACCCAGCGCCAAGGCTGCCAGTGCATTGGACTGGTTGTGCGCGCCGCGAATCTTCAGTTCACGCACCGGCAGCAGCGCAGCGAACTGGTACGCCAGGGATTTCTCGCCGTCTTCTTCGAGCAGACCGAAACGTTTGAAATCCGGTTTGCCCAGACCGAAGTACCAGCACGGCAGTTGATCGGCCACCAACGGACGCGATAGCGCGTCGTCGCGATTTACCACCACCTGCCGCGCACCACGGAAAATACGGTGCTTGGCCAGGTGATAAGCGGGCAGATCGGCGTAGCGATCCATATGGTCTTCGCTGATGTTCAGGCAGGTCGCCACTTCAGCGTTGAGCTGGTCGGTGGTTTCCAGCTGGAAGCTCGACAGCTCCATGACGTACAGCTCGACTGCATCATCGAGCAGGTCCAGCGCCGGCGTACCCAGATTGCCGCCGACGGCGACCTTCTTGCCGGCCGCAGCCGCCATCTCACCAACCAGGGTGGTCACGGTGCTTTTCGCGTTGGAGCCGGTAATCGCCACGATCGGCGCCTTGGCATAACGAGCGAACAGATCGATATCACCGGACAGCTTGACGCCACGCGCAGCGGCCGCCTGCAGCGCCGGGGTGGCGATGGCCAGACCTGGGCTGACCAGCAGCTCGCTAGCGCGGCAGAGGAACTCCACATCCAGTTCGCCACAACGCACTTCCACCTGCGGGAACTGCTCACGCAAGGTGGCGAGCTCCGGCGGGTTGGCACGGGTGTCGACCACGGCAAACGGCAGGCCCTGGCGCGCGAGGAAACGCACCAGGGACATGCCGCTCTTGCCGAGGCCGACAACGATGCGGAAGTGGTCAGAAGCGATCAGGGTCATGCTGTTATAAGTCCTCAATCCTCAACGCAGTTTCAGGGTGGCAAGGCCGATCAGCACCAGAATCACGGTGATGATCCAGAAGCGCACAATCACGCGCGGCTCAGGCCAGCCTTTCAGTTCAAAGTGGTGATGGATCGGCGCCATGCGGAACACGCGCTTGCCGGTCAGCTTGAAGCTGGCGACCTGGATGATCACCGACAGGGTTTCCACCACGAAGATGCCGCCCATGATGAACAGCACCACTTCCTGACGAACGATCACCGCGATGGTGCCCAGGGCCGCACCCAGCGCCAACGCGCCAACGTCACCCATAAACACTTGCGCCGGGTAGGTGTTAAACCAGAGGAAACCGAGACCCGCACCGACCAGGGCGGCGCAGAACACAATCAGCTCACCCGCGCCCGGCACGTAGGGAATAAACAGGTATTCGGCGAACTTCACGTTGCCCGACAGGTAGCAGAAGATCCCCAGCGCACCGCCGACCATCACGGTAGGCAGAATGGCCAGACCATCGAGACCGTCAGTCAGGTTGACCGCGTTACTCGAACCGACGATGACGAAGTAGGTCAGCACCACGAAGCCCAGGCCCAGCTCCAGGCTGAAGTCCTTGAGCATTGGCAGAATCAGGGTGGTTTCCACCGGGCTCTGCGCGGTCATATAAAGGAAGAACGCTGCACCGAGGCCGAACACCGATTGCCAGAAGTATTTCCAGCGGCTCGGCAGGCCCTTGGAGTTCTTCTCGATCACCTTGCGGTAGTCATCCACCCAGCCGATGGCGCCAAACAGCAGGGTTACAGCCAGCACCACCCACACATAGCGGTTGGTCAGGTCAGCCCAGAGCAGGGTGCTGACGGCAATCGCCGAGAGAATCAGCGCGCCGCCCATGGTGGGCGTGCCCTTCTTCGACAGGTGCGACTGCGGGCCGTCGTTGCGTACCGACTGGCCGATCTGCCGAATCTGCAGAGTGCGGATCATCCACGGGCCGAGCCACAGCGACAGGGCTAGCGCGGTCAGCACGCCGAGGATGCCGCGCAGTGTCAGATACTGAAACACTGCGAAACCCTTGTGGAACTGTTGCAGGTATTCCGCCAGCAGCAGCAGCATTAGTGAATCTCCCCGGATGTGCCACACAGCGCCGCGACGACTTTTTCCATCGCTGCACTGCGTGAACCTTTAATTAGAAGGGTGGTGTCGCTCTGCTCGCCTTGCAGCGCAGCAATCAGGCTGGCCTGGTCGGCAAAATGCCGAGCCGCAGCGCCAAACTCAGCCACTACGTAAGTCGTCAGCGGGCCGACGGCATAAAGCGCATCAACCTTGCCAGCGGCATAACTGCCGACCTGGCGATGACCCTGCTCGGCCCATTCGCCCAGCTCGCCGATATCGCCCAGCACCAGCACGCGGCGGCCCGGAAAGCCGGTGAGGATATCGATGGCTGCGCAAACAGATGCCGGGTTGGCGTTGTAGCTGTCGTCGATCACCCGCAGGCCGTTCGCTGCGATCTGCGCAACGGCTCGACCTTTGACCGGCTGCAGACTTTCCAGCCCGGCCTTGATCGCCGCAGGGGCAAGGCCCAGCGCCTGCGCAGCGGCCGCAGCAGCCAGGGCATTAGCAACATTGTGCTCACCGAGCAGGTTGAGCTGAATACGTGCCTGACCGCTGGCGCAATGCAGGGTAAAGGCTGAGCAGCCACGGGCGTCACGGGCCAGCTCGCTGGCATAAACGTCAGCAGCTGAATTACGCAGAGCGAAGCTGCTGATTGCGCGGCCCTGGGCGCGTTGCTGCCAGATGGCGAAAGCATTGTCGTCAAGATTGAGTACGGCCACGCCGCTGTCGCTCAAGCCCTCAAGGATTTCGCCTTTGGCTTGGACAATCTTTTCCGGGCCGCCGAACTCGCCGACATGAGCGTTACCGGCATTGTTGATGATGGCCACCTGCGGCTGGGTCAGGCCAACGGTGTAGGCGATCTCGCCGACATGGTTGGCGCCCAGCTCGATCACTGCGGCGACATGCTCAGGCGCCAGTTCCAGCAGGGTCAGCGGCGCGCCGAGGTCGTTATTCAGGTTACCGCGCGTCGCTAGCACCGGACCTTGCAGGCCCTCACGCAGGATGCTGGCGAGCATTTCTTTCACGGTGGTCTTGCCGCTGGAACCGGTAATAGCGACCAGTGGCGCGCTGAACGCCTGGCGATTGAGCGCGCCCAGTTGACCGAGGGCCAGGCGGGTATCGGCAACCAGCAGTTGCGGCAGCGGCGCATCCGCCACTTCACGCTCAACCAGGGCCGCCACTGCGCCTTTGCTGGCAACTTCGACCAAGTAGTCATGGCCATCGAAACGCGGACCGGCCAAGGCGACGAACAGCTGGCCCGGCTGAATCGCCCGGCTGTCGCTGCTAACTGCGCTGAATGCCACATCGACACCGATCACCCGGGCGCTCAATGGGCCAGCCACTTCGCTCAACCGCAGCGCCTTAAGCATGCGCCACCTCCCATGCGGCCAAAGCGTTGGCCGCTTCGACCAGGTCGGAGAAGGGCTGACGCACGCCGTTGATTTCCTGATAGTCCTCATGCCCCTTACCGGCTAGCACCAGTACATCATCGGCAGACGCGCTGGCGATTAGCTGAGCAATCGCCTGACCACGGCCATGGACGAACTGCACGGACTCAGGTGTGACGAAGCCAGCGCGAATATCACTGAAAATCTTTGCCGGCGCTTCGGTGCGTGGATTGTCATCGGTGACCAGCACCGCATCGGCCAGACGCTCAACCACCGCGGCCATCAGCGGGCGCTTACCGTTGTCACGGTCGCCACCACAGCCGAACAGGCACAGCAGGCGGCCTTTGACATGCGGACGCAGGGCTTCGAGAACTTTTTCCAAAGCATCCGGAGTGTGTGCGTAGTCCACCACCACCAGCGGCTGCTTGCCGCCACCCAAACGCTGCATACGACCGATAGGGCCCTGCAGCTGTGGCAGCACCTTGAGAATTTCATCCAGCGGGTAATCCAGGCCGAGCAGCGCGCCGACCACAGCCAGCAGGTTGCTCAGGTTAAAGCGGCCGAGCAGCGAGCTGCGCAGGCTGCCTTCACCGCGTGGAGTCACCAGCGTGGCGCGCACGCCCTGCTCGTCGAACTGCGCGTCGCGGCAATACAGATAGGCGTCAGCGTCGATCAGGCTGTAGCTGATCAGCCGCGACTCTTGCTCGGCAGCTGCCAGCTCACGACCAAAGGCATCGTCCAGATTGAGCACACGGCAACGCAGGCCCGACCAGGCGAACAGCGCGGCTTTCGCCTCGGCGTAAGCCTGCATCGAGCCGTGGTAATCCAGATGATCGCGCGACAGGTTGGTCAGCACCGCCACATCAAACGCCAGGGCAGCTACGCGGCCCTGATGCAGACCGTGGGACGAGACTTCCATGGCCACGGCGCGCGCACCAGCGTTTTTCATGTCCGCCAGGGTCGCCTGCACGCCGATTGGATCAGGCGTGGTGTGACGGCCCTGCTCCAGCGCGCCGTAGAAGCCATTACCCAGAGTGCCGACGATGCCGCAGCGCTCGCCCAGCAGATCCAGTGCCTGAGCCAGCAGCTGGCTGACGCTGGTTTTGCCATTGGTGCCGGTAATGCCGATCAGGTGCAGGCCACGGCTCGGCTCGCCATAGAAGCGCCCGGCAATTGCCGACAGCTGATTAGCCAGGCCTTTCAGCGCAACCAGCTCGGCGCTGTGCGCAGTCATCACAGCCGCGCCTTCGGCTTCATAGGCCACGGCGGCAGCACCACGGGCAACCGCATCAGCGATATGTACGCGGCCATCCTGCTGGGTGCCGGGTACGGCCAGAAACAGATCACCCGGACGTACCTTGCGGCTGTCCAGGGTCAATTCACGAATCAGAGTCGAGCTGGCGGCTTCAGGCAGCAACTGATTAAGGGGCATGGGCATCAGATACGCCCTCCTTTAAGAGGATCAACGGCTGCAGTTTCAACTTTGGCCGGCTCAGGTGGCGGCAGGTTGTCTGGGGCGACGTTCATCAGCCGCAGCGCACCGGCCATAACCTTGCCAAATACCGGCGCAGAAACCAGGCCGCCGTAGTAACCACCTTCGCTCGGCTCGTCGATCATGATCACGGCAGCAATACGCGGGTTATCGATTGGCGCAACACCGGCAAAAAACGAGCGATAGGCCTTATCGACATAGCCCTTGCTGCCGCCAGTCGCGGCTTTACGCGCAGTGCCGCTTTTGCCGCCGACGTGGTAACCCGGAACCTTGGCCCGCGCACCGCCGCCACCCGGTTCCTCAACCACGGCCTGGAGCATGCCGAGCACGGTCTTGGCGATCTGCTCATCGATCACCTGGGTAGTCACCGGCTGGCGATCCAGGCGCACCATCGACAGATTTACGTTCTTGCCGTCATTGGCCAGCACCGAGTAGGCGTGCGCCAGTTGCACGGCGGTCACCGAGAGCCCGTAGCCGTAAGCCAAGGTGGCAGTCTCAGCCTGTTTCCAGACGCGGTAGTTAGGCAGATTGCCGACGCGCTCGCCGGGGAAGCTCAGGCCCGTGTCCTGGCCCAGACCGACTTGCTGCATCACGGCGTAAATCGGCTCGGCACCGATATCGAAAGCCACCTTGCTGATGCCGACGTTGCTCGACTTCATCAGAATCTGTGTGAGGTTAAGCACGCCGCCACGCGACACGTCACGAATGGTGTAACGGCCGATACGCAGGCTGCCTGGCGCGGTGTCCACGGTCATTTCCGGGGTCCAGCGGCCAGAACCGAGTGCGGCGGCGATGGAAAACGGCTTGACGGTAGAACCGGGCTCGAACACATCGATCATTGCCCGATTGCGCATTGCAGCCGGCTGCAGGTTACGGCGATTGTTCGGGTTGTAGGTCGGCTGATTGACCATGGCCAACACTTCACCGGTCTGCACGTCGAGCAGCACCAGGCTGCCGGCCTTGGCGCCGAATTCGGTGACGGCGTTGCGCAGCTCGCGATGGGCCAGGTATTGCAGGCGCAGATCAATCGACAATGCCAAGGCCTTACCGGCCTTGGCATTCTGTGCAACCTGGACGTCCTTGATTAGCCGCCCGCGCCTATCCTTGAGCACCTGACGCTTGCCGGGCACACCAGCCAACCAATCCTCGAAGGCTAACTCCATGCCCTCGCGGCCGCGGTCATCAATGTCGGTAAAGCCCACCACATGGGCAGCCACCTCACCAGCCGGGTAGAAGCGACGGAATTCTTCGATGCCGTACACGCCGGGCACTTTCAGATCGAGAATGCGCTGGCCCTGCTCAGGCGTCAGACCGCGCACCAGGTACATGAACTCGCGCTCGTGAGCTGCAGCCAGGCGCGCCGAGAAGGTCTTGGCGTCTTGCCCCAATGCAGCCGCCAGCTCATTCCACTTGGCCTTGCCGCTCTGCAACTCCTTGCCATTAGCCCACAGGGTAGTCACCGGGGTGCTGACAGCCAGGGGCTCGCCATTGCGGTCGGTAATCAGCCCACGGTGCGCCGGAATAGGGATATGCCGCACGCTACGCGCATCACCGTGGGCCTGCAGGAAGTTCTGATCGAACACCTGCAGATCGACAATACGCCAGGCAATCGCACCCACCATCAGCGCCAACAACAGCAGCACCAGACGGAAACGCCACGGGTAGAGCGCGCCCTCAAGCCCCATCATGGCGCCACCATACGCACTTCGGCGGCATCCGGAATACGCATGCTCAGGCGTTCAGTGGCCAGGGTTTCGATACGGTTGTGCGCGGTCCAAGTACTTTGCTCGAGGATCAGCCGGCCCCACTCGGCCTGCGCCTTATCGCGCACGCTGAGTTCGGCATACAGCTCATTAAGCAGCTGACGGTTCCAATGCGCGCTGTAGGAAACCCCGACGGCAGACACCAGCACAGCCAGAAACAGCAGCAGCATCAGCAGACTGCCGCCGGGCAATGGTTTGGCGAATAGCGCGCTCATCGCACCTTCTCCGCTATGCGCATCACTGCACTGCGCGAACGCGGATTGGCCGCCAGCTCGCCCTCGGAAGCAAATACCGGCTTGCCAATCAACTTCAGGCGCGGCTCGAAGGCTTTCGGAATGATCGGCAGATCGCGCGGCAGCTTGTCCATCTCACCTTTGGCATGCTTGCGCATAAAGAGTTTGACGATGCGGTCTTCCAGCGAGTGGAAGCTGATCACCACCAGTCGACCGCCCACTTCGAGGTTTTCCAGGGCAGCGTCGAGGCCGCGCTCCAGATCACCCAGCTCGTTGTTGATATAGATGCGCAGGCCCTGGAAGGCGCGAGTTGCAGGATTTTTACCTTTCTCCCAGGCCGGATTGGCGACGGTCAGCACCTGAGCCAGATCAGCAGTGCGGGTAAAGGGTTGCTCGGCACGACGCAGCACCACGGCACGGGCCATGCGCTTGGCGAAGCGCTCTTCACCGTATTCCTTGAATACCCGGGCGATTTCTTCTTCGCCGGCGCTGGCAATAAAGTCTGCGGCGCTGACACCGGCATCCGGGTTCATGCGCATATCCAGCGGACCATCGTTCATAAAGCTGAAGCCGCGCTCGGCGTCATCCAGCTGCGGCGAGGACACGCCGAGATCAAGCAGAATACCACTGACTTTGCCTGCTAGAGCGCGCTGTGTCAGTTCGTCGCCCAGCTCGGCAAAGCTGCGCTGCACAACGACAAAGCGGCCGTCTTCGGCCGCCAGCGCATTCCCTGTCGCGATTGCCAGGGGATCTTTATCAAACCCCAGCAAGCGACCGTCTGGCCCGAGCTTTTCCAAAATCAGCCGGCTATGCCCGCCACGCCCGAAGGTGCCATCCAGGTAGCAGCCATTCGCGCGCACAGCCAGCCCTTCGACAGCCTCGTCGAGTAGCACGGTGATGTGGCGGAAATTGCTAGTCATGGTCACAGGATCAGGTCACGTAGGTCGTCAGACAAAGCACCCGGTTGCTTGATCGCGGCCAGATCGGCATCGGCCACGGCATTCCAGGCATCTTCATCCCACAGTTGGAATTTATTGAGTTGGCCGACCAGCATTGCGCGCTTGTCCAGCTTGGCGTACTCGCGCAGACGTGGCGGTACCAGGAAACGACCACTGGCATCCAGCTCAAGGTCAACGGCGTTACCGATCAGCAGGCGTTGCAGGCGGCGGTTTTCTTCACGGAAGGAGGCGAGCTCACGAAGCTTGGCTTCAATCAGCTCCCACTCGGACAACGGATAGACACACAGGCAAGGGTCGATGGCATCAATCGTGACGATAAGCTGGCCGGCGCAACGCGACACGAGCTCGTCCCGATACCGACTTGGCATCGCGAGTCGCCCTTTGGCGTCGAGACTGATGGCGTTAGCTCCGCGAAACACGATCGCGTTTCCCCTTTTTATTAGCTATCCGTGCCTAAGAAACCCACTTTGTGCCACTTCTTACCACTCGCGCACACTATAGGAACGCACGCCCCCCACCGTCAAGGCGCGCTTGGCGGGAAAAATCCTTATAGAACGGCGATTTAGCGAACTTTGAGAGGGGCAAAACGGAGAAATAACGCGAAGAAATGGATATAAAAATGAACATATGCAACGCGTTGAACTACGAAGTTAAAGTAGTTTGTTAAGAGTAAGATTTTTTCGGTCTTAGAAAGGAGGCGAAACAGTGAAGCGGATAAGTGAGGAAGGTGGAGAGTCGATCTGTAAGCCGGGTTCTGTCGAGGACAGTCATTCCTCTACGACGTACATCACTGCACGCCTTTAGCAACCTACCCGGTTCCAGCGCGGGCCACGCCAATGGAACCCTATTTGGTCTTGCTCCGAGTGGGGTTTGCCTAGCCACGAACTGTTACCAGTCGCGCGGTGCGCTCTTACCGCACCTTTTCACCCTTACCGGCACCGAAGCGCTTAGGCGGTTATTTTCTGTGGCACTTTCCGTAGGCTCACGCCTCCCAGGCGTTACCTGGCACTCCGCCCTATGGAGCCCGGACTTTCCTCCCCCGCATTACGCAGAACGCAACACGGCAGCGACTGTCCGATCGACTCTCCGCGGGCAAGGTTAACGGCCCGCGCCCTATAGAACAAGGTTTAAACGTCTTTCTGCTGCTCTAGGGCCACCTGATAGAGCAAGTTTTTGCGCACCCCGGTGATCTCCGCCGCCAGCGCTGCCGCACGCTTCAGCGGCATTTCCGCCAAGAGCAAATTCAACACGCGCATGGCTTCGGCGCTCACCGTGTCTTCGCCTTCCGGCGCCTGCCAGCCCGCGACCAGCACCACACATTCGCCGCGCTGCTGATTGCTGTCGGCTGCCACCCAAGCGGCCAGCTCGGCCAGCGGCATACCCTTGAGCGTTTCGAAGGTTTTGGTCAGCTCACGCGCCAGCAACGCCAGGCGCTCATCGCCAAACACCAACTGCATATCCTGCAGGCATTCAAGAATACGGTGCGGCGCCTCATAGAAGATCAGCGTGCGCGGCTCTTCCTTGACCTGCTCAAGGCGCACGCGACGCCCTGCCGCCTTGGCGGGCAGAAAGCCTTCGAAAATAAAGCGATCCGATGGCAAGCCGGCAGCAGACAACGCAGCAATCAATGCGCAAGCCCCTGGCACAGGCACCACGGCAATGCCGGCAGCACGCGCCTGGCGCACCAGGTGATAACCTGGATCGGAAATCAGCGGCGTACCGGCATCTGAGATCAGCGCCACATCGTCACCGGCCAGCAACCGCGCGAGAAAGCGCCCACCCTGATCGCGCTCATTGTGCTCATGGCATGCTGCCAGCGGCGTGCCGATACCAAAGTGCTGCATCAGCCGTGCGGAATGGCGGGTGTCTTCGGCAGCAATCAGAGCCACGCTGCGCAGGATAGCCAGCGCGCGCGCGCTGATGTCATCCAGGTTGCCAATGGGTGTAGCAACCACATAAAGACTGCCCAAAGGCGAATTCGCAGCAGCGGAAGTGGTCACAGCACAGGCCTCTCAAATCAGCAAAGCGCGCATTGTAGCCCGTTTCCAACCTTCGACATCGCGTCACCCAGCGGGCTTGGGTACAATTCGACGCTCAATTTGATCAAGTATCAGGAACGCTTACATGATCGCCTGCCTGCGCCCCATCTCTATTCTCTGCCTTGCCGGCCTGCTCGCCGCCTGCGCCAGCCAGCCTTCATCGACCCTGGGCGAGCTGCCACGCACGCCGCAAGCCAGCATCGAACAACTGCTGCAGCAAGCGACCGAAAGCCCCATCGAGCAGGCCACAACACTGCGCCTGTCGGCGGCCGATCTGGCCTATAAGCAGAAAGACCTGGCTCGCGCCAGCAGCATTCTTGAACAGGTGCAGCTGGAAAGCCTGAAGCCCGCCCAGCAGATCTACGCCAGCACCCTGCGCGCAGAGTTAGACATGGGCCGCGACAAACCCAAGGCTGCCCTGCGCGCCCTCAGCCACCCGAGCATGGAACGTCTCGGCGAGCTACCGGTTGAACAACAGGTACGCAGCCAGCTGGTACGCGCCAACGCCCTGCAGGCCACCGGACAAATCCTGGCAGCAGCGCGCGAGCGCGCCTATATCGCGCCACTGCTGAGTGGCGCCAGCGCCACAGACAATCAGGAAACCATCTGGGCACTGGTTTCCAGCCTGCCACAAAGCGAACTGCAAGCCAGCGGTGATGCAGACCTCGACGGCTGGCTGGAGCTGGCCCGCGCCGCCAAGAGCGCCGGCACCCTGGAGCAGCAGCAAACCGCCATTGATGCCTGGGTCGCCGCAAACCCGCAGCACCCTGCCGCGCAACAACTGCCGCAGGCGCTGGTCGAGCTGAAAAAACTCTCCAGCCAACCGCTGACTGAGATTGCCCTGCTGCTGCCACAGGATGGCCAACTGGCCAGCGTGGCCCGCGCCTTGCGCGATGGTTTCCTGGCAGCGCACTACCAGGCGCAACAAGCCGGGCAGAACCCGCCGAACATTCAGATTTTCGACAGCTCGCGCATCGGCTCGATGGACGCCTTCTATGCCCAGGCTCAGGCCACCGGCGTGCAGCTGGTGATCGGCCCACTGGAAAAGAACCTAGTCAGCCAGCTGAGCAGCCGTGAACAACTGCCCATCACAACTCTCGCGTTGAATTACAGCGAAGGGAGCCAGGAAGGCCCGGCGCAACTATTCCAGTTCGGCCTCGCTGCCGAGGACGAAGCCCGCGAAGTCGCCCGACGCGCCTGGGCCGATGGCATGCGCCGCGCCGTAGCACTGGTGCCCAACGGTGAATGGGGCGACCGCGTGCTCGCAGCCTTCCGCCAAAGCTGGCAA
Source organism: Pseudomonas sp. SG20056 (assembly GCF_031764535.1). Lineage (NCBI taxonomy): Bacteria > Pseudomonadati > Pseudomonadota > Gammaproteobacteria > Pseudomonadales > Pseudomonadaceae > Pseudomonas > Pseudomonas sp. SG20056. Next base: position 3,589,876 of record NZ_CP134499.1, read on the forward strand.
GCCCAAGGCGGCACCCTGATCGCCGCAGAGCATGTTGATCAGCCAGTCGAACTGGCCCGACAGATCGCCGACCTGTTCCAACTGCGCGAGAGCGAAGCCCGCAGCAAGCGCCTGCAAAACACCCTGGGCACCTCGGTTGCCGCTGCACCGTCGCGCCGCCGTGATGTCGACTTCATCTTTCTCGCCGCCACGCCGCAGCAGGCTCAGCAGATCAAACCGACTCTGGCCTTCCAGTACGCCGGCGATGTGCCGGTGTATGCCACGTCGCACCTGTTTACCGGCACCTACAACCAGGCGCAGTACATTGACCTCAACGGCATCATGTTCTGCGAAACGCCTTGGCTGCTGAACGTCAACGACCCGCTGCGCCAGCAGGCCAGCACGCAGTGGCCGCAGGCCGGCGGCAGCCTAGGCCGCCTCTACGCCATGGGCGCCGATGCCTTCCAGCTGGCGCCACGCCTGAACCAGCTCAAGGCTCTGCCAGAGACTCGCCTGCAAGGCCTGTCCGGCAACCTGAGCTTGAACCCCAGCCAGCGCATCGAGCGGCAACTGCGCTGGGCCGAGTTCCGTGATGGCCAGGTTCAGCCGCTGCCCGATAGCATCAATTGAGCGAGCGCATCAGCACGCAACAACGCGGAGACGCTGCCGAAGCCCAGGCACGGCAGCATCTCGAGCAGCACGGCCTGCGCCTGCTGGCGCAGAATTGGCGCTGTCGCCTCGGCGAGCTCGATCTGGTCATGCTCGACGCCGATACAGTAGTATTCGTAGAAGTTCGCTATCGGCGCCATAGCGCCTGGGGCGGCGCGGCAGAGAGCGTGGATGCACGCAAACGTGAGAAACTCAGCCGCGCTGCTCAGCACTTCCTGCAACAAGAATCACGCTGGGCCAAGTACCCATGCCGTTTTGATGTGATTGCCATAAACGCCGACAGCCAAGCCCCCGCGCAACTGGACTGGATTCAAAACGCCTTTGATACCTGAACAGAAGCCACACTGAAGGTTATATCTCCAATGGACATGCAAGCCCGTATTCGCCACCTGTTCCAAGCCAGCATTGAAACCAAGCAGCAGGCTATGGAAGTGCTCATCCCCTTTATCGAGCAAGGCAGCCAGGCCATGGTTCAGGCACTGCTCAGTGAGGGCAAGATCCTCTCCTGCGGCAATGGCGGCTCAGCCGGCGACGCCCAGCATTTCTCTTCCGAGCTGCTCAATCGCTTCGAGCGTGAACGCCCGAGCCTGCCGGCTATCGCCCTGACCACCGACAGCTCGACCATCACCTCAATCGCCAACGATTACAGCTACAACGAGGTGTTCTCCAAACAGATTCGCGCCCTCGGCCAACCAGGCGACGTGCTGCTGGCGATCTCCACCAGCGGCAACTCGGCCAACGTGATACAGGCCATCCAGGCCGCACACGACCGCGAGATGACCGTGGTAGCCCTTACCGGCCGCGATGGTGGCGGCATGGCCTCGCTGCTGCTGCCAGAAGACGTGGAGATCCGCGTTCCTTCGAAAGTCACTGCACGCATTCAGGAAGTCCACTTGCTGGCCATCCACTGCCTGTGCGACCTGATCGACAGCCAACTGTTTGGGAGTGAAGAATGACCCGCTCACCATTAATCCTCGCCGCTTTGGCGCTGACCCTTGCGCTGGCCGGCTGCGGCAACCGCAGTGTCGGCAATAAGATCGACGACCAGTTCATTCCCTCGGAAGTCAGCTCCAGCGTGGCACGTGCGCACATCGATCTGACCAGTCCGACCTCACACATCATCGTCACCAGCTACAACGGCGTGGTGCTCCTGGCCGGCCAGACACCGCGCAACGAGCTCAAAGGCTTGGCTGAACAAGCAGCTCGCCGAGTCGGCAATGTGAAAAAGGTGCACAACGAACTGCAAGTCCTGCAACCCACCTCACTTCTGGTGCGCAGCAATGACTCATTGCTGACCAGCCGAATCAAAACCCAAATGCTGGCGGACAGCGCCGTGCCAGGTACACGCATCAAGGTGATCACCGAAAATGGCATCGTCTATATGCTCGGCCTGGTCTCGCAGGCGGAAGCCAGTCATGCTACCAACCTGGTACAGAGTGTCTCTGGGGTGCAGAAAGTCGTGAAGCTGTTCGAGTACACCAACTGATCGCTTTACAGCCGAACTGAATAGCAGCAATAAAAAAGGCGATCCTCGGATCGCCTTTTTTATGTTTACTTGACCACTTTCAGACTAGGCCTGCCACTGGGGCGCGGCGGTTCATCATCCGGCGGGCTTTGCTCATCCGGATCTTCGATTTCATCGCCATCAAGCATCGGCGATTCCGTATCAAACACCATGCCCTGACCGTTCTCCCGCGCATAGATCGCCAGCACGGCAGCCGCTGGGATATACAGGCTTTGCGGCACCCCGGCAAAGCGCCCCTCGAAGCTCACCGCCTCGTTATCCATATGCAGATGACGCACGGCAGTCGGCGAGACATTCAGGACGATCTGCCCATCACTGGCAAACCCGGCAGGCACCTGCACGCCGGCAAACTCGGCGTTGACCAGCAGGTGCGGGGTGCAGTCGTTGTCCACGATCCACTCATAGAGGGCACGAACCAGATAAGGACGACTCGACTTCATCACTACCTCCTCGGGTTAACGCATATCACGTTCGACAGGCGACAGACTGGCCTGGAACGCTTCACGAGCAAACTGACGGTCCATATAGTCCAGCAAAGGCTTAGCCGGCTTTGGCAACTCTATCCCCAGAATCGGCAAACGCCAAAGAATCGGCAGCAGACAGCAATCCACCAGGCTCAATTCCTCACTAAGGAAGTACGCTTTGTCGGCAAACAGCGGCGATACGCCCGTTAGACTCTCGCGCAGCTCTTTGCGCGCCAGGGCACGGGCCGGCTCTTTGCTGCGCGGGTCGAGAATCAGGTCCACCTGCGCGCACCAGTCACGCTGAATGCGATGGATCAGCAGACGGCTATTGGCCCGCGCCACCGGATACACCGGCAACAGCGGCGGATGCGGGTAACGCTCATCCAGGTATTCCATCACCACAGTCGACTCATACAGAGCCAAATCGCGATCCACCAGGGTCGGCAGGCTGGCGTAGGGGTTAACCTCCAGCAGCTTGGCCGGGTAGCGGTCCTTTTCGACACTAATGATCTCGGCGCTGACACCCTTCTCGGCGAGCACAATGCGTACGCGGTGGGAATAGTGGTCGGCGGGGTCGGAGTAACAGGCCAACCGATTGGTCACGCCCATGGCGGTCCTCCTCGCTTATAAAGTTATGTGAAGCAGAAAGACCTGCGCGCCCAAAGGGGCGCGCAGGTCAACAGCGGAGATACAACGGATTAATGCACGTCCTTCCAGTACTCGCGCTTGAGCAGATAGGCGAATACGAAGAAGAAGGCAAGATACAGCAGAACGTAGGTACCGATGCGCTGACTTTTCAACTTGACCGGGTTAGCCGAGTACGCGAGAAAAGTCACCAGGTTCTGGATCTTCTCGTCGAACTCTTCAGTGCTCAGCGTGCCAGTCTTTGGTTCAACAGTCAGCTGGTCACAGGCTTCGTGAGTGATCGGCGTACCGGTCAGCGGATCGAACAGCTTCTTGCCATCCTCAACCACTTGCACCTGCTTGCAACCAATCACCTGCTTACCCTGCAGACCTACCAGCACGTTCGGCATGCCGACGTTCGGGAAGACCTTGTTGTTGGCACCCAGCGGACGAGCTGGATCGTCATAGAAGGTACGCAGGTAGGTATACAACCAGTCATTACCACGCACACGCGCAACCAGAGTCAGATCCGGCGGCGCAGCACCAAACCAGGCCTTGGCATCAGCCGGCTTCATACCGATATTCATGTGCTCGCCAATCTTCGCACCAGTGAACACCAGATTCTCCAGCATGACTTCATGCGGAACGCCAATGTCATCAGCAACACGCTCATAGCGCTGGTATTGCGCCGAGTGGCAACCCATGCAGTAGTTGGCGAACGTACGCGCACCATCCTGCAGAGCCGCTTTGTCAGTCAGATCGATTTCCACTTTATCCAGCGGATAACCACTACCAGCGCCAAGAGCAAGGGCTGGCATTGCAGCAATTACGAGTGCAGCAAATAGCTTTTTCATCAGCCAGTCACCCTTTCCGGAACCGGTTTGGTCTTCTCGATTTTGGTATAGAACGGCATCAGGATGAAGTACGCGAAGTACAGGAAGGTACACACCTGCGACAGCAACGTACGGCCTGGTGTCGGCGCCAGTACACCCAGCACACCGAGAATCACGAAGGACACGCAGAAGATCAGCAACCAGACCTTGCTCATCCAGCCCTTGTAGCGCATCGACTTGACCGGGCTACGATCCAGCCACGGCAGCACGAACAGCACAGCGATAGCTGCGCCCATGGCAATTACACCCAACAGCTTGTCCGGCACCGCACGCAGAATCGCGTAGAACGGCGTGAAGTACCAAACCGGCGCAATGTGCTCAGGTGTCTTGAACGGGTTGGCCGCTTCGAAGTTCGGCTTCTCGAGGAAGTAACCACCCATTTCCGGGAAGAAGAAGATCACGAAGCAGAAGATAAACAGGAACACCACAACACCGACGATATCTTTCACGGTGTAGTAAGGGTGGAAGGCGATGCCGTCGAGCGGAATGCCGTTCTCGTCCTTCTTCTTCTTGATATCAACGCCGTCCGGGTTGTTCGAGCCGACTTCATGCAGAGCCAGGATGTGCAGAACTACCAGGCCAAGAATTACGATCGGCAGCGCCACAACGTGCAGGGCGAAGAAGCGGTTCAGGGTAATGCCGGAAATCAGGTAGTCACCACGGATCCACTGAGTCAGGTCCGCACCGATCACCGGAATGGCACCGAACAGCGAGATGATCACCTGGGCGCCCCAGTAGGACATCTGTCCCCATGGCAGCAGGTAACCCATGAAGGCTTCTGCCATCAGCATCAGGTAGATCAGCATGCCGAAGATCCACACCAACTCACGCGGCTTCTGATAGGAGCCGTAGAGCAGACCGCGGAACATGTGCAGGTAGACCACCACGAAGAACGCCGAAGCACCGGTGGAATGCAGGTAGCGCAAGATCCAGCCGTACTCCACATCACGCATGATGTATTCGACCGAAGCAAACGCCTGTTCAGCCGACGGGGTGTAGCTCATGGTCAGCCAGACACCGGTAACGATCTGATTGACCAAAACCAGCAGCGCCAGGGAACCGAAGAAGTAGAAGAAATTGAAGTTCTTTGGGGCGTAGTACTTGGACAGATGGTCTTCCCACATCTTGGTCGCGGGAAAGCGCGCATCGACCCATTCCATGAATTTACTCATCATGCTTGCTCCTGATCCACACCGATGATGATCACATCATCCGACTCGTATGTGTGCGGCGGCACTGGCAGGTTCAAGGGTGCAGGCTGAGCCTTGTACACGCGACCTGCGAGGTCGTAGCGTGAACCGTGGCATGGGCAGAAATAGCCACCGACCCAATCAGCACCGAGGTCTGCTGGCGCCACTTCCGGACGGAAGGATGGCGCGCAACCCAGGTGGGTGCACAGGCCTACCAGAAGCAGTACTTCCGGCTTGATCGAACGGGTTTTCGGATCGACATAACTCGGCTGCTCGGAGGCCTTGGAGTCGAAGTCAGCGAGCTGACCTTCGATTTTCACCAAGTTACTGAGAATTTCCTCGGTACGGCGCACGATAAACACCGGCTGCCCCCGCCACTCGGCAACCATCTGCTGGCCAGGCTCGATCTTGCTGACGTTCACCTTTACAGGTGCTCCGGCAGCTTTAGCCTTGGCGCTTGGGAACCAGGACCCTACGAACGGGACCGCGGCACCCACCGCTCCTGCAGCGCCCACCACAGAGGTGGCCGCTACCAGAAAGCGACGCCGGCCTGCATTCACGCCGTCATTGCTCATTCAGTCGTCTCCCATCAGCTTTATGGCCTGTTGGTCAGGCCTATACTAGGTAAAAATCGAGTCGCGCAAAAAATTTGCCAAATGGTAAAGAAAAGCCCCTCTACTGACAAGGTAATTACCCTGACAGAGCGGACTCAACCCCTTACAAATCAGGGCATTCACGGATGCGGCATGATGCCGCAGAGCAAATAAGCGCCCATAAAAAACGCCCAGCTCCGAAAGGAAACTGGGCGTTTTTGTGAACGCAGGTAGCGAATTAACGCTTGGAGTACTGCGGACGCTTACGCGCCTTACGCAGACCAACCTTCTTACGCTCAACTTCACGGGCGTCGCGAGTCACGAAGCCAGCTTTACGCAGTGCAGGACGCAGAGCTTCGTCGTAGTCCATCAGGGCGCGAGTGATGCCGTGGCGGATTGCGCCAGCCTGACCACTTACACCGCCACCGATTACGGTAACGAAGATATCGAACTTCTCGGTCATCTCAACCAGTTCCAGCGGCTGACGAACTACCATGCGGGCAGTTTCGCGACCGAAGAAACCATCAAGAGTGCGATTGTTGATGGAGATTTTGCCAGTGCCCGCACGCAGGAAAACGCGAGCGGTTGCAGTCTTGCGACGGCCAGTGCCGTAATTTTGAGTCGCCGACATAATGAACTATTCCGTTAAAACTTCAGTTCTTGGGGCTGCTGAGCAGTGTGGGGGTGAGCAGCGCCCGCATACACTTTCAGCTTACGATACATGTCGCGACCCAGCGGGTTCTTCGGCAGCATGCCTTTAACCGCGGTCTCGATCACGCGCTCAGGGGCTTTAGCGATCAGCTTTTCGAAGTTGATCGACTTGATGCCGCCCGGGAAACCTGAGTGGGAGTAGTACATCTTGTCAGTGGTCTTGGCACCGGTAACGCGAATCTGCTCAGCGTTGATGATGACGATGTAGTCACCAGTATCAACGTGCGGAGTGTATTCAGGCTTGTGCTTGCCACGCAGACGGCTTGCAACTTCGGTAGCCAGACGACCCAGGGTCTGACCTGCAGCGTCGACGACAAACCAGTCGCGCTTAACTGTTTCCGGTTTAGCAGTAAAAGTTTTCATTCTTTATAGCCTCAGGGGCCGCCCTGATAAATAAGACGGCGGATCTTACTGAATAGTGCGTACTTTGACAAGTCAAAGGCAGCCGAAAACAGGCGCTATCGGGGGCTCGGGTCAGCGCGTCCGTAATACGGCAAGATTCTTCGGCAGGCGGCGCATCACTTCCACTGCAGAAAGAGGTGCGCAATTATGCAGATTGCGCGGAGAATTTCAACACGATTATGCCAACCCGTTTTTCTCAAGGAGCTAGCAATGGATTACCGTCAACTCGGCCGCACTGATCTCAAGGTCAGCAGCCTGTGCCTGGGCACCATGACCTGGGGTGAGCAGAATAGCGCCAGCGAAGGCATCGCCCAGATCGAACGCGCCAAGGCCTACGGGGTGAACTTCATCGATACCGCCGAGATGTACCCAGTACCGCCACGCGCCGAAACCTACAGCAAGACCGAACAAATCATCGGTGACTACTTCAAGCAGCGCGGTGATCGTGCCGATTGGGTGCTGGCCAGCAAGATCGCCGGCCCTGGCAATGGCATCGGCTATATCCGCGACGGTCAGCTCAAACACAACCGTGCGCATATCGTTGCGGCACTGGATGCCAGCCTCAAGCGCCTGCAAACCGACTGGATTGACCTATACCAGCTGCACTGGCCGGAACGCCCAACCAATTATTTCGGCCAGCTAGGTTATCGCCACCAGGACAGCGATTTCACGCCACTGGAAGAAACCCTGGAAGCCTTGGACGAGCAGGTCAAGGCCGGCAAGATCCGCCATATTGGCCTGTCCAATGAAACGCCTTGGGGCGCCATGAAATTCCTGCAACTGGCCGAGCAACGCGGCTGGCCGCGTGCAGTCTCGATCCAAAACCCCTACAACCTGCTCAACCGCAGCTTCGAGGTTGGCCTGGCGGAAGTGGCAATTCGCGAACAATGCGGCCTGCTCGCCTACTCGCCCCTGGCCTTCGGCATGCTCAGCGGTAAGTACGCAAACGGCGCACGCCCCGCCAATGCGCGCATCAGCCTGTTTAGCCGCTTTGCTCGCTACACCAACCCGGAGTCTGAAAGTGCTTGCGCACGTTACGTCGCCCTGGCGCGCGAGCATGGTCTTGATCCCGCGCAGATGGCCCTGGCCTTTGTCACCGCGCACCCCTTCGTCACCAGCAATATCATTGGCGCGACCAGCCTGGAGCAGCTGGACAGCAACCTGGCCAGCAGCGAACTGACACTCTCCGCCGAGGTACTGGCTGGCATCGAGGCGATTCACAAAGCCCAGCCCAACCCTGCCCCCTAACCAATACCATCGACATAAAAAAGCCCGGCAATAGCCGGGCTTTTTACTCAGCGCTCGATCACAGCGAGCGGGCGATGATCTCTTTCATGATCTCGTTGGTGCCAGCGTAGATGCGCTGCACCCGCGCATCGGCCCAGGCACGCGCCACCGGGTATTCCCACATATAGCCGTAGCCACCATGCAGCTGCACACACTCATCCAGCACCTTGCACTGCAGGTCTGTACCCCAGTACTTGAGCATCGCAGCGGTCGGCACATCCAGCTTCTTATTGAGGTGCAATTCCAGGCAGCGATCAACAAACACCCGACCCACCTGAATCTCTGTGGCCATCTCGGCCAATTTGAAGCGGGTATTCTGAAAGTCACCAATTGCCTTGCCGAAGGCCTTGCGCTCGCGGGTGTATTCGAGCGTCCACTTGAGCGCCGCCTCGGCTGACGCCAGAGCACCAATACCAACGGTCAGACGTTCCTGCGGCAGCTCCTGCATCAGATAGGCGAAGCCCATACCGGCCTGACCCAGCAGGTTTTCCTTGGGCACGCGCACATCCTGGAAGAACAGCTCGGAGGTGTCCTGAGCCTTCATACCGACTTTCTCCAGACGCTTGCCCTTGGAGAAACCTGGGGTGTTGGCCTCGACCAGAAACAGGCTGGTGCCTTTAGCCCCGGCTTTCGGATCGGTCTTGGCCACCACGATCACCAGGTCGGCAAGAAAGCCGTTGGTGATGAAAGTCTTCGAACCGTTGATCACATACTCGTCACCATCCAGCACGGCGGTGGTTTTTACTCCCTGCAGGTCGGAACCGGCACCCGGTTCGGTCATGGCGATGGCAGTGACCATTTCACCGGACACCAGCTTGGGCAGGTAGTGCTGCTTCTGCGCTTCGCTGCCGTAATGCAGGATGTAAGGTGCAACGATATCCGAGTGCAGCGAGAAGCCGATGCCGGTCAGCCCCAGACGCCCAACCTCCTCGATCACCACAGTGCTATAGAGGAAGTCTGCCGACATACCGCCGTACTCTTCCGGGATATGCGAGCAGAGCATCCCCGCCTCTCCCGCTTTGTTCCACAGCGCACGATCGATGTGGCCATCCTTCTCCCACTGATGGTGAAAAGGCACGGCTTCCTGCTCAAGGAACTTGCGCACGCTGTCGCGAAACTGTTCGTGTTCGGAGCTGAAAATCGTTCTGGGAATCATGGCAACACCTGCTTGATGGGGCGGTTTTAAAGTGGTCTCGACTTTAGCCAAGCAAACGCTTGGTCACACTGGACACAAGCGCCAAAAAATAAGACGATCCAGCCAGCTCATGACCACTTAGCCTTAATAAGAACAATATATATGCCGAATCCGTCACCAGCGCCGCTGCACCGCGTCAGCATTCTTGCAACCGAGGGTGTGTTTGCCTCGACCCTGATGCAGGCCAAAGACTTCTTTCACATGGCCAGCCTGCGCTACGGCAAACAGCAGGGCCGAGGCCTGACACCGACCTTTGAAATCCATCTAGTCAGCCCGGACGGCAAGCCCGTGCGCAGCTTCAGTGATGTGCTGATCCCGGTCGACGGCGCACTGGCAGATGCCGACGTGATCATCCTGCCAGCCTTCTGGGATGACTTCGACGCCCTGTGCCAGCGCCACCCGCAAGTGCTCAGCTGGCTGAAACAGCGTCATGCCGCCGGCAGCGCAATCTGCGGCGAAGCCACCGGGGTGTTCTGGATGGCCCAGGCCGGCCTACTCGACGGTAAGGAAGCGACCACCTATTGGCGCTTCTTCAACGAGTTTGCCGAGCGCTTCCCCAAGGTACTGCTAAACCAGGAAAAACACCTGTCGGACGCTGACAACCTGTATTGCGCCGGCGGTGTGACCTCCGCCTGTGACCTGTATATCTACTTGATCGAACGCTTCTGCGGCGCCAGCGTGGCCCAGGGTGTGGCCCGCGACATTCTTTATGAAGTGCAACGCAACTACGCCCCCGGCCGCATCGGCTTTGGCGGGCAGAAGCTGCACCACGACATGACCATCCTGCAGATCCAGCAATGGCTGGAAGATCACTTCGCCGACAAGTTCCGCTTCGAAGATGTCGCCCGCGAGCACGGCATGAGCATCCGCAACTTTATGCGCCGCTTCCAGACCGCTACCGGCGATAAACCGCTGCATTACCTGCAGCGCCTGCGCATCGAAACCGCCAAGGGCCTGCTCAGCGCCACCCGCAAGAGCATCAAGACCATCAGCTACGAAGTGGGTTACGACGATGCCAGCTTCTTCGCCCGCCTGTTTCGTCAGCACACGGAACTGTCACCCAACCAGTACCGCCGGCAATTCCAGCACAAGGACAGCCATGCTTAAGGCTGGCCACGGCGGGCAGCGGACACACTGAAAACCCGCGCAACTCATCCTTGGATGGGTGGGGCGCGGGAAGTAGCGCTCTATGATCGGCGCATCCCTTGCGGGACTCCTACAACAACAATCAGGTCATCGCCATGCGCCGCACACTTATTGCCTTACTTGCCGCCTGCAGCTTCAGCGCAGTCGCTGCCGACAACTGGAAACCCTTCCCCTACGACCAAAGCGCCTACGACTATTCAGGTGACAAGCTGCGCCAGGCCTGGCCGCAACTGACCCGTGGTTTCGGCGCCGACTACCCCTTTCCCGACGCCGACTGGGTGGTAACCATGGCCACCACTCATCCGCAGGCATTGGAGAAAACCGTACTGGCCAATACCGGCTTTACCGGCAAGCCGGAAGAAGCCGAGGTCTATGCCGCCAAACTGCAGGATGTCTGGCGCCTGATGTTCCGCGGTGACTTTGCTGAGGCGAAGAAGCAAGGCCTGGCTCTGGGGGTTGGCGGACAAATTCCAGCCATGTTCGCCCAGGTGATCTACGCCATGTTCCTGGTACCCGACCAAGCCGAGAAACATAAGTTGCTGGAAGAAGTGATCAGCTACACCGACCAGGCCGGCGAGCTGATCCAGGCCGACACCGTCGCGCAATTCGGCCGCGTCTACGCCAAGGCACGCCTGGGCGAAGAACTGTCGGTGCCGGTGGTGCTCAAGCGCGGCTACACCTCGCAGATCCCCGATGAACTCAAGGCGCTGCTGGCCAAACAGCCGAACCAACCCTTCGCCCTCGCCCTCTATGGTGGCTATGAAGCCGGAGTGATCCGCAAGGTCGGCAAGATGGTCGGCCGCATGACCTACGGGGTCAGCGCCGACAATATGGAGAAGTACTTCAGCCGCAGCTTCAAGGCCCAGGACAACCTGCCGATCGGCCACTACGAATACGCCAACGCTCTGACCTACGTGTACGGCGACGACGAACAGGCCAAAGCCCTACAACACCTCAAGCGCGCAGTGGCGATCAAACCGATCAACGCCATGGAGGCCCTGGAAGTGGCCCACGCGCAGAGGATGCTCGCCCAACACGAGCAGAAGCTGGCGCAGAACTAAGTCCCGCTGAAGCGCAAAAAGGCTGCCGGATGGCAGCCTTTTTCATTCTTGCATTGGCAACTTGCTACTTGGCCCGCTCCAATGACTCCAACTGTGCCCACAACGCCTGCGCTTCTTCCGTCAGCATGGAATAACTGCGGATATCACCATTGCGTTGCGCCTGCATCGCCTCTTCCAACTTGGCACTGTATTGCTTGCGGAGTTTCTTGGCGGGATCGCTTTTAAACAAACCGAACATACTGCGTGCCTCTGTCGACAAAGAGCACCGAATAGGTGCCTGCCCAGCTTAATTCAGGCAGGCGCTTAGCTTGGATCGCAGATGTAACAAGCTGATAAAGCGCCTTCAGCCAAATGCGTGATCGCGGATTTTCTGCAACGCCAGCGACATCTTCGCCGCCGGCACCCGCTGCAGATTGCACAGCAGCTCATGGGATATCTCGGCAATGCCGTGGCGCTCGCGCAACAGCGCCGCCATAAAGCAGGTCAGATTGGCCGCCATCTCGGCATCGGCCAGCGCCCGGTGCGCCTTGCCGGTATCAGGCAGGCCGATCCACTGATTGAGATTGCCCAGCTTATGGCTCGGCGCCATGGGCAGCAGTCTGCGTGACAGCAGCAAGGAACAAGCAAATGGCTGCACACGCTGACGGCGAATCAGCGCAAGTTCGGCATCCCAGAACTTCTGATCAAAACTGGCGTTATGCGCCAGCAGCGGACGATCACCAACAAACTCTGCCACTTCCTGCATCACCTGCGCGGCAGGCGGAGCGGTGCGCAGCATGGCGTTGCTGATACCGGTGAGCTGTTCGATAAACGGCGGCACCCAGGCGCCGCTGTTCATCAGGCTCTGGTAGCGCGCGACGATCTGCCCACCCTCGACGATCACTACACCGATTTCGGTGGCACGCGCCTGCTGGGCCGGCGACATGCCAGTGGTTTCAAAGTCGAGTACCGCGATGGAGTCGGCAAGCATCAATCAGTTTCTCAGCAGCAGTGCGCCGTCGATCGGCACGTAGCGACTGGCGGCACGCACCAGTGATTGCGCGGTCAGCCCAGGCACGCCATAGGCCACGGCATCGACGCCATGGCTGCTGCGAATCTTGTCCAGCAGCAGATCGAAGTCGCCATCACCAGAGGCCAGCACCACTTCATCGACGCGCGGCGCGGCGTCCATGATATCGATGGTGATGCCGACATCCCAATCACCCTTGGCCGAACCATCGCTGCGCTGGATAAAGGGTTTGAGCTTCACGGTAAAACCGAGGTTGCGCAGGATCTGCTGAAACTGCTGCTGCTTCTGGTCACCGCGATCAATGGCGTAAGCGTAGGCTTCAACAATCTGCCCATGCTGACTGATATCGGCCCACAGCGCGGCGTAGTTGAAGTGACAACCATAGGCCTGGCGCACGGTGTAATAGAGGTTCTGTACATCGGCGAATACGGCGATCTTCTTCACCGGTAATCCTCATCATGCGGCTGACGGGCAGAAAGCCCTCAGGTTAAAGTCAGCGCGCAGTATGCCAGCCAACAGCCATGGACGGTCGAAATGCATCCAAGCCCCGCCAATACGCCAGAGACCCCAGCACTGCTGATTATCGATATGCAGCAAGGCATCCAGCGCGTCCATACACCGCGTAACAATCCTGGCGCCGAAGCTTGCATCGCTCAGCTGCTGGAGTACTGGCGCAGTGCGGACCTGCCGCTGGTGCATATCCGCCATATTTCCCGTCAGACCGACTCGGAGTTTGCCCCGGGGCAAAGTGGCGCCCTCTTTCAACCGGCATTGGCACCACGGGCAACCGAGCAGGTGTTCGAAAAGAACGTCACCGACGCATTTACCCATAGCGGCCTTGAGCGCTGGCTACATGCTCGCGCGATCCGCCGCCTGGTCATAGTCGGGGTGGCCAGTGAGAACTCAGTCGAAGCCACCGCACGCAGCGCCAGCAATCTGGGCTTTATCACCCAAGTGGTGGTGGATGCCTGCTACACCTTCGCCAAGAGCGACTATTACGGACAGCTACGCAGTGCCGATGAGGTGCACGCCATGGCCATGGCGAACTTGCGCGATGAGTATGCCGAGGTACTTACCAGCACCGATCTGTTTGCCGCGTTACTGGGTGCGACAAGCAGGATTAGCTAGAGTGCGAGCCTGAATTTGAGTACGACCAGCCCCATGAATATGCTCTCCGCTTTGCGCGACTCCTGGTATTTCTTCAGCCACAACCTGGCGGCGATTGCCCGCCTGTGCCTGCCGTTGATCGTGCTCGAAGGCTTGTTGCTGCAACAGGTCACCAACCTGGTGGCCGCTGAATCCGCCACCCTCTGGCGCCTGCTCGCCGGTTTGCTGTTCTACCCGTTATATAGCGCAGCGCTGATTCTGTTTCTCGATGCACGCAGCCAAGGCCTGCAGCCGCGCGCCCGCGATCTGCTGGCCGCCAGCCTACGGCTGTGGCCAAGTTTCGCTCTGCTGGCGGGCCTCAATACGTTGGTGATTCTGCTCGGCGCTTCGCTGTTCGTGCTGCCGGGAATCTGGCTGATGGTCAAACTGGCGTTTGCCGAGTACCTGCTGGTGTTGCGCGGTCTGAGCCCGATGAAGGCGCTGCACGAGAGCTTCCAACTGAGCAGCGGTTACTTCTGGCCCATGCTCGGTTGCATCCTGATTGTCATGCTGCCGCTGTGGCTGCTCGACGGCTGGAGTCACTCCAACGAGGTCTTGGCCGACAACGCCCTGACCAGCCTACTGCTGGACTGCGCAAGTCGCTTTTTACAACTATTCTCAAGCGTAGTGCTGTTTCGTCTATTTATGCTGCGCAGCGCCCAGCCCGAAGTCGAGTGAACGCCAGCGACACCCAAGGAGGACAGAGCCATGGCTGACGCCAACCCAAGCATCCTTTCGCATATCTCCATCGGCACCAATCAATTCGACAAGGCCACCGCCTTCTACGATCAGGTTCTCGCCACCCTCGGCTGCAAGCGCGTACTCGCCCACCCTGGCGCAGTCGCCTATGGCCGCGAATACCCGGAGTTCTGGGTACAGACGCCAATCAACGGTAAACCGGCAAGCATCGGCAATGGCAGCCACTTTGGCTTTGTCGCGTTGAACAGGGCCGCCGTGCACGATTTCTACCAGGCAGCACTGGAAGCTGGGGCCAGCGACGAAGGCGCCCCCGGCCCCCGCGCAGAATATGGCGAGCCCTATTACGGCTGCTTTGTCCGCGATCTGGATGGGCACAAGATCGAGGCGGCATTCTGGGATCTGGAAATGATCTACGAGGTATATATCGAGCCACACGAGCACTGATGGCTGAGGCGGTGAAGCTCAGGGCGCGGCGGACTGATAACGCTGCGCCGTCTTGGCGATCCAGCCTTCGGCCTGCATCTGCGCCAAGGCCTCGCTTACCTGCTGATATTCTGCCTGCAAGGCGCGCTGGCGAGAGAAGCCGATATACAAATCGGTACGCGCCTCGGGCTGAAACACCGCCTTGGCGATACGGCCATTCCAGCGCGCATCACGCAACTCATAGTCGACCTGGCAATCGGTGCCGATCACCGCTTGCAGGCGGCCACGCACCAGCATTTCCAGCAACTGGTTTTCCGTATTGACCGCGGTTTTGCGCAGTTGCTGATCTGAGTCGAACGGTTCGAAGTACGCAGACTCCAGCACATGGCCAATCGTCAGACTGGCCAACTGGCTATAGCTCTGCAGCGCCTTGGCCTGCGCGGGCGCTGCATAAAAGCGCGGCGCACAGGCGTAGTACGGCTGCGGCAGGTAATGGATATAGCTTTCCCGCTCAGGGGTTTTCGCCAGCCCGGTCATCAAGTCGGCCTTGCCGTTCTGCAGCGCCGCCAGGCCACGCGCCCAAGGTGCGCGCTGCACCTCGAAGCGCAGCCCGGTGCGCTGGCTGAGCTGATCGAGCAAGTCGATATCCAACCCGCTCAGCGCGCCATCGCCCTCCTGCATACGAAACGGCGGCCAGATATCAGTCATCACCAACAGCGCAGGCGGCTCCTCGGCCTGCAGCGGCGCACCGAGCAACAGCAGCAGAGCAAGCCATGCGCGACGCATCAGGAACGTCCTGCACGCTGCGGCTTCAAGCCGGACAGACGCGGCAACAGCACCCGCTCGAATACCCGCGGGAAAAACCGCGCCAGCACCCGCGCGCGCCAGTCGACATTCGACAGCACCAGCAGCCGACGACGCTTCAAGGCGCCATGGTAGATCGCCTCGGCGACATCCTGTGGCGAGGCCACCTTGCCCATCGCCAGGGGCGGCTGCGCGGCCACCGAGCCATCGCCAACCAGGGCATTCTTGCGCAGGTCGGTGGCGGTAAAGCCGGGGCACACCAGCATCACATTGACCCCGGAGCCTTTCAGCTCGTAGCGCAGGGTTTCAAACAACCCATGCAGGGCATGCTTGCTGGAGTTGTAGGCGCTGCGATACAGCAGCGGCGCAAAGCCTGACAGCGAGCTGAGCACGATGATCTGCCCACTGCGAGCGATCAGGCTCGGCAGTGCGGCCTTGGTGCAGTGCAGTGCGCCAAAATAGTTGACCGCCATGATCCGCTGAAACACCGCCAGTTCGGTGTCGGCAAAACTGCTGCGATGGGTAATACCCGCGTTGTTGACCAGCACATCGATACCGCCAAAGCGTTCGACGGTCAGCGCCATCGCTCGCTCAACTGCCGCGGCATCGGCCACATCGCAAAGCACACCGAGGGCCTCGGCGTTGTGGTGATCGGCCAGGTGCTGCACCAGGCTGTCGAGCGCCTGCTGTTGCAAATCGAAAATCACCAGCCGCGCCCCCGCCTGCGCCAAGCGCATCGCCAGCGCCCGGCCAATACCGGCGCAGCCGCCCGTAATCACCACAACCTTACGGTCGAATACCTTGTTGGCGAACACCTTGCGGTACATAACCTGTCTCCGACCCTGTTACTGCAAACAGCTGTTACTACAACCTGTTATGGCTGCCATCGCAACAGGGCGGTGTCTGGGTGTGTTTGCAGCCACAGAAGTACAGGGTGGCATCCTCGTCGGCGTGATACTTGAGTGGGGTAAAACCGCTGCCTTTATGCTTGCCGTCACAGAAAGGCTGTGCGGCACTCAGTCCGCAGCGGCACCAGAAGTAGTCGTTGCCGGCAGTGACCGCAACCGTATAGGGGCTACGTTGGGCAATCGTTGGGCTATTCATATGACCTCCTGGAGCACCCGGTAAGGCGCCGCAACATCGGCATCACCACGCTTCTCCGGTATGCTCCC
The DNA here is from genome assembly GCF_031764535.1 of Pseudomonas sp. SG20056. Taxonomy (NCBI): domain Bacteria; kingdom Pseudomonadati; phylum Pseudomonadota; class Gammaproteobacteria; order Pseudomonadales; family Pseudomonadaceae; genus Pseudomonas; species Pseudomonas sp. SG20056. Next base: position 3,606,868 of record NZ_CP134499.1, read on the forward strand.
TCAGCATAGTCCACCCGCCGGCGAGCCTGTTTATGCCCCTGCCCCGACTTCTGCGCCTCTCCCTGCTTAGCCTGGCCAGCCTGCTCTGCGTGCTGACCGCGCTGATCTACAGCCTGACCTGGCACCCAGCCGCCCGCGAAGCCGCCCCGGTGAGCTGCCAGACCAGCGCGCCACAGCTGCAACCGGGCCAAGCCCTGAAAGTCATGACCTGGAACATCCAATACCTGGCCGGCAAACGCTATGTGTTCTGGTATGACCTGGCGGACGACAGCGGTCCCGACAAGCGCCCCAGCGCAGAAGACCTCGCGTTCACCCTGGATGAAGTTGCCCGCATCCTGCGTGATGAACAGCCCGATATCGTGCTGCTGCAGGAGCTGCACAACGGCGCCAAGGCCACCGATTACCAGAACCAGTTGGCGCTACTGCACGAGCGCCTGAGCGACCTCTATCCATGCAGCAGCCAGGCCTATTACTGGAAGGCCGCATTTGTGCCGCATCCGCAGATTCTCGGCAGTGTCGGCATGCAACTGGGCACCCTCAGCCGCTTTCAGATCGCCCGTGCCGAACGCCTGCAACTGCCGCTGATGCCCGCTAACCTGATCAGCCGCCAGTTCAACCTCAAGCGTGCCCTCTTGGTCAGTCACCTGCCCGTGCGTGGCGGTGGCGAACTGGTCGCCATCAACACTCATCTGGATGCCTTCGCCCAGGGCAATGACACCATGCAGCGCCAGGTGGCCATGACCAGCAGCCTGCTCGACCAACTGCAGGCCGACGGCATACCCTGGCTCATTGGCGGCGACTTCAATCTGCTGCCGCCCGGCCAGTACCAACATCTGCCCGAGAACCAACGCAGCTGGTACAGCCCTGCCAGTGAACTGCAGCAACTGGCTGAACGCTACCCGATGGTGCCCAGCCTGGAGCAGGCCAACGGTGATGAACAGGCGCGCTGGTATACCCATTACCCCAACGATCCAGCAGTGACCGGCCCGGATCGTACCCTCGACTACCTGTTTCACAGCCCACAGCTGACGCTACTCGACAGCCAGGTACGCCAGCACGACAGCCTAGGCATTTCCGACCACCTGCCGGTGCTCGCCCGCCTGCTGCTGCCGACGCTCGACTAAGCTTTTTCAGCAAGCCACTGGACAAAACTGCTGGCAGTTAGCCATGCTCGCCCAATGTGACACTTTTATAACGAAAAGACGGCAGATAGCCGCAGTACGTACCCATTTGATGCCACGATTCCTTTTCCTCGCGCTGGCTGCAGCCCTGTACTGCAGCACCAGCCTCGCCGCTCCCGCCGATGATCAGCGACCATTGGTGCAGGTGGGTTATTACGAATTCCCCCCCTATTCCTACACCGACAGTCAGGGCCGCTCGACGGGCGCCATGCTGCAGCTGAGCAAGCGCCTGCTGGAGCATGCGGGCTACCGCCCCCAACTGCGTTCCTACCCTAGCGCGCGACTGTACAACGCCCTGCAGGATGGCAGCGTGCAGGTCTGGCCAGGCGCACCGGGCAAAATCGAACTGCGCGCACACACCCTGGAAACCAATACCCTGCTGGGCGAGATCGTGCTCAACCTGTATTTCCGCCGGGACACCCTGATGCCGCGCCTGCCCGACGACCTCAAAGGCCGTGGGGTGATCATGATCAGCGGCTACACCTACTGGCAGCCGGTCAACGAAATGCTCAATGACCCGCAGCTCGCCGTAGAGCAACACCGCACTGGCACCCATACCGCCGCCCTGGAAATGCTCCAGCGCCGCCGCGGGGATTTTCTGCTCGACTACCAAACGCCGGTAGAACAGGCACGCAGACGCCTGGGCATGTACGAGCTGCCGTATGTGGAGCTGCAGCGCATCCCGCTGAAGCTGATTGTGTCCAATAAAGCCCCCGGCGCTGAAGCCCTGCGCGATGCACTGGATCGTGCCTATGCCGAGCTGCAGGCTGCTGGCGAAGACCTGCGCCTGCCTTAAGAACCTGCTTTCAATCTGCTGCGCGTCGGCCCCGCTACGTTAAAAACAGGCTCGGAATGCTCGTGTACAGCTCGTACACTCCGCTTCCTCGCCTGTTTTCGCCTTGCAGGACTCTAGCTCGCAAGATCGTAAGTAGGTTCTCAGCCTACTTACGCGGCTTGGCCCGCGCGGTGGGCTCGGCGATCAGCGGATCATCCGGCCAGTAGTGTTTCGGGTACCTGCCCTTGAGGTCTTTCTTCACCTCGGCATAGGTGCTGCGCCAGAAGTTGGCCAGATCCTGAGTCACCTGCACTGGCCGCCTCGCCGGCGACAGCAGGTGCAACTTGACCACCTGGCGACCGCCGGCAATGCGTGGCGTATCGGCCAGACCGAACAGCTCCTGTAAACGCACCGCCAACACCGGCGGCTGCTCGCTGTAATCCAGACTGATGCGCGAACCAGAAGGCACCTGCACGCTGCGTGGCGCCAACTCATCCAGACGTTGCGGCAGCGGCCAGGGCAGCAGATTGAGCAGCAGGCTGGGTAAATCCAGGTTGGCGAAATGGCTGAGCCGGGTGACGTTATCCAGATAGGGCTGCAGCCAGCTCTCCAGCGTCGCCAGCAAGGCAGCATCACTGACATCCGGCCATTCACTGGCGTCTTTGCTGGCCAAGTCCAGCGTGCGCAGCAACGCCACCCGCGCCTGCCATTGGCGTAACTCCGGCGTCCAGGGCAGCAGCGCCAGGCCCTTGCGCCGTACCAGGCCGAGCATGGCGCGACTGCGCTGTTGCGCATCGAGCCCGGTCAGCGGCTCTCGCGACAACACCAGCTCACCGACCTTGCGCTGGCGTTCGGCGCGCAGGGCGCCTTCGCGTTCATCCCAATCCAGCACGTCCAGGTTGCTGACCTGCTCAGCCAGCACCCCCTCGAATAGCTTTGGTTCCAGCTCAGCGGCCAGGTAGATGCGCTCTTCACGCTGCCCCTGGCGGCTGCCCAGATCCGCCACCACCAGCCAGCTGTGTTTCATCAGGCCATCGACTTCGGTAAACAGCGCCGCCCGGCCGTTGGCCAAACGGTATTCCGCGCCGCCGTCACGCCGCTGCTGAGCGATGCGATCCGGGTAGGCAAACGCCAGCAACGCGCCCAGCCAGCGCGGATGCTCGGGATCGCTGACTGCCTGCGGGCTGGGCCGGCGCTTGAGGTACCCCTGAAACTGCCGGGCCAGTTGCCGGGCGCGCTGCACCCCGCCCTGACTGCCGCGCGCGCCGCGTGACTCACCCGCCAGCAAGGCCAATCGGCTGTGCAGATCAGCGCCCGCGCCACGCAGAATGTCGCGTTCACCGAGCAAGGCTGCCAGGTCGCAAGCGAGGGCACCCAAACCCAACTCCTGACCACGCAGCAGTAGATGGGCGATACGCGGATGAGTCGGCAGTTCAGCCATGGCCTGACCGTGAGCGGTCAATTTGCCTTGAGCATCCACCGCGCCCAGCCGCTCCAATAGCTCCAAAGCCTGGGCATAGGCCGCCGCCGGCGGCGGATCAAGCCAAACCAGTTCGGCCGGCTGCACGCCCCAGCGCACCAGCTGCAAGGCCAGGCCGGCGAGGTCGGCCTGGAGCATCTCCGCCGTGCCGTAGGCCGCCAATTGCTCATGCTGCGCCTGCGACCACAGCCGATAACAGACGCCCGGTTGCAAGCGCCCAGCCCGCCCGCTGCGCTGAGTGGCCGAGGCGCGGGAAATACGCTGGGTGTCCAGGCGGGTCATGCCACTGTTCGGGTCAAAGCGCGGTACCCGCGCAAGACCGGCATCAATAACCACCCGCACGCCATCGATGGTCAGGCTGGTTTCGGCGATGTTGGTCGCCAGCACCACCTTGCGCAGGCCCGGTGATGCCGGCTCGATGGCCGCGCGCTGGGCGCTAAGATCCAGTTCGCCATGCAGCGGGCAGAGCAGAATGTCGCGACGCCCGGCCAGGGACTCTGCCAGTTGTTCGTTGACCCGGCGAATCTCCGCCTGCCCCGGTAGAAACACCAGCAGGCTGCCCGGTTCATCGGCCAGCGCCTGCAGGATGGTCTGCAGCACTTTCGGCTCGACCCACTCGCCCGCCTGCCAGGGCGCGCCCCAGCGGATATCCACGGGGAACATCCGCCCTTCGCTGCGCAGCACCGGCGCATCGCCGAGCAGGCCCGCCAACCGCTCACCTTCAAGGGTTGCCGACATCAGCAGCACCTTGAGCGGCAGTTCGCCGGAGTCCGCACCACGAAACATCGCTCGACCATTCAGGCACAGCGCCAGCGCCAGGTCCGCATCCAGACTGCGCTCATGAAATTCATCGAAGATCACCAGACCGACGCCTTCCAGCGCCGGGTCGTCCTGCAGCCGCCGCGCCAGAATGCCTTCGGTGACCACTTCGATACGGGTGCGCGGGCCGACCTTGCTGTCCAGGCGGATGCGATAACCGACGGTTTCCCCCACCGCCTCACCCAGCTCACTGGCCAGGCGCTCGGCCGCAGCGCGCGCCGCCAACCGCCGAGGCTCAAGCATGATGATGGTCTGCCCGGCCAGCCAGGGCTGGGTCAGCAGCGCCAGCGGCACGCGGGTGGTCTTGCCGGCACCGGGCGGCGCTTCGAGCACCGCTTCGTCACGCAGGGCAAGGGCCTGACACAGCTCAGGCAGCAGCACATCGATTGGCAGGGAATTCATGCGGGCTCCATTCAAGGCGCGGGATTATAACGGCGAACCTGTAGAGCATTGGCGCTGTCTGAGTGTTAGGTATGGCTGCGCGAAATAGCGCTGGCAGCGCCTGACGCAGCGGCATTGCAATACAGGCATTGGTATAGTTGCGCCACTTTTTCCATGGAGATGTTCAATGCGCACCCAAACCCGCGTTATCGGTGGCCTTATCGTCGCCGCGTTGCTCACCCAACTGACCGCCTGCGGCACCCTGTTCTTCCCGGATCGCCGCGGCCAGATCGAAGGCCGCATCGACCCCATGGTCGCTGGGCTCAACGCTATCGGCATCCTGTTCTATGTGATCCCAGGACTGATCGCCTTTGGTATCGACTTCGCCACCGGCGCGATCTACCTACCGGGCGGCCTGACCTCGCAAGTTGACCCGCAAGACCTGCAGAATGTGGTGGATGCTGACGGCAAGGTCGATCCGATCAAGCTCAAGGCACTGATCGAAGTGCAAACGGGCCACAGCCTGCCGCTTGATGACCCGCGCCTGATTCAGCACAGCGGCAGTGCCGAGCAACTGGCAGCCTATGGTCTGCGCCCAGCAGCCTAAGCCCGGCACCAGCAAGCCCAAACTAAAAGCCCGTTTTCCGACGGGTTTTTGTTATTTAGCGCTAGCCTTGGCAGAACTCGCCCCATTCTGGATAGCCCGTGAACATACAACCGCAACACGCCCGCCTGATGCGCCTGGCGACCTTCGCCGCACTGGCGGCGGCACTTACGCTGGCACTGGCCAAAGCCATTGCCTGGTGGCTCAGCGGCTCGGTCAGCCTGCTGGCGGGGCTGACCGACTCGCTGCTTGATGGCGCCGCTTCGCTGCTCAACCTGATCGCCGTGCACTACGCCCTGCGCCCGGCCGATGAGGATCACCGCTACGGTCACGGTAAGGCCGAAGCCCTAGCTGGCCTGGGCCAGGCGCTGTTTATCGGCGCCAGCGCGATCTTAGTCGGCAGTCACGCCATCGACCGCCTACTCAATCCCGAACCGATTGGTGCGCCGGCCTTGGGCATCGCGGTGATGCTACTGTCGCTGGCAATCACCATCGCCCTGCTGATGTTTCAGAACCATGTGGTGAAACTGACCGGCTCCACCGCGATTCGCGCCGATTCGCTGCACTACCGCTCGGACCTGTTACTCAACAGCAGCATCCTCCTGGCATTGCTGCTGGCCAGTTACGGCTGGCCGCAGCTGGACGCCATCTTCGGTATCGGCATTGCGCTGTATATCTTCTGGAGCGCCATCAGCATCGTCCGCGAAGCCGCCACCGTGCTGATGGATCAGGAGCTCGACCCGCAGATCAGCGCACAGATGCACAGCCTGGCCTGCGCCGTGCCCGGCGTGCTGGGCGTGCATGACTTGCGCACGCGGCTCTCCGGCACCCGCTGGTTCGTTCAGCTGCATGTGGAGCTGCCGGGCGAGTTGAGCCTGCAGCATGCCCACGGCCTGTGCGATCAGGTTGAAGCGGCGATCCGCAGCGAGTTCCCCCGCGCCGAGGTACTGGTACACGCCGACCCGAGTAATGCGGCACCGCCAGCAGCGGTCTCTTGAAGGTAGCGAGCAGGTAACAGGAGTCGCCTGGCACCAGGTTTAGCGTCGCGCAGCCGAAGACAGCGGGCACAAAAAAGGGGAAGGCCTGCAGGCCTTCCCCTTTTTTGCGTGTCCGTCATTGTGGCGATGGTAACGCCTTTTCTTCGCCTACCTGGTTGGGCAGTGCGAACCCGGGTGCCGTGACGATCCGGTTGGATCGGCGGCGACCGCTCACCTGATTGGGCGAGGCGGCTGGACGTGTCGTCCGGGCCTTGAAATTGAGGTAAAGCTTACGCCTGCCGACGCAGTGAAAGATTGCGAACATTGCTGAAATACCCACCACTTGCGCAATTAATCACCACAAGCGCATCATCCTGCACAACCGAATAACGAAAGCAGGATAAAGATGAACAGACTTGATCGTTACGACCTGAATATCCTCGCTGAATTGCAGCGCGACGCCACCCTGTCCAACCAGGACCTGGCCGAACGCATCGGCCTGTCGCCCTCCCCTTGCTCGCGGCGGGTCAAACAGCTCGAAGACGATGGCTACATCCTCGGCCAGGTCGCCCTGCTCGACCGTAAACAGCTCGGCCTGACGCTGACCGCCTACGTGCTGATCGGCATGGACAAGCACACCCCGGAACGCTTTGAGCATTTTCAGGAAGAAATCCGCAAATGCCCGCAAGTGCTGGAATGCTGCCTGGTGACAGGGATGGACGCGGACTACCAGCTCAAGGTGGTGGTGCCGGACATGGATCATTACCAGAAACTGCTACTGGGTACCTTGACCCGCATCGAGGGTGTTTCCAGCGTACGCTCCAGCTTTGTGCTGCAACAGATTCTCTCCAGCACTCAGCTGCCGTTACAGCACCTGCGCGGCTGATCGCCGCACCTTGGCAGTGGTCGGCTGGCAGAGCCGCCGATGGTGCGTATAATCGCGGCCTCTGTGCGACGGCCTTCCTTTCATGCGCCTCGCATAGCGCTGGTCGGCACCCAGCCGAGCACCTGCAGGTTCACGAGGCCCGAATGGAAACCGAACAGTTCGAATCGTTGATGATGTACGCGCTGGTCGGCGGGTTGATGGTGTTTATGTTCTTCATCATCTGGGACCTGGCGAAAACCTCCAAAGCCGGCCGTTTGGGTACCGCCATCCTGTTCCTCGGCCTGGGCCTGTGCCTGTTCGCCTTTCTGGCCAAACCAGTCATCACCTACATCATCGAAGCAAGTCGCGGCATCCACGGCTAGAAAGCTGCCCCGCACCGACCACTGCACACCAAGCCGCAGCAAACTGCTCTAGAATGCGCCTTTCCGCCTTCCTCCAGGAGCATTCATGTCCCCTTCCGACCGGGTGATGCAGAGCTATGGCCGCTGCTGCGCCAGCCCTGATTTTTTCGACAGCTTTTACCGGCACTTCCTCGCCAGCTCACCCGAGGTGCGCGAGAAGTTCGCCAATACCGAGATGAACGGACAAAAGCTCCTGCTGCGTCAGGGCATTCTCAACCTGGTGATGCATGCCCGCGGCATGCCTGACACCAAGCTGCGCGCCCTGGGCTGCAGCCACTCCCGCGCCGCCATGGACATTCGCCCAGAGCTGTATGTGCTGTGGCAGCACGCGCTGCTACAAACCATCGGCGAGCATGATCAGCAGTACTGCAACGAAACCCGCAACGCCTGGAATGAGGTGCTGGATAAAGGCATCGCCGTGATCAAGGCTGGTTACTGATCAACCCAGCCGGGCCGGCACTTCGCGCCACTGCCCCGGCTGTAAATCATCCAGACTGAACGGGCCGATCCGCACGCGCACCAGGCGCAGCGTCGGCAGCCCCACAGCCGCCGTCATGCGCCGCACCTGACGGTTGCGCCCCTCGCGAATCACCAGCTCCAGCCACGCCGTCGGGATGCTTTTGCGAAAGCGCACCGGCGGGGTGCGCTCCCACAACTGCGGCTCATCCAGTAATCGGGCTTCGGCCGGCAGGGTTGGGCCGTCATTCAACTGCACGCCGTCGCGCAGCTGCTGCAATTGCACGTCGTTCGGTTCGCCCTCTACCTGCACCCAATAGGTTTTCGCCAGCTTGTGCTTGGGATCGGCGATGCGTGCCTGCAGGCCGCCGTCGTTGGTCAGCAGCAGCAAGCCTTCGCTATCACGATCCAGCCGACCAGCCGGATAGACGCCGGGTACATCGACAAAATCCTTGAGAGTGGCGCGGCCCTGCTCGTCATTGAATTGAGTCAGCACATCGAACGGCTTGTTCAGCACCAGCAAACGCGGCTCGGCGGGTGGCGCCTTGGCCACGCGGCGCACGGCAGATTTGCCACTGTGCAGGCGAGAGGACGCAGGGCGAGATGGGCGCGACATAGGTGATCCAGTAACAGGTGACGAGGCGGCCAGTGTAACCGAGGCCACGGTTGGACTATCAGACTGAGTGATCCGCGCAGCCTGCAGCGGCGTAGCGGGCTATGCTGGATGGGTTGTGTTTCCCGTCCCGAGGCCATTGTTATGAGTTCGTCCGAATCCGTCGTCGATACCTTTACCGGCTGGGCTGCCAAAGCCCCCGGCGCGCCCCTCGAACCGCACAGTTATGACCCCGGCCCGCTCGGCGCCGAAGAGGTCGAAGTGGCTGTGGAATACTGCGGCATCTGCCATTCCGACCAGTCGATGATCGACAACGAATGGGGCAATGCGCGCTACCCCTTTATCCCCGGCCATGAAGTAGTCGGCACCGTGGTGCGCCTCGGTGCGCAGGCCCGTGGCCTGAAGCTCGGCCAGCGAGTCGGCATCGGCTGGTACAAGGGCAGCTGCATGCATTGCAGCTCGTGCATGGAAGGCTCGCATCAACTCTGCGGCACGGTAAAACCAACCATTGTCGGCAGCAACGGCGGTTTCGCCGACCGCCTGCGCAGCCACTGGGCCTGGGCGGTAGCGCTGCCTGACGGCCTTGATCCAGCACTGGTCGGCCCACTGTTCTGCGCCGGCTCCACGGTGTTTAGCCCGCTGCTGGATTTCAACGTTAAACCGACTGACAAGGTCGGCGTGGTCGGTATCGGCGGCCTCGGTCACCTGGCGCTGGGTTTCCTCAATGCCTGGGGCTGCGAAGTCACCGCTTTCACCTCGTCATTGAGCAAACAGGAAGAAGCCAAACGCCTGGGCGCACACAAGGTGGTGGCCTCGACCGACAGCGCGGCACTCAAGGCCATTGCCGGCAGCCTGGACTTCCTGCTGGTCACCGCCAGCGCCGACCTGGACTGGAACGCCATGCTCGGCACGCTGAAGGGCAAAGGCCGGCTGCACTTTGTCGGCATCGTGCCCAGCGCGATACCTGTGCATGTGTTCAACCTGATCCCCAAGCAGAAGAGCCTGTCTGGCTCACCGGTTGGCTCACCGGCGAATATGGCGACCATGTTGGAGTTCTGCGCCCGTCACCAGATCGTGCCGCAGGTCGAGCACTTCCCCATGAGCAAGGTCAACGACGCCATTGACCACCTGCGTGCCGGCAAAGCGCGCTACCGAGTGGTGCTGGACGCCAGCAAGTGACAGCGGGGGCAAATCAGCTGCATGATTTGCCCCTTTTTCACCGCCGCTGAGCCACACATGCCGCACCCAATCGACCCCCCCCGCGCCACCGACTTCCCGCGTTTGCTTGAAGTGTGGGAAGCGGCCGTACGCGCCACCCATGACTTTCTCGAAGAGCACGATATTCAGCTGCTCAAACCCCTGTTGATCGAGCAGTACTTCCCCCAGGTTCAGCTCAGTTGCATGCGTGGCGACGATGGCACGATCGCCGGTTTTCTCGGCTATGCCGAGGGCAAGGTCGAGATGCTGTTCGTTGACCCACAGCACCACGGCATGGGTATCGGCAGGGCCCTGCTCAACGACGCAGTGACGCGCCTCGGCGCGAACCAGGTCGACGTCAATGAACAGAACCCCAAGGCGCTGGGTTTCTACCTGAGCCAGGGCTTCGCAGTCGCAGGCCGCTCACCGCTGGATGGCGGCGGGCGGCCTTTCCCGATTCTGCACCTGCGCCTCGCTTGATGCGTTAGCGGAACGGCGGCTCATCAAAGCTGCGCAGCTTGCGCGAGTGCAGCGAGTTGAGCTGGCTGCGCATCAGTTCCAGCGCGGTGATGCCGATATGCAGGTGCTGGGTCACGGCGCGCTCATAGAAGGCACCGGCCGCACCCGGCAGTTTGATCTCGCTGTGCAGCGGCTTGTCGGACACGCACAGCAGCGTGCCGTAGGGCACGCGCAGGCGATAACCTTGCGCGGCGATGGTGCCGCTTTCCATGTCCACGGCCACCGCGCGGGAGAGATTGATCAACGGCCGCTCCTGGGCCCAGCGCAGTTCCCAGTTGCGGTCGTCGTAGGTCAGCACGGTGCCGGTACGCAGGCGCTTCTTCAGCTCATCTCCCTCTTCACCGGTCACCAGCTTGGCCGCTTCCTGCAGCGCCTGCTGCACCTCGGCCAGGGCCGGCAGCGGAATGTTTGGCGGCAGCACGCGGTCGAGAATGCCATCGCGGCGCATATAGGCGTGAGCCAGCACGTAGTCGCCGATGGTCTGCGACTGACGCAGGCCGCCGCAGTGGCCGATCATCAGCCAGCAGTGCGGACGCAGCACGGCCAGGTGATCGGTGATGTTCTTCGCGTTGGATGGGCCGACGCCGATGTTGACCAGAGTGATGCCATGGCCGTCCTCGGCCTGCAGGTGGTAGGCCGGCATCTGGTAACGGTGCCAGATGACGTTTTCGATAATCGCCTGCATCTCGCCTTCGGCCATGCCGCGCTCGATCACCACGTTGCCCGGCAGCACCATGCGGTTGAAGCGCGACTCACCGACCAACATGTCCAGACCATGGCGGATAAATTGGTCGACGTAGCGATGGTAGTTGGTCAGCAGAATCCACGGCTGTACATGCCGCCAGTCGCTGCCGGTGTAATGCACCAAACGGCGCAGGGAGAAATCCACCCTTGCCGCGTCGAACAGCGCCAGCGGCAGCGGATCGGTGTTTTCCCAGTCGTACAGGCCATCGGCTGTACCGTCGGTGGCGGCGGACAGATCAGTGCTGGGGAATACCCGCGCCAACTCAGCGGCGGTTACCCCGGAGCCGGCCAGCTCATCGCCCTGCTCGACCACGTACGGATAAGGAATGTTCTGCTGGCTGATGCCCACTTCCACGCGCACGGTGAAGTCGTTCATCAGTGGCCGTAACTGCTCCAGCAGGTATTTGCGGAACGCCGCCGGGTGCGTGACGGTGACGCTGTAAGTGCCGGGCACCTGCACCTTGGCGTAGGCACGCACGGTGGTCGGCACTTCGCCCTGACACAGGTAAACCAGACGCAACTCGGGGTAGCGGAACTGGCACTGCTGAGCGGCATCTGGTTTGACGCGCTCTTTCAGGTAGCGCTTAAGCGCCTGACTCAAGCCCGTGGTCGCCTGCAGGTGCAAGGCGGCCAGACGATCCACTGCTTCTTCAGCGGTGTTGGCGACAATAAAGTCATCGGAACAAGGGTTCACAAGGCACCTTCCTGGCTGATCGGAATGGCTCTATCTTGCCCTGATCCGCCGCGTTTGCGATAGCGCGACGTTGCCCGCGCAGGCTACTTGAGCAGCGCTTGCAGATCCTCGGGCACAGCCTGCGGGGTCAGCGGGCCGACGCGCCGTGTGCCCGGATTTCCCAAGGGAAACAGCCCCAGCAACGACCCCAGGCTACCGGGAATGCGCAGCAGTTGTGCCAGGCCCTCGGCCCAATCACGCTGGCGCCAAGCCCAGGCAAGCATCCACAGGTGGCTGCGCAGGTGTTCGCTGAAATAACGCTGACCGAGAATATGCGCCCGCTCCAGATGGCGCAGCTCGGCTGCCGGATCAATACCGCGCTGGGCGCGGGACAGTTGGTATTCCTGCCAGAAGGCTTGTTCACGGGTCATGGCAACGCTCCTCTATTAAGCTGCGTCACCAGTCTGCAAGTGCGGGGCGGCCCCCAGGTCAAGCATCCGTTGCTAATCTTCTGTCAGCCAATTGCCTAAGGAACACTCATGCCGCGCGCGCTGCTCACCCTTGTGCTCTGTTTATTACCCAGTTTTCTGCTAGCCGATAGCCTGGATGGCCATTACCTGACCACGCTGGATGGCCAGCCAGCCGAAATGCACCTGCGCAGCCAGGGCCAGCAGGTCACGGGAGAATATGTGGAGGGTGGCAGGTTACGCCTGCAAATCAGCGGCAACTTTGACGGCCAGTTGCTCCGCGCGCAGATCAGCGAAGCGCAATCTGGGCAGCTGATTGCCAATATGAATGCCACCTACGCCAATGGCATGCTCAACGCTCATATTGCCGCACGTAACCCGACTACCGGGGCCACCCTGGAACGCAAGGCGCTGTTTCACCGGCAGAACCTCAGTGCAGCCGCAACCGCTCAAGCTAACAGCCCAAGCAACAACGCCACACGCGACCCGGCGCTGATCGGCACCTGGGTGCACGAAAAGATCATCAACAGCGGCGGCGCCAATTTCGCCTCCATGACCACCCAGATGATCCTGCAACTGCAGGGCGACGGCAGCGTTTCACAATGGACACGTAGCGTGGCAGGTGGCGCCGACTGGAACTACGACAGCCCTGGCGAGCTGCAATACAGCGGCCGCTGGCAGAGTAACAACGGCCTGTTGGAAGTGCAGATGCAGGGCCGCAGTGACTATCAGCCTGCCGCCTACTATCGCTTTAGTGACCAGTACCTGGTCACTGAGAGCAATACCGGCAAGCTGATCTGGCAGCGTCGCCAGTAATCAATCAGGCCGGCTGATGCAGACGCGTGTTGAACAGCGGCCCACGGCTATACGCGGACAGCGCCTTGGCAGCGGCCAGCACACCGAGATCAACCAGCGGTTCGATGAGGATCACGCTCATATAGGCCAGGCCGAAACTGCCCACGGCCATCAGGTTCTCAGCGGAGAAACCGTTGCCGTAGAACGCCCAGAAACCGACCCAAGCGACAATGCCGCCCTGATAGGCCGTCGACAGCGCCAGCGCCTGCTTGTAGGAGAGATCAACATAAGCAGTACCCGGTGCAATGATGCGCTTGGCCAGCACACTGATCGCCCACAGCGGCACCAGCAGCGTGGTGACGTTCATGCCGTACTGCGGCAGGTCAAACTGGGCAAACAGCAGCCCCTGCAACAGCAGGCCTGCGGCCAAACCAATCGCCGTTGCGCCAGCGCCAAACAGCAGCAACAGGGTCGAGCCGAGGATCAGGTGTACCTCGGAAACCCCGACCGCATGATGCGGAAAGACCTCGAAGAAGCAGAACACCAAGGCAGTGGTCAGCAAGCTACGCAAAGCCAGGGCGGCAGCGCCACCGTTGCTGCGTACGTTATCGAGGGCAAGTTTGGCGCAGAGGCCAAAGGCACCTGCGGCTGTTGCATAACTGAGGAAAATTTTGGCGCCAGTAACGACTTCTGGTTCGATGTGCATAGCGATTCCTGTACCGCGCCCACCGCGCGATGATCCGGATTGAGGGGATGGGCATAAGCGCCCGGCTTCGATGGCAGGTCTCCTGGCTCACGGCTTGATGCGCCACCCGCCTTCCCAACCTTACGGTCAGTGGCATCTGGGCGTCGCTCGCCGTTTACAGTTGCGGGGGCAGCCAGGGCATTGGCGACGAGCGCTTCACCCTGTTCCCTTTTCATCCAGTCGCACCACACGAGCTGGAACCATCGGCGGCCACCTTACCCGGCGGCCACGAGAAATGACAGAGGCCCGGCGTTTACCGCGCAGCTAGCCCAACGGACTCAGTAGCGCCTGACGCCGTATGACGCAAGCAAGTGAATACCGCACTGGCATTGGCGCACAGTTGCCCCTGGGCATCATGCAGCGTGGCCTGCACCGCGACCTGTCGCCCTTCGCGCTGCTGCACGCAGGCCTCGGTATGCAGCGGCAAGGCGGCAAGACCAATCGGGCGCAGGTAATTCACCTGCAGGCTGGCGGTCACGTAGACCTCCTCAGCACTAGCCTGCGAATACACCGCCAACCCCAACGCCGCATCGAACAGCGTGGCGGTGTAGCCGCCATGCACACCGCCGAGTGGATTGAAGTGCACGGCCGGCGGCTGACTGCTGAAGCTCGCCACCCCGGCGACGGCCTGCAGCAGGGAGATACCGTAATCCGCTGCAATATCGCCGGTCAGCCAGACCTTTAAGCGCTCAAACAGACTGCTGTGCATGTTCAGGCCTCAGATCAGGTGCGGCGTACTGCGCGCAACCAGCGCCTCGACATTCACCCCACGCGGCAAGGTGCCGTAGACCCGCCCGCCCTGCCCGCCCAGACGGCTGGCGATAAAGGCGTCCGACACGGCCGCATTACCGGCTTCCAGCAACAGCTTGGCCTGCAGCGCCAGGGCCACGTCTTCGGTGAGCTGACGGGCGCGATACTGAATATCGGCGGTGTCACGGAAATCCGCCTGCAATTGCGTGATATGGGCTTTCAACCGCGCTTCACCATGACCGTCGCCCAGCTCGGCAAACAGCGCATCAAGCACGCCCGGCTCCTTGGACAGTGCGCGCAACACGTCCAGGCACTGCACGTTACCCGAACCTTCCCAGGTCGAGTTGACCGGTGCTTCGCGGTACAGCCTTGGCAGGATGGTGTCCTCGACATACCCCGCGCCACCCATGCACTCGGCGGCCTCGTTGATCATGGCCGGCGCGCGTTTGCAGATCCAATACTTGCCCACGGCGGTGACCAGGCGGGCGAACTTGTCTTCCTGCTCATCGTGCGGGTTATCCAGCGCCTTGCCCATGCGCATGGTCAGCGCCAGGGCCGCTTCGCTTTCCAGGGCCAGATCAGCCAGTACGTTCTGCATCAGCGGCTGCTCGCTGAGTACACGACCGCCCACCTGGCGATGAGCGCAGTGGTGTGAGGCCTGGGTCAGGGCCTGACGCATCAGCGCGCTGGAGCCAATCATGCAGTCGAAACGGGTCAGCGCGACCATCTCGATAATGGTCGGCACGCCACGGCCTTCTTCACCAACCATCCAGGCCAGCGCACCGCGAAACTCCACTTCACTGGAGGCGTTCGACCAGTTACCCAGCTTGTTTTTCAGGCGCTGGATATAGAACTCGTTGCGCGTGCCGTCCGGCCGGTGGCGCGGTAGCAGAAAGCAGGTCAGGCCCTTGGCGGTATACGCCAGGGTCAGAAAGGCATCACACATCGGCGCCGAGCAGAACCACTTGTGCCCCACCAGCTCATAAGCCTGACCGGGACCACCGAGGCCCACCGGGTAGGCGCGCGTGGTGTTGGCGCGCACATCGGTGCCGCCCTGCTTTTCGGTCATGGCCATGCCGATGGTCGCGCCGCTTTTCTGCTCGATTGGCAGGTTGCGCGGGTCGTACTGGGTAGACAGAATTTTCGGCAACCACTTCTCGGCCACATCGGCCTGTAGCTTGAGTGCGGGCACGCTGGCAAAGGTCATGGTCAGCGGGCAACCGCTGCCCGCTTCGGCCTGACTGTGCAGGTAACTCATGGCGGCGCGTGCCACCTGGGCGCCGGCGCGCGGGTCGGTCCAGGGCATGGACGGCAAGCCATGCTCGATGGCTGCACTCATCAACTGGTGATAGGCCGGGTGAAACTCCACTAGATCGGCGCGATGACCGTAGCGGTCGTGGCTCTTGAACACCGGCTTGTTCTCGTTAGCGAGAAAGCCTGCGGCCATCAGCTCGCCGCCCGCCAGGCTGCCATACACATCCAGGCGCTGCGCAGCCCAGCCACCGCCAAAGCGCTTGGTCCACTCCTGCAGCGGCAGGTCAACGCGGTACAGGTTGGCACCGTCCAGCGGCGGCACCTGATTGAACACTTCATGGGTTTCGGCGTGTTGGCTGGCATTCATGGCTGAGGCTCCTCTACGGGCAATTGGGCGCCCACGGCGCGTAGACAAAAGGTGACCAGGGCCTGGCTGACTTCAGCCAGGCTGGGGGCGGGGTATCCGGCTTCACGGGCGGCACGCGCAGGCGGCGATAACGGGCCGACCAGGGCTTCGGCAATGGCGCCGACAAGGCAGGCTGCAACCAGGTTGATCTGCTGCACATGGAACACACCTTGGGCGACGCCCTCCTGCAGCAATTCGACGAACAGATCGGCATAGGCTTCGCGGTAGAGCAGGCGCTGCTCGTCGACTTCAGGATCAACCGGCTCGGCGATCAGGGCGAAGGCCAAGCGGCGACTGTCCCAGGCCCGCGCGGCAAAGCGCTGCAATCCCTCGGACAGACGCAGCACCGGGCTACCCGGCCCGCGTACGGTGGCGGCCAGGGCATCCACCTCACGCTGGCTGGCCACAGCAAACACTTCCGCCGCCAGCTCACCCTTGCTGCGCACATGGCGGTACAGGCTGCCGGTGGCAATGCCGACATCCTCAGCCAACGCCTGCATGGTCAGCGCAGCAAAGCCGCCCTCAGCTACGCGTGCCAGGGCGGCGCTGATAATGCGCTCCCGCAATGCTTGATCGCGGTCGATACGCAGGGCAGTGGTGCGATAGGCCATGGTCTGAATCCTGATTCACTATTGCTCAAGTGAATCAGGATTCAAAGTTTGGCTAAAGGGCGATTCCGGGCACAACAGCGGGCATATTGGCCAGCTGCTGGCGTATACAACCCATGCGATTAGGACTCGCGGCAGAGCACCCAGTCGTGCAATAGATTGCGCAGCTGCTCGAACTTCACCGGCTTGGCCAGGTAGTCACTCATACCGGCGGCCAGGCAGCGCTCGCGGTCGCCGCTGTGGCTGTGGGCGGTGATTGCCAGCACCGGCAGCAGCTGGCAGCCGGGCAGATTGCGCAGCGCCCGGCAGGTGGCAAAACCGTCCATCACCGGCATCTGGCAATCCAGCAATACCGCATCGATGGTTTCGTTACGCAGCACCTCAAGGGCCTCAGCGCCGTTATCGGCGGTACGCACCTGATAACCCAGCTTGAGCAGCATGCCGCGGGTCACCAGTTGGTTGATCGCATTGTCCTCGACGATCAGCACCGTGCACTGCTCTGGCGCGCGCAGCGCCGGGCCGGCGGCGCGTAGCACGACTGCGGCTGGAGTGGTCATCTGCACCGGCAAGGCCAGCGGCAGCTCCAGGCGAAAACAGCTGCCCTGCCCTGGCTGGGACTCATGACTGAGGTCGCCGCCGAGCAGGTCGACCAGTTGCCGGCAGATCGCCAGGCCAATGCCCAGGCCGCCGTACTCGCGGGTCATCGAGCCGTCCAGCTGCTGAAAGCGCTGATACAGCTTGCCGTCGGCCGGCACCGCGAAACCCACGCCACTGTCGATCACCTCGATGCGCAGCGGCAGAATATCGCTGGCCGTGCCGCCACGGCTGACCCGCACCCGCACTTCGCCATGCAGGGTGAACTTGATGGCGTTATCCAGCAGGCAATTGAGGCTTTGCACCAGCTTGTTGGCGTCGCCCTCAAGGGTGTCGGGCAGGCTGTCGTCCAGCTCCAGAATAAAGCGCAGGCCCTTTTCCTCGGCGCGCGGCGCGTACTGCGCACGCAAACCGTCGAACAGGCCACGCAGGCTGAACGGCTCGCGCCGCGGGTACAGGCGGCCGGCCTGCAGCTCGGTGAGAGCGAGAATGTCATTGACCATGCGCATCATGTCGCGGGCGGAGCTGGCGGCAGTGCGCTGGTAGTGCGCCAGCTCGCCATCGATCTCAAGCATTTGCATCAGTTCAAGCGAACCAATCACCCCGTTCATCGGCGTGCGCAGCTCGTGGGTGACGGTGGCGAGGAACTCATCCTTCAAGCGGTTACTGTTGGCCAGCTCCTGGTTAAAGGCTTCGAGCTTGAGCCCGGCTTCCTGCAGGATGCGCGTGCGCTCTTCCTTCATCGCATTGATGCGGTCGGCCAGGGCCAGCGAGAGCAGACCGACCTCCAGCGCAGAGCCGATCTGGCTGGCGTACATGGTGAGGAACATATTCGGCAGGTAGCCCAGCACCATCAGGGTGTTGATCATTCCGCCCGCAAGAAAGGCGGTCCAGGCGATGATGAAATAACGCGCCACACGCATGCCGCGCATCCAGGCGAGGATGCCAGCGCTGAAGATCACTACGGTAAAGCCCAGCGCCAGGTAGGTGGCCAAACGCAAAGACAGGGCATAACTGGCCGTCAGTGCCAGGGTCATAACCAGCACACCGGAGCCCATCATCAACAGCAGGGCGCGGTCGACCCAAGGGCTGTGCTCGGCGGTATGCAGGAAGCTGCGGGCGAACTGACACCCAAACAACGCGGCCGCACCAATCAGAAACGGCGTGGCGGCATTCGCCCACCAGGGGCTGTTGGGCCAGAAATACTCGATGGCCGCGCCGTTGACCGACAGCTGGTAAAAACCGAACGAGGCGATGTAGAGGATGTAATACAGGTAGCTGGTGTCGCGCACACTAAGGAAGATAAACAGGTTGTAGATCAGCATCACCAGCAGCACGCCGTAGATGATGCCCAGCACATAGATGCGCGCCGGCTGCTCTTCCAGGTAGGCATTGGGTGCCCAGAGGGTCAATGGTGCCTGGATCGAGCCCTGGCTTTCCAGGCGCAAGTAAACACTCTGCCGCTGCCCCGGCGGCAACTTCAGCTCGAACACATAGTTGTGTTGCTTGATCTCACGACTGGAGAACGGCAAGGCATCGCCGGTGTGCTGGCTCAGTTGATAGCCTCCCTGCGCATCGGGCAAGTACAGCTGCACATGGTCGAGCGGTGGATAGGCCAGTTCCAGCAACCAGGGCCGTACATCTGTCGCCTGCTGCGGGCGGTATTCCAGGTCGAGGCGCAGCCAGAACACTGAACGCGAATAGCCCGCGTTCAGTACGCCTTTGTCGTGCTGACGGAAGCTGGCCTGCAAAGCCGGTGAGGTGATGTCCTCGATGCTGGCATCGCCACGTACATCCTCGAATACCGACATGGCCGTGCCGAGCGGCAGGCTGCGGGTGTTTTCGTCAAAAACCAATGCACTGGCCAACCCTGGCACCAGCATGAAGAAACAGAGAAGGATGTAGTGCATGCAACTCAGCCAGAGTAAGCCAGCAGCGCCTAGGTAGCGTTGCTAGCAGCGGTGTATTTGGATGCTGGCACTCTAGCATAGGCCCTTGCGCCAGAGCCCCAGGAAAAACCTGAACTGTATTGAGATTTTTGCTCTTCCCCAGTTGAGGCAACAGCCCTGTGCCGACATGCGACAGATCGTCCGTCCGACTGGCTTTCCTGGCGTTTCGGGGTCTGCAAGCCGTGGTTTGGTGGTAAGCTCGCGCACCATGAAAACGCCTACCTCTCGCCCCGTAGTGCTGTGCCTGTCCGGTCATGACCCCAGTGGTGGTGCCGGCCTGCAAGCCGATATCGAAGCCCTGCTCGCCCAAGGCTGTCACGCCGCCCCAACCGTGACCGCATTGACCGTGCAGGACACCGTCAACGTTTCCGACTTCCGCGTGCTCGACCGCGAATGGGTCTTGGCCCAGGCCAATGCGGTGATCAACGACCTGCCGGTCGAAGCCGTAAAGCTGGGCATGCTCGGCTCAGTCGAGATGGTCGAAACCGTACTGGAAATCATGCAGCGCCTGCCGGGTATTCCGCTGGTCTGCGATCCGGTACTACGTGCCGGCGGCGGCGGCGCGCTGGGCAAGGATGAAGTCGGTTATGCCATGCGCGAGCGGCTGTTTGCCGTCTCGACCATCGCCACACCGAACCTGCCGGAAGCGCGCATCCTCGCCGAACTGCCAAACGGCACGGCGGATGAGTGCGCCGAGAAGCTGCTGCCCTATATCCAGCACCTGCTGGTCACCGGCGGCCATGGCAATGAGCATGAAGTGCACAACCGCCTGTATTCGCGTGACGGCAGCCGCCACACCTTTACCTGCCAGCGCCTGCCTGGCAGCTACCACGGTTCCGGCTGCACCCTGGCCAGCACCCTGGCCGGGCGCCTGGCACTGGGCCAGGAACTGGTCAGCGCCGTGCAGTTCGCCCTCGATTACACCTGGCGTACCCTGCGCGATGCCGAACAACCGGGCCACGGCCAGTACATCCCGCGTCGCCTGCCGCTGGATCTCTCTTAATAGTTAGCCGCTGATGGAGTACCCGATGAAACTGCGTGGCCTGTATGCCATCACCGACAGCGAATTGCTCAAGGGCAAGCTGCTGCCCTACGTCGAGGCGGCACTCAAGGGAGGGGCTACGCTGCTGCAGTACCGCGACAAATCCAGCGATGACGCGCGCCGCCTGCGTGAAGCCGAAGCCCTGCGCGAGCTGTGCAACCGCTATGGCGCAGCACTGATCATCAATGACGATGCCGAATTGGCTGCCCGCTTGGGTGTAGGCCTGCATTTGGGCCAAGGCGATGGCTCGCTGTCCGTTGCCCGCGCCTTGCTCGGGCGCAAGGCGATTATCGGCGGCACCTGTCATGCCCAACTGGAACTGGCCGAAGCCGCTGCCAAAGAAGGCGCCAGCTATGTCGCCTTCGGCCGTTTCTTCAATTCCACCACCAAGCCCGGCGCACCCGCTGCCGACGTCGCGTTGCTGGCTGCTGCGAAGGGCAAGGTCAACCTGCCGATTGTCGCCATCGGCGGCGTGACTCTGGACAACGCCCCTGAGCTTATCGCCCACGGCGCCAGCATGGTCGCGGTGGTCCAGGGCCTGTTCGGCGCCGACTCGGTGGCTGAAGTCGAGCGCCGCGCCCGCGCCTTTAGCGCTCTGTTCACATCTAACTAACATTATTAAGGGGCGGCCCGGCTCGCCCCAACTCCCCGTTTGAGAGGCCCTGCCATGTCCCGTTCCGAAACCCTCTTCGCTAATGCGCAGAAGCACATCCCCGGTGGCGTCAACTCGCCGGTGCGCGCCTTCAAAAGCGTCGGTGGCACGCCGCTGTTCTTCAAGCATGCTGAAGGCGCCTACGTCACCGATGAAGACGATAAGCGCTACGTCGACTACGTCGGCTCCTGGGGCCCGATGATCCTCGGCCACAGCCACCCGGAAGTCCTCGACGCTGTGCGTAACCAGTTGCAACACGGCCTGTCCTACGGCGCACCGACCGCCATGGAAACCGAGATGGCGGACCTGGTGTGCAGCCTGGTGCCGTCGATGGACATGGTGCGCATGGTCAGCTCCGGCACCGAGGCGACCATGAGCGCCATCCGTCTGGCCCGTGGCTACACCGGCCGCGACAACATCATCAAATTCGAAGGCTGCTACCACGGCCACTCCGACAGCCTGCTGGTGAAAGCCGGCTCCGGCCTGCTGACCCAGGGTGTGCCAAGCTCGGCCGGTGTGCCGGCGGACTTCGCCAAACACACCCTGACCCTGCCCTTCAACGACCTGGCAGCGGTCGAGCAGATGCTCAGCGAAGTCGGTTCGAGCGTCGCCTGCATCATCGTCGAGCCGGTAGCCGGCAACATGAACTGCGTGCCGCCAGCACCAGGCTACCTGCAGGGTCTGCGCGAACAGTGCGACAAACACGGTGTGGTGCTGATCTTCGACGAAGTGATGACCGGTTTCCGCGTCGCCCTCGGCGGCGCCCAGGCGTATTACGGCGTCACCCCGGACCTGACCACCTTTGGCAAGATCATAGGCGGAGGCATGCCAGTCGGCTGCTTCGGCGGCAAGCGCGAAATCATGCATTGCATCGCCCCGCTCGGCCCGGTTTACCAGGCCGGCACACTGTCGGGTAACCCGCTGGCCATGGCCGCCGGCCTGACTACTTTGCGCCTGATCAAACGCCCAGGCTTCCACGCCGAGCTGAGCGACTACACCAGCCGCATGCTGCAGGGTTTGCAAGACCGCGCCGATGCGGCCGGCATTCCGTTCGTCACCACTCAGGCGGGCGGCATGTTCGGCCTGTACTTCAGCGGTGCCGACGATATCGTCACCTTTGACGATGTGATGGCCAGCGATGCCGAGCGCTTCAAGCGCTTCTTCCATCTGATGCTCGAGGGCGGCGTGTACCTGGCCCCGAGCGCCTTCGAGGCCGGTTTCACCTCCATCGCCCATGGCGATGCCGAGTTGAAGATCACCCTGGACGCCGCCGAGCGCGCCTTTGCTGCGCTTAAGAACGCCTGATGCAGTACAGCACGGCCTTTAGCGACGCGATCCTGGCCCTGGCCTGTCTGGCCTGCGCAATCGCCATCGGCAAAGCCCGCAAGCACTATGGCGAGAGTGATCAGCCGGCGCTGTTCTGCGCACTGCTGGGGTTTCTCCTGCCGGCTGCTGCGGCGGCCGTCGGCGTGGTTCGCTTTGGCATCGACCCCAGCGCGCAGGCCGCGCACTTGTGGCTAAGCCAGGCCAGCAGCTTTCTCGGCCTGCCGTTGCTCGGCGCCGCCGCACTGGCCTTAGGTCGCGGCTGGCAGTGGAGCCGCGCCAACTGGGGGCGCATCCTGCTCGGTTTGTGCGCCTTCTTCGAACTGTTCCGCCAGATGAACCAGCTGGAGGATTACCGCCTGCTGCTCAACCTGGCGACTCTACTGCTGATCCTCTACGCCGGCGCCGTGCAGTGGCCCAAACGCGGGCCCCTGACTGCGGCGATTGCCGTGGTCGGACTGTTTCTGCTGGCCGGTTTGGCGGTTGGCACCGAGGGCTTTATTGGTTCTTTACGCCGAGTCGACTTGTTCCACGCCCTGTTGACACCGGCCTATCCGCTGTTGGCCTGGCTGCTACTGAGCCTGCCTGGCAGTGCAAAACATGGCCGCACGGAAGAAAACCCGGTAAAGACTTTGTAAGAACGCCGCTGCTTATTTCATAATGTGACGGCTGCCGCGTTCCGGCGGCCGAGCACATCGCTCGCTTTGCATCCCGAGGTAAACGGATTTTCATGAAACGCACCGGCCGCACCCTGTCCCTGGGCTGCCTGTTGCTCCTGCTGCCACTGCTCGCCTCGGCGAGCGGCAACTCCTTGCTGATCCCCGCGCTTGGCAGCTGCTCACTCAACACCGCCCCCGAAGAACTGCCCGTCGCCCTTGAGGCCTGCGAGCAAGCTGCGCTCAATGGCGATCTGCAGGCAGAGTTTGAACTGGGCGAGTTCTATTACGACGGCAAGCGTGTCGAACGTGATCTCAGCCAGGCGCTGAAATGGTTCGAGCAGGCCTCACTGCAAGGCCATGCACAATCGCAGTACCGCCTGGGCATGATGTTCTTCCGTGGCGAAGGCGTACCGGCAAACGCCGTGCAGGCCTATATCGTGCTGAAAATGGCGGCAGTGAATGGTTCGGACGAAGCCATGGACAGCGCCGACCTGATCGCCGCGCAGATGCCCCGCGATGAGCTGGAAATCGCCAGCCAGGTGCTCGGGCAGATCTTCCGCAACTACCTGCTGGAGTTGCAGAACGCCGACACCCTCACCTCGCCGTTCGCACCGCTGCCCTGATTCAACCCATCTAACACGCTTAGACGCGGTTAAGATCTCCCGAGCTAGAGCCCTGCAAGGCGAAAACAGGCGAGGAACGGTCGGAGTCGCGGGCGACTGTACTTTTGTACATGAGCATTCCGAGTCTGTTTTCAACGCAGTAGGGCCGACGCGCAGCAGATCGTATTCAGGTCCTTACTTGTCCGGCATGGGCATAGGGAACGGCATAACATTGCCGCCGCCCTTGGCTTCGCTGATCTTCGGCGTGCCCAGGCGTTCGACTTCGTCGATGCGGATGATTGCGTGCATGGGGATAAAGCTGCGCACCACACCGTCAAACTGCGCCTTGAGCTTTTCCTCGCTGGGGTCGACCACAACCTGGGTGCGTTCGCCGAAGACGAACTCCTCCACTTCCAGAAAGCCCCACAGATCGCTTTGAAAGATCTGCTTGGCGTACATCTCGTACACCTGACCCTGGTTAAGGAAAATCACCTTGTAGATGGGTTCGCGCTTGCTCATGGCTATGCAGTTCGTACCGAGGGTTAATTGAAAGGGCGCGGATCATAGCATAGCCGCCTAGCAGCCAACGCTAGGAACCCTGGCACGAGCTCCCTATAATGCGCGGTTCTTCGAATCACCCTTTTTGAGCGCGCATGACCAAGAAGCTTTATATCGAAACCCACGGTTGCCAGATGAACGAGTACGACAGCTCGCGCATGATCGACCTGCTGGGCGAACATCAAGCCCTGGAAGTCACCGAGAAGGCCGCAGACGCTGACATCATCCTGCTCAACACCTGCTCGATCCGTGAAAAAGCCCAGGACAAGGTGTTCTCGCAACTCGGCCGCTGGCAAAAACTGAAAATTGCCAACCCCGACCTGGTGATCGGCGTCGGTGGCTGTGTGGCCAGCCAGGAAGGCGCGGCAATTCGTGATCGCGCGCCCTATGTCGACGTGGTCTTCGGCCCGCAGACCCTGCACCGCCTGCCGGAAATGATCGACGCCGCGCGCACCACCAAGATCGCCCAGGTCGACATCAGCTTCCCCGAGATCGAGAAATTCGACCGCCTGCCCGAACCACGCGTCGATGGCCCCAGCGCCTATGTGTCGGTGATGGAAGGCTGCAGCAAGTACTGCACCTTCTGCGTGGTGCCTTACACCCGCGGCGAAGAAGTCAGCCGACCCATGTCCGATGTACTCGGCGAGATCATCCACCTGGCCGAACACGGCGTGCGTGAAATCACCCTGCTCGGGCAGAACGTCAACGGCTACCGTGGCGCGACCCAGAATGGGCAGATTGCCGACTTCGCCGAGCTGCTCTACGCCGTGGCCGCCATCGATGGCATCGACCGCATTCGCTACACCACCAGCCATCCGCTGGAATTCTCCGACGCGCTGATCCAGGCCCACGCCGAGATTCCCGAGCTGGTGAAATACCTGCACCTGCCGGTGCAATCGGGCTCCGACCGCATTCTCGCGGCGATGAAGCGCAACCACACCGCACTCGAATACAAGTCGCGCATCCGCAAGCTGCGCGCCGCCGTGCCGGACATTCTGATCAGCTCGGACTTTATCGTCGGTTTCCCCGGTGAAACCGAGAAGGACTTCGAGCAGACCATGAAGCTGGTCGAGGATGTCGGTTTCGACTTCTGCTACTCCTTCGTCTATAGCTCGCGCCCTGGCACCCCGGCGGCTGACCTGCCCGATGACACCCCGCTGGAGCTGAAAAAACAGCGCCTGGCATTGCTGCAACACCGCATCACCCAGCAGGGCTTCGAAAATAGCCGACGCATGGCCGGCACTGTGCAGCGAATCCTGGTCAACGATTACTCGAAGAAGGACCCTGGCATGCTCCAGGGCCGCACCGAGAGCAATCGGGTGGTCAACTTCCGCAGCGATAACCCGCGCCTGATCGGCCAGTTTGTCGACGTGCATATCGACGAAGCCATGCCCAACTCGCTGCGCGGCACGCTGATCAACGAAACCGTCTGCAACTAAAGCCGCAGCGGCCCGAGCTTCCCCCTCGCGGCCGCTAGCGCTATTCTTCGTTTCACTACCCCAGCCGACTGGCGGCCATCACACGACCTTGAACGCACCCATAGAACCACTCCGTTTTATCCTTGAACCCTTTGAGGCTCGCCGCTTCGCTAACCTGTGCGGCCAATTTGATGAGCACCTGCGCCTGATAGAACAGCGCCTGGGCATCGAATTGCGCAACCGTGGCAACCAGTTCGAACTGGTCGGCACCGCTGGCCAGACCCGCGCCGCCGAACAACTGCTGCGCCGCCTCTACCGCGAAACCCAAAGCACCGAACTGTCACCTGACCTGGTGCACCTGTTCCTGCAGGAATCCGGTATCGAGGAGCTGAGCAACCCGACCGTCGAAGCCAGCGTCGCCCTGCGCACCCGCAAGGGCATGATTCGCCCACGCGGTGCCAATCAGCAGCGCTACGTCAAAGCCATCCTCGACCACGACATCAACTTCGGCATCGGCCCGGCCGGCACCGGCAAAACCTATCTAGCAGTAGCAGCTGCCGTAGATGCCCTGGAGCGCGAACAGATCCGCCGCATCCTGCTGGTGCGTCCGGCGGTAGAAGCGGGTGAAAAGCTCGGTTTCCTCCCCGGCGACCTGTCGCAGAAGATCGACCCGTACCTGCGCCCGCTGTACGACGCGCTGTACGAGATGCTCGGCTTCGAACAGGTGGCCAAGCTGATCGAGAAACAGGTGATCGAAGTCGCGCCGCTGGCCTATATGCGCGGCCGCACGCTGAACAACAGCTTTATCATCCTCGACGAAAGCCAGAACACCACCCTGGAACAGATGAAGATGTTCCTCACCCGCATCGGCTTCGGCTCCACTGCGGTGATTACCGGTGACATCACCCAGGTCGACCTGCCGCGCGGCACCAAAAGCGGCCTGACCCACGTCATCGACGTGCTGCGCGATGTGCCGGGCATCAGCTTTACCCACTTCAAGCCCAAGGACGTGGTGCGCCACCCACTGGTGCAGCGCATCGTCGAAGCCTACGAGCGCTACGACAACCGCATGCACGGCAAGCTGGATGACGAGCAGGATGAGCGCAATGCTTGAGCTTGACCTGCAGATCGCCAGCGACGCCGCCAGCCTGCCGAGCGAGGCACAGTTCCGTGCCTGGTGCGAGATCGCCCTGCGCCAGCGCAGCGCCGACTCCGAGCTGACCATTCGCCTGGTCGATGAAGCCGAGGGCCGCGAGCTCAATCACACCTGGCGTCATAAGGATTACGCCACCAACGTACTATCCTTCCCTGCCGATGTACCGGACGAGATGCTGGATATCCCGCTGCTCGGTGATCTGGTGATCTGCGTGCCGGTGGTTGAACGCGAAGCCCAGGAACAAGCTAAAACCAGCGAAGCGCATTGGGCGCACCTGGTGATCCACGGCTGCCTGCACCTGCTCGGCTACGACCACATCGAGGATGAGGAAGCCGAAGAGATGGAAGCGCTGGAACGAGAATTGCTGGCTGAGTTGGGTCATCCCGACCCTTACGCCGACCACGAATAAATACCCCTCTACGCAAACCCAACTGAAATTACAAAAGGTTCCTGAGTAACCACCATGAGCGAAGACCGATCGAGCAACGAGCAGAAGTCCTGGTTTAACAGACTGACCCAGGCTTTTGCTCATGAGCCGAAAAACCGCAAGGAATTGCTGGAAGTGCTGCGCGAAGCGCATCAGAACAAGCTGCTCGACAGCGAAGCACTGGCCATCGTTGAAGGTGCAATTCAGGTCGCCGACCTGCAGGTTCGCGACATTATGGTGCCGCGCTCACAGATGATGAGCATCAAGGCCAACCAGACGCCCAAGGAATTTCTGCCCTCGATCATCGAAGCCGCGCACTCGCGTTATCCCGTGGTGGGCGAGAGCCTCGACGATGTGGTTGGCATCCTCCTGGCCAAAGACCTGCTGCCGCTGATCCTCTCGGGCGAACAGCCCAACTTCAATATCAAGGACCTGCTGCGCCCGGCCACCTTTGTGCCCGAGTCCAAGCGCCTCAACGTGCTGCTGCGCGAGTTCCGCGCCAACCACAACCACATGGCCGTGGTCATCGATGAGTACGGCGGCGTTGCCGGTCTGGTGACCATCGAGGACGTGCTGGAGCAGATCGTCGGCGATATCGAAGACGAGCACGACGTGGAGGAAGACAGCTACGTCAAACCACTGCCTTCCGGCGATTTTCTGGTCAAGGCGCTGACGCCGATTGAAAGCTTCAACGAAGCCTTCGATACCGAATTCTCCGATGACGAGTTCGATACCGTCGGCGGTCTGGTGATGAGCGCCTTCGGCCACCTGCCCAAGCGCAACGAAGTCACCCAGATCGGCGAATTCCGCTTCCGTGTCCTCAATGCCGACAGTCGCCGCATCCATCTGCTGCGCCTGAGCCCGGTTAGTAATTGATCCACAACCGGCCACCTTCAGGGTGGCCGGTTCGCAACACTTCCCCCCGTCTACCCTCCCGCTTTACCCTTGCGCCACCTCAATCCAAGGACCTGCATGCAATGCACTGGATAACCCGACCTGGCTGGCCCGGCAACCTGATCGCGCTGTTGGCTGGCGCCATCACCCCTCTGGCACTGGCGCCTTATGACCTGTGGCCGCTGGCCATCCTCTCCATCGCCCTGTTCTACCTCGGCCTGCGTGACCTCACGCCGCGTCAGGCGGTGCTGCGCGGCTGGAGTTATGGCTTTGGTCTGTTCGCCGCTGGCACCAGTTGGGTGTACGTAAGCATTCACG
Organism: Pseudomonas sp. SG20056; assembly: GCF_031764535.1. Classification (NCBI taxonomy): domain Bacteria; kingdom Pseudomonadati; phylum Pseudomonadota; class Gammaproteobacteria; order Pseudomonadales; family Pseudomonadaceae; genus Pseudomonas; species Pseudomonas sp. SG20056. The sequence goes on from NZ_CP134499.1 coordinate 3,635,191, forward strand.
ATTACGGCGCGGCCTCGCCGCCCCTGGCGGTCTTTCTGACCCTGCTGTTTGTCGGTGGCCTCGGTCTGCTGTTCGCCCTCAGCGCCTGGGTCTGGACGCGCTGGCTACGCCGGGTCGAAGCGCCGCTGGCCGACGCCTTGGCCTTCGCCGCGCTGTGGCTGGCGCAGGAAGCCTTCCGCAGCTGGTTTCTCACTGGCTTCCCCTGGCTGTATGCCGGTTACAGCCAGCTGGATGGCCCTCTGGCTGGCCTGGCCCCGGTGGGCGGCGTGTGGCTGCTGTCGTTTGCCTTGGCGCTGAGCGCCGCGCTGCTGGTGAATCTGGCGCAACTGCGCACGCGCAAGGCGTTTCTCGCCATCGGCGTGGTGCTGTTAGTCGCCCCGTGGATCGCCGGTCTCGCACTCAAGAATCACGCATGGACCCAACCGCTGGGCGAGCCGCTAAGTGTTTCGGCCATGCAGGGCAATATCGAACAGAACCGGAAGTGGGACCCCGAGCAGCTCAACGCGCAGCTCGCGCTGTACCGCGACATGACCTTTAGCGCCAAGCCGACCGACCTGATCGTCTGGCCGGAAACCGCCATACCGGTGCTCAAGGACCGCGCCCAGGGTTACCTAGGCATGATCAATCGCTTCGCCAATGAGCGGAATGCCGCGCTGATTACCGGCGTGCCGATTCGCCAAAGCAACGAGCGCGGCGAACAGCGCTACTACAACGGCATCAGCGTGGTCGGCCAGGGCAGCGGTGATTACCTCAAGCAGAAGCTGGTGCCCTTCGGTGAATACGTGCCGCTGCAGGAAGTGCTGCGCGGGCTGATCGCCTTCTTCGACCTGCCGATGTCCGACTTCGCCCGTGGCTCCGCCGAGCAAAGCCTGCTGCAGGCCAAGAGCCATGCGATTGCCGCATTTATTTGCTACGAAGTGGTCTACCCGGAGTTTTCCGCCGGCCTGGCCGCGCAGAGCGACCTGCTGCTGACCATCAGCAACGGCTCCATCGGCCCGCTGCAGCACTTGCAGATGGCGCAGATGCGCGCCCTGGAAGCCGGCCGCTGGATGATTCGCGCGACCAACAACGGCGTCACCGCACTGATCGATCCGCAAGGCCAGATCACCACCCAGCTGCCGCAATTCGAACAGGCGGTGCTCTATGGCCAGGTGCAACCGATGCAGGGGCTCACGCCTTATCTGCAGTGGCGTGGTTGGCCCATGCTGATTATCTGCCTGGGGCTATTTGCCTGGGCGTTGATGGCCAGTCGTATGGCTAAAACGCTTTAACGACGAAAAAATCGGTAGAACTCGCGCAGCTCAGCCTGCGCGTCGCCAATGCTGACCGGGGTGAAGCGCAGCGGATGGTGCGCCGGACATTGCGCCAGGCGGCCCTGATCGAGCGGGTGCAGCCAACCGAGCAGCGGGTATCCGCCCATGCTCTGGTGGTCGGCCTGCAGGATGATCGGCTGACCATCCGGCGGCACCTGAATCGCCCCCCGGCCAACCCCTAATGACCACTGTCGCAAAGGCGGTTGCACAGCCTCACCGAGCAGCCGCGCACCCATCCGGTCGGAGTGCGGGCTGAGCTGCCAAGTCTGGGCGAAAAAGCCCTGCAACTGGTCTTCCTCGAAACTCGCCGCATCGCCGCCGGTAATCACCCGCAGCAAGGGTTTGCAGCGGTAATCCGGCAGATAAGGCCAGGGCACGCTGGCGCCATAAGTGAAATGTGCGGGCCGGCAGGCCAGCAGATCGCCCGCCTGCACCGCCCGCCCCAGCCCTTCGCGCAGCTGCACGCTTACGCTGCCCAGCACCGGAGCCGCAATAAAGCCGCCCGCCACCGCCAGATAGGCGCGCTGGCCACTGCGGGCAAAGCCCAGGCGCAGCAGTTGGCCTTTGCGCAGCGGAAAGCGCGTCCACAAGGGCTGCGGCTGATCATCCAGGCTCAACGGCACCTGCGCGCCGCAAACCGCCACCCAGGTGTCGACCTCGGCCTGCAACTCGACGCCGCCCAGGGCGATTTCCAGCAACGGCGTGCCCCAGGGATTATTCAGCAGATGATTGGCCCAGGCCGCGCCACGCCAATCCAGCGGTCCGGCCGGCGATACGCCCAGGTGCTGCCAACCGCGCCGCCCAGCATCCTGCAACAGGCTTTGCGGCCCTGGCTTGAGCACCCGCAGGCCACTCATAGCTGACCGCCTTCGCGGATAAAGTCGCGCTCATCAATGCTGCGAAAACGCACGCGGTCACCCAACGCCAGCGGGCATGGCGGCGTGCGCGCGGCGTCGAACAACGACCAGGGACAACGACCAATCAGGTGCCAGCCGCCGGGCGAGCTGTGTGGATAGATCGCCGTTTGCCGCTCGGCAATCGCCAGGCTACCGGCCGGCACAGCAATGCGCGGGGTGGCGCGGCGCGGCAAGGCCAGGCGCGCGTCCAGCTCGCCGAGGTAGGCAAAGCCCGGGGCAAAACCAATCGCGCCGACGCGGTACTCGGTCGCCGCATGCAGTTCGATCACCTGGGCGACACTGAGCTGACACAGACGCGCGACCTCGGCGAGGTCTTCACCGTTATACCAAATGGGGATTTCATGCAGCCGCCCGGCCTGCGCGACAAAGGGCTCGGCAAGCCAGCGCTCCAGCAGGGGTTTGAGCCGCTCGGCCAATTCCAAGTGATCGGTGCGCATCAGGTCGTAGTGCAGTAGCAGGCTGGTCCAACCCGGCACCAGATCGATAAGCACTTCACCCAACTCGCCACGGATACGCTCGGCCAACAGGGCGATCCGTTGCGGCAGCTGCGCATCCGGCTGCTCGGCCAGCACCAGCAGCAGGGCTTCGGCACCGGCCGGTTCGAGGCGGATCATAGGGCGTCCAGGCTGGCCCGCAAACGCCGCAGCACGGCCAGCGAATCGGCGTTATCGCCATGCACGCACAGGCTGTCGGCGCGTAGCTGCAGCGGCTTGCCATCGATATCGGCAAACGGCTCGCCTTGGGCAATCGCCAGGGCCTGCTGAAAAATACGCTGCGGATCATGGTGCACCGCACCGCTCAAACGCCGTGGCGCCAACTGCCCGTCGGCCAGATAGGCGCGGTCAGCAAAGGCCTCAAACATCAACGGCACATCCGCAGCATCGGCCAGACGCAGCTCGCGGCTGTTGTCGGCCAGCGCCAGCACCATCAGCGGCAAGCCCTTGCGGTAGCTGGCGCACGCTTCAAGCACCGCGTTGAACAGCGCATCGTCACGCACCAGGTCGTTGTACAACGCGCCATGCGGTTTGACGTAGGCCAGCTGGGTGCCAGCCGCGCGGCAGAAAGCCTCCAGCGCGCCAAGCTGATACAGCACCAGCGCGGTGACCTCCTCTGGCGAGCAGGCGATATGCCGACGGCCGAAACCAAGCAAATCCGGATAGGCCGGGTGCGCGCCAATGCTCACGCCATGCTCTATCGCCAGGGCGACGGTGCGCTGCATGGTCAAAGGGTCGGAGGCATGAAAGCCACACGCCAGGTTGGCCTGATCAATCAGCGGCATGGCATGCACGTCATCGCCCATGCGCCACACGCCGAAGCTTTCACCCATGTCGCAGTTCAGCAGGATTCTTTTCATGCCCATCAGCTTAGTGGCGCATTGCGGCGACGGGAAGCCCGCCCAAGCATGCCCAGCCACGGCCGTGGACGGGTACGAAGAGATCACCACACCACAATAGGAATGTATATTGTTTGTAAATAATCATGCTTAGCATTAAAAATTCACTAGAATCGCCACCCTGAACCCAAACCCACTGACAAGACTTGGCTATGCCTCACTCCTTCTGGCTCGGCACCCTGCGCCAATGGCACTGGATCAGCTCGGCGCTGTGTCTGGCCGGCATGCTGTTGTTTGCCGTGACCGGCATCACCCTGAACCATGCCACGCAGATCGAAGCAAAACCCCGGGTGACCAATCATCAGGCGCAACTGCCCGAGGCGCTGCAGACCGCGCTGCAAGACAAACAGCCCAGCCAGGGCCTGCCGCTGGAGCTGCGTCGGTGGCTGGAGGCCGAGCTGGCGATTCGCCTGGATGGCCGTGACGCCGAATGGTCGGATGGCGAGTTGTATATCGGCTTGCCGCGCCCCGGTGGCGATGCCTGGCTGAGCCTGGATATCGAATCCGGCGCACTGGAGTTCGAGTCGACCGACCGGGGCTGGATCGCCTACCTGAATGACCTGCACAAGGGCCGCAATACCGGCACCGCGTGGGCCTGGTTTATCGACGTATTTGCCGTGCTCTGCGTGGTGTTCAGCCTCAGCGGCCTGCTGTTGCTGCAACGCTATTCCGGCAACCGCCCCAGCACCTGGCCGATGCTCGGCCTGGGCCTGGTGCTCCCTGTTCTGCTGGCTCTGCTGTTTATTCACTAAGGACATCGTTATGCCAAAACGCTTGCTGTTGCCCCTGTGCGCCCTGTTGAGCCCCCCGGTGCTGGCTGCCGACGTGCAGCTGGAGGTGGAAATCCCGCGCCTGCAGGTGGCCGAGTACCACCGTCCCTACGTGGCCATCTGGCTGGAGCAACCGGACCAGAAGCATGTCGCCAACCTGGCGGTGTGGTACGACCAGAAGCTCAAGGACAAGGAAGGCGAAAAGTGGCTCAAAGACCTGCGCCAGTGGTGGCGCCGCAGCGGCCGCAGCCTGGAGATGCCGGTTGACGGCGTCAGCGGTGCAACCCGCGCAGTTGGCACGCAGAGCCTGAGCTTCAGCAGCGCCGATGCGCCTTTCAAGCAATTACCCGCCGGCGAATACCGCGTGGTGGTGGAAGCCGCCCGTGAAGTGGGCGGCCGCGAACTGCTGCGCCTGCCGTTCACCTGGCCACCCAAGCAAGCCGCCAACCAGAGCGTTCAGGGCAGCAGCGAGCTGGGCCAGATCACCCTGCAACTGACGCCTTGAACCTCAGCCCTTGAATCACTGCCATTAAGGAAGACTGCCATGCACCCACTCGTAAAATGGACCGCCCTGACCCTGGCCATCTGCCTGCCGCTGTCCGCCCAGGCCCACCGCGCCTGGATGCTGCCGTCGGCCACCGTCCTGTCCGGTGAAGATCCCTGGGTCACCGTCGACGCCGCCGTGTCCAATGACCTGTTCTACTTCGAGCACTTCCCGCTGCGTATTCAGGGCATCGGCAACCTCGACAACGCCCCCGCTGGCGGCCCACCCGGCATGCGCCCGCGCCCGGCCGCCATGCTGCAACTGTTCGCTCCGGATGGCAGCGCCGCCAAAGCCGAGAACGGCAGCATCGGCCGTTACCGCAGCACCTTCGACCTGCACCTGACCCAGAAAGGCACCTACAAGCTGGCCATTGCCAACAGCGGTCTGTTCGCCAGCTGGAAAGAAGGCCAGGACAACAAGCGCTGGATGGGCAAGGCCGAAGACTTCGCCAAGCAGGTACCTGCAGGCGCCACCGAGCTGAAAGTGGCGCAGAACAACAGCCGCATGGAAGTTTTCGTCACCTCCGGCAACCCGACCACTACGGTGCTGAAAACCACCGGTGTTGGCCTTGAGCTGGCACCGATCACCCACCCCAACGACCTGTTCGCCGGTGAAGCCGCGGAATTCACCCTGCTGCTCGATGGCAAGCCGGCCGCTGGCGTTGAGGTCAGCGTGATCCCCGGTGGCAACCGTTACCGCGACGATCTGGGCGAGATCAAAACCACCAGCGACGCCAACGGCAAGATCAGCATCACCTGGCCGAACGCCGGCATGTACTGGCTGGAAGCCGAGCTGAGCAGCAAGGACGGCGTCACTGCACCCGCCACCGAGCGCCGCGCCTCTTACAGCGCGACCCTGGAAGTGCTGGCACCCTGATGCCAGCCCGAACGCTGTCGCCGCCCGGCGACAGCGCTTCCCACCTCTTAGCTGACGACTCGACTTGATCACCGCCCCGCGACTTCACGCCCTGCGCCACTGGCCCCTGCCGACCTGCCTGCTGCTGACCGGTCTGTTGTTCTGGCTGCAACCAGCGCGCGAACTCAGCGCGGGGCTGATCAGCCTCACCTATCTCGCGCTGTGCCTGCACTACTGCTGGCCGCAGCGCCGTATTCCATCCGGCCAGGCCGGCGAACTGCTGATTGCCTACGCCAGCCAAGGCGGCCAGGCGCAGCAACTGGCCGAGCGCAGCTGCGCGCAACTGCTCGCCAGCGGCACACCGGCACGTTGTATCGCCCTCAACCAACTGGACAGCACACGGCTGGCAACGCTTGAGCGTCTGCTTCTGGTCGTCAGCACCTACGGTGACGGTGAGGCACCCGATAACGCCGCACACTTTGAGCGTGCCCTGCATGCTCAACAACCGCTGCCGCAACTGCACTTCGCCATCCTGGCCCTGGGTGACAGCAGCTACCCGCAGTTCTGCGCCTTCGGCCAACGCCTGCAGCAGCGCCTGCACGCGCTCAAGGCGCAGCCGCTGTTCGACCTGCTGTGCGTCGACAACCTAGATGCCGGTACCCTGCGCCACTGGCAGCAACAGCTTGGTCACCTCTGCGGCAACAGCGATTTTGTCGACTGGCAGCCCGCGCACTATCGCCCCTGGCAACTGACGCAGCGCCACTGCCTCAACCCTGACAGCATTGGCGCCCCGATCTTCCAACTGCGCCTGAGCAGCAGCGAGGACGTCGAGTGGCGCGCCGGCGATATTGTCGAAGTCGGCCCACGGCATGCCCTGCAGCGCATCAATGCCTGCCTGCAGCAACTCGGCCTTGATCCGCAACAGCGCTTAGCGGATGGCCAACTGCTGAGCGATGCCCTGAGCCATCGCCACCTACCGACAAACCGGCCGGATGACGGCGACATCGCGCAGTGGCTTGCCACACTGACGCCCCTGCCACACCGCGAATATTCAATTGCCTCATGCCGCAGCAGTGGCAGCCTCGATCTACTGGTACGCCTGCAGCACCAGGCTGACGGCAGCCCTGGACTGGGCTCCGGCTGGCTGTGCCGGCATGCCGACATTGGCAGCCAGATCGACCTACGTATCCGCCGCAACCCCGGTTTTCATGGCCCGGACTCCGCCATACCGCTGATTCTGCTCGGCAGCGGCAGCGGCCTCGCCGGCCTGCGCGCGCACCTGCAGGAGCGCGCAGCCAATCCACACTCACGCAACTGGCTGCTGTTTGGCGAACGCCACGCCGCCCACGACGCCCTGCTGATCGACGAGCTACGCGCCTGGCAACACAGCGGTCACCTCGCACGCCTCGACCTCACTTATTCCCGCGACGGCAATCCGCAGCGCTATGTGCAGGATGCCCTGCGCGAGGCCGCCAGCACCTTGCACGCCTGGCTGGCCGACGGTGCCGCCATTTACCTGTGCGGTAGCCTCGACGGCATGGGCCGCGATGTCGACGCTTGCTTGCGCCAGTTGCTGGGTGATGAACCGTTGGAACAGCTCAGCCAGAGTGGTCGTTATCGGCGTGATTTGTACTGACAGCAACCTGCTCGACTGGCATAGCCACACGCTCAAACCCAATGCAATCTGGTGAGCATCCCTACCCTGAGTTACAGGGCAATTGCTTACACCGCGACTCATAGCCTTATGCCGATGCCAGCAGCGCAGGTAGCACTGCCCTGTAGAAGCAAGCCTTGGCCACGATGCGTTCGCCAGACCCACCGCCAGCGTTTCAGCCTCCCGCGTAGCCTTTGAATAACCGCATAAAACAAAACCCCGGTCACTGCAGGCAGCGGCCGGGGTTTCGAGTGGGGGCTATGGCTGTCACCTGCCAGCAGACCTGGCGGTAACAGCACATGCAGGCTTAGAAGCTATAAGTAGCCGACAGCACTGCCGAACGGGCATCACCGTATTCGATAGCCGAAGAACGGGTATTGAGGCCAACGTTCTGGCGCACGCTCTGCACATAGTCCTTGTCGAACAGGTTGTTCATATTCAGCTGCAGGTCGAGTTCCTTGTTGACCTTGTAGCCGAGCATGGCGTTGTGCACCCAGTAGGCATCCAGCTTGGCGTTATCGCTGGAGGTCACGTTGCGCTCGCTGGCGTAACGCGCGCCGTAGCCGACGCGCCAGCCGGCAGGCAGCTCGTAGGTGGTCCACAGGTTGAACGAGCGTGGCGGGGTGTTGCCCAGCGCCTGACCTTCACGGGCGATACCGGCAGCAGTGTCTGCGGCCTTGAGGGTTTCGCTGTCGAGGAAGGTGTAGTTGGCGTAGACGTTCCACTGATCGGTGATACGACCGGTCACACCAAACTCAACGCCCTGCACACGCTGTTCACCGGCCAGCTGGGTAGAGCCATCAACCATGGTTTCGCGTGCATTGGTCTTCTCCACGCGGAACACTGCGGCATCGAGCTGCAAGCGGCTGTTGAGCAGCTCCCACTTGGTGCCCAACTCCCAGGTTTCGTTCTCTTCTGGGTCCAGCTCGGCAGCAGCGGCGTTCAGCGCACCGGTGGATGCCAGCGCTTCGGCGGCCGGGTTGAAGGAGGTGCCGTAAGCCAGGTAAATGCGGCCATTCTCAGCCGGCTTGTACACCACCCCAGCGCGGCCGCTGAGTTCCTTGTCGCGCGAATCCAGGCGCGTGACGGTGCCCGCTGGCAGCGCTACGTTCTTCGAATCACCCTTGATCCAGTCATAACGCAGGCCCAGGCTCAGATCCCACTGCTCATTCAGGGCGATGGTGTCGAACACATAGATAGCTTCGTTTTCCAGCTGAGTAGAAGTCTCTGCAGTACGCGTTTTGTTGGTCGGGCCATCGTAATGACCTGGCGGATTGCCCAGATCGTAGTCCTTGCCAGTGAAACTCAAACCATAGTTGTAGGTGTTGCGATCGTAATCTTCACGCGAAACCTCAACGCCAGTAACCAGGGTGTGACCCAGGCCGAATGTGTCGAAATACGCAGTCAGGTTGGTCTGGTTGATCCACATTTCACTGGTCACATCACGGCCATAACCCTGAGGGCCTGCCGGGCGATAGCGACCTGCCGGGGCGACGGCCAGGTTGACGTGGGACGCAGAAATGACCGTGTCACGCTTGACCTGGCTGTAACGGCTGAGGTTCTGCAGGCGCAGGCTGTCACTGAAGTCGTGTTCGAATTTGACGGTGAAGGCATCCGTCTGGATCTCTTCCTTGTCGATGTTCTTCCAGCCGAAATAAGCATCGCGATCAACACCCGCCAGGCGCTTGCCATCGAAGGCGGGCACGCCGTAGTCCGGCATATTGTCGTCATTCTGGTGCAGATAGCTGAGGGTCAAACGCGTCGAGTCACTCAGACCCAGCAGCAGCGACGGCGCAATACCCCAGCGCTGACGGTCGATCTCATCGCGCCCCGGCACATCGTTCTCGTGCGCCATCAGGTTAAGGCGCACTGCACTGCCGGTGCCCACGCCTTCCAGGGTCTGGTTGGAGTCCAGGGTCAGGCGGTGGTAGTTGTCAGTGCCCAGGCTGGCGCCGATCTCGGTGAAATCACGCTGGAGTGGCTGTTTGCTGACCTGGTTGATGCTGCCGCCCGTGGTGCCGGAGCCACCGAATACCGAGTTAGGTCCTTTGATGACTTCGACAGCTTCGATATTGAAGGTGTCGGTACGGTTGTTCTGCGAGCTGTCACGCAGGCCGTCGATCTGCATATTGGCGTTGGCGCTGAAACCACGGATGTTGATGCTGTCGCCCGAGCCGCCACCGCCTTCGCCGGCGTTGAAGGTGATGCCGGATACGTTGGCCAGCACTTCTTTCATGCTCAGGGCTTTCTGCTCTTTGAGCAGCGCCTGCGGCACCACGGTGATGGTTTGCGGGGTATCGAGCAGTGGCACAGCGTACTTGGCCGAGGACGAGGTCTCGGTCTTGTAGTCTTCAGCCTGCTGGCCCTTGACCGTTACGCTGCCCAGCTCAACCGGCGTCCTTGCCTTTTGCGGCGCTTGTTCAGCGGCCACACCAGCGCCCGCCCAGGACGCGATTACCAGACCAATGGCCGAAGCCAGAAGACGACGCTGCGGCAGGTTGCCGGCTTTTTTGCCCATACCCATGAGAACCACCCCCAGATCAAAACGAGGCGTGATTCTATTTGATAATCAATATCAATCAATAGCGGTTTACACTTTTATTCGTGTTTAGTTCCGCTCAGCCTAGGATTTTATCCAGCAGACAATGGTCACCAATGCTGGCCAGGTCACGACAGCCAGTCAGCGCCATGGCCACTTCCAGCTCAGCTCGCAGCAATTGCACCACATGCGCCACCCCACTCGCCCCGGCAGTGGCTAGGCCATAGACATAAGGCCGCCCGACCAATACAGCATCGGCGCCCAGAGCCAGGGCCTTGAACACATCCGTACCACGCCGGATACCGCCATCGAGCAGCAGTGGCACTCGCCCCTGTACCGCGGCGGCGATTTCCGTCAGCACCTCGATGGTCGCCGGCTGGCCGTCCAGCGTTCGCCCGCCATGGTTGGAGACAATGATGCCATCGACGCCTTCGGCCACCGCGCACTGCGCATCCTCGGCAGTCATCACGCCCTTGAGCAGGATCGGCAGACGCGTCAACGAACGCAGCCAGTGCACATCGGCCCAACCAGGCGCTGCTGCCAATAACGCACCGCCAAGTAGCAGACCACCGCTTGGCGGAGCACTCTCATGCAACGGCTGCATGCCACGCAGATTGACCGCCTCAATGCCCTCAGGCAGAGAAAAGCCCGCGCGCTGTTCACGGTTGCGCATGCCATTCACCGGTGCATCCACCGTCAACACCAGCGCCTGATAACCCGCCGCTTCGGCGCGCCTGACTAACGCTTCGGTAAAGGTTCGATCCGGCTGGATATACAGCTGAAACCACAGCGGGCTATGCGCCTGCTCGGCCACGGCTTCGAGGGACACGCTGGCCTGGGTGCTCAGCACCATGCCCGCCTGCACGGCCGACGCAGCCAGCACCGTAGCAAGCTCACCCTCGACATGCGCCAACTGCTGATACGCCACCGGAGCGAGGAAAATCGGGTGCGCAAAGGCCTGACCAAACAGCTGCAGATGGGTGTTGCCGCCGCTGAGATCGGCCAACACCCGCGTGCGCAGACGAATGCGTTGAAACGCCGCCTGATTCTCCGCCAGGGTCAATTCATCAGCCGCACCACCGGCGATATAGGCCCAGGCCTGGTCACTCATGCGCTCGCGGGCGAGGGGCTCATAGTCCGCCACGGCAGCGACGCTCGGCGGGATCTGCGTCAGTTTCGGCAGCGGCATATCAGTCATGTGTTGGCCCACTGGCGCAGCAGGTTGTGATAAACCCCGGTCAAACGCGCCAGCTCGGCACTCTCCGGCACTTCAAGGGTCAACGCTTGCACTGCCCGATCCAGCTCAAGCAACAGGCTGCGCTGGGTGTCATCGCGCACCAGGCTCTGAATCCAGAAGAACGCCGCATAGCGCGTACCACGGGTTACCGGGTTGACGCGGTGCAGGCTGCTGCCGGGATACAGCACCAGATGCCCAGCCGACAACTTGACGCTGTGGCTGCCGTAGCTGTCCTCGACCACCAACTCACCGCCCTCGTACTCATCCGGATCACTGAAAAACAGCGTGGCCGATAGGTCACTGCGCACTCGATGCGGCGTGCCCGGCACACTGAAAATCGCATTGTCGATGTGGTTGCCATAGGTGCCACCACCGGTATAGCGGTTAAAGCGTGGTGGCAACACTTTCAGCGGCAAAGCAGCCGAGACAAACTGCGGATGGTTGCCCAGGCGCTGCACAATAAAATCGCCAATCTGTACCGCCAAAGGGTCATCCTGGGCCAATTGCTGATTAGCCTTGGCCTTGACCGCCTGATGGCCCGCTGTCAGCCGACCATCCTGCCAACTGGCCTGCTCAAAGGCCTGACGGCACTCACGCACCTGCTCGGGCGTCAGCACATCGGCAATGCTCAACATCATGATTTGCTCTCCTCACCGGTCGCCCTGAGCGCCCGCAACCATCAGCTGCAAATGATTCTAAATAGCTGAGGCGCACTATGACAGCGCCGCACGCCGGGACCGTTGATCCAGCCCAATAAATTGAGCCGATGCCATTGGCCTACCGGCTGGGACACAGCATAAAAAACGCCCCGGATACCAAGGCATCCGGGGCGCGTTTTACGGCCTGAGCAACTTAGAAGCGGAAGTCGGTGCTCAGGGTCAAGGTACGTGGATCACCGAGCATGGCGCGACGACCATTCCAGTTGGTGGAAACGGCGTATTCCTCATCGGTCAGATTATCCAGATTGACCCGCACATCCAGGTTTGGATTGACCGCGTAGGACGCCATCGCATTGAAGGTGGTATAGCTCGGCAGCTTGCCCACTGCGCCGTTGGGGATAATGCGTTCAGCATCGTCCGGACGGCCCAGATAGGACGAACCCACATGCTTGGCACCCGCCCCAATGGTCACGCCAACCGGCAGACGGTAGGTGGTCCACAGGCTACCCGACACACGCGGAGTAAAGGCCAGCTCATCGCCACTGGTACGCACCACCGTGCCGTAGTCACCAGCGTTGGCACGCTTGCGCACGTCGTCCAGGTAGGCGCTGTGCTTGCGCTCGCTGTCCATAAAGACGATGCCGGCAAACACATTCCAGTCGTCAGTAATCTTGCCTGTGGCACTTAGCTCCAGGCCTTTGACGATCTGCTTGCCGTAACCCTTGAGGGTGGCTGGCGCAGGCTGGCCGACATCACGCCCGGTAATCGGCACGTCCTTTTTCACGGTGTAGAACAGCGCAGCAGCCGTCGAGAGGCGCTTGTCGAAGAAGTCCCATTTGGTACCCAGCTCGTAGCTGTCGGCCTTGACCGGACCGGCGCCATCTACCAGCCCTGGCATGGCCTGACCCGCGACGCGGGAAATGTCAGCGTTCGACAGGAAAGAACCTGCTGGCTGCACCGAGCGGCCATAAGCGGCGTAGATGCTGCCGTACTCTACCGGCTTGTACACCAGGCCCAGCTTGCCGGCCACGGTGAACTCGGTGTCATCGTAGCCATCCGGGCCTACAGGTGCGCCGGCAACGGTCTTGCTGCTGATATCGACCTGGTAGTTCTCCAGGCGCAGGCCGCCGGTGACTTGCCACTGTTTGTTCAGCTCGATGGTGTCGTACAGGTACAGAGCCACCGTATCGACTGTCACCTCATTGCGCTCGGCAGCACGCTCGGCGGCCGGTCCCGCACGGTTGTAATCCGGATCAAAGATATTCGCATTGCCCGGATTGATCGCAGCGTAGGTCGCGCCTTCGGATTTCTCACGAGTCAGCTCCAGACCAGTCGCCAGGTTGTGCTGCAGGCTACCAGTAGCGAACTGCGCAGACAGGTTGGTCTGGTTGGACAGGCTGGTGTTGACCCGATCATAGAACTGCGTATCGGTACGCAGCTGATCACCGCCCAGGAACTGGAATGGCACGGTGTAACGCGCATCACGGTCAACCCGCGCCCAGCGAGTCTGGTTGCTCAAGGTCAGGCCAGTGGACAAATCGTGCTCAAGACGCGCCAGGAAGGCATCGCTGGTGGTGTCGTCATAATCGGATTTGAGGCCATAGAACTTGTCGCGATCCACCGACGACAGAGACGGATCATAGACAGCCTTGAGCCCCTTGACCGAGGAACCGGACACGCCCCAGTCCGGACGATCGTTCATCTGCACATGCTCATAGGCGAAGATCGCCCGAGTATCTGTGCCCAGGCCAAAAGCCACCGACGGCGCGATGCCCCAGCTGTTGTTCTCCGCGTGCTCGCGGCCGGCCACGCCGCTGTCTTCCAGCAGCAGGTTGAGGCGCGCGGCGGTGCTGTCGTTGATCACCTGGTTGGTATCCAGGGTCATGCGCTTGCGCGCTTCGGAGTCGTACTGGTCGAAGGCATAGCTGATGCCGCCGCCAATAAACTCTTCCAGGGTCGGGGTCTTGGTCACCAGGTTGATATAACCGCCGGCACCGCCACGGCCGTTATCGGCGGCAGGGCCCTTGGCCACTTCAACCGACTCGACGTTGAACACGTCGCGGGTGTAACTGCCGTTGTCGCGCGCACCGTCGATAAAGATGCTGCCGCTGGTGTCGAAACCACGCAGGCTGAAATTGTTGGTGCCGCTGGCAAAGCCGTTTTCCCCGGCATTGAAGCTAATACCTGGCGTGTTGCTCAGCACGTCCGTCAGGTTGCGTGCGCCCTGCTCCTTGAACAGCGCTTCCGGGATCACGCTGAAGGTTTGCGGCGTATCCAACAGTGGCGCGGTCTGCTTCGGCGAGGAGGCCTTGTCGACCTTATAGCCGGCATCCTGCTGGCCTTTGACCGTAACGCTGCCCAGCTCGACCGGCGTCTTCTCGGCTTCGGCGGCAATGCTGTGGCTGGCGCACGAAGCAATGGCAAAGCCAATGGCACTGGCCAACAGGCGGCGTTGAGGGAGATTTCTGCGCTTTTTATCGTAGTTGTTCATGAGAATCGCTCAGGCTTAAAAACTGACGCGATTCTAATTAGTAAGCACTCTCAATCAATCTTTACATCTCGTTTACAGAAACTCCTTTGTAACAAAATTGTCAGCCTGCCCCGCCGAGCAGAGGTCGAGCTAGCGCAAGCGGAACGACGCAAAGGCTCTAGCGCAAGTAATAGCAACTGAAGCCGGCGTATTGGCTGGCATCTAAGGCGCGGGAAAAATGTTGCGGGCACAAAAAAGGCACGGGATCAGCCCGTGCCTTTTTGCCCAGCGCGAGGCCGACCGTTACAGGTAGAACGACTTCAGCGGCGGGAAGCCGTTGAATTCCACCGCGCTGTAGCTGGTGGTGTAGGCGCCGGTAGACAGCCAGTACAGGCGGTCGCCGATAGCCAGATTGAGCGGCAGGCCGTATTTGTAGTTCTCGTACATGATGTCGGCGCTGTCGCAGGTTGGGCCAGCGATCACCACTTCTTCCACTTCGCCTTTCTTCTCGGTCCAGATCGGGAACTTGATCGACTCGTCCATGGTTTCGATCAGGCCGCTGAACTTGCCCACGTCCACATACACCCAGCGCTCGACAGCGGTGCGCGATTTGCGCGCAACCAGCACCACTTCGCTGACCAGGATGCCGGCATTGGCAATCAGCGAGCGGCCCGGCTCCAGGATGATCTCCGGCAGATCGTCGCCGAAGTCTTCCTTGAGGAAGCGGATGATTTCCTCGGCGTAGGTTTCCAGGCTGTTGGTGCGGGTGATGTAGTTGGCCGGAAAGCCGCCGCCCATGTTGATCAGCTTGAGGACGATGCCGTCTTCTTCTTTAAGGCGCTCGAAGATCACCTTGACCTTGGCAATCGCTGCATCCCATACCGAGATGTCGCGCTGCTGGCTGCCCACGTGGAAGGAGATGCCGTACGGCACCAGGCCCAGATCACGGGCAAGGATCAGCAGATCCATGGCCATGTCGGTCTGGCAGCCGAACTTGCGCGACAGTGGCCAATCGGCCGTGGTCGAGCCTTCGGTAAGGATGCGCACATAGACTTTCGCACCCGGCGCAGCCTTGGCGATATTGCGCAGGTCGGCTTCCGAGTCGGTGGCGAACAGGCGTACGCCTTTCTCGAAGAAGTAGCGAATATCCTTGGATTTCTTGATGGTGTTGCCGTAGCTGATGCGGTCGGGCGTTACGCCACGGCTGAGCACCTTATCCAGCTCGTAGATCGAGGCGATGTCGAAGCTGGAGCCTTTTTCCTTGAGCAGGTCGATGATCTCGACCGCCGGGTTGGCCTTGACCGCGTAGTACACCTTGGCGAATTCGAAACCGGCGCGCAGGTCATCATAGGCCTGGCTGATGATCGCGGTATCGATCAGCACAAACGGGGTTTCCTGGGTGTCGGCAAACGCCTTCATGCGCTGAAAAGTAGCGGGTGCGTAATAGTCTTCGACCTTGATCGACATGCTTGGGACTCCAGTTGGCGGAACCAGTTAAAACGCATTCAGTCAGGCAAACGCTGCGCAGCAGTCACTTGCCTACCATTTAGGGATGCTCGGCGGTTAAACCACGCGAGCCGAACGTCTGATCAGTTTCCCCACTTTGGTTCGCCTACTTCCCAAGGCATGTCGCCGAGTACCCTACGGGTCTCTCGTCGTCAGTACTTGAGCCGGATGGATCGTTGCCAGCATGGACGTTCGGGCGCGAACTTTAGGGCCATGGGGGGCTGAGATCAATCAAAAAATGCCGTGGTTTTGACCCCCTTTGTCGCCTTATTGATTGATCGTTTTATATTCAAAACAAAACGTCAGGAATGCTGCACAAAGCGCGGCAAAACCATGGTTTGGTCCCCTGACTACAGGTCGCCGCGCTGACCGACGTTTACCGTTATAATCGCCGCCTTTTTTGACAGACCGACTATTCAGTCGACGGGTTCCCGCACAATGACCATCCAGGCCACCGAAGTCGGCAAACGCCGTACATTCGCGATCATCTCTCACCCCGACGCCGGTAAGACCACCATTACCGAGAAGCTGCTGCTGATGGGCAAGGCGATTGCCGTGGCCGGTACGGTGAAGTCGCGTAAATCCGACCGGCACGCCACATCCGACTGGATGGAGATGGAAAAGCAACGCGGCATCTCCATCACCACCTCGGTGATGCAGTTCCCCTACCGCGAGCACATGATCAACCTGCTCGACACCCCAGGCCACGAAGACTTCTCGGAAGACACCTACCGCACCCTAACCGCAGTCGACAGCGCGCTGATGGTGCTCGACGGCGGTAAAGGCGTTGAACCACGCACCATTGCGCTGATGGATGTATGCCGCCTGCGCGACACGCCGATCGTCAGCTTCGTCAACAAGCTCGACCGTGATATCCGCGACCCGATCGAGCTGCTCGACGAGATCGAGGCAGTACTGAAGATCAAGGCCGCGCCAATCACCTGGCCGATCGGTTGCTACCGCGACTTCAAGGGTGTGTACCACCTCAAAGGCGACTACATCATCGTCTACACCGCCGGTCACGGCCACGAGCGCACCGAAACCAAAATTATCCAGCATCTCGACTCGGATGAAGCTCGCGCCCACCTGGGCGATGAATACGAACGCTTTATCGAGCAACTGGAGCTGGTGCAGGGCGCCTGCCACGAATTCGACCAAGACGAATTTATGAACGGCCAACTGACCCCGGTGTTCTTCGGCACCGCGCTGGGCAACTTCGGCGTCGACCATGTACTGGATGCGGTGGTCGACTGGGCACCCAAGCCGCTAGCCCGTGTGGCCAACGAGCGCACCGTGGAACCTGTGGAAGAGAAGTTCTCAGGCTTCGTGTTCAAGATCCAGGCGAACATGGACCCTAAGCACCGCGACCGCATCGCCTTTATGCGCATCTGCTCCGGCAAGTACAGCCAGGGCATGAAAATGCGCCATGTGCGCACCGGTAAGGATGTGCGCATTGGCGACGCCCTGACCTTCTTCTCCAGCGAGCGCGAGATGCTGGTCGAGGCCTATGCTGGCGACATCATCGGCCTGCACAACCATGGAACCATCCAGATCGGCGACACCTTCACCGAAGGCGAAGCGCTGGGCTTCACCGGTATCCCGCACTTCGCCCCGGAACTGTTCCGCCGCGTACGTCTGAAAGACCCGCTGAAATCCAAGCAACTGCGCCAGGGCCTTCAGCAGCTGGCCGAAGAAGGCGCGACCCAGGTGTTCTTCCCCGAACGCAGCAACGACATCATCCTCGGCGCAGTCGGTGTACTGCAGTTCGACGTGGTCGCCAGCCGCTTGAAAGAGGAATACAAGGTCGAGTGCGCCTACGAGCCGATCACCGTGTGGTCCGCGCGCTGGATCGACTGCAGCGACAAAAAGAAGCTGGAAGAGTTTTCCAACAAGGCGGTGGAAAACCTCGCCCTGGACGGCGGCGGCCACCTCACCTATCTGGCCCCGACGCGGGTCAACCTGAGCCTGATGGAAGAGCGCTGGCCGGACGTGAAATTCCGCGCGACGCGCGAACACCACTAACCCCTGGCGAAGCCGCGTATGCACGCATGCGCGGCTTTTGCCTCAACATCGAACGCCACACTTCCCACGGACAAGGCACTGGCTTAGGCTGGTTTCTCAACCTACAGGGAGTAACTCCATGCGCACGATGCTCTTCACTGCGTTAAGCCTGCTCGCCAGCTACAGCCTGGCCGGGGTGGAAATCCGCCAACCCTACTGGTTCGTCGAGCTGACTTGCGAGGGCAACCCACAATGCTTTGCGTCGAGTAACGGCAGCTATTCCGCCAACCAGGGGGCCGCTCGCCGCTTTGACGACGCGAACAAAGCGCAGCGTTTTATCGACAGCTTCACCAGTAGCATCAGTGGAAAATCTCCACGAATCGTCCAAGGCTACGACATCGCGTGTGTAAGCGAGGCTGAAGCCCGTCGCCTGCAGCTCTCTGGCAAACCGTGCCAACCTTAACGCCATGCACCTGATCGACACCCACACCCACCTGGACTTCCCCGACTTCGATGCCGATCGCAGCGAGCTGCTGACCCGCTGCCGCAGCCGTGGCATTGAGCGGTTGGTGGTGCTGGGTGTGGATCAGGCCAACTGGCAGCGTGTGTGGGATCTGGCACAGACCGAAGACAGCCTGTACGCGGCTTTCGGCTTGCACCCGGTGTACCTGGATGAACACCAGCCAGAACACCTGAGCGAACTGCGTGACTGGCTGACACGCTGCGCCGGCCACCCCAAGCTTTGCGCCGTGGGCGAGTTCGGTTTGGACTATTTTCTTGAGCAGCTGGACCGCGATCGGCAGCAACAGCTGTTCGAGGCGCAGCTCAAACTCGCCAGCGAATTCGAGCTGCCCGCCCTGCTGCACGTGCGCCGCGCCCATGCCGCGACCATTGCCACGCTCAAGCGCTACAAACCCAAACGCGGTGGAATTATCCACGCCTTCGCCGGCAGCACTGAAGAAGCCCGCGAATACCTCAAGCTTGGCTTCAAACTCGGCCTCGGCGGCGCCCCCACCTGGCCGCAGGCACTGCGTCTGCGCAAGGTGGTGGCGCAACTGCCGCTGGAGGCCATCGTGCTGGAAACCGATTCACCCGACATGGCGCCGTCCATGCACCCCAACCAGCGCAATAGCCCGGAATACCTGCCGGATATCTGCGCGGCCCTGGCCGAGCTACGCGACATCAGTGCCGAAGAGCTAGCCAGCGCCAGCAGCCGTAACGCCGCAGAGTTGTTTGGCTGGGCGCCTGCCTGAGCAGAAGCCTCAGTGACTGATCATCCAAGGCCGGGCACTGGGTTTGGTCTTTAGCGCATGGGGGTTGGCCTTGGTTGGCGCCAGCGGTTTGTTCGGTGTGCAGCAACCACAACCTTTCGGGTGCTTGCGGCTCTGCGCGTACTCCTCAACCGTTTGTGGCGCATTGGCACTGCGTTCGTTGGCCGCAATCGCACGGCGCTGGCTGCCGGACATGGTGGCCAGGCTCGGCGCGCTGAGAATTACCCGCGCGCTGGCACCGCCACACCAAGGGCAGCTGCAGGGCTGGTCACGCTCGGCCATTGGCCGTAGCTGGGTAAAATCACCGCAATCAGTGCAGTCGTATTCGTAAATCGGCATCGCGTTGTTCCTCTTCATCGTGGCAAAGCAACCACCCTCTCCCGTATGCGGGAGAGGGGTCATCGGGTTACTTGTCCGGGGCGATGGGCAGGTCGATGCTGCCATCGAGGAACTTGGTCGGGCCGTTGGCGTTAGGGTTGATATCGAACTCGAAGATCTCCGTCGGCAGCCACAGGGTGGCGCAGGCGTTGGGCACATCGACGATACCGCTGATATGCCCCTGCACCGGCGCCGAGCCGAGCAGCGCATACCCTTGGGCCGGTGAGTAGCCGAACTTGGTCAGGTAGTTGATGGCATTCAGACAGGCCTGTTTGTAGGCGATATTGACGTCCAGGTAGTGCTGCTTGCCGGCCTCGTCCACCGAGATGCCTTCGAAGATCAGGTAGTTCTTGTAGTTCGGGGTGATCGGGCTCGGCTTGAACACCGGGTTCTTGATCCCGTACTTGGCCATGCCGCCTTTGATCAGCTCGACCTTCATATGCACCCAGCCGGCCATCTCGATGGCGCCGCAGAAGGTGATCTCACCGTCGCCCTGGCTGAAGTGCAGATCGCCCACCGACAACCCTGCGCCATTCACATACACCGGGAAGAAAATCTTCGAGCCGCGCGACAGGTCCTTGATGTCGCAGTTACCGCCATGCTCACGCGGCGGCACGGTGCGTGCGCCGGTCAACGCGGCCAGGTCGCGGGCCTCACCCTTCATCTTGCCCATATGTGCAGTCGGCGCCATCGGCGGGTTGGCCAAGGCGGGCACGCGGTGCGGGTCGGTGTCGATCAGTTCCTGCTCGCGCTTGTTCCAGTCGGCGAGCATCTTGTGATCCGGCAGGCAGCCAATCAGGCCGGGATGAATCAACCCGGCGAAGTTAACCCCGGGAATGTGCCGGCTGCTGGTGAACATGCCCTTGAAGTCCCAGATGGCCTTCTGCGCCATCGGGAAGTGATCGGTAAGGAAACCACCGCCGTTCTGCCGCGAGAAGAAGCCGTTGAAGCCCCACTGCGAGTCGGGCATGGCGCCAATGTCGAGCAGGTCGACCACCAGCAGGTCGCCAGGCTCGGCGCCGTGCACACCTACCGGGCCGGACAGGTAATGCACGGTGGACAAGTCCACATCGCGCACATCGCTGGCGTCGTTGTTGTTCTTGATCGCACCGGCGGTCCAGTCATAGGTTTCGAGAATGAAATCGTCACCCGGCTTGACCCAGCATGCCATCGGAATATCCGGGTGCCAGCGGTTGTGGATCTGCTCGTTTTCGGTGGCGGGCTGGTTGAGGTCGACCTTGATCAGCGTTTCGGTCATGACAAAGCTCCTGGGACCATTGAGGGGACTTGGCGCCACGGCGCCGGGGTACGGAGCTAGTCTTGAACGGCGGCGAAAAACCGCAAATACGTCGGATGACGTATGCCCGACACTGGTAATGGCGAGGCTTTTCAGCACTTTTTATTAGCCACGAAAAAGCGGCCAGCGCATGGAGAACACGCCAGCCGCAAAGCTTGAAATTTGAGCTACTGCGGGTGAGCCTTCAGACCGACAGGTAACGGCTGATAGTCGTCTCGTCGACCTTGTCGCGAGTCTCCTCAACCACGAACTTACCCTTCTCGATCACCAGGAAGCGGTCGGCGATTTCCATGGTGAACGACAGCACCTGCTCGGACACCACTATGGTCAGGTCACGCAGGTTGCGAATCTCCTTCAGGGTGCGGGCGATGTCCTTGATGATCGACGGTTGGATGCCCTCGGTCGGCTCATCCAGCAGCAGCACCTTGGGGTTGGTCGCCAGTGCGCGGGCGATGGCCAGTTGCTGTTGCTGACCGCCAGAAAGGTTGCCTCCTTTACGGTGGCGCATCTCCTGCAGCACCGGAAACAGTGCATAGAGATCATCCGGCACCCTGCCCTTGGCCGAGGCTGGCAAACCAGTCTGGATATTTTCCAATACAGTCATGCTGGGGAAGATCATCCGCCCCTGAGGCACGTAGGCGATGCCGCTCTCGACTCGCTGATGAGTCTCCAGCTTGGAAATGTCGCAACCGTCGACACTGATCTGCCCGCCCCATTGCGGCAGCACGCCCATCAGGCTTTTGAACAGGGTGGTCTTGCCCATACCGTTACGGCCCATCACCGCGACAATCTCGCGCTTGGCCACATTCAGGTTGAGGTCATGGAGGATCTGACTCTGGCCATAGCCGGAGGCGAGGTTGCTGATCTGGAACATGGAAAACTCCTTGTTGAACGTGACCCGGATGCCATCCGGGCTAGCGCTGATAGATGCGTGAAGCCACTCAATGCCCCAGGTACACCTCAATCACTTTCGGGTTGCTCTGCACCGCCTCCATGCTGCCTTCGGCCAGCACCTTGCCCTGGTGCAGCACGGTGACCTTGTGCGCGATGCTTTTGACGAACTCCATGTCGTGCTCGATCACCAGCACCGAGCGGCCCTTGCTGATGCGCTTGAGCAGTTCGGCGGTCTGCATGCGTTCGTTGACGCTCATACCAGCCACCGGCTCGTCGAGCATCAGCAGTGCAGGGTCCTGCATCAGCAGCATGCCGATCTCCAGCCACTGCTTCTGGCCGTGGGAGAGCAAGTCGGCCTGCAGGTAGAGGTTGTCAGTAAGCATGATTTCCGCCGCGATCTGCTCGACCCGCGCAATCACCTCGGCGGTGCGTTTGAAGAACAGCGCGCCGAACACCTTGCGCCCCTTGGGGTAGGACATTTCCAGGTTCTCGAACACCGTGAGGTTTTCGTAGATCGAGGGGTTCTGGAACTTGCGCCCGACGCCAGCGCGGACGATGTCGAACTCGCGCATCTTGGTCAGCTCACGGTTCTCGAACTGGATGCTGCCGGCGGTGGCCTTGGTCTTGCCGCAGATCAGATCCAGAACCGTGGTCTTGCCGGCGCCGTTAGGGCCGATCACCACGCGCACTTCGTTGCGGTCGATATACAGATTGAGGTCATCCACCGCCTTGAAACCATCGAACGACACGGTCAGGCCTTCGATGGCCAGCACCGGTTTGGGCATCTGAAATGCACTTGGCTGAGTCATGGGGTGGTCTCCAGTTCACGGGGTTGGCTGCTGGCCACCGGGGCCTCAGCAACAGGTGCTGGCGCGGCCGGCGCTGCAGGTTTGCGAGCCAGCTTGCCCAGCCATTTGCGTCCGTGGCTTTCCCACAGGCCGGCCAGGCCGTTGGGGAAGTACATGACCACGGCGATAAACAGGCCGCCCATCAGGTACAGCCACAGTTCGGGGAAGGTTTCGGAAAAGTAGGTCTTGCCGTAGTTGACCAGCAGGGCGCCGTAGACAGCGCCGAGCAGCGACATACGCCCGCCGACGGCGGCAAAGATCACCATCTCGATCGACGGCACGATGCCGACGAAGCTCGGCGACATAAAGCCCACCTGCAAGGCGAACATCGCCCCGCCGATGGCGGAAAATGCCGCTGCCACGCAGAACACGAAGATCTTGAAGCTGGCCACGTCGTAGCCGGAAAAGCGCACCCGCTCCTCCTTGTCGCGCATCGCCATCAGCAGGCGGCCGAGCTTGGAGGCGAGGATAAAGCGACCGATCAGGATGCAGCCGAACAACAGGAAGGCGTTGATGAAGTAGAGGATCATCTTCGAGCTGTCGTCGCGGATATCCCAGCCCATCAGGGTCTTCAGGTCGGTGATGCCGTTGACCCCACCGGTGAGGCCCTGCTGGCCGATGATCAGCACGGTGAGAATCAGCGCAATCGCCTGGGTAACGATGGAGAAGTACACGTCACCGACACGGCGCTTGAACATCGCCACACCGATTACCAGCGCCAGGATCACCGGCACCGCAATCACCGCCAGCAGGGTGAAGCCAAAGCTGTGGAACGGCTGCCAGAGCAGCGGCAGTTCGGTGATCTGGTTCCAGTCCATAAAGTCCGGAATACCGGGGGTGGACTGGATCTTGGTACTTTCCGGGTCGCTGGCTTCGAGCTTGAGAAACATCGCCATGCAATAGCCGCCGAGGCCGAAGAACACGCCCTGGCCAAGGCTGAGAATGCCACCGTAGCCCCAGCAGAGCACCAGGCCAACGGCGACAAAAGCGTAGGTCAGGTACTTGCCGACCATGTTCAGGCGAAAGGCATCCAGCGCCAGCGGGAACACCACCAGGATCAATGTGGCCAGCACCGCCAGGCCAATCGCGCCCTGCTTGCCGCCAAGAAACTTATCGAGTGTCGGGTTCATGGGACGGCTCCTTACTTGCGCACTTTGATGGAGAACAGCCCTTGCGGACGCAGCATCAGAATCAGGATCACCGCCGACAGGGTGAACACCTTGGCCATCGAACCGCTCATAAAGAACTCCATCAGCGACTGCGCCTGGGCAATGCTGAAGGCCGAGGCAATAGTGCCGAGCAGGCTCGACGCGCCGCCGAAGACCACCACCAGGAAGGTGTCGACGATGTACAGCGAACCGGCGGTCGGCCCGGTCGAGCCGATGGTGGTAAAGGCCGCGCCCGCCACACCGGCCACTCCACAGCCGAGGGCAAAGGTCATGCGGTCGACCTTCTTGGTGTTGATCCCCACGGCGCGGCTCATCACCCGGTTCTGCACCGTGGCGCGCACCTGCAAGCCCCAGCGCGAGCGGTAGAGCATGAGGAAGATCATGCCGGTCATCAGCACGGTGAGGCCCATGACGAACAGGCCGTTACGCGGAATATCGATGGCCTCGGTAGGGTTCCATGAGCCCATCAGCCATTCCGGCAAGGTGGCGCTGACTTCCCGCGCGCCGAAGATCGAGCGGAACGCCTGCTGCATCACCAGCGACAACCCCCAGGTGGCCAGCAAGGTGTCCAGCGGGCGCTGGTAGAGCTTGCTGATCATCGCCCACTCGGCGAGCCAGCCAATCGCGCCGGCGATAAAAAACGACAGCACGATGGCGAGAAAAAAATAGTACGGGCCGAAAAACGGCGCGTATTGCTCGGTCAGTACCGAGACCACGTAGGTGGTGTAGGCACCGATGGTGAGGAACTCACCGTGGGCCATATTGATCACGCCCATCTGACCGAAGATGATCGCCAGCCCCAGGGCCATCAGCAGCAAGACGCAGAAAACGGACAAGCCGTTGAAGCCCTGCATGGCCGCGATGGCACCAAATTCCGATAGCCATTCCATGATGATGGTCTCCAGCTGGAAGAAAGAAACGCGTCAGCCCTTAAGGCGTCAGGCGCACCCTTGCGGGTACGCCCTGCCCTGAGTCCGGCTTATGCCGCTGTTACTGGTAGCCTTTCGGGAATGGGTTCGGCTCAATCAGGTCGGATTCGAACACCACCTTGAACTGGCCATCCTTCTGCACCTGGCCGATGCGGGTCTTGCTCCACAGGTGATGGTTGTCGTGCACCTTGACGTAGCCTTCCGGCGCAGTGGTCAGCTCGATGCCTGGGGAGGCAGCGGCCACCTTGTCGACATCGAAGCTGCCGGCTTTTTCGACCGCTGCCTTCCACAGCCATGGGCCGAGATAGGCGGCCTGGGTCACGTCACCGATCACTGCGTCCTTGCCGAACTTGGCCTTGAAGGCTTCAACGAAGGCTTTGTTGTTCGGGTTGTCGAGGCTCTGGAAGTACTTCATCGAGGCGTAGAAGCCGTCCATGTTCTCGCCGCCAATACCCAGCAGTTCATCCTCGGTGACCGACAGGGTCAGCAGGTTCTGTTTGGCACTGGTTACGCCGGCGGCTTTCATCTGCTTGTAGAAGGCCACGTTGGAACCACCGACCACTGCGGTGAAGACCACGTCAGGCTTCTTCAGCTTGACCTTGTTGATCAGCGAACCGAACTGGGTGTTGCCCAGCGGGTAGTACTCCTCGCCCACCACCTTGCCGCCGAGCACGTTCTCGATGTGCTTGCGCGCGATCTTCATCGAGGTGCGCGGCCAGATGTAGTCCGAACCGATCAGGTAGAAGGTCTTGGCGCCCTTCTCCTTGGCGATCCAGTCGAGGCCAGCGAGGATCTGCTGGGTGGCTTCCTGGCCGGTGTAGATAACGTTCTTCGACTGCTCCAGTCCTTCATAGAAGGTCGGGTAGTAGAGCAGGCCGTTTTCCTTCTCGAACACCGGCAGTACGGCCTTGCGTGAGGCCGAGGTCCAGCAACCGAACACGGCAGCGACCTTGTCGCCGACCAGCAGCTTCTTGGCTTTTTCCGCGAAGGTCGGCCAGTCGGAGGCACCGTCTTCCTGAATGATCTTGATCTGCCGGCCGAGGATGCCGCCGCTGGCGTTGATCTGCTCGATGGCCAGACGCTCAGCCTGGATCGAACCGGTTTCGGAAATGGCCATGGTGCCGGTGGCCGAGTGCAGCTGACCGACCGTCACTTCGGTGTCGGTCACGGCCAGGCCGGTGGTATTGACGTCGGCCAGAGCCATCTGGCTGAACACACTGGCCGCCAGCAGCGAGAGTGCCGCAGCACCCAACGCTAGCCGACGAGGGAGAAAGCGAGTCGGTGAATCCATGGTCATGCTCCTCTGGTGGTTTTCCTCCCTGGCTCGCCTTGCGGGTACCAGTTCGGTTCGCCACCAGCATGCGTTTGCCACCGGCGCGGGCGGTATACGCAGCATGACGTAACGGCATACGTCATCTGACGTACTGCCGCGCGCCCCACGCTGGTGCAAGCTCACGCCCGAGCTGCTGGCAGATAGAAGCTCGCGCGCGCAAGGACGGCGGTTGCAGACACGGGGCATGGATGTTGCAAATTCAAACAAGCGTATTAGTCACGACTCTGGAGCGTCCTTGTGCAACCGACCGGTACCCAGCGCATCGTCAAGATCCGCCGCGACTACAACAGCTGGGTCGCCGACGAGACCATGGAAGACTACGCCCTGCGTTTCACCCCCAAGTCGTTTCGCAAATGGTCAGAGCTGCGCATCGCCAACACCGCCCTGAGCGCGGTGTCGTTTCTCGCCCTGGAGGCCATCGGCGGTGCTCTGGCGCTGAGCTACGGCTTTACCAACACGTTGTGGGCCATCCTCGCGGTGAGCCTGGTGATCTTTCTCACCGGTCTGCCGATCAGCTACTACGCCGCGCGCTATGGCGTGGACATGGATCTGCTGACCCGCGGCGCCGGCTTCGGCTATATCGGTTCGACCATCACCTCGCTGATCTACGCCAGCTTCACCTTCCTGTTCTTTGCCCTCGAAGCGGCGATCATGGCCCTGGCACTGGAGCTGTACTTCAACATCCCGTTAGCGTTGGCCTATGTGATCTGCTCGGTGATCGTCATCCCCCTGGTGGCCTACGGCATTACCCTGATCAACCGCTTGCAGATGTGGACCCAGCCGCTGTGGCTGTTTCTGCTGTTCCTGCCCTACATCTTCGTCATCGGCAAAAACCCCGAAGCACTCAGTGACTGGACCAGTTTCGCCGGCCGTGAAGGCGAAGGTGGCGCGTTCAACCTGCTGTATTTCGGCGCCGCCTGCACCGTGGCCCTGGCGTTGGTCACGCAGATTGGCGAACAGGTCGACTACCTGCGTTTTCTCCCGGAAAAGACCCGGCGCAACCGCAAACGCTGGTGGGCCGCCCTGCTGATGGCCGGGCCCGGCTGGATCATCCCCGGTGCGCTGAAGATGCTCGCCGGCGCCTTTCTGGCCTTTCTCGCGTTGCAACATGAAATCCCCATGGAACGCGCCGCCGAGCCGACGCAGATGTACCTGGTGGCGTTCAACTATGTATTCAGCTCACCGGAGTGGGCGCTGGCAGCGATGGTGCTGTTCGTTATCGTCAGCCAGGTGAAGATCAACATGACCAACGCCTACGCCGGCTCGCTGGCCTGGTCGAACTTCTTTGCCCGCGTTACCCACAGCCATCCGGGGCGCGTGGTGTGGCTGGTGTTTAACGTCGCCATCGCGCTGATGCTGATGGAGCTGGGGGTGTTCCAGGCCATTGAGGAAGTGCTCGGCCTGTACGCCAACATCGCCATCGCCTGGATCGGCGCGGTGGTGGCTGATCTGGTGATCAATAAGCCGCTGGGCCTGTCGCCCAAGCACATCGAGTTCAAGCGCGCGCACCTCTACGATATCAACCCGGTGGGTGTCGGCGCCATGCTGATCGCCTCCTTGCTGTCGATCCTGGCCCACGGTGGCTTGTTCGGCGCCTTTGCCCAGGCCGCCTCGCCGCTCGTTGCACTCGGCTCGGCCATGCTCTTCGCCCCGCTGATCGCCTGGCTCACTGGTGGACGCTACTACCTTGCGCGCAGCAGCGACCCGTTGCTGCTCTACCCCCTCGGCGTCAGCACCAGCGCGCAATGCGGCCTGTGCAGCAATGCCTTCGAGAGCGAGGACATGGCCTTCTGCCCGGCCTACAGCACGCCGATCTGCTCGCTGTGCTGCTCACTCGACGCGCGTTGTGGCGATGCCTGCAAACCGCGCGCACGGCTGTCCGAACAGCTCGACGACTTTATCCGCTGGCTGTTCCCGCGGGTTTCGATCCCACGCCTGCACAGCCGCCTGGCGCAGTACCTCGGGTTGCTGACGATCTTGGTGGCGTTGCTGTTCGGCGCACTGGCGCTGATCTACAGCCAGGTATCCCTGGGTTTGGTGGCGCAATCGGCGGAGGCGCAAGAGACGCTCTACCTGGCTTTTCTCAAAGCCTTTCTGACCCTGTCGCTGTTTGCCGCGATTCTCGCCTGGTGGGTGGTGCTGACCCGCGAAAGCCGCCGGGTGGCCCAGGAGGAATCCGACCGCCAGACCCAGCTGCTGATGCAGGAGATCGAAGCCCACCGCAAGACTGACGAAGCCCTGCAGAAAGCCAAGGAAGCCAGCGAAGCCGCCAACGCGGCCAAGAGCCGCTACGTCACCGGCCTGTCCCATGAGCTGCGCACGCCGCTCAACAGCATCCTCGGCTATACGCAGATTCTGCAGCGCGATGCGGGCATGCCCGGACAACATCAGGATGCCCTGGCCACCATTTTTCGCAGTGGCTCGCACCTGCTGTCACTGATTGACGGGCTGCTCGATGTGGCCAAGATCGAGGCCGGTAAGCTCAACCTGGAGCTGACGGAAATCCCTTTCCCCGAATTTATCCACCAGCTCGAACGCATGTTCACCCCGCAGGCCGAGGAAAAAGGCCTGCGCTTTCGCCTGGAAACCAGCGGGCGTATGCCGGCGGTGG
Source organism: Pseudomonas sp. SG20056 (assembly GCF_031764535.1). Taxonomy (NCBI): domain Bacteria; kingdom Pseudomonadati; phylum Pseudomonadota; class Gammaproteobacteria; order Pseudomonadales; family Pseudomonadaceae; genus Pseudomonas; species Pseudomonas sp. SG20056. Next base: position 3,663,779 of record NZ_CP134499.1, read on the forward strand.
TACGCGGCGACGAGAAGCGCGTGCGGCAAATCCTGATCAACCTGCTCGGCAACGCGGTGCGCTTTACCGACATCGGCGAGGTCTGCCTGCGCGTCAGCTACCTGCGCGAAACCGCCAGCTTCGAGATCGTCGACACCGGCATCGGCATCGACCCCGAGCAGATCGAACGAATCTTCCAACCGTTCGAGCGCGGCGACCTGATGCGCCAGGACAACGGCGTCGGCCTCGGCCTGACCATTACGCGCATGCTCACCTCATTGATGGGCGGCGAACTGTCGGTGAAAAGTGTGCTGGGCCAGGGCACGAGCTTCCAGGTGCGCCTGTTCCTCTCCGAGGTGCGCGTGCCGCAGGCGGTGGTGCATGTAGAGCACGACATCATTGGTTATCAGGGCCCGCGCCGGCTGATCCTGGTGGTGGATGACCATATCGAACACCGCCGCGTGCTGGCCGGCATGCTCGAACCGCTGGGTTTCAGCATCGCCCAGGCCGCCAGTGGCCAGGAAGCCATCCGCCAGGTTGCGCTGCTGCAGCCTGACCTGATCCTCATGGACCTGTCGATGCCACAGATGGACGGCTGGGAAACCAGCCGACTGATTCGCCGCAATGCACAAAGCCAGGCCCCAATCATTGTGATCTCGGCCAACGCCTTTGCCGATGACCGTGAACGCAGCGTCAGCGCCGACTGCAGTGACTACCTGGCCAAACCGGTGCATACCCCCGAGTTACTCGAACGCATCCACAAACACCTCGACCTGCAGTGGTTGCGGCGCACGCTGCAACTCCCGGCCGCCACACAAAATGCGACTGTTCGCCCTAGCGCCACTGATCTCGAAGCGCTGCGCGAGCTCGGCGCCATGGGCTATATCCGCGGCATTCTGGAGAAACTCGACGCCATTGATCGGCTGACACCCGCCAGCACCGGCTTCACCGCGCCCTTGCGGGCCCTGGTGAAAAGCTACCGCCTGGACGAATTCAACCGCCAACTCAAGGAGGCCGAACATGAACGCGCTGACCAATCCATCTGAGCACAACCCCAGCCCGGCCGAACGCGGGGTGATCCTGATCGTCGATGACACCCCGGACAACCTGGCGCTGCTCTCCGATGCCCTCGATGAAGTGGGCTATATGGTGCTGGTGGCGCTGGATGGCCTGAGCGCGCTGAGCCGCATCCAGCGCCGGCGCCCGGACCTGATTCTGCTCGACGCGATGATGCCGGGGCTGGACGGCTTCGAGACCTGCCAGCGAATCAAGGCCGATGCCGCCACCGCCGATATTCCGGTGCTGTTTATGACCGCATTGACCGACAGCGAGCATGTGGTCAAAGGCTTCGAGGCTGGCGGCATCGACTACGTGACCAAGCCGATCAATACCGAGGAAGTACTCGCCCGCGTGGCCTCACACCTGCGCACCGCGCGTATCCTGCAAACGGCGCGCGCCGCCAGCCAGGCGCAACCGCTAACGCTGAACGACGAGCCCGCCTATGCCACCCTCTCGGCGCGCTTCCAGCTGACCGAACGTGAAGTGGAAGTGTTGCGCTGGGTGGCCTGCGGCAAGACCAACCGCGACATCGGCGACATTCTCGGCCTCAGCCCGCGCACGGTGAACAAACACCTGGAGCACGTCTACATCAAACTCGGCGTGGAAACTCGCACCGCCGCCACCTCGGTAGCCCTCTCCGCCATGGCCGAGCGCGCCTGAACCAGGCTGACAGCCAGGCATAAAAAAACCCGCCAAGGCGGCGGGTTTTGCTGGGCAGTGGCGAATCAGACGCGGAATGCACCGATCAACTGTTTGAGACGCGCCACCAGCCCGGACAGCTCGCGGCTGGCCTGCTCAGTTTGGCTGGCACCTTCGGCAGTACGCTCACCGGCCTGGCTGATCTCGACAATGTTCTGGTCGATATCCTGCGCCACGGCGGTCTGCTCTTCAGCGGCGGTGGCGATCTGCTGGTTCTGGTCGACGATCATGCCCACCGCGCCCAGGATATTTTCCAGCGCCTGCTGCACCTTGCCCGATTCATTGACGGTGGTGTCGGCCATCTGGTGGCTGGCGTTCATCGCCTTGACCGCCGCGCCGACACCACTCTGCAGCTTGGCGATCATCGACTCGATTTCTTCGGTGGACTGCTGCGTGCGCTTGGCCAGATTACGCACTTCATCGGCCACCACGGCAAAGCCACGCCCCTGTTCGCCGGCCCGCGCAGCCTCGATGGCAGCGTTGAGCGCGAGCAAATTGGTCTGTTCAGCAATGCCCTTGATCACGTCCAGCACCTGGCTGATCGAAGCGCTGTCGCTGGCCAGCTTGTTGATCACCGCCACCGACTGGTCGATCTCTCCGGCCAGACGCTGGATGCTGCCCACCTGGGACTCGACCAGCGCGCGACCGCTGACCGTTTCATCATTCACACTCTGCGCACTACCTACTGCCGCGGCTGCGCTGTGCGCCACTTCCTGAGCGGTGGCCGACATCTGATTCATTGCGGTGGCGATCAGGTCGATCTGCCCACGCTGACCGGCAACCGCCTGGTTACTTTCACCGGAGACCTGCTGCACGCGGTCCGCCTGGCGCTCAACCTCAACCACGGTCTGCCCCACGCGCTCGATCAACTGGTGGATCTTGCTCACCGTTTCATTGAACACCTGACCCAGCTCGCCCAGCTCGTCCTGGCTCTGCGCCTTGAAGCTGACGGTCATATCGCCAGCAGCCACCTGATTCATCACCTGGCCGAGCTTTTTCAGGGTGGTACGGATCGATACGTAGAAGCCGCCGTACAGGTAGACGATCAGCAGGAACACCACCACCAGGGCCGCGACCAGCAGCACCATCTGCGTACGGTTTTCCTCCAGGCGCACCTGCAGCTGCTTGTCGAGGAATACCAGGACTATCTCATTGAGCTGGTAGGTCTGCGCCATGGCACCGCTGATATCCGCGTAGAACTGCGCCCAGGGCGTATCCAGCGAGTCGGCGATTACCACCTTGTCCTCAAACAGCACTGCAGTGGTTTTCAAGGTTTCCAGGCTGCTTGCGGCTTGGCTGGCGAGCTCTGTGCGGGCCTGCGCGCTGCTGTTGAGTGATGTTTGCAGGTTCAAGCCGTACTCGGCATGCAGCTTTTCCAGCTCCAGCAGCAGTTCATCAAACGTGGTGCTGGCCGATGAGTTGAGAAAGCCCTGGGCCAGGGAGTAGGCGCCTACCGCACGCCCTTCGCTCAGCACTGCGGTGACCTTGGGCGTGTCCACGGTGACCAGTTCGATCATCTGTCGTACGGAGCCCTGGCGGTCCTGGCTCAAGCCGGCTTGAGCGGCGACCAGCTTGATAAACACCTGAGAGCTGCCCAGCAGTTTTTCCGCAAGAGCAATCTTGCCCTGCAGCGAAGTTTCGGCCTGCACCGCGCCCAGCTCAGCAATCAGCTGATCGCGCTTGCTGTTGAATTCCTCGATCTGCTCAGGCTCGCGTACCACCGCCGCCATGCCCTGCAATGCCTCGCCGATGCTGCCTTGCAGCTTGACCAGCCGCGCTTCAAGATCACCCGCCTGACCAGACTGGCCGATCATCGCGTTGACCTCGGTGAGATCGACGAAGTCTTCAAGATTGCGCCGCAGCGTCAGGCTTTCGCCGAGCAGATCAATGCTCTCGAGAGCCGCCTGGGTGCTGACGAACTGCCGATAGGAGTCACGTACCAGGTAAAAGTTGGTGACCAGCATGGGCAGAAAGAACAGAACACTGATCAGACTGAACTTCATGCCGAAGCTGAGGCGATTCATTAGCGCGATGGCCGGATACAACACGGTCTTCACAGGACGTCTCCAGTTCTAATTATTGTCGTGTAAGGTTACAAAACGGCCGTTCAGAATCTCAAACGGCGGCTTGTATGTCCCTTGCGGCTCGACCTGTGGCATTTGCATCAACGGGGTAAATACGGGCAGATTAATGTGATCAATGTCACAAAATAACGGTCGAGCATGGCGTCATGTATACCTCTTATCGACCCCAACCTCTGTAACTTAAGGTTAATGATGCGCACACAACTGAAACTCGGCATTGATCTGGGTGGCAGCAAAGTCGAAATAATCGCACTGGAAAACGGCCAGCAAGTCTTGCGCCGCCGCGCCCCAACGCCGCAGGGCGATTACCCGAAAACCGTCGCCCTGATTGCCAGCTTAGTTGAAGATTGCGAGCGCGAACTGGGCAGCCGTGGCAGCGTCGGTGTCGGTATCCCCGGCACCCGCTCCCCCGACCATGGGCGGATCAAGAATGCCAACTCGCAGTGTTTGATCGGCGAGGACCTGCAGGCCGATCTTGAGCAACGGCTACAGCGGCCAGTGCGCCTGGCCAATGACGCCGACTGCTTTGCTCTCTCAGAAGCCTGCGATGGCGCAGGCGAAGGTGCCCAGAGTGTTTTCGGAGTTATTCTCGGTACGGGCGTCGGTGGCGGGCTGGTCGTGCGCCAGCAGCTGCTTAGCGGACCGAATGCCATTGCCGGCGAATGGGGGCACAACCCGCTGCCCTGGCGACGTAATGACGATGGCCCGAACCGCCGTTGTTATTGCGGCCAGGATGACTGCATCGAAACCTTTCTCAGCGGCCCAGGTTGGGCAGCCCGCAGCAATCTTGGCCTCGACGCAAGCGCCCAGGTGAGCGCCGCTGAAGCTGGTGATTCAGCCGCACAGCAGGCCGTTGCACGCTACTGCGACCAACTGGCGCGCGGCCTGGCATCGGTGATCAACCTGATTGATCCGCATGTGATCGTGCTGGGAGGCGGTATGTCCAATTGCACAGCCCTTTACTCCCAGGTAGTGCCCCTGTTGCCGCGTTATGTGTTCTCCGATCAGGTCAACACGCGCCTGGTACAGGCCAAGCACGGCGACTCCAGCGGTGTGCGCGGCGCGGCCTGGCTGTGGAACGAATAAGCGACCTCAGATAAGCAGGGTCCAAACAGCAAACAGCGCATACCAGAACACCGCGGCGCGGACCAACAACTGCCACAGTCCGTCCAGGCTGCTGACACCGACCTCGCCAATCACCGGTTCCGGCGTCTCTCCAGCAGCCCGCGCAGTAATGATCGCCAACTGCGCCGCGCTGATATCCCAGCTGAGCAGCTCATGCAACAAGGTACGACTGACGCCGGCGAAGTTACCGACCAGGGCAAAGCTGGCTGCCAGCACACGCACCGGCAGCCAGTCGAAGCCATGACGCACCTGTACGGCAGCTTCACGCAAGGCTGGCAGCGTGGCATGTTCGCCGGTCAGGGCGACCAGCCGATAGGCCAGCGCCGCCAAAGGCCCCAGCAGCGCATACCAGAAGATCACCGCAAAGAAACTCTGGTAGGCCTGCCACACCAGATGCCCCTGGACGCGCTGCAGCAACTCGCCCTCTTCGTCCGCCTCCAGCGCCAGATCACGCCGCGCCACCAGATACGCGGCCTCGGCGTCCTCACGGCGCCAGCTATCGCGAAACGGCCCCAATGCCGCCAGTAAATCACCGCGGCCCAGGCTGTAAATCACCACCAACAGATGCACCGGCAACGCCAGCCAACCATAGGCCACAGGCTCCAACACCAGCAAAACCAGCCCTAGAGCGAACAACGGCAGCAGCACCAGCAAGGCCAACGCCAGCCACGGCCGCTCAGCCCACTGCGGCTTGCTCTCAGTCGCAGCCAGCAAGCGCAGCCATGGGCCATCGTGTTGAATGGGTTTACGCCAGGAAGAGAACTTCTCGACCCACAGCACCAGCAATAGCACCAGAAAATTCATGTCAGCTCCTTGTCTTGCTGCAATGCCATGCGCACACGCTGCCAATCGAATGCCGGGCCAGGGTCGGTCTTGCGACCCGGCGCAATATCGCTATGGCCACAGATGCGCTCCAGAGTGATGGCCGGATAAGCCATCTGCAGCTGCCGGATCAGCTCAATCAGCGCCGCATACTGCGCAGCCGTGAACGGCAGATCATCCGTACCTTCAAGCTCAATGCCTAAGGAAAAATCATTACAGTTTTCCCGTTCGGCAAACCGCGAAACCCCGGCATGCCAGGCGCGCTCGTTACAGGAGACGAACTGCGTGACGGCACCATCACGCTCAATAAAGAAATGCGCAGACACCTGCAGGCTAGCGATGCTGGCGAAATAAGGGTGCTCGTCGGCATCCAGACGATTCTGAAAAAACGCCTGCACCTTACCCGTGCCGAACTGCCTGGGCGGCAGGCTGATGTTATGGATAACCAACAGAGAAACTTCGCCCAGCGGCCGCTGATTGAAGTTCGGTGATGGGCAGCGCTGGATACCATCGCACCAGCCACTGGAAGGGTCCAGCTGCATAAAGACTCCTTGAACGAGCCATCACTCTAGTGCAGCGCTTGCCCAAGACCAAGGGCGAATGCCCAAACGAATACGCAGATGCAAAAACGCCGCCTGGGCTGTACCCCGGCGGCGTTGTGGTAACGCATCAATCACAGACGATCAGGCACCCTTGAGCTTGCGCAGGTTGCCGATCACCGACTCCAGCGCTCGATCAAACAGCAGCGCATCATCGAGCAGGCGAATCGCACTGCGGCGGAACTCCACGGCCAGGCCCATACGGGTTTTCTCCAGCACCTTCATACCGGTACGGTTGACGAAGATGTACTTGCCTGTCGGCTTTATCACCGCGGCCAGCTTGCACCGCAGCTTGTGTTCTTCATCTTCCTGAAACTCGACCCAGCTGCCGACCCGCAGGTTATCGACCTGTAGCAGTGACTCATCGTCGTCCGGCAGGCTGGCCTCTGGCTCGGCGGCACGAAGCTCGCCGGGTGCCAGCAGAATAATCTCTTCGACCACCTCGACCATTGCTGGCTCTTCAACCGCTTCCGCAGCGGGTAGCTCCAGCAATGGCAGCTCGATACCAGCCTCAGCCAGAGCCGCGCGCTGCTCTTCATCGATCTCAGCAAGCGGTGGCACATCACCCTGTGGGTTTTCTTCCGGCAAGCTGCGCTTGAAGCGTTGGAAAGCCTGCACATGCAAGGCCTCCAACTGACTGAAGAACTCACCGGTGGAGAACGGATCAAACGCCGCACTGGCCATACCTTCACGCAGCGCTTTAAGCAGCCCTGGCACCATCTCCAGCAGACGCATACGTGCTTCCGGCTCTTCGTGCAGCTCAACACTCCAGACCAAATCATCCATGGTCGCCAGCGCTGCCTGCCATTCCGCCGACTCGACGCCGTGTTTCAGGCAGGTCAGCATCAGTACCTTGCTCCAGGCCTCCTGCAGCAGACGCACCACCACTTCCGGCAGCGTCTTGCCGAGCAAGCGCTCATTCAGCGCCTGCTCGACTTCACGGCGGGCCAATGCAGCCTTGGCACTACCCTCTTCGGCATCGCGGGTACGCTGCTCAAGCAGCTCGCTGCGGCGACGTTCGTCGCCGGTGAAGGCCAGGAACTCGGCCAGCAGCTCGGAGAAGATAACTGGGTCATCAACAAAATCATTGAGCAGACGTTGCACCACCTGCTCGATCTTCTGATACAGGCTGTCACGCTGCGTATCGTCCTGCTCGCCCCAACCCAAGGCGGCAGAAGCAATTTCATTGAGCAGACGGCGGGCCGGATGGCTGCCACGACTGAAGAAAGTCTTGTCGATCACCGCCACTTTCAGCATCGGGATCTGTAGACGGCCAATCAGCGCCTTGAGCGAGTCCGGCAAGGTGCGGTCGTCGAGGATAAATTCGAACAACATCGACACCAGGTTGATAACGTCCTCATCAACCTCACCTACCACCCGCGCTTTACCGGCTTTAGCACTGGCGCGGGTCAACAAGCCTTCCAACTGCTCACGCAGATCAAAATCATCACTGACTTGCGCAGGCGCACGCTGCTGCATATGCGAAAGCAGGCGCATCAGGTCATTACTGGAGATCGGCATCGCATCAGTAGGGCGATTACGCCGCGGAATTACAGTGCCACGGGCTTGGGAAAGCAGCTCCTGCAGCGCGCCGAAGACTTCTTGCACGCCCTCATCAGCAAATTCATCCGAGAGTTCCGGCGAAGCATCCTGGCGAGTAGCACTGACGGAAGCGCTAGCGCGCGAGAGATTACGCCGCGCAGGTGCAGATTTGAGTTCCGGCAACACACCGGCGGCGATCAATGCCTGGTTGGCTTCGGCATACAACTGATCAAGGTCGCTGAGTACGTACTTTTCGAACAGCTTAAGAATGATTAGTTTGACCCGGATTTCGACGCCCAGGCTGCTACAAGCATCAAGGAAGAATTCGCAGAGGCTGGTCGGACCGACAGGGTTGCTCTTATCGTCCAGCTTCTTGCTAACCATGGCATTGAAGCGCGTGGTCAGGTGGCTGAGAGCTGCACCGTCGCGGCTCATCACCTTGGCGACCATCGAGTCCAGAGCAACCGACTCTTCCAGAGCATCGTTCTGCACCAGCGACAGGGTATCGAACGACACCGCATCCAAAGGCGCAGGCTTGCCAATTTCATATTGATTCAGGGTGGCGAAAGCCTCGAAGACCTTCTGCAGGAAGCCACGCTCGATATTTTTGCGTTTCAAGCGTAGATCGCGCATCGCCTCGAAGAATGCGTTCTGCTCGGTATTGCTAGTGGCACGATCCGCCATCTCGAACAGCGTATCGTCCGCATTGTCGAACAGCGCCTGCAAAGCCGTCTTCAGCTGTTGCGCCGCTTTGTCACGCACATTTGTCAGCGCCACAGGCAGTCTTCCTACCGGCGAAGTGGGCGATTGCTCAGGGACCACCTTGCTCAGGTGAACCACATTCGCATCAGTCTTCATTGCGAGTCTCCTGCAGACTGCCCATCTTGGGCGAACCGATCTGCACAGCGATCAACTGAGCGTCATCCGTAACGTCAAAGGCCTGGCGTCAACAATTCTAAAAAGTAAAGCCATTATAGGGATGCACGCGCGCATACCAAGCTGACTTTTCCTCCAGACATGACCCGCGTCACAGATGCAGCGACACAGCTTCCCAACGGTTATCTACATACGACCAACGCAGCACTCTATGCGTAGCGGCTGCACGCAGCTAACGAAGAACCTCCATCAGCATAGCCCCACCACTGCCAGAGAACAGCTGCAAAGACTGCGCAAACAGCCATCAGTCCCTATAATCGGCGCATTCTGCTGACTGGAGCCCATCATGCCTAACCTCATCCTCGCCGACCTCGCTCACGAAATCGAGGCCAATGTGCGCCGCGCACTGGCAGAGGATATTGGCAGCGGCGACATCACCGCCCAGCTGATCCCCGCCGAACGCCTGGCACACGCCAAAGTCATCACCCGCGAGTCCGCAGTTATCTGTGGCACCGCCTGGGTCGATGCAGTATTTCGCCAACTTGATCCACGGGTCGCCGTGCACTGGCATATCCAAGACGGCCAACGCGTCGAACCCAACCAAGTGCTGTTTGAACTCGAAGGCCCCGCCCGCGCCCTACTCAGTGGCGAGCGCAGCGCACTGAATTTTCTGCAGACACTCTCCGCTGTAGCCACCCGCTGCCAGCACTATGCCGACCTGGTACAAGGCACTGCCGTCAAACTGCTCGACACCCGCAAGACCCTGCCCGGCCTGCGCCTGGCGCAGAAATATGCCGTCACCCAAGGCGGTTGCCACAACCACCGAATTGGCCTCTACGATGCATTCCTTATAAAGGAAAACCATATCGCTGCATGCGGCGGCATCGACCAGGCCGTAACAGCAGCGCATAAAATCGCCCCCGGTAAGCCAGTGGAAGTGGAAGTGGAAAACCTGGATGAGTTGCGCGAAGCATTGGATGCCGGAGCAGACATCATCATGCTTGATGAGCTGAGCCTGGATGAGATGCGCGAGGCCGTAACCGTCAGTCAGGGCCGAGCCAAACTGGAAGCTTCGGGCGGAGTAAACGAAAGCACCTTGCATGCGATTGCAGATACAGGTGTGGACTACATCTCGATTGGTGCGCTGACCAAAGATGTAAAGGCGGTGGATTTATCGATGCGGCTGAGCCTGTAAATATGACCACCCGCACTCAACCGAAGCCGAACGGCTATTAGGTACAGGGATAAAGCGACTCCCGCAGCCAGGATTGAGTTAATACTCAGGCCGCATACAAACGGCCACACAACAGTGAATGAAAGAAACAAGCAAATTAAAACTCAGAATTCGTTAAACCCAACCGCACCGCAGCTAACTGCGGATACTCAGCTTCCTTCCGCTGAAACTCCTGCAGCGCCTGAAGATAAACTCTTTCTCCGAACTGAGCACGAATCACCCTTAACTGCTCATAAGCATCACTAGGGCGATCATTAATACCAAGTGCAAAGGCATAACGAAACAGACTGAGCGCCCCTGGATACCTGTAAGAAACTTTGCGCATAGCGTCGAGCTGAGAGCCCGACATACCGGCGACAGGCCACTCACGAACAAGACGAATATATTCACGAGGCTGACTCAACAGAACAACATTCGGGACATTTCCTGCGACCGCCCCGACAATTCCCGCCTCCTCTAAACGACTAACGCGATAGTACTCATCAATTACTCGATACTCTTTCCAGTACCACCCGAGCAAACTAACTGAAAATACCAGCACGCCACCGCACAACCAAACAGGCGCATTTAGCTCGTATACCGCGCGCCTCTCAGCAGCAGCGAGCCCAAGAAGAAGCCCTAAAGGCAACAAGAAAAAAGCATATGCCAACGGATACTCGAGCATGGCATGCACAAGAACACAGCCGGAGGCAACCAATGCAAACAAACTTTCAGGGGATGCTGCGCTCCGCCCAATTCTCCACAACCAAACGGCAACACAAAAAATAATTACCCCACCCAAAATCGGGCCATTCCACAACAAAAGATCCAACAATATATTATGACTATAAAATGTCATTAACCGAGGCACCGGATACTCCAGCGCAACACTTACCTGGGCAACACCAACCTGCCCCCAACCATAACCCCAAATAGGCCCCTGCAAAACAGCCTGCCAAAGCTGCCACCATATATCCAAGCGCGCAGATGACCCTGTTCGCGCCAACGGATCACTTTCTGCTAGCAGCAGAGCATCAGCAATACTCGGCAACACCAGCAAACACAGGACATAAAAGCCCAGCCAACCCAATAAAGCGACGATTGAGAGGCGCAGCGCGCCCCCATAAGCCTTCCAACACCAAAAAGCCAATACGGCAATTGAAGCAACCCAAGGGGTTCGTGACATTGTCAGCGTCACACCAAATAAAAGACAAACTGCCAGCAGCCCCGCCGTAAAGCGTCCGACGATATAGCGCTCGTACAGATATAAAACACCCGCCAACCCCATACACAACAAAGTAGCGAGGCTATTCGGCTGCGCAAGATTGGCATATGGCCGCCCCCCACGAGGCAAATCGATCACCCAGAAAGAGCCAGAGGGAAATAGCAACCACTGGCGCAGAGCAATCCACAGGGATAAGACCGCCCCCACTATCAGCGTTGCGGCCAATAGCCGCGCAAAAAATAAACGACTCTCCGACTGTAAACCCAGGCTATAGCCAACCATTAACATCAGCGCAAAACCCGATATAAATATCGAGATAATCCAGGCATCGCTCGAAAAAAATACTACCCCAACCCACCACTGCAGCAACGGGACACTGGCCAACATAAAAAAACCTACAACAGCAGGCGTAACCTTTATTTGGCGCGATAGAACGACAACTGACAGCAGCATCAGACCCGCAAAAAAACTTGCAAACTCTTGGTAAGCCGATGTCCACGGTGGATTGTGATTCGGCATCAGCCAGGCAAAAACAAACACGCCACATGCCAGCAGCATCAACCCTTGATATTTAACCTTTGAACGCACGCACCCTCCAAAACATCAACCTAGACACAAGAGCAAAGCACTTAAGCACACAAACACAGGCAAAAAGACATACAGGAGTATAATTTCCTGCGACTTAACTTTTTCACCTTAATAAAAAACGCCCCGGCTGAGCGAGGCGTTTTCATCTTTCTGCGATTTCAGGCAATCAAGCATTTACGATAACAGACCGTACCTACTGATACAGAAACGCCAATCTCTATAAGCTTACTTGCAGCTGCCCGGCATCCAGGCTTCCGGCGTACCAGTGCAAGCCCAAGTATCGAAGACGTCACCACCAGTGCTAGAACTCGGCTCAAGGGTAACAGTAACTGTTGCGCCGGAAATTGTGCCCGAAGCTACGACCTCACCGGTAGCATCGTCTACGTCTACTGTAATGTCATATGCACCCACAGCAGAAAGAGCATCACAGCCTTCATAGTCTGCAGAAGCAGCGTTTGCTGCGCTCTGGTTGATTTCGGTTACGCAGGTGCGCGCACCGCTGGCAGCCAGCACAACTTCGGAAGCACGAGCACGGTTGGTGTAGTCCTGGTAGGCCGGCAGCGCGATAGCAGCCAGAATACCGATGATCGCAACCACGATCATCAATTCAATCAGGGTAAAGCCTTTTTGCATTTGAGCTTTCATACAAATCTCTCCTAGGTGTGTTTAGGTCAACGACCTGATGGGATTACTGCACAGCCCGTGCCAACAACAGAACGGAGCACGTATCGCGCTGCGTGGCCGACGCCACCCAACACCCTGCCGCCTTACAGACACAAAGTGACCTTTTTTGTCATCCACAACCGCCGCGTTTGGCAGCCAAGATCAACTAGGCTATAAGGCGAAGATTGTTTAGGAGCATGTAATGAACGAAAGCGTTTCCCTTACGGGCCTGGCACGGCAAATGGTGCTGGCCGAGCTGCTGGACGAAAAAGCAGCCCAGCAGGCACAAAGCCAAGCCCAGCGAAATAAATTGTCGCTTGTCACATACTTGGTGCAGAACAAGCTGGTCAAGAGCCGCGTTCTGGCCGAGCTTGCATCTGAACAATTCGGTGTGTCTTTTGTTGATTTGAATGCAATAGACAAGGAAAGCCAACCCAAAGACTTGGTGACCGAAAAACTGGTACGCCAGCACCGAGTGCTGCCGCTATGGCGGCGCGGTAATAAGCTTTTTATTGCCGTGTCCGACCCCACCAACCATCAAGCGGTCACTGATATACAGTTCAGCACTGGGATGAATACAGAAGCTATCCTGGTAGAAGACGACAAGCTTGGTGAAGCAATCGAGAAATTCTTCGACTCAGCCGCAAGCGGCATGGAGGATCTCGGCGATATTGATCTTGATGGCCTTGACGTCGAAGCCGTCAACGATGACACGCAAGATAAAGGGGAAGGTAATGCGGCCGATGACGCACCGGTGGTGCGCTTTGTTAACAAGATGCTGCTGGATGCCATTAAAGGCGGCTCTTCGGATCTGCATTTTGAGCCTTACGAGAAAGCCTACCGTGTGCGCTTCCGCACCGACGGCATTCTGCACGAGATAGCTCGTCCGCCCATCCAGTTATCACCACGCATTTCTGCTCGACTTAAGGTTATGGCAGGCCTGGATATTTCCGAACGACGCAAACCGCAGGATGGGCGCATCAAGATGCGCATCTCAAAAAGCAAGTCTATCGACTTCCGCGTCAGTACTTGCCCTACGCTATGGGGTGAGAAGATCGTAATGCGAATTCTTGACTCTTCAAGCGCCCAGATGGGAATCGACGCCCTTGGCTATGAAGAATCGCAAAAAGATTTATATATGTCCGCCCTGAAGCAGCCTCAGGGCATGATTTTGGTAACGGGCCCTACCGGCTCGGGCAAGACTGTATCTCTCTACACTGGCTTGAACATTCTCAATACCGTCGACGTAAATATCTCAACCGCCGAAGACCCGGTGGAAATCAACCTGGAAGGCATCAACCAGGTCAACGTCAACCCCAAACAAGGCATGGACTTTACCGCAGCACTTAAATCGTTCCTGCGCCAGGATCCTGACATCATCATGGTTGGTGAGATACGCGACCTAGATACCGCATCTATCGCCATCAAAGCAGCACAAACCGGTCACATGGTTATGTCAACCCTACACACCAATAGCGCAGCAGAAACACTGACTCGCCTGCGCAATATGGGCGTTCCCTCATTTAACATTGCCACCTCGGTTAACCTGATCATCGCCCAGCGCCTAGCTCGTAAGCTCTGCAATAGCTGTAAGAAGGAAATACAGGTCCCTCGGGAAACCTTGCTTGAGGAGGGGTTCCCGGAAAATAAAATCGGCACATTTAAGATTTATGAGCCCGTAGGATGCGAAAGCTGCAATGGTGGCTACAAAGGTCGTGTCGGAATTTATGAAGTGGTTAAAAACACGCCTGCTCTACAACGGATTATCATGGAGGAAGGCAACTCTATTGATATTTCCATACAGATGCGCAAAGACGGCTTTAACGACCTGCGTACCTCAGCACTGCTGAAGGCTATGCAAGGCGTGACCAGCCTCGCAGAAGTGAACCGCGTGACTAAGGACTAACCGATGGCCGTAAAAGCGATAAAAACCAGCACCTTCGCATGGGAAGGGACTGATAAAAAAGGCGCCAAGGTAAAAGGCGAAACCAGCGGCCAAAACCCAGCGCTGATCAAGGCACAACTGCGCAAGCAGGGTATTAACCCGACCAAAGTGCGCAAAAAATCTGCATCCCTATTCAGCGCGGGCAAAAAAATCTCGCCAATGGACATTGCGCTGTTTGCACGACAGATGGCAACAATGATGAAAGCCGGCGTTCCACTACTTCAGTCTTTTGAAATCATCGGTGAGGGACTAGACAATCCCAACATGCGCAAGCTAGTTGATGACATTAAGCAGCACGTGGCTGCCGGTAACAGTTTTGCCTCCTCGCTGCGCACTCGCCCAGAATATTTCGACGATTTATTCTGCAACTTAGTGGACGCAGGCGAACAGGCTGGCGCCCTTGAGGACTTACTTGACAGAGTTGCAACTTATAAAGAAAAAACCGAGGCATTAAAAGCAAAAATTAAAAAGGCAATGAACTACCCCATCGCTGTGGTAGTGGTCGCGGTTATTGTTTCGGCTATTCTTCTAATCAAAGTAGTGCCTCAGTTCGAGACAGTATTCGCTAATTTCGGTGCTGAGCTACCTGCCTTCACCCAGTTCGTAATCGGTATTTCTCAAGCACTGCAAAAATGGTGGTTTGTTGTATTGATCGTACTTTTTGCTGTTTTTTTTGCTTTTGGTGAGGCCAAGAAACGCTCTGAGAAATTTCGCAACTGGATTGACCGAACAGCTCTAAAAGCGCCGATTGTCGGCGACATCATTTACAAGTCATCTGTTGCTCGTTACGCCCGAACCCTAGCAACAACCTTCGCGGCAGGCGTTCCTTTAGTTGAAGCACTAGACTCGGTCGCAGGAGCCACAGGCAATATTGTGTTCAAAACTGCAGTAAACAAGATCAAACAAGACGTTAGCTCAGGCATGCAACTGAACTTTTCTATGCGTACAACTGGCGTTTTCCCCTCAATGGCGATTCAAATGACCGCTATCGGCGAGGAATCCGGAGCCCTGGATATGATGCTAGATAAAGTTGCCAGCTATTATGAAGCAGAAGTAGATAACGCCGTCGACGGACTGACCAGCCTGATGGAACCTTTGATCATGTCGGTATTGGGCGTCCTAGTTGGCGGTCTAATCATCGCCATGTACCTGCCGATCTTCCAACTGGGCGCCGTTGTTTAACCTATGTCAGTAATCGACTTCTTGGCCAGCCACATGCTGGCCTTTGTTTTATGCGTACTAATAATTGGCCTGCTGGTCGGCAGCTTCCTTAACGTGGTGGTTTATAGACTGCCAAAAATGATGCAACGCGACTGGCGCGAGCAGGCCCGTGAAATATTGGAGCTGCCCACCGAGCCCCAGACAGCAACATTCAATCTGGTATTGCCCAACTCAAGCTGCCCACACTGCGCCCATGAAATAAAGCCGTGGGAAAATATTCCGGTTATCAGCTACCTGTTTCTGCGGGGCAAATGTTCAAGCTGTAAAACGCCGATTAGCATGCGTTATCCACTGGTTGAACTAGCTTGTGGCTTGTTGTCAGCTTTTACCGCTTGGCACTTCGGCTTTACTTGGCAGGCGGGAGCGATGTTGCTGCTGACCTGGGGCCTGCTGGCTATGAGCCTGATCGATGTTGATCATCAACTGCTGCCGGACTCACTGGTATTGCCACTGCTGTGGCTTGGCTTGATTGCCAATAGTTTTGGCTTGTTTACCAGCCTGGAGGACGCCCTCTGGGGCGCGATTGCTGGCTATCTGAGCCTGTGGTCGGTGTACTGGCTGTTCAAGCTGGTAACCGGCAAGGAAGGCATGGGCTATGGCGACTTCAAGCTACTGGCGATGCTCGGTGCCTGGGGGGGCTGGCAGATCTTGCCGTTGACGATATTGCTGTCGTCATTGGTTGGCGCGGTACTTGGATTGATCATGCTGCGTTTGCGTAACGCGGAAACCAGCACGCCTATCCCCTTTGGTCCTTACCTGGCGATTGCCGGCTGGATTGCCTTGCTTTGGGGTGAGCAAATCACGTCCAGCTATCTTCAGATCGCCGGTTTCTAATAAAGCGCCGTAGCCCGGACTGCATCCGGACTGCGGCATCCCGTCAGCGACACATCGAAAGACCTCGCACTTCGCGGGCATACCCTATCGTTCGCCACCTACTAAGCTGCTGCACTACAATCGCGCCTTTGAATAACTGGCACGAGTGCGAATCTTGACCACAAAACCCTGGATTCTTGGCCTAACCGGCGGCATTGGCAGTGGTAAGAGTGCTGTGGCCCAGCATTTTATCGATCTTGGCGTGCATCTGGTCGACGCGGACCATGCGGCACGCTGGGTGGTTGAGCCCGGCAAGCCGGCACTGGCCAAGATAGTCGAGCACTTCGGTAACGATGTGCTGCAGGCCGACGGCCAGCTTGATCGCACAGCACTGCGCAACCGGATTTTTGCCGATGCCAATGAGCGGCGCTGGCTCGAAGCGCTACTGCATCCGCTTATCGGCCAGGAAATCATCCAGTACCTAGCACGCGCAGAATCACCCTATGCCATTCTGGTTTCGCCACTGCTGGTTGAGTCAGGCCAGCACAGGCTGACCCAGCGCATACTGGTGGTGGACGCCCCCGAGCAGCTGCAAGTGCAGCGCACCATGGCTCGCGACCAGAGCTCCAGCGAACAGGTGCAGGCTATTCTCAATGCCCAGGCCAGCCGTGAAGAACGCCTACGCCATGCCCATGACGTGCTGCTTAATGATCAAGACTTGCCCTGGCTGCGAGCCGAAGTGGAACGACTCCACACCTTTTATCTGAACCTACGCGGAGGCCAAGCATGAGTACGCCAACCCTAGTCGCCTGCCCTACCTGCAACGCGCCCGTCGAGTGGGGCCCGCAAAGCCCGAGCCGGCCATTCTGCTCCGAACGCTGCAAGCTGATTGACCTCGGCGCCTGGGCCTCGGAAGAGCATGCGATTGCCGGCAACCCACTGGAAGATGATCTGTTCTCTGGCGAGCTACCGCCGCGCGAGCACTGAGACTCAAGGCCGCATAAAGCTGTAATCGCGATCATCATCCAGATTTTCCGCGAGAAACTGCAGCTCTGCGGCCAAATCCACCGCGCTGCGCCCAACCCGACTGCGCTCGACCACTGCACTGAGCAATGCCCGCAGCGCCATAGCCTGATCAAAGCCCTGCGCCTCGACACCCTGCAAACTCTGCTCGATTGCCTGCCTTGCCCATTGATGCACACCCATGTCACGCCCTCCCTATTGGTAGATGAAAGATCGCGCATAGCCGTTTGCGCAGCTTGATCTGAATCAAACCAAGCAACGCAATCGAAACGCTGAAGGGCGCGCCATCAGCGCGACAGATCATCATCCTTCCAGGGCGCGGCCAGATAACGCGTACGATTGAAGGTCTCCAGCCAGTCTGGATAGAACACCACCAGCGCGGTCACCAGCATGCCGTTGATAAAGGCCTCGGGGAAAATCACCAGCCAGAGGTAGCCGATAAAGTCCTCCAGCCAGGGCGGCATCGGGAACAACCCATCTATCCAGAGCAGAGTGAAAGCGGCGGTGATACACAATAATGCCGCCAGCGCAGCGGCGAAGAAGCCACTGCAGAAGATGTAGACGAACAGATTGCGCGGCTGCTTTTTCTCAACCCACAGCGCGCAAGCCTCGGTCACCCACACGGGTATCACCACCAGCATGGCCAGCGGCCAATCCAGCAATAAGGTGACCGCCGTCATGCCGATAAAGTGATAGGACAGGCCCGAGTCGAAATCCCGACGCACCAGCCACAGTGCAAACAGCGCCAGCGCCGTGCCGCCGAGCAGATGCTGACGGCGCAGATCACTGCACAGCTCGACCCAAGGCGCACGCCAGATCGCCCAGCACAGCAGCGGCAGATAAATCAGCCAACCCAGTATCTGACTGGTGGAAGACAATAAGTGCGCGGCAATCATGCGGAACAACCCCCAAGCCATCTTGGCCGACTTGCGCAGTCTACAACTGCGGCCTCCAGCAACACATGAAAAGCCTGCACCACAGTCGCAGAGGGGTACCAACAACCCAACCGCGCAGGCTAAGCTGAGTCCATGGATGACTCAGACTACCTGCGCCTGCTGACGCATCAGGCCGAACAAGCCAACGCCTTTCTCTCCAACGCGCGCAAGTGGGAGCGCGAGCGCTGGGTTTGTCAGCGCCTGCTGCAAGCCTTGAACGTAAGTCACCGTCTGGATGAATTCAGCGCCGCCGGCCATGAGCCGCCTGACGTGTTGTTCCGTGAGGCCAGCTTTGAAGTGTTCTTCGTCCTCGACGAAGGCCGACGTCTGAATGATGAATGGCGCGCCGAACTGGAGCGGCGGCGCAGCGCGTTTTCCCTCAGCCAACTGGTGCGCCGTGAAGCCAAACCACGGCGTATCGCCGCTGCCGAGTTGCAACAGCGGCTCACGCCAACCCTACGCAAGAAAGCCCACAACTATAAAGAGCGCGGTCTCGACCTGGGCGAGCTGGACCTGCTCGCTTACGTCAACCTGAAGCGCGCCGTGCCGGACTTCAATAGCCACTTCCCGCCGCCTACCGAGTTTCTCCGCCAGGGTTGGCGCTCGCTGTCACTGGTCGGCCCGACCTTTGCCCGCGTGCTGTTCGCCCACCCAGACGCTCCGGATTTTCTGCGCAACAACCTCGGCCGCTCCGTACTCTTCGATGTGGGTATCAGCCTGTGAGCCCACTGCACGAACTGCTCGCGGCCGTGCCGCAACAGGGCTGCGTGCGCTGGATTGGTGTGCGCCCTACCTCGCGAGCAGCAATGATCGAGCTGGAGGCCGTCGAAGCGCGCCGCGAAGCAGGGCTCACCGGCGACCATAGCCGTCCCGGCCCTCGCAATGCCCGGCAAGTCACCCTGATTCAGTGGGAACACTTAGCGGTGATCAGCGCATTGATGGGCCGCCCAGCAGAACAGCCAATCACCGCACCTGAACTGCGGCGCAATATCGCCATCAGCGGCATCAACCTATTCAGCCTCAAGGGTCGGCGCTTTCGCCTAGGCCAGGCGATTCTGGAAACCACGGGTTGGTGCCAACCCTGCGCAAAGCTGGAAGAGCGCTTGGGCCTCGGTACATTTCAAGCCATGCGCGGCCACGGCGGAATTACCGCACGCGTGCTACAAGGGGGGATTATTCGCCTGAATGACGCCCTGCGCGTTGAGCCTTTATAAGCCACGCGGCTAGAATGCCCAGCACTTCAGCCTGCAATCGATCCCATCAATTGCCAACCGGCCCCTTAATTCGAGGCACGTATGTCCAGTCGCCTGAACCCTGATGATCAAAAACGCGTCGAGCAATACCTCAGCGCTCCGCAGCATCAGGTCGAGCGCCAGCCGTTCAAGGTCTGGCGACTGCTGCTGGTCATCGTGATCATCGTGATTGGCCTGGGTGTGCTGAGCCGTCTTCTGAGTCGACTGGTGCTATGAGCTGCTTAGCGCTCGCCCACACCGACTCGCCACTTTTTCTTAAAAGCCTTGTGAGCGTGTCTGATGACTCATCAAATCGTAATTGTCGGCGGTGGCGCCGGCGGACTGGAGCTTGCTACCCGCCTGGGTAGAACCCTGGGTAAGCGCGGCCAGGCCAGGATCACCCTGGTCGACGCCAACCTGACGCATATCTGGAAACCGCTGCTGCACGAAGTGGCTGCGGGCTCGCTGAACTCTTCCGGCGATGAACTCAACTACGTAGCGCAAGCCAAGTGGAATCACTTCGAGTTCCAGCTGGGGCGGATGTGCGACCTTAATCGTGCAGAAAAGCGCATCAGCCTCGCCGCCACCTTGGATGACCAGGGCCAGGTGCTGATGCCTGCACGCGAACTGAGCTACGACAGCCTGGTAATCGCGGTGGGCAGCACCACCAATGATTTCGGCACCGCTGGCGCAGCCGAACACTGCCTATTCCTCGATACGCGCGAGCAGGCCGAACGCTTCCATCATCAATTGCTCAGCCATTACCTGCGCGCCCATGCCAGCCAAAGTACAACAACAGAGCTAATCAACATCGCCATCGTCGGTGCAGGCGCCACGGGCGTTGAGCTAGCGGCCGAGCTGCACCACGCAGCGCGTGAACTGGCAGCCTATGGCCTGGATCGAATCAGCCCGGAAAACATGCGCATCACCCTGATCGAAGCCGGCCCGCGGGTACTGCCGGCTCTGCCGGAGCGCATTAGCCAGCCGGTGCACAACACTCTGGAGAAGCTTGGCGTAACCGTACTTACCGGCGCAGCCGTCAGCCAGGTGACTCACGAGGCGCTGCACACCGCACAAGGCCAGGCTATTCCAGCCACCTTGAAAGTCTGGGCCGCTGGGATTCGCGCACCTGACTTCCTTAAAGAGCTGGATGGCCTGGAAAGCAATCGCATCAACCAACTGCAGGTGCGCCTGACGCTACAAACCACCCTGGACGACAACATCTTTGCCTTCGGTGACTGCGCCGCCTGCCCACAACCCGGCAGCGAAGGCCGCAACGTGCCGCCACGCGCACAAGCGGCACACCAGCAAGCCTCGCTACTGGCCAAATCGCTGAAGCTGCGTATTGAAGGCAAAGCTCTGCCGGAGTATCGCTACCGCGATTATGGCTCACTGATCTCACTGTCGACCTTCTCAGCGGTCGGTAACCTGATGGGCAACCTGACCGGCAGCGTGATGCTCGAAGGCTGGCTGGCCCGGATGTTCTACGTGTCGCTTTACCGCATGCACCAGATCGCCCTGTATGGCGTAACCCGCACGCTGCTGATGATGCTCGGCGACCGCATCGGCCGCAGCACCGAACCACGTCTCAAGTTGCACTGAGTTGTCTGCGGGCAAGGCCTGGCCTTGCCCGCAGCAACCCCAATCAGTGACGAAGAAAAAACGCAGACAATAAAAAATGACCGGGAGTCATTTTTAACGTCGCGCAGCGACGGCCTAAAAGGTGGCGCCATGGATGGCAGGCAATAAAAAACCCGCACTAGGCGGGTTTTTTATCATTCAAGCATGCTTGAAATGGTGGGTCGTGTGGGATTCGAACCTACGACCAATTGGTTAAAAGCCAACTGCTCTACCAACTGAGCTAACGACCCAAAAATGGTCGGGGTAGGGGGATTCGAACTCCCGACATCCTGCTCCCAAAGCAGGCGCGCTACCGGACTGCGCTATACCCCGATGAAAGATTGGCTCCGCGACCTGGACTCGAACCAGGGACCCAATGATTAACAGTCATTTGCTCTACCGACTGAGCTATCGCGGAACTACTTGCTTCCTTTCTCAGAAACCGGATCCGGTTGTTAAATCGTTTCCCGTGTCTGAGGCGCGCCATTTTACGTTTCCGCGCGCGCCTGTCAACCCCTTAAATTGCTTTTAGTACAATGATTTGCAGCTGCGTGAGCGGCTGCTATATCTTCCCTATGTCTGTATTCATTGCAGGACGCACCAGCCGCAAGGCTCCAGCCAGGAAAGTCCATGAGTAACCAGGGCACACCACCAAATCCACCCGGCGCAGCACAGACCCTAGCCAGCCGGGGCATCCAGCCGCGCTTCGGTGACCTGGTGCAAAGCTGTCGAAAATTGGTGATGAATCGCCTGGCCGAACACCTGACCGGCGTCTTCGCCCAGGTCGACGACACGCTGTTTGAGTGCGCCGAAAAAGCCGAGAACAACCAGGTACAAACCCTGTTCTTCGACAACATGCGCGAGATCCGCCGACAGCGCCCGCAGATAGAACGCAGCTACCACCAGCAGATCGCGCAGAACTTCTCCGACTTCCTCGAAGGCAAGCTCAAGCCACCGCCCAGCGCCAGCGAACTGGACGCAGAGCACATGGCCCTGGTGCAGAACGAGGACTACGAAGAAAGCCTGCAAGTCACCAACATGGTCAGCCGGGTCAAGGCACGCTGCGCGCAGCCGCTGTTTGCTCTGGAGCAGCGCCTGGCGCTGCTGAATAACGGCCAGAAACTCGTCGAGGACATCAACCCCTTCGGCCCGCAGATGATTGCCCAGGCGTTTCGCGACGCCCTGACGCCCTGCCCGTTTCCGCTACGCATAAAGGTCATCCTTTATACGTTGTTTGATACGCACGTCATGCAGAGCCTGGACGGCATCTATGCCGCGCTGAATCAGCGCCTGATTGATGCCGGCGTACTGCCAAACCTGAAGTACACCGCACAGCGCAACAGCCCGCCAGCACGCCCCAAGGCAACACCCGCCGCATCCGCCGAACACACGACCGAAAGCAGCGCCAGCAGCCAGAAGCAGGGCACTGCCACTGCTACGCAACCGCCTGGGCAACCCTACAGCGCGGGCAACACAGACTTGAGCGGCCCACCGCCAAGCGACCCTCAGGAGTTACTGGGTAGCCTGGCGACCTTGCTGGGTGAACACCGCCAACGCGATATTGACGCCCCGCTGCTTGGCGGCACCCGCAGCATTGCCAGCTTCACCCCACGCGAGGCGACCAGCACCTATAGCGCCTCAGCCCTGCTGGATGCACTTAACCGCATGCAGCAGCAATCGGCCAACGACCTGTCGCAGCGTTTGAGTCGCCCGCAGCAGGTAGAAGGTCTCAAAGCGGACCTGCAACAACAGCTGGAAGCCCACAGCGAGCTGCCTGGCCAACAGAAGGTTTCCGACCAGGAAGCCGACGTGATCGACCTGGTTGGCATGCTGTTCGACTTTATCCTCGACGACGACAACCTACCGGACAACTGCAAGACCACTCTGTCTCACCTGCACACGCCGTACCTGAAAGTGGCACTGCAGGACAAAGCGCTGTTCACCCAACATCATCACCCTGCCCGCCGCCTGCTCAACGCCATGGCCCAAGCCGGCGTGCTGTATGGTGGTGAAGGCGACGAACGCGGTCTGTTGGCCAAGATGCAGTGGGTAGTCGAGCGGGTTATCCATGATTTTTTCGGCGACCTGCAACTCTTTGAAGGCCTGCTGGAAGAGTTCAACGAATTCGTTGCCACCCTCAGACACAAGGTCGAACTGCGCGAACGTCGCGCAGTGGAAGCAGCCAAAGGCCGCGACAAACTGCTCGGCGCACGCCAGCACGCAGTCGAAGTGATCGCCAACAGCCTGAACAATCGCCAGCCGCCGAATATCATCCGCAACTTCCTCGAACTGACCTGGGCCGATGTGCTGGTATTCGTGTTGTTGCGCAATGGCGAACAGAGCCCGGAATGGCAGCGCGCCTGCGAAGCGGCTGAGCAGCTGGCCTGGAGCGGCACGCTGCTCGATGAAACAGGCCGCGAGCGCCTGCAGAAACTGCGCGTGCCGCTGCTCGAAGACCTGCGTAAAGGCCTGGAATTGCTCGGCGGCTACCACGAAGACGGCATCCGCCGCCTGCTGCAGGACCTGGTGGCCTGCCAACATGCCGTACAGGCCAAACAGCCACTGGTGGCTGCCCAGCTCAAACCAACCCTGCCCGAGAGCCCACTGGGCGCCATGCTCGGTGAAGACGCCGCACTGGCCACCCTGGCACCACGCGAATCAACACTCTCGACCCGCGCGCAGGCGCTGGCCAAAGAACTGGGGCATATCGAATTCGGCACCTGGTTCGAGTTCGTCACTGGCGAACAAGTGCGCACACTCAAGCTGTCCTGGTTCAGCCCAACAACCCGCAATTACATGTTTGTCGACCAGAGCGGTCAGCGCGTGGCAATCAAGCCACTCACCCAGCTGGCCACCGAAATGGAACAAGGGCTGGCGCGCATCGTCACCCCCGAACGAGGTGCACCACTGGTGGACCGTGCCCTTACCGCCATTTACCGCGTGCTCCAGCGTTTTACCGGGCGCACAGCTGAGCCTCAAGAATAAGGAACTCCTATGGATGACGAACGTCGCCTGCACAGCCGACATAATGCCGACGTGCAACTGGAAGTCTTCGACTTACACACCGGGCAGCGCCTGGGTCGTGTGGTTGACCTGTCCGCCGATGGCTTCATGCTGTTCAGTGACACGCCGCTGACCGCAGACGAACTGGTGGAGTGCCGCCTGGTCAGCGAACAGGTGATTGAAGGCGTATGCGAAATAACCCTGGGGGCCGACTGCCTGTGGAGCCGCCCCGGTGCGGACGGCCAGCACTGCTGGGCAGGTTTTCACATCATTGACCTGGCAGAAGACCAGGCTGCAGCGCTGGAAGTCCTGCTCAAGCACCTGTAACCCGCCGAATAAAAAACACCCCGGTCAGCGCGAACTGAACCGGGGTGTTTTTTATTTTGCAGCCCTATTGTGGCGACAGCGTTTAACCAAAGACGATTTCATCGCCCTCAACCTTGCCTGTCACACTGCTGCCTGGGGCGAACTTGCCCGCCAGAATCAGCTGCGCCAGGGGGTTCTCGATCCAGCGCTGTACCGCACGTTTAAGCGGACGCGCACCATAGACTGGGTCATAGCCGACGGCGATCAGCTTATCCAAGGCCTCGGCAGACAACTCCAGGCTCAGCTCGCGCTCAGCCAAACGTTGACGCAAACGACTCAGCTGGATTTGCGCAATACCAGCAATCTGATCGCGAGCCAGCGGTTCGAAGATCACCACTTCATCGATCCGGTTGATAAATTCCGGGCGGAAGTGCGTGCCCACCGCATCCATCACTGCCGCCCGCTGCGCCTCGCGGTCACCGACCAGTTCCTGAATCTGCATGGAGCCAAGGTTGGATGTCATCACGATCACGGTGTTCTTGAAGTCCACGGTGCGGCCATGGCTGTCAGTCAGGCGCCCGTCTTCCAGCACCTGCAACAGCACGTTGAACACATCCGGGTGAGCCTTTTCCACCTCATCCAGCAGGATCACTGAATAGGGTTTACGGCGTACCGCCTCGGTCAGATAACCGCCCTCTTCATAGCCAACATAGCCCGGCGGCGCGCCGATCAGCCGCGCCACGGAGTGTTTCTCCATAAACTCGGACATGTCGATACGCACCAGAGCCTCTTCGGTGTCGAAGAGGAATTCGGCCAGCGCCTTGCACAGCTCGGTTTTACCGACCCCGGTCGGACCAAGGAAAAGGAACGAACCGCTCGGCCGATTCGGATCCGACAACCCCGCACGGGAGCGCCGTACCGCGTTAGCCACGGCAACCACGGCTTCGTCCTGACCGATGACCCGCTGATGCAGCAGACCTTCCATTTTCAGCAGCTTGTCGCGCTCGCCTTCGAGCATCTTGCTTACCGGAATACCGGTCCACTTCGACACCACTTCGGCGATTTCTTCCTCGGTGACCTTGCTACGCAGCAGCTGGTTCTCGCTCTTGCCGTGCTGATCGACCATCTGCAGGCTGCGCTCCAGATCGGGAATAATCCCGTACTGCAGCTCGGCCATACGATTGAGGTCACCCTTGCGCCGCGCCGCCTCAAGCTCCTGTCGGGCCTGCTCGATCTTCTGCTGGATCTGCGCCGAGCCTTGCACTTCGGCCTTCTCAGACTTCCAGATATCTTCCAGGTCGGCGTACTCACGCTCCAACCGCGCAATGTCTTCATTGAGCTTGGCCAGGCGCTTGATCGCCGCTTCGTCGTCTTCCTTCTTCAGCGCCTGGGCTTCAACCTTGAGCTGGATCAGACGCCGCTCAAGGCGGTCGAGCACCTCAGGCTTGGAATCGATTTCCATACGGATGCGGCTGGCCGCTTCGTCGATCAGATCGATGGCCTTGTCCGGCAACTGACGATCGGTGATGTAGCGGTGCGACAACTTAGCCGCGGCGATGATCGCACCGTCGGTGATCGCCACCTTGTGGTGCACCTCGTAGCGTTCTTTCAGGCCACGCAGAATGGCGATGGTGTCCTCTTCGCTCGGTTCATCAACCAGTACCTTCTGAAAGCGCCGCTCCAGCGCCGCGTCTTTCTCGATGTACTGGCGATACTCGTTGAGCGTGGTCGCGCCAACGCAATGCAACTCACCGCGCGCCAGCGATGGCTTGAGCATATTGCCCGCATCCATTGAGCCTTCGCCCTTGCCAGCGCCAACCATGGTGTGCAGTTCATCGATAAACAGGATGATCCGCCCTTCCTGCTTGCTCAGCTCATTGAGCACCGCCTTCAGGCGCTCCTCGAACTCGCCGCGGAATTTGGCCCCTGCGATCAGCGCGCCCATATCCAGCGACAGCAGGCGCTTGTCCTTGAGGCCATCCGGCACTTCACCGTTAACGATGCGCTGGGCCAGACCTTCGGCAATCGCAGTTTTACCGACGCCCGGCTCGCCGATCAGTACCGGGTTGTTCTTGGTTCGGCGCTGCAATACCTGAATGGTGCGGCGAATCTCGTCGTCACGACCGATTACCGGGTCGAGCTTGCCTTCTTCGGCACGCTTGGTCAGGTCGACGGTGTATTTATCCAGAGCCTGGCGATTTTCCTCGACGTTCGGGTCATTTACCGCATCACCGCCGCGCAGGTTGGTCACGGCATTTTCCAGCGCCTTGCGACTAACGCCCTGACCAAGCAACAGTTTGCCCAGCTTGGTGTTCTCATCCATCGCGGCCAGCAGCACCAGCTCACTGGAGATGAATTGGTCGCCCTTCTGCTGCGACAGGCGATCAGCCTGATTGAGCAAACGCGCCAGGTCCTGCGACAGATTGACGTCGCCGGATGGATTCTGGATTTTGCCCAGCTGGTCGAGCTCCTTGCCCAAGGCCAGGCGCAGGCTGTTGACATCAAAGCCGACCTGCATCAGCAGCGGTTTGATTGAGCCGCCCTGCTGCTCAAGCAATGCCTGCATCAGGTGCAGCGGTTCAATGGCCGCATGATCCAGGCCAACGGCCAGAGACTGCGCATCGGAAAGCGCGAGTTGCAACTTGCTGGTTAAACGATCAATACGCATAAACAATCAACCCTCGTGGTGATGGCAGGCCGGCGCACTGAATCGCGCCCAAACAGAAAGCCTGCGAGATGAAGAGTAGATGAGGCCGATTGTGCGGGTTTCAAGCCGAGCGGCGTTGACCTGGGTCATTTACCGCAACAGCGCCGCAGAGGCGGCACGCGAGGGTCAGTTGCCCAGCCAGATCAGGCTGGCAAAGCGCCCGGTTTGCGCCGAACGGCGGTAGGAAAAGAAGCGCGGGTCGTTGAAGGTGCAAAAATCACCGCCGTAGACTGCCACTACGCCACGAGCGGCCAGACGAATACGCGCCAACTGGTAGATATCCGCCATGAACTTGCCGGCATTGATGCTGGGCACAAATGCCGCGGCCGCCTGCTGATGCTGACCAACAAAGGCTTCGCGCACTTCTGCGCCCACCTCAAAGGCCTGTGGCCCAATTGCTGGCCCTAGCCAGACCAGCACCTGATCTGCCGGCACTGCCAATTGATCCAGGGTGGCTTCAAGCACCCCGGTAGCCAGGCCGCGCCAGCCAGCATGGGCTGCCGCAACACGGGTGCCGGCTCGATCACAGAACAGCACGGGCAGGCAGTCGGCGGTCATTACCGTGCAAGCGATACCTGGCTTTTTCGTCCAACTGGCGTCGGCTTCAAGTACCAGAGCAGGGCTGGCCTCAACCACCGCAACACCATGCACTTGCTGCAACCAGGCGGGCTTGCAGCCGAGCAGGCTGACCAATCGCTGGCGGTTTTTCAGCACGGCCTTTGGATCATCGCCAACATGCTCGCCCAGGTTGCAGCTGTCGAACGGCGCAACGCTGACACCACCACTGCGGGTGGTGACGCTGGTCTTTACCCTTGCCGGTGCGGGCCATTGCGGCGTTAGCCAGTCATGCATCCTGTCACCCTGCTCCCTGTTACGCACTCGTGTTAGCCAGCTCCTTGTCAGCCGATAAAGGCTTCACGATCCTGACGCAGCAGCGTCAGCAACCAGACGAAGTCATCCGGCAATGGCGACTGCCATTTCATCCGTTCACCGGTAATCGGATGATCCAGCTCCAGGAAACGCGCATGCAAGGCTTGACGCGGAAATTCCTTGAGGGTCTGCACCATGCTCGGGTTGGCGGCCGGCGGAATACGGAAACGCCCGCCGTAGACCGGATCGCCCACCAACGGATAACCGATATGACTCATGTGCACGCGAATCTGGTGGGTCCGGCCAGTTTCCAGCTTGACCCGCGCATGGGTATGCGAGCGATAGCGCTCCAGCACCCGGTAATGGCTGACCGCCGGCTTGCCACCATCACTCACCGCCATGCGCTGACGTTGCGAGGAGCTGCGGCCGATCGGGGCGTTAATCTTGCCGCCGGAGGTGATCACGCCAATCACGATGCACTCGTAGATACGGCTGACCGAGCGTTTCTGTAGTTGGTCGACCAGGCGGGTCTGCGCCTCGATGGTCTTGGCCACCACCATCAGGCCAGTGGTGTCTTTATCAAGGCGGTGCACGATGCCGGCACGCGGCACGTTGATAATATCCGGCACGTGATGCAGCAAAGCGTTGAGCAGGGTGCCATCGGCATGACCGGCAGCCGGATGCACAACCAGACCGGCCGGTTTGTCGATCACCAGAATCTGCTCATCCTCATAGACGATGTTTAGCGCGATGTCCTGGGCGATCCATTCGCCCTGGGCTTCCTGCTCGGCGTTCAACGCCAGCAACGCACCGCCGTGGACGATGTCGCGCGGGCGCAACACCTCACCATCGACGGTCAGCAGACCCTCTTTGATCCAGGCAGACAGACGCGAACGCGAGTGCTCAGCGAACAGGAGTGCGGCGACTTGATCGAGGCGTTGACCGCCCATTTCATAGGGCACCTCGGCGTTCAGTTCAATGATCTGCTTATTAATAGAGGACATGCTCGGCAACAGAGGGGGCATAGCTTTTGGTTTCGGCTACACGCTTGTGGTTAAATACGGCGTCTTTGCCCCAGGGGTACCGGGGGCGCTCATCATAACAGGACGGCTTTGCTCAAGACAGCCGCCGTCACAGGGACGCAAGCCGCCATGCAAGTGAAACACCTGCTGCTGATCGCAATCCTCGCCCTCACTGCCGCCTGCTCATCGAAGCCCGTGGTCGACGAAAATCTGAGCGAGACCGAACTCTACCAGCAGGCACAGGCCGACCTGGATAATAGTAGCTACACCAGCGCCGTCGCCAAGCTCAAGGCACTGGAGTCCCGCTATCCATTCGGCCGCTATGCCGAGCAAGCGCAGCTGGAGCTGATCTACGCCTACTACAAGAACGTTGAGCCTGAAGCTGCCAAGTCTGCGGCTGATCGCTTTATCCGCCTGCATCCGCAGCACGCCAACGTCGATTACGCTTACTACCTCAAGGGCCTCGCCTCGTTCGACCAGGACCGCGGCCTGATCGCGCGCTTCGTCCCGCTGGACATGACCAAGCGCGATCCTGGTGCCGCTCGCGACTCGTACAACGAGTTCGCCCAGCTCACCAGCCGCTTCCCTACCAGCCGCTACGCACCAGACGCCAAGCAGCGCATGATCTACCTGCGCAACCTGCTGGCCGCTTACGAGATCCATGTGGCGCACTACTACCTGACCCGCAACGCCTACGTGGCAGCCGCCAACCGTGGCCGTTACGTGGTGGAAAACTTCCAGGAAACTCCAGCAGTTGGCGATGGCCTGGCAGTAATGACCGAAGCCTACCAGCGCCTGACGCTGGATGACCTGGCTGCCACCAGCCTGGAAACCCTCAAGCTCAACTACCCGGATCACCCGAGCCTGGTCGACGGCCAGTTCGTGCCGCGCGAAGAAGAAGCCGACAGCCGCTCCTGGCTGGCCAAGGCCACCCTAGGCCTGATCGAAACCGACACCCCGCTGCCGCCGGGCGAAACTCGCGCCAGTCAAGACGTGATTCGCCAGTATGAAGATGCCGAAGAGCAGATTCCGGACGAACTCAAAACTGGCACCAGCGAAGAGAAGCCAAGCCGCTCCTGGTTCAGCTACATGACTTTCGGCCTGTTCGACTAAGTCGACCAACGCTGTTAATCAAGGGAGGCTCAAAGCCTCCCTTTTTTATTGGCCAGATGAGCGGACCTACAACCGCACACATGCTTACAGCCAAACACCAAGCGCCGCTTTCGCCCAATGCTTAGAAAAACAACACTCCGCGCACAGTTTCAACGCTGGGCGCACGCAAACGGGTTAGCTAAACTGCTCGCTTACCGATAGAAAGAGAGCGCCATGGGCCTGTTCCGCTTACTGTTCTGGATTGCCATTATTGCGGCGGCATTTTGGCTATGGCGACGCGTCACTCGGCCAGCAGCCCCACGCACCGAAGACCGCAACACCAGCGCCGCTCCGACACCCATGGTGCGCTGCGAACATTGCGGCACCCATGTACCGCGCGACCATGCACTGGCAAAGGGCGAACAGTGGTTCTGCAGCCAGGCGCACCTAGAACAAGGCCCACAACCCGGTGAACGCTGATTTCTCCCTGAGCGGGGAGCAAAGCCGGCGAATCCTGCGGCTCTATCACCTCTACCGCCTGGTTATCGGCATTACCCTGGCGCTGCTGATTTCCAGCGACCTCGACGCCCAACTGCTGGACATGATGCACCCGACGCTGTTTCGCAATGGCAGCTGGCTGTATCTGGCGCTCAACGTCCTGATCATCGCCACCGTGCGCCGCCCCAAGCGCCTGGCGCAGGTATTCAGCCTGGCACTGGTCGACGTGATTCTGCTCTGCGGCCTGTTCTATGCCGCCGGCGGCACACCCAGCGGCATCGGCAACCTGCTGATTGTCGCCGTGGCGATTGCCAATATCCTGTTGCGCGGACGTATCGGCCTACTGATTGCCGCAGTCGCCGCAACAGGCATGATCTACCTGACCTTCTACCTCAGCCTCAGCCGACCGGCTGCTGCCGCACAATACGTGCAGGCCGGCGCACTTGGCGCGCTGTGCTTTGCCGCCGCACTGTTTGTGCAGGGGCTGACACGCCGCCTGCAAGTCAGCGAAAGCCTGGCCGAGCAACGCGCCGCCGACGTGGCCAATCTGGAAGCACTCAACGCGCTGATCCTGCAGCGGATGCGCACCGGCATTCTGGTGCTGGATGAATTACACCGCGTACTACTGGCCAACCAGGGCGCCAACCATCTGCTTGGGCATGCCGACCTGACCGGCAAGATTCTCGACCCGCACTGCCCCGAGCTGATCAAACGCATGCAGCAATGGTCGCACAACCCCAGCCTGCGCCCCGCCAGCCTGCAGGCTGCACCCGACGGCCGAGTGCTGCAGCCGAGCTTTATCGCCCTGCAACGCGGCGAGCATAAACACACGCTGATCTTCCTCGATGACATCTCGCAGATCGCCCAGCAGGCGCAACAGCTCAAGCTCGCCTCCCTGGGCCGCCTGACTGCCGGTATCGCCCACGAGATTCGCAACCCGTTAGGCGCAATCAGCCACGCTGCTCAGCTGCTACAGGAGTCTGAAGAACTGAAAGGTCCGGACCTACGCCTGGCGCAGATCATTCAGGATCACTCAAGACGGATGAACTTAGTGATCGAGAACGTTCTGCAATTGTCGCGCCGGCGCCAGGCCGAACCGCAGCTGCTCGACCTGAAGTACTGGCTACACCGCTTCGCCAGCGAGTTCCGCAGCAGCGCGGCCCCCGGCCAAACTCTGCACCTAGAAACCAGCAGCGGCAGCATTCAAACTCGCATGGATCCACATCAGCTCACCCAAGTGCTGAGCAACTTGGTGGAAAACGGCCTGCGCTACAGCGCGCAGAAAAACAGGCACGGCCAGGTCTGGCTGAAGCTGTTCCGCGACCCGGAGAGCGAGCTGCCGGTACTCGAAGTGCTGGACGACGGCCCCGGCGTATCCGAAGAGCAGCTGCACCATCTGTTCGAACCCTTCTACACCACGGAAAACAAAGGCACCGGCCTGGGCCTGTATATTTCCCGCGAACTGTGCGAAAGCAACCAGGCCCGCCTCGACTATAAACTTCGCGAAGGCGGCGGCAGCTGCCTACGCATCACCTTCGCCCACCCGCGCAAACTGAGCTGACCCATGACCCGCCAGAGAGCCTTGATCGTCGATGACGAACCCGATATTCGCGAACTCCTGGAAATCACCTTGGGGCGCATGAAGCTCGACACCCGCAGCGCGCGCAACGTCAAGGAAGCCCGCGAATGGCTGGCCAAAGAGCCCTTCGACCTATGCCTCACTGACATGCGCCTGCCTGATGGTACCGGCCTGGAACTGGTGCAACATATTCTGCTGCGCCACCCACAAGTTCCGGTGGCAATGATCACCGCCTACGGCAGCCTGGATACCGCGATCAACGCCCTGAAAGCTGGCGCATTCGACTTTCTGACCAAGCCGGTGGATCTCGGTCGCCTGCGCGAACTGGTCGCTGCCGCCTTGCGCCTGCGCAGCGCCGATGGCGAAGAGCTGCCGGTGGACAGCCGCTTGCTCGGCGACTCACCGCCGATGAAGGCCATGCGCAAACAGATCCTCAAACTCGCGCGCAGTCAGGCACCAGTGTACATCAGCGGCGAATCTGGCAGCGGCAAGGAACTGGTCGCCCGCCTGATCCACGAGCAAGGTTCGCGCGGCGAGCAACCCTTTATCCCGGTCAACTGCGGCGCCATCCCCACCGAACTGATGGAGAGCGAATTTTTCGGCCATAAAAAAGGCAGCTTTACGGGCGCCATTGAAGACAAACAAGGCCTGTTTCAAGCAGCCAACGGCGGCACGCTGTTCCTCGATGAGGTCGCCGACCTGCCGCTGCCGATGCAAGTTAAATTGCTACGCGCGATTCAGGAAAAAGCCGTACGCGCCGTCGGCGGGCAACAGGAGCTGATTGTCGATGTGCGCATCCTCTGCGCCACCCACAAGGATCTGGCCGGTGAAGTCGCGGCCGGGCGCTTCCGCCAGGATTTGTACTACCGCCTCAACGTGATCGAACTGCGCGTGCCCGCCCTGCGCGAACGCCGCGAAGACATCGCCCTGCTGGCCGATATCATGCTCAAGCGCCTGGCCGACGGCACCGGCCTCAGCCCGGCAAAGCTTGATGACGACGCACTGGAGAAGCTCAAGAGCTACCGCTTCCCGGGCAACGTGCGCGAACTGGAGAACATGCTCGAGCGCGCCTACACCCTGTGCGAAGACGACCGCATCACCACCAGCGACCTGCGCCTGGCCGACAGCATGCCCATAAGCGAAAACGGCGAAGCCAATCTAGCTCAGATCGACAACCTGGAAGACTACCTGGAAGCCATCGAACGCAAATTGATCATGCAAGCCCTGGAAGAAACCCGCTGGAACCGCACTGCCGCTGCACAGCGCCTGGGCCTGAGCTTTCGCTCGATGCGTTATCGACTGAAGAAGCTCGGTATCGACTAAAGCGAGCATCCATTGTGGAAGGGGCTTTAACCGAGCCCCCAGAGAAACGCTCAACCCGCCGAAGCCAATCGCCCAGTCGGCGCATAGGGTGCGGGATCCACTATCGGCTCACGCCCCAACATCAGATCAGCCAGCAACTGGCACGACGCCGGCGCCAGCACCAGCCCATTGCGGTAATGCCCGCAGTTCAACCACAAGCCATCATGCCCCGGCACCGGCCCAATAAACGGAATGCCCTCAGGCGAACCAGGCCGCAGCCCAGCCCAATGCCCCACCACCTCGGCATCCGCCAACGCCGGCAACAACTCGACTGCGGACGCTTTCAGGCTGGCCAACGCCTCGTCGGTCGGCGTTTTGTCGAAACCCGCATGCTCAAGCGTGCTGCCAATCAGAATATGTCCGTCACGCCGCGGAATTGCATAACGCCCTTTGGCTAGAACGATGGCTGGGAGAAAGTCTTCGCGGCACTTGTACAGAATCATCTGCCCCTTAACCGGCACTACCGGCAACTCGATGCCAAGGGTCGCCATCAGCTCGCCACTCCAGGCACCGGCAGTCAGCACCACCTGATCGGCATACATATCACCCTGTGCAGTGTGCACACCTGTGATACGCCCACCCTCGCGAATAAACCCACTCACTGCACAATGCTCATGCAAGGTGACATTCGGCATTTGCTGCAACGCAGCGCGCAGCGCTTTGACCAAACGCGGATTACGCACATTAGCCACATCCGCCATCTGCAAGGCCCGCCCGAAGCCTTCAGCCAACGCCGGCACTGCCCGCTCTACCGCTGCGACATCCACACGCTGCAGAGGCCGCCCCTCACGCTGCGCCCAAGCGAGCGCCTCAGCATCGTCGTCAAGATCAAGCCAGTACAGGCCCGTGACATATACCTCGGGATCAATCTGCGTCTGCGCCAACAACTGCTCACCCAAACGAGGATAAAAATCCTGCGACCAATGCGCCAATGCCGTTACCGCAGGACTGTAACGCCAGGGGTAGAGCGGCGAGACGATTCCGCCCCCGGCCCAAGAAGACTCGCGCCCCATCTGCTCAGCAGCATCTAGAACAGAAACATGGAATCCAACATTTGCCAGACGCAGAGCCGACAACAAGCCAATGACCCCAGCACCTACAACTACGACCCGACTCACGCTCACTCAATCTGACTCCAATCACCTACAACACGACACGCCAAAGGCTACAGGCACATTAACTGCCAAAAACCACACTTAACCGCTCAAAGAACTCTTCAGGTGTTCAGGATGAACCCAAAAACCGCATATGGATTATCGATTGTTGAAATGCTGTACACCCTAGCGATCATCTCGGTACTTAGTATCGGCGCAACACATACTCAAGCGATGCTCAACAAACAGCGTCTTTACGATTCTCAGAGCAGCCTACACCTACTGATCCGTCGCGCCCGCCATGACGCCCTCATCTCGCGAACACGCATAACTCTATGCGCACTAACAGAGACAGGCACCTGCAAACAAGACTGGACGGGCAGTATTAGCGCCTTCACAGATCACAATGGCAATCGTCAACTTGACTTAACTGAGCTGGAGTTTTCCAGAGTTGACCTTCACCCCAGCCTCATTCTGGCCTGGAAAGGCATGAAACCCACCAACTCTATCCACTTCAGCCCAGTAGGGGTCACATTCGTCAGCAACGGCACATTCACCCTGTGCCTCCCTCAGCATAAGGAAACCGTAAAGCTAGTGATCAATAAACAAGGCCGTACACGCTCGGAGCTTACAACCCAAGCCTGCAAAGACGGAAAGACCACTCAACCGGACAATTGAACCAGCTATCACACCGCTCTTGAGTAGTCAGACTCATCTGAAGACTATGACAATGAAAGTTTCCCCAAGAGAGCTGTCATGCCAAGAGTCAAAGGCTTCACCCTCATCGAGCTGATGATCGCCATCGCCATTCTCGGCATTATCGTCGGCCTAGCGGCACCAGCCATGAGCGATTTTGCAGTACGCCAACGCGTTAGCGGGCAAGCCAGCGAAATAATGCTGGCACTGGCGTTTGCCAGATCCGAAGCGGTTAAACAAAATAGAGAAGTCGTTATCCTTCCGGCCACAAATTCCGCTACCGGCTGGAGTGATGGCTGGTGCGTTGGTCTGGCCAGTGGTACCGACGCGATGAGCAATTGTGACGACCCAGATCGCCTTCGCGACTTTTCAGCATCTACCGGCGTAACTATCACCAGCGCATTCCTGGAGACATCACCACGCCTGACATTTCAGCGTGACGGCACCTGTTCACTCTGTGGCAGCAACCCGTTCAACATAACCTCAGCCAACCTTAAAGCAACCAGCACTGATGCGCGCTGTGTCAGTGTCACCCGTCAAGGTCGCGCAAGTTTGACCAAAATCACACGCGACGCCTCATGCTAACAAGGAAAACCAATATGCTTCTTGCATCTAAAAATGAAGCTGGCAGCTCTATGATTGAAGTGCTGGTCACCTTATTGGTATTCACCGTTGGCATGCTCGGCCTTGCAGCTTTGCAACTCAACGCACTGCAAGGGTCTAGCGATAGCGCACAACGCTCACAGACTACTTGGTTACTTCAAGATATTGCTGAGCGAATCAGGGCTAACCCCGAAGGTACTGCAACTGCCTATGCAACCGCCCCCGACTGCACCGCCCTACCAGCAAAACGTTGTGCTGACTTTTACAACCCGGGCACGTCGGCAAAAGTCTCCGCCGCACAATGCACCGCATCTGAAATGGCAGCATTCGATCGCTGGGAATCCCAATGCAGCTATTCCGCCATTGCCACTTACAACACAATCAATGCCCGCTTCACCAGCCGCGATTTCATCAACGCACCAACTGCAGGTACCACTGTATCCATTGCAAACAACGGTAATGTTCTCACTTTGCAGGGCTTTTGGCTTGGTAAGGCCGATAACGCAAAAGGCACTGCTGACCAGAACTCGCAAACAACTGCTATGAGGATACAGCGATGATCAGGCCTACTCAGCTACGGCGGCTGCAAATCGGCCTCTCTATTGTTGAACTAATGGTTGCATTGGCATTAGGCCTATTGCTAATGACTGGCGTCATTCAGGTATTCCTATCAAGCCGCCAAACCTATTCAGCCAATGAAGCCATGGGCCGCATGCAGGAAAACGGGCGCTTTGCATTGGAGTTTATTGCCCGTAGCGCACGCCAGGCAGGTTATGTTGAGCCGATCTACATGTCAGGAAAACCTCTGCCACTAGTTCGCCCCGCATGCGCAGGACTGCCCGGCACTATTCCAACGACACTCTGCACAACCCAGGGCGCAGGCAGCGGATCCGACAGTGTCGGTTTCGTCATGCAACCTAGCGTTACTGATGGTGCCCGACGTGACTGCCTCGGCAACACAATTGCCGATGATGATGTACTGATCATCAACCATTTCGAAATTATTCCCGCAACAGGAACTCAACCAGCAGCTCTTGGCTGCCGTGCATACAAATATAACGGAACAAACCCCGATGGTTGGACCTCAGGTCCTGCCGCACAAGAACTCATTTCCGGGATTGATAGCCTGCAAGTCCTTTACGGCATTACCACTGCAGGGGACTCACGCAGCGCAAACCAGTACGTATCAGCTGATCGTGTTACCGACTGGAACAAGGTGCGTGCGGTGCGCATCGCTGTACTGGCCAATTCAGTCGACAACCTAACGCCTGCACCCGCGAACCGCAACTTTGCCCTTCTTGACGCGGCACCAATTGCGATTGCAGATAATCGTGCTCGGCAAATCTTCACCACAACGATTCAGCTCAAAAATACCGACTGAGGCTACCCAAATGCGTCGATTTAATGTTCCAAAGCGCGCTCAACAGGGTGCGACCTTAATTGTGGCGTTGGTATTTTTGCTGGTACTGACCATAGCAGGCGTAACTGCGATGCGTTTTTCAACATTTGAGGAGCGTATGGCCAGCAATACCCAGTTCCGCAACCAGGTTTTTCAACAAGCTCAAAGTGAAATTCGCGCACAGCTTCTGGCTTTCAATACTAACTTAGCCAACCGCGCCCCCTTACTTGTTGCAATGGGAAAAAATGTCGCAGCTCGCGATTCCGATGCACTGCTTGCTGACCCAAGCCTGAAGTCATTACCCACAACAGCACGAGAAGTTCAAGCATTAACCCCTAGAATGGATGCAACCGGCGACAATATCGCTTCAAACACCGTGCGCTACGTGCAAGAAGGCCCCTGTGATGACGGGTCCAGCGCAGAGAAATTCGTCTGTGTCCGTTTTGAAATGTCCGCTCGCGCCGAGACTGCAGGGGGAAGTTTCTCCTCACAATCCCAAGGGCTAAGCTTCCAGAATAACAAATGAGGTTATAAGCATGAAAAATCTAATTACTTACTTACTTGCCGGCATGCTTTTAACCCTATCTGTGCATGCCGAAGAAAAAAATGATGAAGTACTGTTAGTTGTTATTGAAGCAGACAAATTCATGATCAACTGGAGTCCATCGGGCGAAACGCTGGGCCGCGCGATTGTTTACCGTTGCGCCGAATGTGAACCAGAAACCA
Organism: Pseudomonas sp. SG20056; assembly: GCF_031764535.1. Classification (NCBI taxonomy): domain Bacteria; kingdom Pseudomonadati; phylum Pseudomonadota; class Gammaproteobacteria; order Pseudomonadales; family Pseudomonadaceae; genus Pseudomonas; species Pseudomonas sp. SG20056. The sequence goes on from NZ_CP134499.1 coordinate 3,701,999, forward strand.
TGAGCTTTGGCCCACATACAGAATTCTACATTAATGAACAACCGCGCCCGATCAATGAGATCGGCAATAAAGTGGACTGGACCGGCCTCATTACCGTGACCAATAAAGAACCCACTAAAGTCATCAGATTCACGGCTTATTGATTGGCGCACGGGAGAATTAGCATGAAAAGCTTTAAACCACTCGCACTTGGTGCCAGCGCATTTGTCTATAGTCTGCTGACATTACAAATAGCAATGGCCGACGATACCGAAATATATGTACCCAAAGACTTGCCTGCCGACCAGCAAGTTCGCCCAAACATCATGTTTGTGCTTGACTCTTCCGGCTCAATGGGCAGCGGTGTGGCCAACTCTGGAGGCAAAAACCGAAACGAAGTAATGCGTGACGTGGTAAAAAATCTAATCGACCAATTGAAGACCAAGGAAGATGTCAACGTCGGCTTTATGCGCTATGACGGCAATGACGGTGGCTATGTACTTAGCCCGGTTCAGCGCCTGACTGCAAAAAATGCAAAAAGTATGAAAGACACCGTAGATGACATCCCTGCAAGCGGGAATACACCGCTGCTGGAAACCTACTACGAGTCATACCTCTATATGACCGGACAAAACAGATTCTGGGGCGACAAGAGCGTTAAGGCCTCACGCAATGGCGAGACCTATAAATCACCAATCGAGCACAGCTGCCAGCAGTCACATATCATCTATCTAACTGATGGCGAGCCTACTGTCGACCAAGGCTCCAATGCAGCAGTTAAAACCCTTGTCACCAACAAGAATACTCTTTACCCAGCATCTAGCTGCGGCTCAGGCAACGGTCAATGCCTACCCCATTTAGCTGAATATATGGCTAATCAGGACCTGTTTCCGGCACCCGCGCCATTCGACGATCCAACCAACCGTAAGCAGTCAGTGACGTCACACTTCATTGGTTTCTCCGTAAACCTTGCACTGCTGAAAAATGCCGCTGAGGCGGGGGGCGGCAAGTACTACACTACAGGCGACGTATCTGGACTAACTGACGCACTTAAAGCCATCGTTCAAGATATCAGCGCTGAAAACACCTCCTTCGCCACGCCTAGCGTTGCGGTAAGTGCATTCAACAACCTGGGTTTCCGTAACGACCTTTATTACGCCCTGTTCCGTCCTGCAGAAGGCGCAAACTGGCCAGGTAACGTGAAGCGCTACAAACTGTCCAAGGATGGAAGCGGCAACCCGTTGATTGTCGACAAAAATGGCAACGCTGCTATTGACGACACTACCGGTTTCTTCAGAAACAGCGCCTCCAGCTTCTGGTCCGTGGAGGATGGCAGTGATGTGGCCAAAGGTGGTGTGGCCGGCCGCCTACTCAACCCCGATACCCGAAAAATATTTACCTGGACAGCAGCTGACAGAACGCCAAGCGCCAGCGCAGGCGTTACAGGTTCTCAAGCCCTTGATATTGCTGCGCATCGCCTGATCACCGGCAACACAGCGGTAACGCAAGCAATGCTAGGGGCCAGCACCAACACATTACGCACCAATTTTATTAACTGGGCGCGTGGAAAGAAAACTGACGGAACAAACCGACTTGCTATTGCTGACGTCCTACACAATGAGCCAAAGCTGGTTGCTTATGTAACTGATGAAGACCTCGCGCGAGTAAATAATTCGCCAGCGACCTCAACCGAAAAACTATTTATGTTCTTCGGCTCCAACGAAGGTTTTATCCACGCGATAGATCCTACAACTGGCGATGAGAAGTTTGCATTTATCCCCAAAGAGCTCCTGGGTAACCCCGGAAATTATCTGAGCGATGCAAAAGGCTCATCTAATAAGAAATATGGTATGGATGGCCAGATCAACCTCTGGACTGAGTACCGCACGCCAACAGCAGACGATATCGCCAACAAAAAACGCACACTTAACAAAGCCTATCTCTATGCAGGTATGCGTCGTGGCGGCAGCAACTATTATTCACTCGACGTAACCAATATTGACGCCCCCGCCCTCAAGTGGCTTATTAAAGGTGCATACTCCGCAACACCCACTCCAGGTTTTGAAAAACTGGGGCTGACTTTCTCTGCACCAAAGCTGGCTGACATCAAGATCAACGGAACTAAAACCAAGGTACTGATCTTTAGCGGCGGCTATGACAGGGAGCAAGACAACATAGGCACCAACGTTCCGAAAAATGACAGCGTTGGTAATAGCCTATTTATTGTAGATGCAGAAACCGGAAAACTTCTCTGGCGCGCCGGCAACACCGGCGACAACAGCGCGACCCTGAATGTTGCCAACATGACCAACAGCATGCCGGCTGACCCAACTATCGTGGATATTAGTGGTGACGGCTTAGCCGACATCATTTATGCCTCAGACCTACGCGGCCAGATATTCCGCTTTGATATCAACAACGCTAATACCAGCCTCACATCACTTGCTACTGGTGGACGAATTGCCAGCCTTGCAGGAGCAACTGCGGCTGACAACAGACGCTTCTTCAACTCCCCAGACGTAGCCTTGATCCGCGAGCGCGGTGGTAAAACATATTTCACCATATCAATTGGTTCAGGTTTCCGTGAAAGTCCACTTAATACCGAGACGGATGACCGCTTCTACGTTTTGCGCGACAGCAATGTCTTCAGCAAACCCACTACCTATACCACTATCGTAGAAAGCGACCTGATCAACGTAAGCGGGGTTAACCTCAGCGACACCGAATCAGCAGCCATTCTTGCGGAAATTGCCAAGCTTGAAGGGCTTATGGCCACGCTGAACCTTGCGCTGAGCACCGCTCAAGAAAACTTTGCCAGCTACAAAGCCGGGATCGGTCATACAGCCAAGCAGAACGCGGCAATACAAGCGTTAAGTGACGCCAATGACAAGCAGCGTGAGATTGATGAAATTCTTGGCAACGACCCTTACCTGCTTGAACATGTAAGCAATACACGCAACCAAAGCACCCTGCAGGACAGCTTGGTACTGGCACAGCAAACACTGACTGAACTTGAACAGCTGCGCGTTAATATTCAAGGCCAAGCAGATGCAGGCGATGTTGGCATTCTGGATGGTGAGCGCCTGGCTGCAGAGACTGCATTGACTGCCGCCATCGCAGCTTACAACCCAGCTCAAGTCACTGCCGACAATGATGCAGCTGCTGCTGCAACAGCTGAAGCTGATGCAGTAGCTGCCGAAACAACGGCAGCAGCAGACCAAGCTACTGCAGATGCTGCATTAATTACCAAAACCAATGCCGATCAAGCAGCTGCAGACGCCTTGATTGCAGCAACAGTAGCGGATGCTGCAAAAACAGCAGCAGATGCAGCCCTGGCAACAGCAACAGCAGATGCGGCGACCACCGCCACCACAAAAGCAAATGCGACCACAGACCTCACCAACGCGCAAACCGATGTTACTAATAAGCAAAATGATGTAACAACTGCGCAGGCGGCTCTTGATGCAGCTCAAACCGACGTCGACAATAACCTTGGTGATCCCGGTTTTGAGGCAATACGAGACGCAGCACAAGTAGACCTTAATGCTGCAGCAACAGCACTAACGGATGCACAAGCCGTAGAAGCTACCGCGGCAACTGCGTTGACGGCTGCAACAACTGCGGATGACGCAGCACAAGCCGCATTTGCCATAGCAACAACTGCCGCCGCTGACGCAACAACTGCCAAAACAACTGCCGACGCATTAGTAGTCTCAACAGCCAATACTGCGACAACTGCAGCCAACGACCTGGCAGCCGCTAACACACAAGCAGCCAACACGGCCGCCACGGCAGCAGGTTTGCGTACTACGGCAGATGCGGCACAGTCTGTAGCGACAGCATCAGCACTTGATGCTGCGACTAAACTGGCCACCCGCGACACCGCACAGGCAGCCCGTGACGCCGCAACCCAAGCGCACGCGACTGCAGTAAAAAATGATGCTGATGCAAGCGCGATATCGGCTCAGCTCAGTCGTTTCACTGAACAGTATGACCGACTGGTTCAGCTGCAAAGCTCGGTTGATAACTCTTTCGCCCAGATACAGACACTGGAAGCTGACCTTCTGGCAGCCAAGGCAGATCCAAACTTTGATGCCAATAACCTGCCTGCGCTGGAGGACGCACTGACGGCTGCTCGCACTGATTATGCAGCGCTAAATGCAGTCGCAACTCGCACCAACCTCAACACTGGCTCTCCGGCCAAAGCCACTGCACTGATAGATGCAGTGAAAGCGGCACTGGCACTGCTAGACCCAACTGATGTAGCCCTGGCGCTGCAAGCTGCCTTGGACATCTTGGTTGCCGACGCCGACTTTATTGACTTGCCGGCGGCAGGTAACCTAACGGTCAGTCAGCTATTAGCTCGCGCCGAAGCTGCCAATGCCGCAGCCTTAAAAACCAAAGCAGATAATGAGACCACAACTGCGGCACTGGTAGCCGGCCTAGCCAGCCAACGTGATGCTTTCAAGGCAAGCGGTGCGGCATTACAGCTTGAGGCAGATGCACTTGCTGAAACTGCTTATAACCCAGCCAGTGCATTGCTCTCAGCTGCACAACTAACCGCACTGCAAGCCCAGCTAGCACCAGCTGAGCCAACGTTCTTCGATGCATATCAATACTTGATAGATGCTGCACTCGCCAACGCATCGAACACCGCGACCGGTCTGCCATATCTGCGCAATGCCATAAACGTCGAATACACCAAATTGACTCCCGGTAATAGCTACACACCGAATGTCAATCTACTTGCGGCAAGTAAGGGGTTTTACCTGCGCCTACCTAGAGGAGAAAAGGTACTCTCAACCTCTATATCCTTCCGTGGCGCACTGTTCTTCAGCACCTTTGCACCACGCAACTCAAACACTGTTGCCACATGCGGCTCGGATGTAGGGCGAGGCCGCACTTATGCCATGAGCCTATTGGATGCCAGTGCACTCTTTACCGAAACAGCTCCAGATGGCACAAAAACCCCAGTACGCAGCTTTGACCTAAAGCGCTCAGGCATTCCACCAACTCCGTCGGTTATCCTCTCTGAGGGTGCACCAACAATTCTCACTGGCACAGAAATTTTGACCAACGAATGTGTTGAAGGCGTAGAAGCATGCCGATCAGGCGATGCCGTCAAAGCAACATACTGGAGAGAGAATTGATGAAGGAGAAAGGGTTTAGCCTGATGGAGCTGATGATTGTGGTGGCCATAGTCGGCATCTTGGCCGCGATTGCTTACCCAAGCTACCAGAACTATGTATTGCGCACTGGACGAGCAGACGGGCAAGCAAAAATGATGGAAATCATCCAGGCTCAAGAGCGGTTCTATTCACAAAACCAAACTTACACCACTAATCTGGGGGCCGGAGGGCTGGCTTATGGTGTAGCAGCAAATGCTGCAGTGCCATCGGCAGAAGGACGCTACACCATTCAGGCGGCGGCATGTGCCAACAGCACTATTGCACGCTGCGTTATCCTAACGGCGACACGTATCGGCACCCAGCAACAAGATAACGAATGCGGCAACCTGACACTGGATAGCCGTGGAACTAAAGGCGCCACGAACGTAGCGCGCTGCTGGTAAACACAAAAAATAAACAGGGTCGGTATACCGCCCCTGTTTATTCGCCTCCAAAGGTGATCACAGTTGCGTTACCCGCAACTCTTTCGGCATGGAAAACATCACATTCTCTGGCCGCCCGAGCAGCTCTTGCGCACCAGTAGCGCCCCATTCGCTCAGCTGCTGAATAACGCCTTGCACCAGCACTTCAGGGGCTGATGCACCTGCAGTAATACCGATACCCGCCACACCCGCAAACCACTCCTGCTTGAGATCCTCTGCCCCGTCGATCAAATAGGCAGGTGTTCCCATGCGTTCGGCCAGTTCGCGCAGGCGGTTGGAGTTGGAGCTGTTGGGACTGCCGACAACCAGCAGCACGTCGCATTCGGCGGCGAGTTGTTTGACCGCATCCTGGCGGTTCTGGGTGGCGTAGCAGATATCGTCTTTGCGCGGGCCACCAATGGCGGGGAACTTGCTGCGTAGAGCGTCGATTACTTTGCTGGTGTCATCCATCGACAGGGTAGTCTGGGTGACGAAGGCCAGTGCTTCGGGATTGCGCACCTGTAGTTCGGCGACGTCCGCTTCGTCCTCTACCAGGTAGATGGTGCCACCGTTGCTGGCGTCGTATTGACCCATGGTGCCTTCGACTTCCGGGTGGCCCTCGTGGCCGATCAGGATGCACTCGCGTCCTTCGCGACTGTAGCGCACCACTTCCATGTGCACCTTGGTCACCAGCGGGCAGGTGGCATCGAAGATTTTCAGACCACGGCGCTCGGCCTCGTTGCGCACAGCCTGGGAGACGCCATGGGCGCTGAAGATGACGATGACATCGTCAGGAATCTGATCCAGTTCTTCGACGAAGATAGCGCCACGCGAGCGCAGGTCTTCGACCACAAACTTGTTGTGCACCACTTCATGACGCACGTAGATCGGCGGACCGAAGACCTCCAGCGCGCGGTTGACGATTTCAATGGCGCGGTCGACGCCGGCACAGAAGCCACGGGGATTGGCGAGTTTGATATGCATGGCGAATATCTCGACGGTAGACCTTGCGGGCTAGTGTAAGGCGCGGCCGCACGCACTGGGGTAGCAATCTGTATATGCAGCCGTGATCGCGAGAATCTCGCAGAAACACTCGAAGCGAAAGCCGCTCCCACAGGAGCGAGCTAAACCTTAGAGCGCTTTGACCTCAATAATTTCAACATCGAAGCTCAGCGCTTTGCCGGCCAACGGGTGGTTGAAGTCGATGGTCACCTTGGCGTCATCAAACGCTTTAACCACGCCTGGCAACTCGGCATTGGCCGCGTCGTTGAAGATCACCAGTAGGCCTTCCGACAGCTCCATATCCTGAAACTGACTGCGCGGCATAACCTGGATATTCTGCGGATTACCCTGACCGAAGCCCTGCTCCGGACTGATCGGCAGGCTGCGTTTGTCGCCCGCTTTCAAGCCATAGATGGCCTGCTCAAAGCCTGGCAGCAGGTTGCCGTCGCCGACCTTGAAGGTGGCGGGGCTTTTATCGAAGGTGCTGTCCACCACATCGCCGTTGTCCAGCTTGAGGGCGAAATGCAGGGTCACCTGCTTATCCGGGCCGATACGCACGTCAGTCATTTGCCTGTTTCTCCGGACTTTTCACTTTTGAACATATCCAGCGCCAGCAGGATGGCACCACCGGTAATCGCCATGTCAGCCACGTTGAAGGCTGGGAAGTACCACTGCTGATGCCAATGCAGCAGGATGAAGTCGACCACATGGCCAAACACCACGCGATCGACCAGGTTACCCAGTGCACCACCCAGAACTAACGCCAACGCCACCGCAAGCCAGGTTTCGCCAGGTTTTAGGCGCTTGAGCCATACCACCAGTACTCCGCTCACCACCACGGCAATCGCGGCGAAGAACCAACGCTGCCAGCCGGCGGCATCGGCCAGGAAGCTGAATGCCGCACCGGTGTTGTAAGCCAGGGTCCAGCTAAAGTAATCGGGGATGATCACGATCTGCTGGTACATGCTCAGGTTGTTGTCGAACCAGAACTTGCTCGCTTGATCGACTACAAACACCAACAGACTCAGCCACAACCAGGCCAAACGCCCGAAACGACTAGCGTTATCACGCATAGTGACGAACCTCACCTGCGCCTTCGATGTTGTCCACGCAGCGACCGCAAATTTCCGGATGCGCTGGGTTCACCCCAACGTCCTCGCGGTGATGCCAGCAACGGGCGCACTTGGCATGCCCGGACTTCAGCACTTTGAGCTTGAGCCCCGCGACTTCGGTTTCCACAGCATCACTCGGCGCGCTGGCGAGCGGCGCCAGGCTGGCGGTGGAAGTGATCAGCACAAAGCGCAGCTCGTTGCCCAGTTTGTTCAGATCAGCAATCAGGCTGTCTTCGGCATACAGGGTGACTTCCGCCTGCAGGTTGCCGCCGATGGCCTTGGCTGCACGCAGGTTTTCCATCTCCTTGTTTACCGCGACCTTGACCGCCATCACGCGCTCCCAGAACGCACGATCCAGCTCGAAGCCTTCCGGCAGCTCGCTCAGGCCCTGATACCAGCCATTGAGCATTACCGACTCGTTACGCGCACCGGGCAGGTATTCCCACAGCTCATCGGCGGTGAAAGACAACACCGGAGCGATCCAGCGCACCAGGGCTTCGGCGATGTGGAACAGCGCGGTCTGGCAGGAGCGACGCGCCACGCTGTCGGCGGCGGTGGTGTACTGACGGTCCTTGATAATATCGAGGTAGAAACCGCCCAGCTCCTGCACGCAGAAGTTGTGCACTTTCTGGTAAACGTTCCAGAAGCGATAGCTGTCGTAGGCTTCTTCGATTTCGCGCTGCAGCAACAGGGCGCGATCTACGGCCCAACGATCCAGCGCCAGCATGTCTTCCGCAGGCAGCAGGTGCTGCGCCGGGTCGAAGCCGCTGAGGTTGGAGAGCAGGAAGCGCGCGGTGTTGCGGATACGCCGGTAGGAATCGGCGCTGCGCTGCAGGATGACCTTGGACACGGCCATCTCGCCCGAGTAGTCAGTGGACGACACCCACAGGCGCAGGATATCGGCGCCCAGGCTGTCATTCACTTCCTGCGGCGCGACCACATTGCCCAGCGACTTGGACATCTTGCGACCGTTCTCGTCGACCACAAAACCGTGGGTCAGCAGCTCTTTGTACGGCGCGTGGCCGTCGATGGCCGCGCCGGTCAGCAAGGATGAATGGAACCAGCCGCGGTGCTGGTCGGAGCCTTCCAGGTACAGGTCGGCACGCGGGCCGCTGGCATGGCCCAGGTTGTGCGAACCGCGCAGTACGTGCCAGTGGGTGGTGCCGGAATCAAACCAGACGTCCAGGGTGTCACTGATCTTGTCGTAGTCGGCGGCTTCATCGCCCAGCAGCTCGGCGGCGTCGAGCTTGAACCAAGCCTCTATGCCCTCTTGCTCGACACGCTTAGCCACGTCCTCCATCAACTCGGCAGTGCGCGGGTGCAGCTCACCCGTAGCCTTGTGCAGGAAGAACGGGATTGGCACGCCCCAGTTACGCTGACGCGAGATACACCAGTCCGGACGCCCGGCGATCATGCTGTGCAGACGTGCCTGGCCCCAGGCTGGGACGAACTGCGTTTGCTCGATGGCTGCCAGCGCACGCTCACGCAGAGTGCCGCCTTCGTTAGGCTGCTTATCCATGCCGACGAACCACTGCGCGGTGGCGCGGTAGATCAGCGGGGTCTTATGGCGCCAGCAATGCATATAGCTGTGCTGGATAGCCTCGTGCTTAAGCAACGCGCCGACCTCTTCCAGCTTGGCGACGATGGCCGGATTAGCCTTCCAGATAAACTGGCCGCCAAAGAACGGCAGGTCACTGACATACACGCCGTTGCTCTGCACCGGGCTGAGGATGTCGTCATTGCTCATGCCGTAGCCTTTGCAGGAACGGAAGTCGTCCTCACCATAGGCAGGTGCCGAGTGCACCACGCCAGTGCCGGCGCCCAGCTCAACGTAGTCAGCCAGATAGACCGGGGCAAAGCGCTCATAGAACGGATGACGGAAGCGGAGCAGCTCCAGCGCCGCACCTGGCGCGGTGGCGATGACTTCGCCCTGCAGGCCATAACGGGCCAAGCAGCCCTCTACCAGCTCTTCAGCCAGCAGCAGCAGACGCTCGCCGGTATCGACCAGCGCATAGGTAAATTCAGGGTGGACGTTCAGCGCTTGGTTGGCCGGAATGGTCCAAGGCGTGGTGGTCCAGATCACGATGGAAGCAGGCTTCGGCAGGCTGGCCAGACCAAACGCGGCGGCCAGCTTGTCGGCATCTTCAACCACGAAGGCCACGTCGATGGCATCGGACTTCTTGTCTTGGTACTCGACTTCGGCCTCAGCCAGCGCGGAACCGCAGTCGAAACACCAGTTGACCGGCTTCAGCCCCTTGAATACGAAACCCTGTTTGACCATCTCGACCAGCGCGCGGATTTCGCCCGCCTCGTTGGCAAAGTCCATGGTTTTGTACGGGTTGTCCCAATCGCCCAGTACACCGAGGCGAACGAAGTCGGCCTTCTGCCCTTCGATCTGCTCGGCGGCATAGGTGCGGCAGCGCTCGCGGGTCAGGTCGGAAGGCTGGTTCTTGCCGAAGGTGGTTTCCACCTTGTGCTCGATCGGCAGGCCATGACAGTCCCAACCCGGCACATAAGGGGCGTCGAAGCCGGCCAGGGTCTTGGAACGGGTGATGATGTCCTTGAGGATCTTGTTGACCGCATGACCGATGTGAATGCTGCCGTTGGCATAGGGCGGGCCATCGTGCAGAACAAACTTCGGCCGGCCTTCGCCCTGCGTGCGCAGCTTCTGATACAGGCCAATCTCGTTCCAGCGCTGCAGAATCTGCGGCTCGCGCTGCGGCAGGCCGGCCTTCATCGGAAATTGGGTGTCAGGCAGATTAAGCGTGGCTTTGTAATCGGTCATTTCAGGCTCTTCGTAAGCGATTGGCACCCAGCAGTTGAAGCCGGGTGCTTAAACGCGCCAATGGGCACGGGCGGCAGCAATATCGGCAGCAATAGCCATCTTCAATGCCTCAAGGGAGGCGAAACGCTGCTCATCGCGCAGCTTGTGGTGGAAAGCCACCGTCAAACGCCGGCCATATAAATCACCGGCAAAGTCCAGCAAATGCACTTCCAGATGAGCGCGACCATCACCGGCCACGCTCGGGCGCACACCAATGTTGGCCACACCCGGCCAGGTTTGGCCGTCAATCTCGGTGCTGACCAGGTACACGCCTTTGAGCGGCACCCGCTTGCGCTTGAGCTGCACATTGGCAGTCGGCGCATTCAGCTGACGCCCCAGCTTCTGCCCGTGCAACACCCGTCCGGCAATCTGAAATGGCCGCCCGAGCAGGTGCTGCGCCAAGGCAAAATCACCGGCATCAAGGGCTTCACGTACCCGCGTACTGCTGACACGAATACCGTCCAGCTCAACCGTGCTGGCAGCCTCGACGCTGAAGCCTTCGCGCTCACCAGCCTCGGCCAGAAAGGCAAAGTCACCGGCGCGGTCACAGCCGAAGCGAAAGTCATCACCCACTTCCAGATGCTGCACACCCAGGCCTTCAACCAGCACACGATGCACGAACTCAGCCGCGCTCAACTCACGCAGGCGGCGGTTGAAACTCAGGCACAGCACTCGATCAACACCTTCGGCAGCCAGCAGAGCCAGCTTGTCGCGCAACCGCGCCAGGCGCGCCGGTGCTACATCAGGTGCAAAAAACTCGCGCGGCTGCGGCTCGAAAATCAGCACGCAACTGGGCACGCCAAGCTCGGCGGAACGCTCACGCAAACGCGCCAAAATGGCCTGATGACCACGATGGACGCCGTCGAAATTCCCGATGGTGGCGACACAGCCCCGATGCTGGGGCCGCAAGTTGTGTAGGCCTCGAACCAGCTGCATAACGCGCTTCTTGCTCATAAAGTGGCCGATTATACGCACACCGAGCAGCGGACAACAGGCAGCAAATCAGCTGCAGCTCAGAGCGCACTGCGGCGAGCAAAATCCCTCAAACGGAACCCCAACAGCGCCAACACGGCCAAATAGGCCAACATGCCGACACCCACCAGCCCGCCCAGGCGCAGCAAACGCCAGAGCATAGTGCTGTCCGCCCAAGCTGGCAGCTGCTGCATAATCAGCAGCAGCACCGCCACCATCGCTAGTAACGCCAACAACAGCTTGCCAAGGAACAACGCCCAACCCGGCTGTGGCTGAAACATGTCGCGCTTGCGTAGCTGCCAGTACAACAACCCAGCATTCAGGCAGGCGGCCAGGCCGATGGCCAGCGCCAGACCGGCATGGGCCAGGGGAATCACGAAGATAAACAGCACATTCATCGCCTGGGTCGCCAGCAGCGTCACCAGCCCGATACGCACCGGGGTTTTGATGTTCTGCTGGGCGTAGAAGGCAGGCGCAAGAATTTTCACCAGAATGATGCCGACCAGCCCCAACGAGTAAGCAATCAAGGCCCGCTGGGTCATCAAGGTATCGTCAGCGGTGAACTTGCCGTACTGGAACAGCGAGGCGATCAACGGCTCGGAGATAATCGCCAACGCCACCGCACTGGGCAACGCCAACACCAGACACAGACGCAAGCCCCAGTCGAGCAGCTTGGAGTAGTCTTCGCGGCTGGCGCCCGAATGGGTTTTCGACAAGGCCGGCAGCAAAATGGTCCCCAGCGCCACACCAAGTACGCCAGCCGGCAACTCCATCAAGCGATCGGCGTAATACATCCAGGACACGGAGCCTGCGACCAGAAAGGAGGCAAAAATCGTATTGATGATCAGCGAAATCTGGCTGACCGACACCCCGAAGATCGCCGGCCCCATCTGCTTCATCACGCGCCACACGCCTGTGTCCTTGAGGTTCAGACGCGGCAGCACCAGCATGCCGATCTTGTGCAAATGCGGCAGCTGGAACAGCAACTGCGCCAAGCCCCCCACCAGCACCGCCCAGCCCAGCGCCATGATTGGCGGATCGAAATAGGGGGTCAGAAACAGGGCGAAGACGATCATGCTGACGTTGAGCAGAGTCGGCACAAAGGCCGGCACCGAGAACCTGTTCCAGGTATTGAGCACAGCCCCCGCCAGCGAGGACAGGGAGATCAGCAAGATATAAGGAAAGGTCACCCGCAGCAGGTCGGTGGTTAGCTCAAAGCGCTCCGCCTCATCAGCGAAACCAGGGGCGGAGGCCCAGACAATCCACGGCGCGGCGAGAATGCCAATAAAAGTTACCAGCGCCAGCACCAACGTCAGCAGGCCTGTCACGTAAGCGAGAAACGTGCGCGCCGCCTCATCGCCCTGCTGGGTTTTATATTCGGCCAGAATCGGCACAAAGGCTTGAGAGAACGCGCCCTCGGCAAAAATCCGCCGCAGCAGATTGGGCAGCTTGAACGCCACCACAAAGGCGTCCGAGGCCACGCCCGCGCCGAAGGTACGGGCAATGATGGTGTCGCGCACAAAGCCCAATACACGCGAAAGCATGGTCATGGAGCTGACGGCGGCCAACGACTTGAGCAAATTCATGTAGTATCCCGGCTCCGCAAACAAGCACTGGCGCGCAAAGGCGACGAGTGTAGCGGTCTGCCGCTGGTCAGGCCAGCACAGGGAAAAGCCAACAGGCTTGACAGCACTCCCTCATATCGGCATGATTCGCGGCCTTATTTGTTTGTAACCCCCAGAATTTTTCTTCGAGGAGCTTGACGGTGGCCAATACACCTTCTGCCAAAAAACGCGCAAAACAGGCTGAGAAGCGTCGTAGCCATAACGCCAGCCAGCGCTCGATGGTTCGTACTTACATCAAGAACGTCGTCAAGGCTATCGAAGCCAAAGACGCTGCTCTTGCAGCTACTGCTTACACCCTGGCTGTGCCGGTAATCGACCGTATGGCCGACAAAGGCATCATCCACAAGAACAAAGCCGCTCGCCACAAGAGCCGCCTCAATGGCCACATCAAGGCCCTGAGCGCTGCCGCAGCTGCCTAAGCTGTTTGCGACACGCTACTCGTTCTTGAAAAACCGGCTTAACCGCCGGTTTTTTATTGTCTGCAATAACTGCTGGCGCAGCCTGCAACGCCCAAAACCACAAAAAAGCCCGAATCGCTTCGGGCTTTTTTGACTCAGGGCTTTTGTGGCCAGGGCAGAATCGGAATGGCCGTCACCGCATTCTGCGGACTCCCCTCGATTACCCGATCGCTGTAGACCAGATAAACCAGGGTATTGCGCTTCTGATCGAAGAACCGCACGACCTGCATGGTCTTGAATACCAGCGAGGTACGCTCACGAAACACCTCCTCGCCCTCCTTGAGCTTCTCGAGAAAGCTGATCGGGCCAACCTGACGACAGGCAATCGACGCCTCGGCGCGATCCTCAGCCAACCCCAGACCACCCTTGACGCCGCCAGTCTTGGCCCGCGACAGATAGCAGGTCACGCCTTCCACCTTAGGGTCATCAAACGCCTCGACGACGATTTTGTCGTTCGGCCCCATAAACTTGAAAACCGTCGACACCTCTCCGATCTGCTCGGCCGCCACCAACCCAGGCAACAGCACCAGCGCACCCAGCAATCCCTTTACGACTCGCATCAGCCTTCCCTCAAACCAGGATCAAATTATCCCGATGCACCAACTCGGGCTCGTCAACATACCCCAGCAGCTTCTCGATGGCATCGGATGGCTGACCGATGATCTTTTGCGCCTCAAGCGCACTGTAATTGGCCAAACCGCGCGCAATCTCCCGGCCATCCGCAGCCACGCACACCACCATCTCGCCACGCCGGAAGCTGCCCTGCACGGTTTTAACACCAACCGGCAACAGACTCTTGGTGCCAGTCGCCAACGCCTTGACCGCCCCTTCATCCAGCACCAGGGTGCCGCGAGTCTGCAAATGCCCGGCCAGCCACTGCTTGCGCGCTGCCAGCATGCCGCGCTCAGGCGCCAGCAGAGTACCCAGGCGCTCACCTGCCTTGAGCCGCGCCAACACCTGCTCGATCGCACCACCGACAATCACCGTGTGCGCCCCGGAACGCGCCGCCAGACGCGCCGCCCGCAGCTTGGTCTGCATACCGCCACGCCCGAGCGCACCACCCACGCCACCCGCCACAGCATCAAGCGCCGGATCATCGGCGCGCGCCTCGAAAATCAGCTCGGCATCGGGATTATGCCGCGGATCGGCGTTATACATGCCGTCGCGGTCAGTAAGAATTACCAACAGGTCGGCCTCGACCAGATTGGCAACCAGCGCCGCAAGGGTGTCGTTATCACCAAAGCGGATCTCATCGGTAACCACGGTGTCGTTCTCGTTGATCACCGGCACCACATCCAGATCCACCAGCGTACGCAGCGTGCTGCGCGCATTCAGGTAACGCTTGCGATCAGACAGATCGTCATGGGTCAGCAGAATCTGCGCCGTGCGCCGGCCATGCTCGGCAAAGCTCGACTCCCACGCCTGAATCAGCACCATCTGGCCAATAGCTGCCGCCGCCTGCAACTCATGCATGGCGCTCGGCCGCGCTACCCAGCCCAGCTTGCTCATACCCGCCGCCACCGCACCGGAGGACACCAGCACCAGCTCAACACCCTGCTCACGCAGCGCGACCATCTGCTTGACCCATACCGCCATGGCCGCACGATCCAAACCACGACCATCAGCGGTCAGCAACGCACTACCAATCTTCACTACCCAGCGCTGCGCACCGGTTACCTTGTCACGCATGATCTTCCAACCTTAGCCGCGACCTGTGATTACAAAAACGCCGCAATTAAGCGGCGTTTTGTAGTTGCTTAATCCCGGACGTAAATAATTTCCGGGCCATCATCTTCGTCTTCTTCATCCCAGAAGCTGTCATCTTCATCGACATCACCGACTGCCTTGACTCCGGAACGACGCAGCGCGCGCTTGTCGTCCAGCGCCTGCAGCTGAGCGCGCGCCTCGTCCTCGATGCGCGTATCCAGCTCAGCCAACTCGGCAGCGTACTCTGGATTCTCCTGAATGCGCTCAGCGCGCGCCTCAAGGAAGTCCATGATGTCATAACAGAGCTTTTCAGTGCCCTGGCGCGCCAGTGCAGAAATCACATAAACCGGCCCAGTCCACTCGATCCGCGCGACGATTTCAGCAATCCGCGCTTCCTGCTCTTCATCGAGCATCTGGTCAGCCTTGTTCAGCACCAGCCAGCGCTCACGCTCAGCCAGCGACGGGCTGAACTTGGTCAGCTCATCAATAATGGTGGCGGCCGACTCGGCTGGATCGGTCAGATCCAGCGGCGCCATATCAACGAGATGCAGCAACAGACGGGTACGCGACAAATGCTTGAGGAAGCGAATGCCCAAACCAGCACCGTGAGAAGCACCCTCGATCAGCCCCGGAATGTCTGCAACCACGAAGTTTTTGTAGCGATCGACACTGACCACACCCAGGTTCGGCACCAGCGTGGTGAAGGGATAGTCAGCGACTTTCGGCTTGGCGGCCGACACCGAGCGAATGAAGGTGCTCTTGCCGGCATTCGGCAAGCCCAGCAGGCCTACATCGGCCAATACCTTCAATTCCAGCTTGAGATCGCGCGACTCGCCCGGCTTGCCCGGCGTGGTTTGCCGCGGAGCACGGTTGGTACTGGACTTGAAGCGGGTGTTACCCAGACCATGCCAGCCACCCTGCGCCACCATCAAACGCTGGCCAGCGCGGACCAGGTCGCCAATCACTTCCTGAGTACTGGCATCAATCACCGTGGTACCAATCGGCACCGGCAGAATCAGATCCTCACCCTTGGCACCAGTACAGTCGGTACTGCCACCCTTCTCACCATTTTGCGCCTGGAAACGACGGGTGTAGCGGTAATCCACTAGGGTATTGAAGTTCTCGACCGCCTCGATATACACCGAGCCACCGTCACCACCATCACCACCGTTGGGACCGCCCTTCTCGATGAACTTTTCACGACGAAAAGCCATCATGCCGTTACCGCCGTCGCCGGCTTTTACAAAAATCGATACTTCATCGACGAATTTCATTTTTACGCCTCCCGCAATCACGCGGGTCATCTAAACCGAGAAACACCAGGTTCTTGCAAAATTGACCTGCATTCAAATCGAACGCTAACACCCAGGACAGTTTGGCAAGAACCCCAAGAATACAGAAACAAAAAAAACGCCCGGAGCGTTTTCTAACGTCGCTTGCGACGGCCCGCAGGGTTGCCGCCATGGATGGCGAGCCAATAAAAAAGCCCCGTCGCAAGGACGGGGCTTTCCCAGCAGTCGCGCTATTAAGCCGCAACGACGCTCACGTAACGGCGGTTGAACGCGCCTTTTACTTCAAACTTGATCACGCCTTCGATTTTCGCGAAGAGGGTGTGATCTTTACCCATGCCAACGCCGTAACCGGCGTGGAACTGGGTGCCGCGCTGACGCACGATGATGTTGCCTGCTTTGATAGCCTGGCCGCCATACATCTTCACGCCAAGGCGTTTGGCTTCTGAGTCGCGACCGTTGCGGGTACTACCGCCAGCTTTTTTGTGTGCCATGAGTTCAATACTCCTATAAAGGGATCAGACCGAAACGAATCAGGCCTGGATACCGGTGATTTTGATCTCGGTGTACCACTGACGGTGGCCCTGGCGCTTCATGTGGTGCTTACGACGACGGAACTTGATGATGGTGACCTTGTCGTGACGGCCTTGAGCAACCACTTCAGCCACAACTTTGGCACCGTCAACAACCGGAGCGCCGATTTTTACGTCGTCGCCATTGCCGACCAGCAGAACACGGTCAAAAGTCACAGCTGCGCCAGTGGCCAGCTCGAGTTTTTCGACCTTGAGGAATTCGCCTTCGGTGACTTTGTATTGCTTGCCACCAGTAACAATTACTGCGTACATGGTAAATCTCCGTTAATCCTGCTCACCCAGCGCTTTATAGGAATAAGTGTCGGCTGGCATGGCTGCTTGGGGCCTTCAAGGACACCCTTGCAATTGCGTAAGGCAGGGAAATACCCAGGGGGAAGTTCAGGGTGCGCGATTGTACGCAAGCAGCCAGCTCGACGCAAGGCCCCGACACCCAGAGCACCAGCCTCTTGCCTTGACAGCCCCTACCCTGCCCCCTAGCATGCCGCGCAACCCATGAGTAGCAGGTGCAAGCGATGCAACCCCAGGCTTTCTACCGCGTGGTGGCGGATGACTTTACCGCCGTCGACGGCATCATCCGCGCCCAGCTGGTGTCGCGCGTACCGCTCGTAGAGAAGATCGGCGACTATATTATCTCCGCCGGCGGTAAACGCCTGCGGCCTTTGCTGGTTCTGCTCAGCGGCAAGGCCTTGGGCATTGAAGGCGACAACCTGCGCCTGCTCGCTGCCACCATCGAATTTCTGCACACCGCCACCTTGCTGCACGACGACGTGGTCGACATGTCCGACATGCGCCGCGGTCGCAGCACCGCTAACGCCCAGTGGGGCAACGCGCCAAGCGTGCTGGTCGGCGACTTCCTTTATTCGCGTTCCTTCGAAATGATGGTCGAACTTGGCTCCATGCCGGTGATGAAGATCCTTTCAAAGGCCACCCGGGTGATCGCCGAAGGCGAAGTGCTGCAACTGTCGAAGATCCGCGACGCCAGCACCACCGAAGAAACTTACATGGAAGTCATCCGCGGCAAGACTGCGATGCTCTTCGAAGCCTCAACCCACAGCGCCGCAGCACTGGCGGGCGCCAACGCCGAACAGAGCGAAGCGCTGCGCACCTTTGGCGACCACCTCGGCGTGGCCTTCCAACTGGTCGACGACCTGCTCGACTACCGTGGTGATGCCACTACCCTGGGCAAGAACGTCGGCGACGACCTGGCCGAGGGCAAGCCGACCCTGCCGCTGATCTACACCATGCGCGAAGGGACGCTTGAACAAGCAGCACTGGTACGCCAGGCGATCCAGAAAGGCGGCATCGAAGACCTGGAAAGCATCCGTAATGCCGTAGAAGCGGCTGGCGCGCTGGACTACACCGCACAACAAGCCCGCGACTACGCAGAACGCGCCATCGCCTGCTTGGACGCCCTGCCCGCCAGCGAATACCGCGACGCACTGATCGAACTCAGCCGCTTTGCCGTAGCCCGCACACACTAAGGCTTATCGTGACAGACAAGAGCCCGCCCATATGGCGGGCTTTTTATTGCCTGCAATCCACAGCAATCACACCGCGCGACAAAAGGCAGCGATTAATCCTTGCTATAAATATAATAAGAATTATTCTCACCTGACAACTTGAAAGGGAGATGAGTCATGACCTATCTGATCGATGCCTGGCTGGACCGCCCGCAGCCGTACCTACGCATTCTCAATCGCAACACCGGCGAGGTTTGCGCCCTGCTTAAGGAAGATGCCCTAGATGAGCTGCGTGATCAGGGTGACCTGGATCTGCACGAGCTGAACTCCAGCGAGCCGCTGGTGCTTAAAGAGCTGGTGCGTAATCTATTTCTTTACTGCTACGCCCGGGCGTTGCGCCCCTGAAACGGATCGCGGGCATGGCCCGCTCCTACATCAAGTAAGAGCGAGCCATGCCCGCGAAGGTAAACCGACTGAGCGTTAGAGAACGTCCAGCAGTTCCACATCAAACACCAGCACGCTGTGCGGCGGGATGCTGCCAACACCTTGCTCGCCGTAAGCCAGCTCGCTCGGCACGTATAGGCGCCATTTGCTGCCGGCATTCATCAACTGCAGGGCTTCGGTCCAGCCGGCGATCACGCCGCCAACCGGAAACTCGGCAGGCTGGCCACGCTCGTAGGAGCTGTCGAATACAGTGCCGTCGATCAGGGTGCCGTGATAGTGAGTGCGCACGCTGTCTTCACGGGAAGGCTTGGCACCTTCGCCGGCGGTCAGCACTTCGTACTGCAGGCCAGAAGCCAGAACGGTGATGCCGTCACGCTTGGCGTTTTCAGCGAGGAACGCCAGACCCGCACCGGCCGCAGCTTCGGCCTTGGCCGCCGCTTCGGCTTGCATGATGTCACGGATGACTTTGAAGCTAGCGGTCAGTTCTGCTTCGCTGACGCGGCTTGGCTGGCCGGCAAAGGCATCGGTGATACCGGCGATGATGGCGTCCAGGCTGGCACCCGGCGGCGGGTTGTCGCGCAGCTGACCACCCAGCTGACGGCCAATGCCGTAGCTTACGCGGGTTTCGTCAGTCGAGAGATTGAGTTCGGACATAGCACGGCTCCGCTAGGGGCTAAAAAAGGTCGGCCAGCCTAGCACAATCCGCCTGGCCGCCCTACCCGCCTGCCGCGCCTTGGCGATTGCGCCGACAACGCTCGGAGCAATACTTCACCTCCTCCCAGCAGCGCGCCCACTTTTTGCGCCAGGTGAAGGGCAGCCCACACACCGCACAGGTTTTGACCGGCAATTCGGCCTTTTTCACAGCGCCTCACCCGCATCCAGTCGGGCCAGCAGCTGCTCACCGCGTACCCACAGGCCCTGCTGCTTGGCTGCACTCATCTTGTCCAGGCCACGGTAGATCATGCCCAGCCGGTGGTTACCCGAAAGCTGCTCGCGGTGGCGCATCAGAAAGTGCCAATACAGCGCATTGAACGGGCAGGCCTGCTCACCCACGCTTTCCGTGACCTTGTAGGTGCAGTCGCCGCAGTAGTTGGACATCCGTTTGATGTACTGACCACTGGCGCAATAAGGCTTGGAGCCCAGGTAGCCGCCATCGGCGTGCATGACCATGCCCAGGGTGTTGGGCAGCTCGACCCAATCGAAGGCATCCATGTACACCGCCAGATACCAGTCGCAAACCTGGCTGGGCTGGATACCGGCCAGCAGGGCGAAGTTGCCGGTGACCATCAGCCGCTGGATGTGATGGGCATAGGCATGCTCCAACGTCTGGCCGATGGCCTGACTCATGCATTTCATACGGGTTTTACCGGTCCAGTAGAACTCCGGTAGCGGCCGAGTGTTGCCGAAGGTATTGCGCTCGGCGTACTCCGGCATGTGCATCCAGTAGATGCCGCGCACGTATTCGCGCCAACCAATCAGCTGACGAATAAAGCCCTCGGCAGCGTTCAGCGGCACCTGGCCGCGCCAGTAAGCCGCCTCAACATCAGCACACAGCCTTCTTACATCCAGCAGACCAATATTCAACGCCGCGCTGATCCGCGCATGGAACAGAAACGGCTCACCGACTGCCATGGCGTCCTGATAATCGCCAAAAGCCGGCAGGGCGAAATCGAGAAAATGCTGCCACAGCGCTTCGGCCTCGGCATGGGTCACCGGGTAATCGAAAGCCGACAGACTGCCGTAGTGATGACTGAAGCGCTCGGCCACCAGCACCAGCACGTCCTGGGTAATGGCGTCCGCCGGGAAGCGCGCGGTCATCGGTGCCTTGATCTGTTTGGGCAGTGCCTTACGGTTTTCCGCATCGAAGTTCCATGCGCCGCCCACCGGGGTACCGTCACCATTGAGCAGCAAACCGGTCTTGCGGCGCATCTCGCGGTAGAAAAACTCCATGCGCAGCTGCTTGCGCCCCTCGGCCCACTGTACAAACTCGTCACGACCACAGACAAAGCGGCTGTCGTTATGCCAGGTGATCGGCACGCCGCTGCGCTTCAACTGATCCTCCAGGCGCCACTCACCACACTCGGTGACATGCACTTCGGCCGCCTGCAACTGCGCGGCCCAGCGCTGCAACTCTCCGGGCAGCGAGCCGCTGTTGTCCGGGTCGTCCAGTGCTACGTACTGCACGCGCCAACCGCGCTCGCGCAATGCCTCAGCAAAGTGACGCATGGCACTGAAGATCAGCGCAATTTTCTGCGGGTGGTGCGGCACATAGTTCGTTTCGGCGGCCACCTCTGCGAGCAGCACCGCATCCTGCTGCGGGTCCAGAGACTGCAGACTGGGCAGATCGAAAGACAGCTGATCACCCAGTATCAGGGCGAGCCGGCGAGTGGTCATAACACAACAACCTCGGTGTTTGGGCAGCGCCGTAAATGGCTCAGCACGATGTGGTAGGCATCCAGACTGAATGCCTGGGATGGCTGCTGACTGACGGAATGAAGCAAGGCCGGGTCATCGACCGTGGCCAGGTAGCGCCACTGATCCAACACATGCCACTGCGAGAGCCCATGTTCAGGATCACGCTCAACCAGCGCGACAGTCCCCGGCCAGGGCCAGGTCACCGTACGCAGCTGTTCGCAAGCGGCCAGCAGCCGGGCATCATGCGCAGCACGAGGCTCTTGCCCGCAGCAGGCGCCCTGACAGCCACCCAGTTGAGTGGCAAAGCACGCGCCCATGCCCGCTTCCAGACCGATCAGACGTAAACACAACTGATGCTTGCGCGCCTGGCTGCGCAGCCAGTCCTGAGCCTGACGCCTTGAGCGGAATAAACCGACACTGCTGTCAATCGGTGCGTGGGTGTCGACACCCTGCAATGCCAGCTGCCAACCGCCCGGAGACTGGCTAAGGCTCCACGTCAGCAGTTCACGCTGGCGCCGCAGTTGCCGGTTATACAACGGCAAAAGCCGCTTGACCTCCGCAGCCTCCAACAACAGCGCACCCAGCTCGCCGGCCGTAGGCTGCACGCGCACCTCACGGATCTGCTGAGCCACCTGCAGACTTCGACGACTGTGGTGATCATTCTGGAAATGCGATTGCACACGCTGGCGCACATTACGGCTCTTACCGATGTACAGCAGCGCCTGATTGTCGCCATAAAAGTAATAAACACCCGGCCGCGCAGGCAGCGCTTGCAATCGCTCAGCACTAAGGAACCGGGGGACTGCCGCTTTGCGCAGCTGGCGTTGCACCTGAGCATCCAGTAGCTCAGCGGGCACCTGCGCCAACAAACTGGAGAGCAACTGCCAAACGGCATCGGCGTCCGGTAGTGCGCGATGACGGAAAAAACGCTGGATCTGTTGACGCTCACACAGCGCCTCCAGACTGTAATCCGGTAAATCCGGCCAGGCGGCACGCGCGAGCCGCACGGTGCACAGCTGCCGGTAATGCACCGGCAGGCCTGCGAGGGTGAAGGCACGCCGTAAAAATGCATGCGCCACACGTAGGTTGTGCCCGACCACCACCCGCCCCTCAAGCAACCGGGACAGCTCGCCAGCAATCTCGGCAAACACAGGCTGCTCGTCCAATTCTGCCGGTAAGACACCTGACAGCCGCGAAACCGTCCGGGGCAGCGCACAGGCGGGCTTTACCAACCAGGAGTGGCGCGCCACCACCGAACCCGCATCGACCTGCAACACGGCAATTTCCCAGATGCAGTCCTTGTCAGGATGCATGCCAGTGATTTGCACATCGAGAACAGCCAGCGGGCGATCAAGCAGCGGGGTTGGGGGGTTCAAGGCATTACCAGGACGAATTGAAGGAAATCGGTACGCGCAGGGTGTCCTGGGTGCCGTCCTGCATGCCGCACATCTCGTCATGCACCACCGCGTGCACCAGGTGGAACGGTATGCGTGGCAAGTCATGCAGCAGGTCACGGGCATGTTCGACCGAGCGCAGGTGCAGGGTCTTGCCATGGCCGTCACTGAGCGGGTGGGCACGGCCGTCCATGTGCGCCTCCAGCAGGTAGATGCCACCCTCGATAGAGATCAGGTTAAGTGCGTCGATATGCCCAGCGTGGGCGTGTAGCGACAAGTCTTGCAGATTCATGGCGATATCCTCGGGCAAGCAAAGCTATACAAAAATCTATACAAATACAATTTTTGTACAACACAGCAAAAGCACAAGGCCGAAAGCAAACCGCCCGTCCGTTTTGCAACGGCCGGGCGGCGAGGACACCTGAGGAGCGGATCAGCTCGATTCGTATTTGGTCAGCTTATCCAGATAACCCATGGCGAAGGCCGACAGCACGAAAGCCATGTGAATGATCACGTACCACATCAACTTGCTGTCAGGAATATTCTGCGCATTCATAAATACTTTGAGCAGATGGATTGAGGAAATCGCCACGATAGAGGCCGCCACTTTCATCTTCAGCGAGCTGGAGTCCATCTTGCCCAGCCAGCTGAGCTTCTCGGTGCCCTCCTTGATATCCAGTTGGGAAACGAAGTTCTCGTAACCAGAAATCATCACCATCACCAACAGACCACCCACCAGCGCCATGTCGATCAGCGACAACAGCACCAGGATCAGATCCGCCTCGGCCATGGCAAAGACGTTAGGCAGGATGTGGAAGACTTCCTGAAAGAACTTCAGCGCCAGTGCCAACAGGGCCAGCGACAGTCCGAAATAGATCGGCGCCAGCAGCCAACGCGAGGCATACATGGCATTTTCGATAAAGCGTTCCATAAGGGCTCACTCAGGGTTCAAGACTGCCGGCGAGTATACCCAGCGCCTTCGCCCAGACAACCCTGGTGTATGGCAATCGATGACCGCTACGGTTATCCCCGGCAACTGTGGATAACCTTGTGGGCAGGCTCAGGATCAATGGCTGCAAGCCAGACCTCTGCTGGGCTTGCGACAGCTGGTCAAATACTCGGCAATTGCCCACTCAGGTTTCCGGCTGGAACTGGTAATCACCCAGATGATGGCCACGCTCACCGTTCAAACGGCGCAACTCGGCCTGGATATGCAGGCGCCAGATCGGCACGTCGGCAGATTGCTCATAGCCCATACCCTGCAGGTTCTCGGCGATATCCGTGAGGATACTTTCGGCGGCGAAAGCCCCGTGGAACGGGCCCTGCGCCTTGATTGTGGAAGGCTGAGCACCGGCCATGCCGGCGGCGCAGATTAGCGTCCAGAGGCCATTGTTGCCGGCCAGCGGCAACACCACGCATTCGATGCGAGTATCCAGGCCCAGGCAGTGGCGAGTGAGATTGAGGCTGCGCGACATGGCGACGACCCTCTCAGGAGCAGGTCTTCAGCCTACACCCGAGCCACCGCCAGAGGGAAGCCAACAGTTATGCCCGCTTGCTGTGGATAACTGTGTGGATGAAGTGAGGAAAAGCCAGCCCGAGCCAGGCGCACGGGCTAGCGCGGCAATTCGCTCAGTGACTGACCAGCCACCGGACGAATTGTCGCAGCCGGGCGGTCATTCAGCCGCCGGCTTTTTCGCCCGTGGCTTCTTCTCCTTGGCCGCAGCAGCCGGTTCTTCCTTTTTCGACTCATCCTTGTCGTCGTCTTCCATGCCCATGGCGGCAATATCACGCAGGCGCTCAACCACGCGCGCATTGACGCTACCGGCGGGGAATTGCCCCTGCTCATTCGGTGAGCCGGCATCCGCGCCGACCAACAGACTCAGCGCCTCATCGACCTGACGCACTGCATAGATATGGAACTGCCCGGCACGCACCGCCTGCAGCACCCGTTCATCAAGCATCAGGGTGGTGACGTTGGAGTGCGGAATGATCGCGCCCTGCTCGCCGGTCAGGCCGCGTGCTTCACAGAGGCGGAAGAAGCCTTCGATCTTCTCGTTGACGCCACCCACCGCCTGCACTTCACCAAACTGGTTGATCGAACCGGTAATGGCGAAGCACTGCTTGAGCGGGGTGCGCGACAATGCCGAGATCAGCGTGCAGACCTCACCGAGGGAGGCGCTGTCGCCGTCGACATAGCCGTAGGACTGTTCCAGGGCGATGCTCGCGGAGATTTCCAAGGGGAATTCCTGGGCATAGCGGCTACCCAGGTAACCGGTAAGGATCATCACGCCCTTGGAGTGGATCGGCTGACCGAGATTCACCTCACGTTCGATGTCGACGATACCGCTGCCGCCCGGATACACCGTGGCGGAAATCCGCGCCGGTACACCGAAGGCCGAGTCGCCGACTTCCAGCACAGTCAGACCGTTGCACTTGCCCACGGCCGCGCCGGCGGTGTCGATCAAGATGATACCGGCCAGCATGTCGTCGATGATCCGCGCCGAAACACGGCCCGTGCGGGTGGCCTTGGCCTTTAATGCGCGCTCGATATGCCCGGCGTCGGTCACTTCATCACCGGCCAGGCTGCGGATAAAGTCGGCTTCGCTGACCAGCTGGAACAGATCGCCGATACGCGCCGACAAGCGTCCCTGGTGTTCGGCCAGGCGCGCGCTGTAGGTCGCAACCCGAGCCACAGCAGCAGCGGTCAGCGGTGCCATGCCCTCTTCCGAGGTTCGGGTCTTCATCAGCTGGGCGAACTGCTCCAGGCTGTCGTCGGCCAGCGGAATGTCTTCATCGAAGTCGACCAGGACGCGGAACATCTCCTGGAAGTCCGGATCGAGGTCCTGCAACGTGTAATACAGCTGACGCGAACCGATGATCACCACCTTGAGGTGCAGCGGAATCATCTGCGGGGTCAGGGTCACGGTGGCAATGCGGCCGAGATCACCCAGCGGCGACTCCATCTTCAGCTGACGCGATTGCAGGGCACGCTTGAGCGCATCCCAGACAAACGGCTCGCCGAGCATCTTCTCCGCTTCAAGAATCAGGAAGCCGCCGTTGGCGCGGTGCAGCGCACCAGGGCGCAGCTGGCGGTAACTGGTGTAGAGCGCGCCCTGGTCGGTGTTGTATTCGATACGGCCAAACAGGTTGTCGTAGGTCGGGTGCGGCTCGAACACCACCGGCGCGCCGCCCTGGGCGTGATGACCAACCACCAGGCTTGGGCAGTACTGCTCTTCGAGCAGCTTGCGGGTTTGTGCGTCGGCCTTTTCCACTTCGACCAGCTGATCGACCACAGTCTTCAGCAGGTTGACCTGTACCGCCTGCAAATAAGCGCAGACACCTGCGTTTTCCGCGTATTTCTCCGACAGCGGCGCCAGCAGCGGCTGCAGGGCAATGGTGATGGTTTCTTCGTTGAGCTGACGCAACAGGTTGCTCGATTCGCGCTTCCACTGCGGCAGGCTGGCCAGCTCCTCGTTGAGGCGCTCTTCCAGGGTGGCGATATCAGCATGGAAGCGTTCACGCTCGGCTTCCGGCAACTGGGCGAACTCGGCCTCATCCAGCGCCTTGCCTTCAAGCATGGGGGTGAAGGCAATATTGCTGCTGTCACGATAAAGAGCGACGTTCTTTTCCAGCGACAACCGCTCAATCACATCCAGTGCCTGGTCGTAGCGCTTGTTGAAGGCGCGGTCGATGGCGTTCTTCTTCTGCTGGAACGAGGGGTGCTCAAACACCGCTGGGAAGGTTGCCAGCAGGTTATCGATCAGGCCGTTGATATCGGCGAGAAACTCGCCGGCGGTGCCAGACGGCAGCTCCAGCGCACGCGGCTCACGCGGTTCATCGAAGTGGTTGACGTAAACCCGGTCAGCCGGAGTCTCCAGACGCTTGGCTTCAGCCTTGAGGTAGCGCTTGACGAAGGAGAAGCGGCCGGTGCCGGGCTCGCCCATGACAAACACGTTGTAACCGGGGCGCGGCATCGCCACGCCGAACTGCAGCGCTTCGACGGCGCGCTCCTGGCCCAATACGCCACGGAAGGGTTCCAGGTCTTCGGTATTGGTGAAGTTGAACTGCTCAGGGGAAAAGGGACGGGTAAGTGCTTCAGGTGCCAACCGCAAATGGGCTGCGACGGAGTCTGGCATTGGAAATCCTTGGACGGGGGCCTAGTGGAAATCATGGCCGCATCGGCCCGCATCCACAAGCCATAAGCTCAATCGCGCGCCTCTCCTTTCAGGCGTCAGAAGGCGAGCGCAACACCCTCGTGTCAGTTGGCCTGATCCTGCATGTCGGCACAGGCCAGGCAATATTCGGCAGCTGGCATAGCCTGCAGGCGCGCCGGACTGATGGTTTCACCACAGCGCAGGCACACGCCGTAGCAGCCCTCAGCCAGGCGCAGCTTGGCAAGGCCAACCTGGCGCATGCCGCTCTCAGCTTCGGCCAGCAGGGCTTCCAACACTTCATCGTTCTGCCGCTGCAGGGCCTGCTCGGCGAAATCCGGCGAGTGGCTGCGCGCCAGATCCTGGCGAATCGCGTGGGCACGCGCGCTGTACTCGTTCAGCAGGCTATAGAGTGCGGTGTGGGGGTCAAAGACAGACATGCTGATAGTCCTCGAAGGCTCAGCTGTAAGTGTGGTTCGTGCAGCGGTTTTTACACTGATGCCCGTCAGTAATTCTGTAACTTTTCTTCACCTATCAGACGAGGACCACGGGCTATTGAGGCGCCCTCAATACAGCAGCAATAAAAACGGAGCCTTGCGGCTCCGTTCTTGTTTGCAGCGTGGCTTATTGGGCCAGCTTCTTGTAACGCACGCGGTGCGGCTGTGCGGCTGCGTCGCCCAGGCGCTTCTTACGATCGGCTTCGTACTCGGTGTAGTTGCCCTCGAAGAACTCGATATGCGAGTCATCTTCGTACGCCAGGATGTGGGTCGCCACGCGATCCAGGAACCAGCGATCGTGAGAGATCACAATGGCAGCGCCAGGGAAATCGAGCAGCGCTTCTTCCAGCGAACGCAGGGTTTCCACATCAAGGTCGTTGGACGGTTCGTCCAGCAGCAGCACGTTGGCGCCCTCTTTCAGGGTCAACGCCAGGTGCAGACGGCCGCGCTCACCGCCGGAGAGGTCCTTGACGAACTTCTGCTGGTCGCCGCCCTTGAAGTTGAAGCGCCCGACGTAGGTGCGCGACGGCACTTCATAGTTGCCGATCTTGATCATGTCGGAACCGCCGGACACGGCTTCCCACACGGTTTTGCTGCCGTCGAGGTCGTCACGGCTCTGATCGACGCAGGCCAGCTGCACGGTTTCACCGATTTCGATGCTGCCCGAGTCCGGCTGTTCCTTGCCCATCAGCATGCGGAACAGGGTCGATTTACCGGCACCGTTACCGCCGATCACGCCAACGATGGCGCCTTTGGGCATGCTGAACGACAGGTTGTCGATCAGCGCGCGGTCGCCGTAACCCTTGCTGACGTTGACGAAGTCGATGACCTTGTCGCCCAGACGCGGGCCAACCGGGATGTAGATCTCGTTGGTCTCGCTGCGCTTCTGGAATTCCTGCGACTGCATTTCTTCGAAACGCTGCAGACGTGCCTTGGACTTGGACTGACGGGCTTTGGCGCCTTTGCGCACCCACTCCAGCTCTTCCTTCATGGCCTTTTCATGGGCTGACTGCTGCTTGGACTCCTGAGCCAGACGATCCGACTTGGCTTCCAGCCAACCCGAATAGTTGCCTTCGTAAGGGATACCGGCGCCGCGGTCGAGTTCGAGAATCCAGCCGGCGACGTTATCCAGGAAGTAACGGTCGTGCGTGATCGCGACCACAGTGCCCGGGAAGTCGTGGAGGAAGTGCTCCAGCCAGGCCACCGAGTCGGCGTCCAGGTGGTTGGTTGGCTCATCCAGCAGCAGCATGTCGGGGGCCGACAGCAGCAGACGGCACAGCGCCACGCGGCGCTTCTCACCACCGGACAGGTGTTCAACCTTGGCATCCCAGGCCGGCAGACGCAGGGCGTCGGCGGCGACTTCCAGCTGACGCTCGAGGTTGTGGCCGTCGCTGGTCTGCAGAATGGCTTCGAGCTTGGCCTGCTCGGCTGCCAGCTTGTCGAAGTCGGCATCCGGCTCGGCGTAGGCGGCGTAGACCTGATCCAGACGCGCCTGTGCGTCCTTGATCTGACTCACGGCCTCTTCCACCACTTCGCGCACGGTCTTGCTCGGGTCGAGCTGCGGCTCCTGCGGCAGGTAGCCGATATTCAGCTCCGGCATCGGGCGGGCTTCGCCGTCGAACTCGGTGTCGACGCCGGCCATGATTTTCAGCAGGGTGGATTTACCCGAGCCGTTGAGGCCGAGTACGCCGATCTTCGCGCCTGGGAAGAACGACAGGGAGATGTTCTTGAGGATTTCCCGCTTCGGCGGTACGACTTTGCCGAGCCGATGCATGGTGTAAACGTATTGAGCCATGATGACCTTGGTTCTGGGTTGAAACGAAAGAAGAAGCCGCCAACTGATGCGTGCAGCCTGAGGCCACACGGCGGGGACGGAACCGCCAGGCGCTACCTGCACAGCGTCGTTCGTACAGTCGCGCGCGCGTGCGGCAAAGCTACCGGAATGCGCCGGACAGGGCAAACGACGCTCGTCGGCGGCGCTGGCACTTTGCCACGGTTATGGCATGCTAGCCGCCCCCTGCCTGCCGGCCATTCTGCGCACCCCAGGGACCAGCTCATCGCCGCTCAGCCCCCAGGATGTACGTCTTTGCCAACAGTCACGCCCCCAACCACACCGCGTACACCCGGCGCTCCGCCGGCTGAGGCGATGCGTGGGCCGACCCGCGGCGCGCTGGTGATACTGGTGCTGAGCATGCTGGTGTTACTGCTCTGGCAGCTGCGCCAGGAGTCTCAGCAGTTGCTCGACAACCAGCGCCAGCTTGGCCTGGCCTACAGTTCGCAGCTGGCCAATCACTTGCACCTGAATATGGCGCTCAAGGCCAGCGCGGGCCAAGCCCTGCTGCAAACCCATGTGCTGCCGCCAAACAACCCGGATGAGCTGGAAGATCTGCTGCACACCCTGCGCGGCGTGTTCCCGACCCTGCGCAGCCTGGCCTGGATGAATAGCCAGGGCCGAATTATTGCCGACAGCCACGCCCCCACCGAAGACGCCCTGTACCTCGGCGAATTGCTGGCGCGCGGGCGCAGCGACAGTTTCTTCTACACCTTCAGTGCCAACGACAACGGCCGTATCTACCTGCTGCTGCGGCATAACCCCGACAGCGCCGTCAGCGGCTTCTGGGTGCTGCGCCTGACCAATCAGGCGCTGACCAGCTGGCTGCATGAGCACCACCAAAGTCCACATCAGTGGCAACTGGAAGATCGCAACGTGCAGCGGGTGATTGCCAGCAACATGCCCCAGACGCTCAGCGCCTCTTCGGTCGCCCCCCCGGTTACCGCCGAGAACCTCGACCAGAGCCTGCTGGAAACTCCGCTCAAGGGCAGCGACTGGCAGCTGCGCGCGCTGTTCAATGAGCGCAAGGTGCGCGCCCAGCAATTGCCGCAACAGGCCAGCAAGCTGCTGCTGTTTATTCTCTGCGCCACCCTCACGCTGCTGGCGCTGTATCGCCTGCTGAATGAGCAACGCAACCTGCACGCACTGAATACCGCCTCACGGCGCTCATTGCAGCAGGCCGCCAGCGTACTCGGCGCCATTGAAGAGCGCGTACTGGTCACCGACAGCAACGGCCAGCTGCAATACCTCAACCCACAGGCCGAAGCGATGTTCGGCCTGAGCAACAACGAGGCGCGCGACTGGCACCTGCTCAAATTGCTGCCACGTCTCGACCCGCTGCTGCTGCACGACACCGCCCTGCACAACGACCTCGGCCCGGACCTGGTGGAAATCCAGCAGAACGGTGTCGCGCACCTGTACGACATCAGTCGCAGCGACCTCAGCGAAGACAACAAGCGCACCGGTTTTGTCTGGGTGCTGCGTGATGTCACTGAAGAACAGCACGCCTCGCACGTGCTGCAGGAAACCCGCCGGCGCTACCAGGACATCTTCGACGGCACCGGCACGGCCCTCTGCGTACTCGACCTGGCCGAGCTGCAGGGTTATCTACAACAGCAGCAACTGCGCAGCATGACCAGCCTGCAACGCTGGCTGGACGAAGACCCGCAGCACCACAGCGAACTCTGCCAGCGCCTGCGCCTGACCGAGACCAATCAGGTGGCCTTGCAGCTGCTTGGCGTAGAGTCCAACCAGCAGGCCTGGCAGCACCTGTTCAACAGCGGCCCGCTGCGCCCGGATGGGTTCCGCATGCAGCTGATCAGTGCTCTGCTTAGCGGTAGCGGGCAGCTGGAAATGGAACGCCAGATCCTTACCCCGCAAGGCCACGAGCGCCACCTGTGGCTGCTGCTGCGCTTGCCGGAAAGCATCGACGACCTGCAGGCCGTGACCCTCAGCATCAGCGACATCACCAACCGCAAGCGCATCGAAACCTCGCTGATTGAACGCGAGCGCTTCTGGTCCGATGTGGTCAGCGCGGTGCCCGACACCATCTATGTGCACGACATCGCCGGCAAGCGGGTGATGTACAGCAACAACCACCTCGGCCCGCAACTGGGCTATAGCAAGGCGGAAATTCAACAGCTCGGCGAGCGTCTGTGGGAAAAAATCCTGCACCCCGACGATGTCGAGCTGTACCAGCGCATGCGCAATATCCAGCAGGTACAGGGTAATGGCCTGCTGATGCAGTTCGAGCTGCGCTGGAGGCACCGCGATGGCAGCTGGCACTGGTTCGATATCCGCGAGCAGGCCCTGTCGCGCGATGCCAAAGGCCGGGTCAGCCGGCTGATCGGCGTGGCCAAGGACATCACTGAACAGATCACCCACAGCGAATCCCTGCGCACCAGCGAGCAGCGCTATCGCCTGCTGGCGGAAAGCATCAGCGACGTGATCTTCTCCACCGACGCCCAGCTGCAGCTCAACTACGTCAGCCCGTCGGTGATGCCGGTGCTCGGCTATGACAGCGAGTGGGCGCTGGCCAACGGCTTCCAGAGCCTGGCCACCAACCCGCGTCAGTTGAGCGGCTTCTACGCCCTGCTCGACCGCGTGCGCAACGCCCTTGGCGACCCGCAGCGCCTGGCCGAGCTGCGCGCCGAGTTTCTGCCGCAGCTGTTCGTCTTTGATGCACTGCGCGCCGACGGCCAGAAGATTCCGGTGGAACTGCGCCTAGTGCCAATGTGGGATGACAGCGGGCGCTTCGAAGGCCTGCTCGGTGTCGGCCGCGACATCAGCCTGCAACGCCGCGCCGAGAAAGACCTGCGCATGGCCGCCACGGTATTCGAGCACTCCACCGCTGCGATTCTGGTTACCGACCCGGCCGGTTATATCGTGCAGGTCAACAACGCGTTCAGCCGGGTCAGCGGTTACAGCTCGCAGCAGATTCTCGATCAACTGCCTAGCGTGTTGACGGCAGACACCCAGCAGGCCAGCCATCTGGCCTATGTGATCAAACAGCTCAACCAGCAGGGCAGCTGGGAAGGCGAGGTATGGCTCAAGCGCAAGAGCGGCGAGAAATTCCCCGCCTGGGTCGGTATCACGGCGGTCAGGGATGATGAAGGCGATCTGGTCAGCTACGTGTGTTTCTTTAGCGATATCAGCGAGCGCAAGGCCAGCGAACAGCGCATCCACCGCCTGGCCTATTACGACGCCCTGACCCAGCTGCCCAACCGCACGCTGTTCCAGGACCGCCTGCACAGCGCCCTGCAGCATGGCGAGCGGCACCAGGAGTGGGTGGTGCTGATGTTCCTCGACCTCGACCGCTTCAAGCCGATCAACGACTCCCTCGGCCACGCCGCCGGCGACCGCATGCTCAAGGAAGTCGCGGTGCGTCTATGCACCTGCGTGGACAGTGACGACACCGTGGCGCGCATGGGGGGCGATGAGTTCACCCTACTGCTGCAATCCCAGGCCCAGCGCGAAGGTGCGCTGACCCGCGCGATCCATGTCGGCGAGCAGATTCTCGCCAGCCTGGCGCAACCGTTTATTCTCGAAGGCCGCGAGTTCTTCGTCACCGCCAGTATCGGTATCGCCCTCAGCCCGCAGGATGGCAACGAGCTGAGCCAGCTGATGAAGAACGCCGACACGGCGATGTACCACGCCAAAGAACGCGGCAAGAACAACTTCCAGTTCTACCAGGCCGACATGAACGCCAGTGCCCTGCAGCGCCTGGAACTGGAAAGCGACCTGCGCCACGCTCTCGAACAGGGCGAGTTCAAGCTGTTCTACCAGCCGCAGTTCTCCGGCGACGGCAAGCGCCTGACCGGCGCCGAAGCGCTGCTGCGCTGGCAGCATCCGCAGCGCGGCCTGGTGCCGCCGAATGACTTTATTCCGGTACTCGAAGAGCTGGGCCTGGTGGTCCAGGTCGGCGACTGGGTGCTGCGCGAGTCCTGTCGCCAGCTGGCCGAATGGCACGAGGCGAAGATTCGCGTACCGAAAATTTCGGTCAATCTCTCGGCCCGTCAGTTTGCCGAAGGCGACCTCGATCAGCGCATCGCCGAGATCCTCCAGCACAGCGGCATTCCCGCCGGCTGCCTGGAGCTGGAACTGACCGAAAGTATTCTGATGGAAGACGTGGCCAACGCCATGCAGACCCTCGGTAGCCTGAAGAAACTCGGCGTGTTTATCGCCATTGATGACTTCGGCACTGGCTACAGCTCGCTGAACTACCTCAAGCAGTTCCCCATCGATGTGCTGAAGATCGACCGCAGCTTTGTTGACGGCCTGCCCCATGGCGAGCAGGACGGGCAGATTGCCCGGGCGATCATCGCCATGGCTCACAGCCTCAACCTCACGGTAATCGCCGAAGGCGTGGAGACCCTGGCTCAGCTGGATTTCCTGCGTGGCCACGACTGCGACGAAGTGCAGGGCTTCCTGCTCGGCAGGCCAATGCCGGCGCACCAGTTCACCGCCCTGTTTACCGGCACCGCCCTGTTTATGCTGAGCTGAATTGCCGGCGTGCATGAGCCCCGCTTGTCCGTCAGATGACCACGCTTCATATGCCTGTTTAGTGCGGATGAGGTAGAATTCGCCCCCTCTTTCTACCGCCCAGCTGATTTTCTCAGGGGAATGCTATGTTCAGCCGTGATTTGACTATCGCCCGTTATGACGCCGAATTGTTTGCCGCGATGGAGCAAGAAGCCCAGCGCCAGGAACATCACATCGAGCTGATCGCCTCGGAGAACTACACCAGCCCAGCGGTGATGGAAGCCCAGGGTTCGGTACTGACCAACAAGTATGCCGAAGGCTATCCGGGCAAGCGTTACTACGGCGGTTGCGAATACGTCGACATCGTCGAGCAGCTTGCCATCGACCGCGCCAAGGAACTGTTCGGTGCCGACTACGCCAACGTCCAGCCACACTCCGGCTCGCAAGCTAACAGCGCCGTGTATATGGCCCTGCTGGAAGCCGGCGACACCGTACTGGGCATGAGCCTGGCCCACGGTGGTCACCTGACCCACGGCGCCAGCGTCAGCTTCTCCGGCAAGATCTACAACGCCGTGCAGTACGGCATCACCGATGCCGGCCTGATCGACTACGACGAAGTTGAGCGCCTGGCGGTTGAACACAAGCCAAAGATGATCATTGCCGGTTTCAGCGCCTACTCGCAGGTCCTGGACTTCCCACGTTTCCGTGCCATCGCCGACAAGGTCGGTGCCTACCTGTTCGTTGACATGGCCCACGTTGCGGGTCTGGTCGCTGCTGGCGTGTACCCGAACCCGGTGCCGTTCGCCGACGTGGTCACCACCACCACTCACAAAACCCTGCGCGGCCCGCGCGGCGGCCTGATCCTCGCCCGCGCCAACGAAGCGCTGGAGAAGAAATTCAACTCCGCAGTATTCCCAGGCGGCCAAGGCGGCCCGCTGGAGCACGTGATCGCCGCCAAGGCCGTGTGCTTCAAGGAAGCCCTGCAGCCTGAGTTCAAGGCCTACCAGCAGCAAGTGATCAAGAACGCCCAGGCCATGGCCAGCGTGTTTATCGAGAACGGCTACGACGTGGTCTCCGGCGGTACTGAGAACCACCTGTTCCTGCTCAGCCTGATCAAGCAGGACATCACCGGTAAAGACGCCGACGCCGCCCTGGGTCGCGCCTTTATCACCGTGAACAAGAACAGTGTGCCGAACGATCCACGTTCGCCGTTCGTCACCTCCGGCCTGCGCATCGGCACCCCAGCCGTGACCACCCGTGGCTTCAAGGAAGACGAGTGCCGCGCGCTGGCTGGCTGGATCTGCGAGATCCTCGCCAACCTGGGCGACGACGCTGTTGAAGCGCGCGTTCGCGAGCAAGTTAAAGCGGTCTGCGCCAAGTTCCCGGTTTACGGCAACTAAGTATCGACAGCTGCTGAAAAGCCCGCCTCCTGGCGGGTTTTTTTATATCTGTCGAACCAGCCTCAACACAGATAAAACCAAGCCATCGTCAGCAGCCTTGGCTATAGTGGATAAAACCTCGCAGGAGTTTCTTTGCATGAGCGAAACAGCCAATGAGCGTCGGCGCTTTCACCGCATCGCTTTCGACGCCCCCACCGAGATCGTGCAAGGGGAACGGCGCTGGGCGGTCGAACTGCATGACGTATCGCTGAAAGGCCTGCTGATCAAGCGCCCCAATGGCTGGAACGGCGACCCTAATCAGCCATTCGAAGCCAATATCCAACTGGCCGACGACACCCGCGTACTGATGGAAGTGGTGCTGACACGCACCCAGTCTGATCTGCTCGGCTTTGTCTGCCGGCATATCGACCTCGACTCGATCAGCCACCTGCGTCGCCTGGTGGAACTCAACCTCGGCGATGACAGCCTGCTGGAACGCGAACTCGCCGCCCTCGGCGAAGACGAGTAAACAAAAAGGAGGCCTCGGCCTCCTTTTTCATGCCCCTGTTCAGCTACTCGAACAGGGCATCCAGCGCTTGCTCCAGGCGCGTGACGGCAATCACCTGCAACCCTGGCGGCGGATCTTTCGGCGCATTGCCCTTGGGCACGATGGCGCGCTTGAAGCCGTGCTTGGCCGCCTCTTTCAGACGTTCCTGGCCGCTGGGCACCGGGCGAATCTCGCCAGACAGGCCGACCTCGCCAAACACCAGCAGGTCATGCGGTAGCGGCTTGTTGCGCAGGCTGGAAATCACCGCGGCCATCAGCGCCAGATCGGATGCGGTTTCCAGCACCTTGACCCCGCCCACCACGTTGAGAAATACGTCCTGATCATAGGTTGGGATGCCGCCATGCCGGTGCAACACAGCCAGCAGCATGGCCAGACGATTCTGATCCAGGCCCAGGGTGACGCGGCGCGGGTTGGCCATATGGCTGGTGTCGACCAGCGCCTGCACCTCCACCAGCATCGGTCGGGTGCCTTCCCAGGTGGCCATCACCACGCTGCCGGGGACTTCTTCCTGGGCGCGGGTGAGGAAGATCGCCGAAGGGTTGGTGACCTCTTTCAGGCCCTTGTCGGTCATGCCGAACACGCCCAGTTCATTGATCGCGCCAAAGCGATTCTTCACCGCGCGCAGCAGGCGCAGGCGGCCATCGGATTCACCCTCGAAATACAGCACGGTGTCGACCATATGCTCAAGCACACGCGGTCCGGCCAGTGCACCTTCCTTGGTCACGTGCCCGACCAGGAAAATCGCCGTGCCGCTCTGCTTGGCAAAGCGCACCAGCAACGCCGCACTTTCGCGCACCTGGGCGACACCGCCGGGAGCCGACTGCAGCTGCTCGGTAAAGATGGTCTGGATCGAGTCGATCACCATCACCTTGGGCTTTTCCATCCGCGCGGTGGCGATGATGCTTTCGATGCAGGTCTCGGTCATCACCTTGAGCTTGTCTTCCGGCAAGCCCAGGCGGCGGGCGCGCATGGCCACCTGCTGCTGGGATTCCTCACCGGTGACATACAGCGCGGGGAAGCGCGTGGCGATATTGCACAAGGTCTGCAGCAGGATGGTCGACTTGCCGATACCGGGGTCGCCGCCAATCAGCACCACCGAGCCGTCCACCAGGCCGCCGCCGAGCACGCGGTCCAGCTCACCAGATGCGGTGGAAAAGCGCGGCACCTCCTCGACGCTGACTTCGGCCAGGGTCTTGATCTGCACCTGATCACCCGCCCAGCCGGCGCGGCCGCTGGGGGTGGCTGCGTTGGCTTCAAGCAGGGTTTCCACTAGGGTATTCCAGGCCCCGCACTCGCCGCACTGGCCGGCCCATTTCGGGAAGGTGGCGCCGCACTCGGTGCAGCCATACATGCGCTTGGCCTTGGCCATGCCGGACTCCTATAAACGCTGAGCCCGGATCATACGAAATAGCTGGATATATTTACAGTCCCGCGCAGCTATCCCTGGCAACCGTTACCACAGCCACAACATTGCCCGGCAGCGCGTTTCAGACGGCGCGCGAGATCATCCTTGAGGCCAACCCGCTCCTGCTTGAGGGCCAGCAGCGCCTCATCAGCCAGCAGTTCGCTGCCCGCCTCGATCCGGCAAATACGTTTATCCAGGGTTTCGTAGGTATCCGCCAGGCGGGCGAAGTTGGCATCGCCAAGACGCAGCTCATGCAGCGCGCCGCGCAGTTCGGGGAAATCCTTGATCAGCGGATGGTGTTCAACATGCATGCGGGCATTCCTCTGGGATAGTCATTGCCTGCAGACTATCCCCTGAGCCGGGGCCAGCACTTGACCCGGATCAAACCAATGACGCTAAGACGCGCTGCTGAGAAAGCCGGCCAACTCATCCTTGAGGCTGACGCGCTGCATCTTCAGGCCCAACAGCAACATCTCATCCATGGCCACCCGCCCGCTTTCCGCCTCATAGATGCGCTTATCAAGCTCCTCATATTCCTCGGCCAAGCGAGCGAAATGGCCATCGCTGGACAACAAGGCGTGCAGCTGCGTCTTGAACTCGGGAAACTCGCGGTGCAACGGATGATGTTCCAGTGGCATAACGGCATCCTCATGGCGGGCCTTCAACTGAGCCTAGCCCAGTCGCGCCGGCTCTGCCGAAACGCCTTGCAACACGGGCCTTAGGCGACTTCTGCTATCGTTGCCCAAGCTTCAAACGCCATTAGCGGGAACAGGTTATGAGTACAACATCAGGATGTTCGGCCTGCCGTGACGGCCAAGGGTTGGGATTTCCCATCAGCATGGCCTTTCAGCCCATTATCAACCTGAGCACCGGAACCATATTTGCCCATGAAGCACTGGTACGCGGCAAAGCCGGTGAGTCCGCCGGCAGCCTGCTGAGCAAACTCAACAAGGACAACCTCTACTCCTTCGACCAGGCCTGCCGGATTACCGCCCTGGAATGGGCAGCCAAGCTGCAGGTGCCGGCCATGGTCTCGATCAACTTTATGCCCAACGCGGTGTACAAGCCCGAGACCTGCATCCGCGCGACACTGGAGGCGGCTAAGCGCTTCAACTTCCCGCTGCAGCGAATCATCTTTGAGGTCACCGAGCAGGAGCAGGTGCTGGATATCGACCACCTCACCGGCATCCTGCGCGCGTACCGCAAGCAGGGCTTTATGACCGCCATCGATGACTTCGGCGCAGGCTATGCCGGGCTCAACCTGCTGGCCGACTTTCAGCCCGACCTGATCAAGCTGGACATGCAGCTGATCCGCAATATCGAGCAAGACAGCGTGCGGCAGATTCTGGTCGAAGCCGCTCTGCAGATGTGCCGCAAGCTGAATATCCGGGTGATTGCCGAAGGCATTGAAAGCCAGGGCGAGTTGCATGCATTGCGTGACATGGGCGTGGAGCTGTTCCAGGGTTACCTGCTGGCCAAACCGGCGTTCGAGTCCCTGCCCGAGGTTAACTACCCGGCCTGAGAAGTAGCTGGCAAGCGGCGCGCGCTGGATTACACTCAGCGCAACCTCACCTACCAGGGAACGCAGCATGAGCATACTCAGTGAATTCAAAGCCTTTGCCGTCAAAGGCAACGTGGTCGACATGGCCGTGGGCATCATCATCGGCGCGGCCTTCGGCAAGATCGTCTCGTCCTTTGTCGGTGACGTGGTCATGCCGCCGCTGGGCGTGCTGATTGGCGGTGTGGACTTCACTGACCTGGCCATCACCCTGAAGGCTGCCGAAGGCGATTTACCTGCTGTGGTGTTGGCCTACGGCAAATTTATCCAGACCGTGCTCGACTTCCTGATCGTCGCATTCGCCATTTTCATGGGCATCAAGGTGCTGAACAAACTCAAGCGCGAAGAAGAAGCGGCACCCGCAGCACCCGCGCCACCGACCAAGGATCAGGAACTGCTGAGCGAGATCCGCGACCTGCTCAAGTCGCAACAAAGCCGAGACTGACGCCCCGTGTGGAGGGCCGAGCGCCCTCCGCGTACATGATTTGTTGCAGGGCAGTCCGTTGGACTACCGCGTGTTCGTGTAAATTGGCCGCCCCTTGGCTACTTTTCCCCCTCAATGACCCTCCTGATTGCGTTTGCCGTTCTATCCATCCTCGTCTCCTTTATCTGTTCCATTCTTGAAGCGGCGTTGTTGTCCCTGACGCCCAGCTATATCGCTCAGCAGAAGGCCACCAAGCCCAAGCTCTACGAGCGCTTGAAAGAACTGAAAGACAAGATCGACCAGCCTCTGGCCGCCATTCTTACGCTCAACACCGTGGCTCACACGGTTGGCGCTACCGGCGTGGGTGCGCAGGTCACCGTCGTGTTTGGTGACGGCTACCTGGGCATTGCCTCGGCAGTGATGACGCTGCTGATTCTGGTCCTCTCGGAAATCCTGCCCAAGACCATTGGTGCGCGTTACTGGCCAACCCTGGCGCCCTTCCTGCCAAGCCTGCTGGGCGGCATGATCCTGCTGCTCAAGCCGTTTATCTTCATGTCCGACATGATCATGCGGCTATTTGGCGGCAAAGAGCCTGAGCACGACATCCGTCAGGAAATCAAAGCCTTGACCCTGCTCGGCCGCGAGGTGGGCAAGCTCGATGAAGACGAACAACGGGTCATCAGCAACATCCTCGACCTGCATGAAATCAAGCTGCGCGACATCATGACGCCACGGATTGTCTGCGAGTTTGCCGCTCCCGATGACACCCTCAGCGCATTTAAGGCGCGCGTGAAAGAGAGCCAGTTTTCCCGCTACCCGGTTATCGGTGAGGATGAAGCGCCACTGGGCGTGGTGTTCCGTTATGACGCCCTAGGCGCCGATGCGGATGAAGCGCCGGTGTCCAGCATCCTCAAACCGCTCAAGGTGGTTTCCGACAGCATGAACGTCGAAAACCTGATGACGCAGATGATGCATGAGCGTCAGCACATGTGCCTGGTATATGACGAGTTCGGCAGCTGGCGCGGCCTGGTGACCATGGAGGACATCATGGAAACCATCATCGGCAAGCCGATCCTCGACGAAACCGACGACATCCCGAATATGCGCCGCTTTGCCAAGCGCCGCTGGGAGCACCGGATCAAGGCCATCCGCGAGGAATAAGCGCTACCAGTAGTTCTCCACCGCCACCTGCCCCGGTCGGCGGGTCAGGCTGAGCTGCAAGTCGCGCTGTTTTAGCAGCGCGCGGGTGTCGTCGATCATCTGCGGGTTGCCGCAGATCATCAGCCGCGAATGCTCAGGTTCCAGGCTCAGCCCCGCCGCCCGCTCCAGCTCGCCACTGTCCAGCAAGCTGGTGATACGCCCATGCAGGCAGCCCGGCACCTGCTCGCGGGTGACCAGCGGCAGATAGGTGAAACGATCGGCGTATTCCTGCAAATGCTCCTGCTGCATCAGCCCGTGAATCTGCTGCTGATAGGCCAGCTCGCTGGCCGTGCGCGCGCTGTACACCAGCACCACCCGGGCAAAGCGCTGCCACACGTCCAGGCCCTGCAGAATCGATAGAAACGGCGCCAGCCCCGTGCCGCTTGCCAGCAGCCAGAGGTCACGGCCATCGGCAAAGCGATCGAGGGTAAGAAAGCCCAGCGCCTGTTTTTCCACCAGCAGGCTGTCGCCGACCTGCAGCCGACTCAGCTCGGAGGTGAACTCGCCGCCTGGCACGACGATGGAGAAGAACTCAAGAAACTCATCATGAGGCGCCGAGGCCATCGAATAGGCCCGCCAGACCACCGAGCCGTCGGCCTTTTCTACACCAAGACGGGCGAACTGCCCGGCGCGAAAGCGAAATCCGGCATCACGCGTACAGCGCAGGCTA
The DNA here is from genome assembly GCF_031764535.1 of Pseudomonas sp. SG20056. Lineage (NCBI taxonomy): Bacteria > Pseudomonadati > Pseudomonadota > Gammaproteobacteria > Pseudomonadales > Pseudomonadaceae > Pseudomonas > Pseudomonas sp. SG20056. The sequence goes on from NZ_CP134499.1 coordinate 3,743,028, forward strand.
AACAGGCTGGGCGACCAGACCTGAATAGAAGTAAGCGTTTGCCGCGTGTACTTGTCGTCACTGGTCATACGAATACCGGGCCTATGCAGATTGCACAGGCCCAGTGTGGCGTAACGCTCACCGAACAAACACCGGTAAAACCTGGGGGCTCTTGGCTTTGCCCTAAGCCCGCGCTTAGCGGCGGTTGACGGCCTGCGCGGCGCGTAACACATCACTGCCGATTTCCGCTTCATAGGTCTTCCACAGCGGGCTCAGTGCGGCGCGCCAGGCGGCACGTTCATCGTCGGTCAAGGTCACCACTTTGGCATGGCCGGCGGCGATGATGCGCTCGCGATCATTGTTGTTCAGCGTTTCGGCATCCTTATTCACCGCGAAGGACACTTCATCGATGATCGCTTCCAGCTCGGTGCGGGTTTTGTAGGGAATGCTGGTCCAGAACTCCTTACTGCTGATCAGCATATAGCTCAGCGAACCATGGTTGAGTTCACTGATAAACGGCTGCACGGTGTCGACCTTCTGGCTGGCGATATTCGACCAAGGGCCTTCGGTGCCCTGGATGGTGCCAGCCTGCAGCGCCTTGAATGCCTCTGCGAATGGCATCTTCACGGTCTTGGCACCGAGCTGGCCAAACTGCGCCTGCAACACCGACGAGGGCTGGATGCGGAAAGCCAGGTCTTTGGCATCCTCGGGCTTGCGCAGCTCGCGGCTGGAGGTCAGCTGCTTCATGCCGTTGTTCCAGTAGGCCAGGCCATAGATGCCCTGGTTGGACATGGCGTGCAGCAGCTCGCGGCTCTTGTCACGCTTCTGGAAGCGTTTGACCGCCTCCAGGTCATCGAACAGGAACGGCAGGTCAAACACCTGCAATTGCTTGGTATACGCCTCGAACTTGGACAGCGAAGGGGCCAGCATCTGCACCTTGCCCTCGCGCAGTGCGTTGATCTCCTCGCCATCACCAAACAGCGTCGAGTTCGGGTAAACCTCAACCGCCACCTGACCGGCCAGGCGCTCTTCCACCAGCTTCTTGAACAGCAGTGCGCCCTTGCCCTTGGGGGTGTCCTCGGCCACCACATGGGAGAACTTGATCACGATGGGCGCCGTGCCTTCGGCCAGGGCCGGGCTTGCCGCGACCAGCAATGCGCTGAAGGTTAAAGACAGCAGGGACTTGAACATGGACATACCTTTTTGCAAATAGAACGCCGTGAAGCCTGCATGGGCAGGCCTCATTGAGTGGGGGTGTGGGCTATGGATGATTCGGTGGACGCGGCAGAGTGCTGCACGGCCCTGATCATCAGGCGCTACCAGATCGCAGCCGGGCGTAGTGCTCGGGGCCTGGTTATTATTCGAATGCTGACCTTGCTGACTCATGCCTGCTGACTGATGGGTATCAGACACGACTGAGCAGATCCACAAGGGGGCGGCATTCTTCGGCAAAGCCGCGTGCGGCACAACTGCGATTTGCTGAACCAGCTCTCAGTTCCGAGACTTTTCCGCCACTTGCACCGACAATAGCGACCAACTGCACTTTTTATCGCGCCCTTGCGGCCTGCACCCGAGTTTTCCATGCCTGTGTTCAGCACCCCGTTCGCCCAACTCGACCTGCTTCGTCAACCCGACCAGCCCCACGAGCCGCTGCAGGCCTTCGATGCGGCGGACGAATACCTCCTAAACCATCTGCATGAACAAGGGCTGACGAGCAGCACGCGCGTATTGGTGCTGAATGACAGCTTCGGTGCCCTGGCGGCCAGCCTCGCTGGGCAGGCGCACGTGACCAGCAGTGGAGACTCACACCTCGGCCACCTGGGCTTGCAGGTCAACCTGCTGCGCAATCAGTTGCCTACGGATGCCGTGACGTTTATACCGGCCAGCGCAGTCGCCCAGGGGCCGTTTGACGTGGTACTGATTCGCGTACCGAAAACCCTGGCGCTGCTGGAGGAGCAACTGATTCGCCTGCACGGCCAGCTCGCCCCAAACGCGCAGGTGATTGCCACCGCCATGGTCAAACACCTGCCGCGTGCTGCCGGTGATCTGCTGGAGAAATATATCGGCCCGGTGCAAGCCTCACTGGCGGTGAAAAAAGCCCGCCTGCTGTTTGCCACCCCTGAAGCCAAGCCTGCGCCCGTATCGCCCTACCCGACGCGTTATCGCCTGGAAAAACCGGCTATCGAGCTGCTTAACCACGCCAATGTGTTCTGCCGCGAAGACCTGGATATCGGCACCCGCGCCTTCCTCCCGCACCTGCCCAAACACCTCAGCCGCGTGCGCGTGGCTGACCTCGGTTGCGGCAACGGCGTGCTCGGCATTGCCTATGCGCTGGGCAGCCCGCAGGCCGAGCTGACGCTGGTGGATGAGTCGTATATGGCAGTGCAATCGGCCGAGGAAAACTGGCGTGCAGCGCTGGGCGAACGCCCGGTCGAAATCCGCGCTGGCGATGGCCTGGCCGAGCAGACGGCTGACTCGCTGGATCTGGTGCTGTGCAATCCGCCGTTCCACCAGCAACAGGTGGTCGGTGACTTCCTCGCCTGGCGCATGTTCCAGCAGGCCCGCGCAGCCTTGGTGACCGGCGGCGAACTGTGGATCGTCGGCAACCGCCACCTGGGCTACCACGCCAAGCTGAAACGCCTATTTCGCGGTGTAGAGCAGGTGGCGGCGACGCCGAAGTTTGTGGTGCTTAAAGCAATCAAATAAGCGCGCTGCACAGCCCGGCGGGAGGGGCTTTAGCCGCGATAGGCCATCAGCAAAAGCTCGCCGCTAAAGCGCCTCCTACAGTGATCACCACTATCGCGCTTACGGCGTGCCCATCCCCGCGGCCTGCATAAACAGCCGCAGCAGATAGGACACTGCGCCCAGGGCCAGCACGCTGCCAGCCCAGATCAGCACCAGCCAGCCGAGCCGCTGCCACAGCGGTTTTTTTTCGTTTATGTCGTTCATCTTGCGATCTCAGAACCCATTCGAGGTCTCGCGAGCTAGAGCCATGCAAGGCAAAAGCCGGCGAGGACGCGGAGTTTACTGCTGTAAATGAGCATCCGAGCCGGCTTTTAACGCGGCAGAGCCGACGCGCAGCAGACCGGGAGCCGAACCTCAGTGGTAGCCATCTTCTTCAGTGACCTTGCCGCGAAACACGTAATAGCTCCAGGCGGTGTACATCAGGATGAACGGGATGATGAACAGCGCGCCAACCAGGATAAAACCCTGGCTCTGCGGCGGTGCGGCGGCGTCCCAGATGCTGATCGACGGCGGGATGATATTCGGCCACAGGCTGATGCCCAGGCCGCTGTAGCCGAGGAAGATCAGTGTCAGGGTCAGCAGGAACGGTGAGTAGTTGGCGTTGCGTGCCACTGCGCGCAGCAGCGCCCAGGTGCACAGCAGCACCAGCAGCGGTACCGGCATAAACCAGAAGATATTCGGCAGGCTGAACCAGCGCTCGGCAATTTCCGTATGGGCCAGTGGTGTCCACAGGCTGACGATACCGGTGACGCCAAGCAGCACAAACACCAGCGGCCGCGCCATATCGTGCATCTGCAGCTGCAGGCGGCCTTCGGTCTTCATGATCAGCCAGGTGCAGCCGAGCAAAGCGTAAGCGGCAATCAACGCCAGGCCGCAGAACAGCGAGAACGGCGTGAGCCAATCCAGCGCGCCGCCGACATAGACCCGGTCGACCACCTCGAAGCCATCGATATATGCGCCCAGCGCCACGCCCTGGAAGAAGGTCGCGGTCAGCGAGCCGCCGATAAATGCCTTGTCCCAGAGGTGGCGTTTGGCAGCCTTGGCCTTGAAGCGGAATTCGAAGGCCACGCCACGGAAGATCAGCCCCAGCAGCATAAAGATCAGCGGCAGGTACAGCGCGCTGAGCACCACCGCGTAGGCCAGCGGGAAAGCGCCGAATAGCGCCGCGCCCCCGAGCACCAGCCAGGTTTCGTTACCGTCCCAGACCGGCGCCACAGTGTTCATCATTACATCGCGTTCACCTTCGCTTTTGACGAAGGGGAAGAGGATGCCGATGCCCAGATCAAAGCCGTCCATGACCACATACATCATCACCCCGAAGGCGATGATCACGGCCCAGATCAGCGAGAGATCAATGCCCATATTCAATTCCTCTCAGCCAGTGAGTCGGTTTCGCCCTCTTCCAGCCCCTCTTCGGGCGCGGACAGCGGACGCGACGGCGTGCGTTTCTGGCCTGGGCCGCCCTCGGCGGTTTCCTTGCCTTCGTCGGTGATCGGGCCCTTGCGCACCAGGCGCATCATGTAGCTGATACCGGCGCCAAACAGGGCGAAATACACCACCACAAACAGAATCAGGGTCAGGCTCATCTGCGCAAAACTGTGCCCGGAGGAGGCATCCGCGGTGCGCATCAGCCCCTGGATGATCCAGGGCTGACGGCCGATTTCCGTGGTGTACCAGCCAGCAAGGATGGCAATAACCCCCGATGGGCCCATCCATACCGCCAGATGCAGGAACGGCCGGCTCTCGAACAACCTGCCGCGCGTACGCAGCCACAGGCCCCAAAGACCGGTGAGGATCATCAGCATGCCGATGCCGACCATGATCCGGAAGGTCCAGAACACGATGGTCGAGTTGGGCCGGTCTTCCTTGGCGAACTCTTTGAGCGCCGGCACCTGCTTGTCCAGACTGTGGGTCAGGATCAGGCTGCCGAGCGCGGGAATCTCGATCTTGAAGCGGGTTTCTTCGGCTTCCATATCCGGCCAGCCGAAAAGAATCAGCGGGGTCGGTTCATCGCCGTGGTTTTCCCAGTGGCCTTCGATGGCGGCGATCTTCGCCGGCTGATACTTGAGGGTATTCAGGCCATGGAAGTCGCCAATCACCGCCTGAATCGGCGCGACGATCAACGCCATCCACATGGCCATCGACAGCATCTTGCGGATCGCCGGGTTGTCGCGGCCGCGCAGCAGGTGCCAGGCCGCCGACGCGCCAACGAAGAACGCCGTGGCAAGGAACGCCGCTGTAGCCATGTGCAGCAGGCGATAAGGGAACGACGGGTTGAACACCACGGCGAACCAGTCCACCGGAATCACCCGCCCGTCGATGATCTCGAAGCCCTGCGGGGTGTGCATCCAGCTGTTGGAGGCGAGAATCCAGAACGTTGAGATCAGCGTGCCGACCGCCACCATCACCGTGGAGAAGAAGTGCAGGCCCGGGCCGACGCGGTTCCAGCCGAACAGCATGACGCCGAGAAAACCCGCCTCGAGGAAGAACGCAGTCAGCACTTCATAGGTCAGCAGCGGGCCGGTGACCGCTCCGGCAAAGTCGGAAAACGCGCTCCAGTTGGTGCCGAACTGATAGGCCATGACCAGACCGGAGACCACGCCCATGCCGAAGTTGACCGCAAAGATCTTCGCCCAGAAGTGGTACAGGTCGCGGTACACCTCTTCCCCGGTCTTCAGCCACAGCCCTTCAAGCACCGCCAGGTAACTGGCCAGGCCAATGGTGATGGCCGGAAAGATGATGTGAAAGGAGATGGTAAAAGCGAACTGGATTCGGGCGAGGTCGAGAGCCTCCAATCCAAACATGGCGTTTCCTCAGTCAGGTGATACGGGGCACGGCCACGGGCGCGCATGCCAGTCACAGGTAATCAGTCAGGGGAATTATTGTTCTGGGTGAGGCAACTAGCGAGCTGGGCAAAGCCCTCACAACCGCGCGCCGAAGGTGTTGACGCGGGTCAATGCATGAACAGAGAGTAGCGTTTGCAGGTGCAAGTTCAGCTGTGGTCGATTGTCGCGCGACCGGCTGTCACAAGGGCTTGCGCCCTATAACAGCGCTTCTGGTCGATCAACATCGCGCAGCACGCCAGGGTCATCCACAACGATCCCCTGGCAAGCAGCAGGATTAGCCTGCAACAGCGCGCGAGCACCTTCATCACCCGTCAGACTCTGCAGCGCTGGCCAGAAGGCGCGGCCAAACAACACCGGGTGTCCGCGTTGACCGTCATAGAGTGGATAGACGATACGCCCGGCTGCGGCTTGCTGGCACAGCTGCCAGAAGCTCTCGGTGGCTACCCAGGGCATATCGCCGAGCAGCACGGCGATGGCGTCGGCCTCGCAACCAGCCAAGGCCCGCACCCCAGCCGCCAGGCTGTGGCCCATGCCCTGATCGGCGTCAGGGCAACGGATAATCCGGCACGCCGCCGGCAGTCCCAATGCCTGCACATCGTCCTCGTCGCGCAGCAGCACATGCACTTCAGCGAACACCTGCAAGGCCCGTTCGGCACTGGCCGCCAGCAGGCCGCGACCGTCCGCTAAACGGGCCAGTCGCTTGTCACTGCCAAAGCGCCGACCACGCCCGGCCGCCAGCAACAGGGCCACCACGCGCGGCAAGCTAGAGCGCATCCCGCGCCAGGCCGTTGCGCACCCGCAGGATGTCGGCGAGTACCGCCAGGGCGATTTCCGCCGGGGTCTTGCTGCCCAGGTTGAGGCCGATTGGCGCGATGATCCGCGCCAGCGCAGCATCATCCAGGCCGCCGACGCGGCGCAGGCGCTCGAAGCGTTTGGCGCTGGTCAGTCGCGAGCCCATCACACCGATATAAAAAGCCTCGGTGCGCACCGCTTCGATCATCGCCAGATCATCGATGCGTGGGTCATGGGTCAGCGCCACCACGGCGGTGTCGGCATGGCAGCCGCCGCGGCGAATCACCTCGGACGGCAGTTCACGGCGGATCTCCACGCCTGGCAAATCAACGCCTTGCAGCACCTCCTCGCGCGGATCGCAGAGCACCACCTCGAAGCCCAGGCCCTGAGCAAACTGCGCGCAAACCTGCGCCACCGAGGAATAGCCCGCCAGCAGCAAGCGCTGGGCAGCGCCAACGCGCACACGCAGCCGATTCGGCTGACGCTCAACTCTTGGCCCCTGCGTGTTGTCAGCCAGCAAGCGGCGCTCGCCGCTGGGCAGCGCCACGTCACGGATCAGCCGGCGCTGGCCCGCCAAGGCGCTTTCCAGCTCACGCAGATGCGCCTGCACCGCACAGTCGGCCGGCAGGTTTTCCACCAGTACGTCCAGCACGCCGCCACAGGGCAGGCTGATCTGCGAGTGCGGGTCGCTGCCATCGCCGTAGCGCACCAGGTGCACAGGCTCAGGAAAGGCGCCAGCGGCCAAGCGTTCAAGAAACTCATCCTCAACGCAACCACCGGACAACGAACCGATCCATTCGCCCTCGGCCGTGGCAGCCAGCAGCGAACCCGGCGCGCGCGGCGCCGAGCCGTAGGTGCTCAGCACCGTGCACAGCCACACGCGCCGCCCTGCGGCGGACCACTGCAGCGCCTGGCGGACGACCAGCAGATCAAGGTGCTGCATCAGGCTTCACCCGGCCTCAATGGCCTTTCTCGCTGCGCAACTGGCTGACCTGCTGCGGGCTCAGCTCGGCCGCCTGGCCACCCCAGGTCTGCCGTAGGTAATGCAGCAGGTCGCGCATCTGCCCGTCATCCAGCTTGTCACTGAAGCCCGGCATCGGTTGCATGCGCTCGAAACCGGTGAACTGCTGCTCCTTGATGCCGTCATCGATCACCCGCAACAAGTTGCGCGCATCGTTCAGGCGCAGGGTGGTGTTGCCGTCCATCGCCACGGCCACATGCGGCACGCCCTCACCTACCACGCCATGGCACCCGGCGCACAGATTGAGGTAGTGCTGACGGCCCTGCTGGGCGCTGGCGTCGAGCTGTTCGAAGGCCACCGCGCTGACCTTGCGCGGTGCCGGCGGCTGATCGCCAAGCAGGTAGGTGGCCATGGCCTTGTGGTCGTCCAGCGGCAGGTACTGGGTGCTGTGGTGCAGCACCGGGTACATCTCGTTGAACATCGAACCCTGAGCGCTGATGCCGTGTTTGAGGAAGGTCGCCAGGTCGTCGGTGCTCCAGCCGCGCTCGGCCAGGTCCTCGGCGAGCAGGCTGGGTGCCTCGTAGCCGAGCAGCACGCCGCCCTGCAGACGCTGATCCTGCTGCAACGCACCAAGGGCATTGCGCGGCGTGTGGCACTCGCCGCAGTGGCCCAGGGCCTCGACCAGGTATTGGCCGCGCTGCCAGGTCTCGCTTTTGCCGTCAGCCGGCAGCAGTTGCACGCGGTTCTTGTAGAGCATGTTCCAGAAGCCCAGGCCGAAGCGCACATTGAACGGGAAGCTCAGACTGGTTTGCGGGCTGGGTTTGGCGATCGGCTCCAGGCTCATCAGGTAGGCGTAGATGGCGTCGGAGTCTTCACGCTTGAGCAGGTGATAGGAGGTGTACGGCATCGCCGGATAGAGTTTGCTGCCATCCCGCCGCTCACCTTCGGCCACCGCGCGGTAGAAGTCATCGGCGCTGTACTCGCCGATGCCGTACTGCTTGTCCGGGGTGATATTGGTGCCGTAGATGGTACCGAACGGCGACTCCAGCGGCAGGCCACCGGCGTATTCGGCACCGCCTTCGACACTGTGACAGGCCACGCAGTCGGCGGCGCGCGCCAAGTACTTGCCGCGCTCGATCAGTTGCTTATCCACCGCCTGGGCAGCCAACGGCAGCAACAGGGCGGCAGCAATCAGAATGTTCTTCATGCTTAACCTTCCTTGACCAGGCCGAGGGACTCGACCACATCGCGCGCGGCGTTGTAGTAGCGCACGTAGCCGGTGCAGCGGCAGATGTGCTTACCCAGGGCGTCTTCGATCTCGCCTTCCAGCTCGCTGCGTTTGACCGGCTGGCGCTGGAGTTTTTCCACCAACACGGTGGCGGCGTTGACGTAGCCCGGCGTGCAGTAGCTGCACTGGAAGGCAAACTGGTCGACGAACTGCTGCTGAATCGGGTTGAGCTGGCTGACCTCACCCTGGGCATCGCGCTTGGCGTGGCCCTCGATGGTGCGGATGCGCTTGCCGTCGAAGAAATGTGCGCCGGTGATGCAGGTGCGGATTTCTTCGCTGGTGCCGTCGGGCTTGTCGAGGATCGCCACACAGGCGTGGCACACACCCTGGCCGCAGCCCAGGCGCGAACCGGTGAGGTTCAGGTATTCATGGAGAAAGTCGATCATCATCAGGTCGTCGGCCACTTCCATCGGGCCGACTGCCTGGCTGTTGATAATCATGCTGAGCAGTCGCTTAGCCATGGAGGGCCTCCTTGATGCGGGCCGGAGTCAGAGGAAGGTCGCGCAGGCGCTTGCCGGTGGCGTGGGCCACGGCGTTGACGATGGCGCCGACCACCGGAATCATCACCACCTCGGCGATGCCCTTGGCCGGGTCGCTGGGTGATAGGGGCGGCAAAATCTCCGCGCTTTGCGACCAGACCGCGCAATCCTTGGCGCGCGGCAGCTGGTAGCGGTTGAAGTTCCAGGTGCCGTCGCCGGGGCCGCCTTCATACAGCGGCATTTCTTCCAGCAGCGCGTGGCCGATGCCCATGGCGATACCGCCTTCGAGCTGACCGAGCACCAGTTCCTCGACGATCACCCGGCCGCATTCAAGCCAAGAGTGATGATTGATCACCCGCGCCTCGCCGCTGCCTTTGTTGACCTTGACCTCGACCAGGGTGGCCACCGGGCTGTAGTAGGTGACCATGGCGTTGTTCAGCTGAGTGACCGGGTACTTGATGCTGACGCGGTCGAGCAGGTGGAAGCCGTTGCGGCTCATCAACGCTTTTTGCGCCGCAGCTGCACCGTCACCGTATTTCACCGCCAGGGCATCCAGCGGCACCCGTTCGCGCTGGCCGTTGATTTCGAACTCGCCCTCGGCCCAGCTCCAGCGGTTAAAGCCGTGCACGCTAACGCCCGTGACCAAACCCAGCTCGTGAGCCTTGTGCGCCAGCAACTTGAACGGAATCGGCGGCATGCCGTCAGCAGTCAGCTTGCCCTCGACCCAGTGCGCATTCTCGCGACGCACCACATAAGGGTTGGCCAGCCCGCCGTGTTCGCCACGGCCCCAGATGGCCAGGGCCGCCGGCCACAAGCCATGAATAAAAAGGATGCGCGCCGCTTCGCGGGTGGAGTGCCCGGTGTAGTAGGACGAGTTGGTCGCCGACGAAGGCGAGGCCAGCTTGCCGACCCAGCGCGGGTTCTGCAGCGCCGCGTCCTGCTCGGCCTGGCTGATCATGTAGGGGTTGCCGCTGGTGGTCAGGGCCAGCTCGCTCCACTCGGTTTCACCGGTCTTGATTTCATCGGCGGGCTGGCCGAGGTAATCGGCGACCAGCAAGGCCTGCGAGGTGGCCATGCCGGTGCCCATGTCGATGGCGATCTGGCGCAGGCTGACGCGGCCGTCGGCGCTGAATTCCAGGCTGGCCATCGGCGCTTCGGAACCGGTGCCGAAATCCTTCTGGCAGATGGCGAAACCGACGCCGTAGAGGCTGTCCGGGTCTTCGGCATCGAAGCGCTGCTTGCGCTCAACGCGGTTCTTCCAGATTTCGTGCTGCGCGGCTTTGTCGAGGATTTCGTCGAGGCGCAGGGCACCGGCCGGAATCGCGCCCTGGGTGTTCTTCATGCCGGACTGGAACACGTTCTTCTTACGCAACTCAATGGCATCGATGTTCAACCGCCCGGCCACTTCGTCCACCATCATCTCGGTGGCGGCCATGGTCTGCAGGGTGCCGTAACCGCGCATCGAGCCGGCTTCCACACCGCGCGAATAGTAGGCGGTGGCCGCCAGATCGCTGCGCGGCAGGTAGTAGATCGACTGCGCCGCCGTGGCCCCGACTGCGGCCACGGAAGAGCTGTAGTTGGCGCGGCCGCCGCCATCGACATCCATGTGCGCGCGGAAGATCTGGAAGCTGTGATCCTGCTTGTTCACCGCCAGCTGGTAATGCATGTCGAAGGGGTGGCGCTTGATCCCGCTCTGGAACTGCTCGTAGCGATCATTGGCCAGGCGCACCGGAACACCGCTGCCGTAGAGCGCGGCCAGGGCGGCGTAGAACACGTGAATGTTGTTGTCCTTGGAGCCGTAACCGACGGTGTAGCCGGGGTGCATGCTAAGTTTCTTCACGCCAAAGCGCGACGGCGCGAGCATATGCGCGGTCTGCTCGGCCACTTCAAACGGGCACTGGGTGGCGACCACAAAATGCAGGGTGCCACTGGCCACGTCGAACCAGCCATTGCCGTTGTCCGCTTCCAGCGCGGCGGGCTCGATGGATTGGGTGGTGAAGCGCTCATCGAACACCAGCCAGTCGTCCGGCGGTGTCTGCAGCTGCTGAAGCATCTGCTCGGCGTGGTACAGGCCCTGCTGGGTCAGGTCACCACTGACCTTGCCCTCGCCCCAGGCCGGCTTGCGGTTGTGGATCAGTGGAAACAGCATGCTGTCCTTGAGGCTGGAGAACTTGTCGACCTCAAACGGCGTAGCGCCGCCGACCCGCACGAAGCGGAAGCTGCCGTAAGGGTCGCTCTGGAACGCCGGCGCTTGCTCGCCGTAGCGGATCACCTTGTCGTTGAACTTGAGAATGTTCTTGGCTTGGCGATAGCGCTCGAAGTCATGCCAGATCAGCAGCGCCACCGGGTGGCCGATAAACATCGGCACCTGGCCCTCGGGCAGCAGCGGGTCGAGATTGTGGCCATCCGGAAAGGCGATGCCGTCCTTAACCAGGTCACTGGCGGTGACCACCCGTTGCGGCTGCAACTCGGCCGGCAGCACTGACAGATCGAAGCCCTGATACAGCTGTTCGGTGCGCGTGGCCTTGAGCAACAGCGCATGGCCTTGCTGCTGCGGCCAGCCGGGCATGTCCTTGGCGCGGATATCGCGGGCAAACACCTTGCCGCCTACGGCTTTGGACACCCCATCAATACGCGCCACGGCTTTGCCGCTGGCGTCATACCAGGGCTGTGGCATGCGCGTGACGCGCTCTTCGAACAATGCCGCAAAAGCCTTGCTGCCCAGTGGGGCGAAGCTGATACCGATACCGGCGATAACGCTGCCTTGCAGAAAGGCGCGACGGGATAAATCAGGAGTGGACATGTCCGTTCCTCGGGGCCAGAGCAGCCTGGCCGTTTGCTTGAACAAGAGAGTGACAGGCGCACCGCTTACCAAGACGGAGCAGAATCAGCGTAGACGACAGACTTATTGACCTGAAAGTCAGATTCTACCCAAGTCATTCCCACAACAGAATAAAAACCTGCCTTTAAGGTCAGATTTACTCCCTGCGCGCGTATCAGACTTCTCAATTGCCAGGCCCCGGCTCCGGCCCGCGCAGACGCATGCTAGGCTGCGTCTCCCGCCAGCCGTCCGAGCCATTTCGGCCATGTCCCAGCTTCTGCTCCGTCATCAGCGCCCGTTTCTCGCCTTCTGGTTCGCCCGGGTGTTTACCGCCAGCGGCTTCCAGATGATTACCGTGGCGATTGGCTGGCAGATGTATGCGCTGACCGGCAACGTGCTCGACCTCGGCCTGGTCGGACTGATCGAATTTCTGCCGAAGATCCTGTTTATTCTGCTCACCGGGCATGTCGCCGATCGCTTCGACCGGCGCAAGGTGGCCGCGCTCTGCCAGGGCGCGCAGGGACTGATTGCCCTGAGCCTGCTGCTCGGCAGCGGCGCGGGTGGCATCAGCCGCGAGATGATTTTCGTGATTGCCTTTCTGCTCGGCACCGCCCGCGCCTTCGAGATGCCGACCACCCAGGCCTTGCTGCCGAATATCGTGCCGCCTGGGCTGTTCCCCGCCGCAGTAGCCGCTTCGGCATCGGCCATGCAAGCCGCCACCATCATTGCGCCAGCGCTGGGCGGATTGCTCTATGCGCTCGGCACGCACTGGGTCTACGGCCCGGCCGTGCTGTTATATGGCTGCGCCCTGAGCCTGATGCTCAGCCTGCCGGCGCGCCAGCTGCCGCTGAAACAGAAGGTCTCGCTGGGTTCACTGCTGGCCGGTTTTCGCTTTATTCGCAGCCGCCCAGCCGTGTTCGGCGCGGTGTCGATGGACATGCTGGCGGTGCTGCTCAGCGGCGCCACCGCGCTGCTGCCAGTATTCGCCAAGGACATTCTGCTCACCGGGCCCTGGGGGCTCGGTCTGCTGCGCTCGGCACCGGCGGTGGGTGCGCTGCTGATGTCGTTGTGGCTGGCGCGCTTTCCCATTGAGCGGCGGGTTGGCCCGGTGATGTTCACCTCGGTGGCGATCTTCGGTGTGGCGACCATCGGCTTCGGCCTGTCCACTTCACTCTGGTTCAGCCTGGCGGCGTTGGTAGTGCTGGGCGCGGCAGACATGATCAGCATGGTGATCCGCGGCGCCTTCGTGCAGCTGCAAACCCCGGACGAAATGCGCGGCCGCGTCGGCGCGGTCAACGGCCTGTTTATCGGCGCGTCCAATCAGCTTGGGGACTTCCGCGCCGGGGTCAGCGCGGCCTGGTTTGGCACGGTGCCGGCAGTGCTGATCGGCGGCGTGGGCGCCATTCTGGTCACCGGGATATGGATCCGCCTGTTCCCCGAGCTGGCCAAGCGCGATCATCTGCACCCGCAAGGCCCTGAGCGAACCCACGACTAACGGGTTAGCCGACCAGCATGGCCTCCGACACCTGCTTGCGCACGGCCTTGCCACACAGCTGCTCAACCAGGGTCAGGGCAAACTCCAGGGCGGTACCGGGGCCCTGGCTGGTGATGCAGTTGCCATCGACCACCACCGGCTGGTCGACAAATACACAACCGCTCAGGCGATCACTGAACGCCGGATAACAGGTCATGCGCCGCTGTTTAAGCACACCATAGTGCTGCAACGCCAAGGCCGGGGCGGCGCAGATGGCGGCGAACAACTTGCCGGCCTTGGCCTGCTCGCGCACCCGCTCGGCCAGCGGCTCGTGCTCGGCCAGGTGTTGCGCGCCCGGCATGCCGCCGGGCAACACGATCAGGTCGAAGGGCTGAGCCAGTACATCCACCAGCATGGTGTCGGCCGTCAGCCGCGTGCCACGGGCGCAGGTGATCATCCGCCGACTTTCGATGCTGGCAACTACCACCTCAACCTCAGCACGCCGCAGTACATCAATCAGGGTCACGCATTCGAGGTCTTCGACACCATCGGCAACGCTGATCAGGGCCCGTGCAGTCATCGTTTCGCTCCTTGTAGTGGCCGTGCATAAACTGTCCGAGCGGTCATAAATTCACCAGCTCCAGACGAGCTGATATGATGCGCGCCTTTTTCCAGATCGCCAGCAAAAACATGCACCCACGCGTGGATGTGCTTTGCTTTCGGTTTGCATAAACACGGCAAAAACGCCGTTACGGGGAGTGCCACATGCTGGAAAGACTGTTCCAACTCAAAGCCCATAACACCACGGTGCGCACCGAGCTTCTGGCGGGTTTGACCACCTTCCTGACCATGGCCTACATCCTCTTCGTCAACCCCAACATGCTGGCCGAAACCGGTATGGATAAAGGTGCCGTATTCGTTGCCACCTGCCTGGCAGCGGCGCTTGGTTCAGCCATCATGGGCCTGCTGGCCAACTACCCGATTGCTCTGGCACCGGGCATGGGTCTGAACGCCTTCTTCACCTACACCGTGGTGCTGACCATGGGATACACCTGGCAGACTGCTCTCGGCGCGGTGTTTCTCTCCGGCGCAATCTTCTTTCTGCTGTCGATCTTCAAGATCCGTGAGTGGATCATCAACAGCATCCCGCTGGCCCTGCGCTCGGGTATCGCGGCGGGCATCGGCCTGTTCCTGGCGATCATTGCGCTGAAAAACGCTGGCATCGTGGTGGACAACCCGGCCACCCTGGTCGGCCTCGGTGACCTGAGCAAGGGCGGCCCACTGCTGGCCTGCCTGGGGTTCTTCGTAATTGCCGCGCTGGCTTACCGCCGCGTAACCGGCGCGGTGATGATCGGCATTCTGCTGGTCACTGGCCTGTCGATTCTGTTCGGCTTGTCGCAGCTCAATGGCGTGGTGTCGATGCCACCGTCACTGACCCCGACCCTGATGCAGTTGGACATCATGGGCGCGCTGGATATCGGCCTGCTCAGCGTGATCTTCGCCTTCCTCTTCGTTGACCTGTTCGACACCTCCGGCACCCTGGTCGGCGTGGCGCAGAAGGCCAACCTGCTGGACAAGGACGGCAAGATGCCCAAGCTCGGCCGCGCCCTGCTGGCTGACAGCACCGCGACCATGGCCGGCGCGGCACTGGGCACCTCGACCACCACCAGCTATATCGAATCCGCTGCGGGCATCAGCGCCGGCGGGCGCACCGGTCTGACCGCCTGCGTGGTGGCAATCCTGTTCCTCCTGGCGCTGTTCTTCGCCCCGCTGGCCGGCGCCGTACCGGCCTTCGCCACCGCACCGGCGCTGCTGTTCGTCGCCGTGCTGATGATGAGCAGCCTGGCGCAGATCGATTGGGACGACCTTACTGTCGCCGCCCCCGTGGTGGTTGCCGCCCTGGCCATGCCGTTGACCTTCTCGATTGCCAACGGCATTGCCTTCGGCTTTATCGCCTGGACCCTGATCAAGCTGCTGGCCGGCCGCTGGCGCGACCTCAACCCGGCGCTGGTGGTGCTCTCGGTACTGTTTGCGATCAAACTGGCGTACTTCGCCTGATGACCTTGCGGGTGGGCAATAGCCCACCCGCTTCCTTTTTGAAAAGAGTCCCGCATGAGCCGTTCCCAGTTCGATCCCGCCACCTACGCCGCCCAGCTTGCTGACAAGCAGCAGCGCCTGATCGAGCTGCTGGCGCCGTTCAATGCACCCGCCCCCGAAGTATTTGAGTCGCCGCGCGAGCACTACCGCCTGCGCGCCGAATTCCGCCTGTGGCGCGAGGGTGAGGACCGTCACTACGCGATGTTCGAGGCCGGCGATAACCTCAACCCGATATTCTTCGAAGACTTCCCCATCGCCAGCGCGCAGATCAATGCGCTGATGCCGCGCCTGAAGACCTCCTGGCAAGCCAGTAGCGCCCTGAGCTTCAAGCTGTTTCAGGTCGAGTTTCTCACCACTCTGTCCGGCGATGGCCTGATCACCCTGTGCTACCACCGCCCACTGGATGCCGCCTGGCAGGCTGAAGCTGAAAAACTGGCGGCCGATTTGCAGGTCAGCATCATTGGCCGCTCCAAGGGCAAGCGCATCGTTATCGGCCGGGATTATGTCGAGGAAAAACTGCAGGTCGCTGGCCGCACCTTCAGCTATCGCCAGCCAGAGGGCGCGTTCACTCAGCCCAACGGCGAAGTGAACCAGAAGATGCTCACCTGGGCCTACGAGGCGCTCGGTGAACGCTCAGACGATTTGCTGGAGCTGTACTGCGGCAATGGCAACTTCACCCTGCCGCTGGCCACCCGCGTGCGTAATGTGCTGGCCACCGAGATCAGCAAGTCCTCGGTGAATGCCGCCCTGGCCAACCTGGCCGACAACGGCGTGGATAACGTCAGCCTGGTGCGCCTGTCCGCCGAAGAGCTGACCGAAGCACTGAATGAGGTGCGGCCGTTCCGGCGTCTGGCCGGCATCGACCTGAAGAGCTACGACTTCGGCTGCGTATTCGTCGACCCGCCGCGCGCCGGCATGGACCCAGACACCTGCGAACTGACCCGGCGCTTCGAGCGCATTCTGTATATCTCCTGCAACCCGGAAACCCTGGCCGCCAACATCGCCCAGCTGAATGACACCCACAAGGTGACGCGCTGCGCGCTGTTCGACCAGTTCCCCTACACCCACCATATGGAATCGGGTGTATTGCTGGAGCGCCGCTAGCGTTACCGCGCCACCCACAGCGACACAGGATGCAAGCAACAGACCCATCGGCGGATTGGCGCAAGGTTGCGCCACCCGGCCTAGACTGCGCTGGCCAGGGTGTCTGGACACCCAACTCAAGGAGTCGCCGATGCGCCGTTATCTGTTAGCTCTACTGCTGCCCCTGCTGAGCGCCTGCACCAGCACGCCCGAACCGTCGATACAGGTGCTGCAACCGACACCAGGCACCTCGTATCAGAGCTTCAACGTGCGCGCGGTCAGGACCAGCGGCCATCGTACGGATCTGGAGCAGCGCTTTAATCAGGCAGTGCAGAACGCACTCAGCGCCAAGGGCTATCGCTTCACCGAAACGCAGCCCGATATGCAGGTCATCTATGCCCTGGGGCTGGAGCATGAAGCAGGAATTGAGCTCACCCCGATAGCGGTGGGCGGTACGGTCTACACCCAGACCCACGCCACCGAAGATGAGCGCGCACGCTTAGCCCTGCGCATTCTCGATAGCAAGACCCAGGCAGTGCTGTTTCAGGCGCAGATCAACCGGCAGCTGCACAACCCGGACATGAGCCAGGAAAACTTCGACCGTGGCGTGGCCAAAATCCTCGAAGGCTTCCCCGTCGCACGCTGACTCAGACGCGCTGCAAACCGCGCAGCGCCCAGAAGCACAGCCCCACCGAGACCACTTCCAGCAGCAGCGCGTAGAGATTGAAGGTCTGCTGCGCGCCGCCATCCAGCCACAGGCCGCCAATCCGCGCCAGCGCCAGGGCGCTGTAGAGCAGCACCAGCAGGGTCAACGCTGCGCGGGTGAAGTCCAGCCGGCTCAGCGACAGGCCGATAAACGCCGCCAGACCCAGTTGCAGGCCACCGTAGAACGCCCGCATATCGGTGGCAGCCGCTGGCGACATCAGCAGCATGCCGCTGAGGTTGGCCATTTCATGGGGGCGGACAAAATAGGCCAGGCCCAGGCCCGCCAATGCCAACAGTTGAATCACCAGTACTACGCGTGCAAACAACATGGACAGCCCCTACCCCAGAAATCGAGCACGCAGCATAAGCCCCCACCGCGCCTTTCGGAAATCGACGGTGGTTAGCCACGGCCGCCGGGCGCTATGCTCAGCCTTTCACCTGCCAGGAGTTACCCGATGCGCCAGTTGCTTGTTCTCGCCGGGCTGTTTGTCAGCAGCCTGAGTTTCGCCGCCGAACCCCTGACCATCGACGTACACCGCGATACCAACTGCGGTTGCTGCAAGGCCTGGATCAGCCACCTGCAGGACAACGGCTTTAACGTTGTCGACCATGTCGAAACCGATATGAGTGCGGTCAAACAGCGCCTGGGCGTGCCGCCGCGCCTGTCGTCCTGCCACACCGGGGTGATCAACGGCCAGTTTGTCGAAGGTCACGTACCGGCCGCCGACATTCTCAAAATGCGCAAACAGCCCGACCTGCTCGGCGCGGCCGTACCCGGCATGCCAGCCGGCTCACCAGGTATGGAATACGGCAATGTGCGCGATGCCTATCAAGTCATCGGCCTGGATAAGCAAGGCGCAGAGCGGGTGATCAGCGAATACCCCACCATTGAATAAGTGACGACTGCACTGGCGTAGCGCACACCAGCGGACGACACTCAAGCTCGGCATACACACAGGACGATAGCGATGCGCTGGAAACGCGGAAGACGCAGTGACAACGTGGTGGACGCACGCGGCAGCGGCTCACGCATGGGCGGCGGCAAGGGGTTGACCCTCGGTGGCGTGGCCATCGTGGTGATCGTCGGCCTGCTCAGCGGCCAGGACCCGATGCAGATCCTCGGCCAACTGGCCGGGCAAGCCATGCAGGGCGGCTCGGTCAGTGCGCCGCAACGCTCAACGCCTGCCGCCAATGACGAGCAGTCGGAGTTCGTCCGCGCCGTGCTCGGCGATACCGAGGACACCTGGCGGGAAATCTTCCAGGGTGCCAATCGGCAGTACAAGGACCCGACCCTGGTACTGTTTCGCAGCGGGGTGAATTCCGCCTGTGGCTTTGCCAACTCGGCGGTCGGGCCGTTCTATTGCCCTGGCGATCAGCGGGTGTATATCGACCTGGCGTTCTTCCGCGAGCTGGAACAGCGCTTTGGCGCGGCCGGCGACTTTGCCCAGGCCTATGTGATTGCCCATGAAGTCGGCCACCACGTGCAGACCCTGCTCGGCGTCTCAGCCAAGGTCAACGCCGCCCGCCAGCGTGGCGAGCGGGTGGAAGGCGCGACCGGGCTACTGGTACGCCAGGAGTTGCAGGCCGATTGCCTGGCGGGCGTGTGGGCCTTCCATGGCCAGCGTCGGCATGACTGGCTGGAGCCAGGCGATATTGAAGAGGCGCTGAACGCCGCCAATGCCATCGGCGATGACCGCTTGCAGAAGCAGGCTCGCGGTCAGGTGGTGCCTGACTCCTTCACCCACGGCACCTCAGAGCAGCGCGTGCGCTGGTTCAAGACCGGTTTCGACGGCGGCAATGTCGGCCGCTGCGATACGTTCAAGGCCACGCGGCTGTAAGCCAGACAAACGCCCAAGATATTCAGCGCAAAAAAATGCCGCTTACCTGATCAGGTAAGCGGCATTTTTTATCAGCGGCACGCCCTGTCTATTGCGCCCAAGGCGGTGGCGGCTCTTCGCCCTTGGGTTCATCTTCGGCATTCAGCAGCGCCTGACGGCGCGCTTCGTCGGCCAAGGCGGCCTTGATCTCGCGCATCACCGCATCGATATCGGCTTCTTCTTCAGGATCATCGAATTCACCCGTCAGCGGGCTCTCTGGGGTCAGTTCACCGGCCTCATAGAGCGCCCACATTTCCTTGGCGTACTTGGTGAATTTCAATTCCGGGGCAAACTGACCGAAATACTCAGCCATGTTGCGCACATCGCGCTCAAGCATCTTGAACGCATGGTTGTTGCCGGCCGCATCCACCGCTTGCGGCAAGTCGATAATCACCGGGCCACCCGGATCAAGCAGCACGTTGAATTCCGACAGGTCACCATGCACCAGGCCAGCGCAGAGCATTTTCACCACTTCATGAATCATAAAAGCGTGGAATTCGCGGGCATCGTCCGGGTGCAGGTCGACATCATTGAGACGCGGAGCCGCGTCGCCCTCACCGTCATCGACCAGTTCCATGAGCAACACGCCTTCAAGGAAGTCATACGGCTTGGGCACCCGCACCCCGGCGTTGGCCAGGCGGAACAAGGCGGCAACCTCGGCATTCTGCCAGGCATCTTCCTGGCCCTTACGGCCGTACTTCGAACCTTTGGCCATGGCCCGGGCATCACGGCTGTTGCGTACCTTGCGGCCTTCCTGATACTCGGCGGCTTGGCGAAAACTGCGTTTATTGGCTTCCTTGTAGACCTTGGCGACGCGCAGTTCCTCACCGCAGCGCACCACGTAGACCGCGGCTTCTTTACCGCTCATCAGCGGGCGTATCACTTCATCGACCAGCCCGGCTTCGACCAGGGGCTCAATACGTTTTGGCGTCTTCATCAGCTTTAATCAGGGATCCTGTGTTGCCCAAGTCGACTCTGCCGCCCGTTATACGGCAATCTTTACGCAGCGCCCACCCTCGTGTCAGCACACCCCGCATTACCTGGCGCCACCCAGGCACATCGAAGGCAGGGCAAACCGCTCAATCATGCCGACTGGCGATGTGTTGAGCAGCGCACATGCAGCAAACCCGGCGTTACAAACACACGCGCCATGCAACCAAAAGGGATTTAACACTGTCCCATTCGCTGTATATTCGCCAGCCGGTCATGCCACGCGCAAGGCCCCTTACCGCCACCCCGCGAAGGCGCCTCGCCTGAGCCTGCATGATTGGGGGAAACAACTGTGAAACATGCCCAATCTGGCAGCAGCCCCCTGCCCCAGCAGCCACATCTTAAGGCGCGCAACGCACTGGGCAGTCTGGCCGCCAAGCGCCACGCGCACCCTAAACGCTGCAATGGCATCGCCGCGCTGCACATCGCCTCCAGCCATGTCGTCACCGATACGCCTGCACGCTACATCAGCCGCCTGTGTGCGCAGTTTGCGCACAAGCTGCCAGTCAGTTTCGGTGACCACCACGGGCGCATCGAATTTGCCTTCGGCCTCTCACACCTGCATGCGGATCGAACCGGCCTGCATATCACTGTCCTGAGTAATAACCCGCAGGACCTGAACAAGCTCAAGCACCTGATAGCCACCCACTTCGAGCGCTTTGCCTGGCAAGCCGAGTTGAGCCTCGACTGGCAATAGCAAAGCGTTGAAAACGACCTACGTTGCTCAACGGTCTGCCGGCCGCAGTCAGGGCGCCAGCAGATGCTGACGCAACGCCTCGATGGCATAGCGAACCTTGGCCGGTTGCGCATCACGGCGCGGCGTCACCAGGTAGATACCGAATAGCGGCATGCGCCAGTGCGGCAGTAGCTCACGCAGGCGGCCACTGGCCAATTCCTCACGCACTTCCTGCTCCGGTTGCAGCGATACGCCCATACCGGCCAAGGTGAAATGGCGCACCGCCAGGATGTTGTTGCAGCACACCCGGCTTTCCACCCGCAGCTTCTCGACCTGGGCATCGGGCCCGCGCAACTCCAGCAAGTTGAACGCACTGTCACTGTGCAAAATCAGCCAGTCCAGGCCTATCAGGTCGCGGGGATGATTGATCGGCGGCTTGCGCAGCAGGTAGGCGGGTGCTGCGCACAGCAGCATACGCGTATCACCGATATGCCGCGCCACCAGGCTGGAGTCCTCCAGGTGGCCGACGCGGATGGCCAGATCGATGCGCCGCTCAATCAGATCGATTTGCTCATCATGGAAGAACAGCTTGAGACTGAGTCCACTGTGCGCCTGTAACAGCGGCGCCAGTGCCGCGCTGAGCCGTCGCCCGGAAAACCCCACTGGCGCGGCAATGCGCAGCTCGCCCACCGGCGCATCGCGCAACTCGGCCAAGCGCTGCTCGGCCTGCTGCGCCAGTACCAGCACCTGGGCGCAGCTCTGATAGAAGGTCGCGCCCGCCTCGGTCAGGGTCAGCTTGCGCGTAGTGCGGTGCAGCAGGTTGACCTGGGTGCTTTCTTCCAGCTTGCGTATCTGCTGGCTGACTGCCGATGCCGTCATACCCAACACCTCAGCCGCTGCCACCATGGAGCCACGATCGACCACGGTGGCAAACACTGCCATGCGCTTTAACTGCTCCATTCGTAAGCCCTGCTTAATAGTTAAAGCCTTTTTAGCCTATTTTTCTGCGCTTTACCCAGCTGCGATTATCTACCCCACTTAATCCCAACTGGAGACATCCCATGCAACTCGCTCTGATCGGCGCCAGTGGCTTTGTTGGCGCAGCTGTTCTGCAAGAAGCCCTGGACCGTGGCCACCAGGTCACCGGCATCGTCCGTAATACCGCGAAACTGCCACAGCACCCGGCGCTTAATGCCGTCGCTGGCGATGCCTACAACGCCGACGCCTTGGCCGAGCAACTCAAAGGCCATGACGCAGTGATCCACGCGTTCAATCCGGGCTGGGGCACGGCTGATATTCGCCAGCGTTTTATCCAGGGCAGCCAGGCGATCATCGCAGCCAGCAAACAGGCCGGCGTACAGCGCCTGCTAGTGGTCGGCGGCGCAGGTAGCCTGTATGTCGCCCCAAACCTGCAGCTGATCGACACTCCGGACTTCCCCGCCGCGTACAAGGAAGGCGCCGAAGGCGCGCGGCAAACCCTCAACCTGCTGAAAACTGAAACCGCTCTGGCCTGGAGTTTTATCTCACCGCCCGCGCTGTTGCAGCCGGGCGCACGCAGCGGACAGTTCCGCATCGGCGGCGACCAGTTACTGATGAATGGCGACGCCCCGGCGCAGATCTCGGTCGCAGACCTCGCGGTAGCCATCATCGATGAGCTGGAGCGCCCACATCACCTGCGCCAGCGCTTTACCGTTGGCTATTAAGCCGTCACTTGACCAGGAGAACCCCATGCCACTGAACGCCAGCGCCTATGTCGTCACGGATACACCGGCCCGCTACATCAGCCGGCTGTGCAAACACTTCGCCCACAAGATTCCGGTGAGCTTCGATGAACAACAAGGACGTATCGAGTTCGACAGCGGCTTGGCACTGCTGCTGGCCGAAGCGGATGGCCTGCGCCTGAGCGTGCAAAGCGCCAGCAGCGAAGGCCTGGAAAGCCTGAAGAAGGTGGTGACCAGCCATTTTGAACGCTTCGCCTGGCAGGCCGAGCTGAGCCTCGACTGGCAGTGATCAACCCGCAGGCAGGGTCAGCTCGATGCTTTCGCCCAGTGACTCATCCAGGCGCTGCAGCTCGGCATGAATCGCCGCCGCGTCGTCAGCCAGGCGCTGGGCGATGTTGGCGAAGTCATCGGCGGCTTCGATAAAGGCCAGCACCACCGAGGGATCGAAGCGCGTACCACTGGCCGCGCTGATCTGCTTGAGCGCTTCGGCGTGGCTGCACGACGGCCGATACAGGTGGTGGCTGGTCAGTTCCTCATAGGCACCGACCACCGCCATCAACCTGGCCGTCAGTGGAATCTGTTCGCCCAGCAGGCCCTGCGGGTAGCCGCTGCCGTCCCAGCACTCATGCTGGCTATAGACGATATCGCGGGCATCGCGGAGAAAATCGGTGACGTTGCCCAGCTTGGCCTCGGCGGCCAGCAAGGCATCACGCCCGGCTTCGGTATGCCGATGCAGCAATTGCAGATCCTCGCCCTGCAGCTGCTGGATCGGGTTGAGCAGGATGCGATCCGGCAGCACCAGTTTGCCGATGCCATGCAGCAGTGCTGATTTACCCAGCTGAGTGATGCGTTCGCGGTTCAACTCATCGGCCAGCGCCGGCTGTTGATGGGCCAGCGCCGTGGCCAGAGTGGTCATGTAGGGTTCGATACGCGCCAGGTGCTTACCGCAAGGGTTGTCGCGCATGGCCGCAAGGCTGGCCATGGCCTCGATGGTGACCTCCTGCAGGCGCTGCATATCGCGGGTGCGGCGACGCACTTCCAGCTCCAGGTATTCACTCTTGTCGCGCAGGAAATCCGCACTGGCCTTGAGCTGCAAATGCGCGTGTACGCGGGCGAGCACCAGGGGCGGGCTGATCGGTTTGGTGATGTAGTCCACCGCGCCCAGATCAAAGCCGTGCTGTTCATCGGCCACCTCGCTCTTGGCGGTAAGAAACACCACTGGAATATCCGCCGTGGCCGGATTGAGTTTGAGCAGGCGGCAGACTTCGTAACCGTCCATCTCCGGCATCATGATGTCGAGCAGGATCAGATCCGGCTGCTGGCTGCCGGCGGCGATGCGCAGCGCCTTGACGCCACTGCTGGCAACCTTGACCCGATAGCTGCCGAGCAGCAGCCCGCTCATCAGTTCGAGGTTTTCCGGGGTATCGTCCACCACCAGCACCAAGGGCTGATCCGGCCGGTCGAGTATGTTGTCCATCACCACTCCCCACTCATAGTCTCAGTTGCCGTTGTCCGGCAGCGGCCTGCAGCAGCGCCAGCGCCTGCTCGAAGTCAAACCCACGCACCGCTGCAGCCAGCGCCGCATACTCACTAGTAAAGGCGCTGCGCAGCAGTTCGGCCTGTTCATCGAAGAGTTTTCCAGCGCGCGGATCGTCCTCGGCGAACAGCCGCTGTAACTGCCGGCACAGCTGCTGCAATTGCTCGATATCCACGACCATCGATTCGTGCGGCGGCTCAACAGGAAATTGCCCGAGGATCGCCGCCACCAGCGCTTCCAGGCTCTGCTGCAACTCGGCCAGCAGGCCGTCCAGCTCATCGTGACGGGCATCCTTGATCGCACTCTCCAGGGCCGCCGCTTGAGCCGCCAGGTCCGTCGCGCCGAGGTTGCCGGCCAGGCCCTTGAGGCTGTGAACCAGACGCTCGGCACTCTCCTGCTGGTTGGCCGCCAGCGCGGCGCGCAGCTGCGCGGGGAAATCCGCCTGACTGGCAGCGAACTTGCCGAGCAGACGCTGATACAGCTCGCGCTTACCGAGCACCCGGCGCAGGCCGCTATCGATATCCACCCCCGGCAGCTGCCAGTCCACGGCCGTTTCGGCTACGCGGGGCGACGCAGCCAGCGACTCGGCCTGGGTCGGCATCCAGCGCGCCAGGGTATGCCACAGCTCGTTCGGCTCAATCGGCTTGCCCAGGTGATCGTTCATCCCGGCGGCCAGGCAGCGCTCACGGTCGGCCGGCATGGCGTTGGCCGTCATGGCGACAATCGGCAGCGCGGCAAAGCGCGGCTCGCGGCGGATCGCCTCGGTGGTGGCGATGCCGTCCAGCACCGGCATCTGCATGTCCATTAGCACCAGGGCGTAATAGCCGTCGGCATGGCCGCGCAGCAGCTCGAGGGCGATGCCGCCATGCTCGGCCTGATCGATCTGCAAACCGCTTTCCTGCAGCAGGCCGCAGGCCACTTCACGATTCAGCTCGTTGTCTTCCACCAGCAGCACACGCAATGAGCCGAAATTGGGAATCTGTTCACCCGCCGGCAAGCGTGCAAAGCCCTGCGCCGGGCCTTCGCCGGCCAGGCTGCGGATCAGCGCATCGAACAGCAGCGAGGGGTTGAGCGGCTTGAGCAGCACATCCTCAACACCGACCTTCTCCGCGCCCAGCAGCACCTCCTCACGGCAATGGGCGGTGACCATCAGCAGATGCGGTGGCGGTTGCAGATTGAGTTCACGCACCCGGCGCAGGGTTTCGATGCCATCCATGCCGGGCATCTGCCAGTCGACCAGCAGCACGTCGAACGGCTCACGCTGCAGGCTGGCCTGTTGCACCTGCTGCAGGGCAGCCATGCCCGAGGCCACGGCTTCGACGCGAAAGCTCATGCTTTCCAGCATGTCGTGCAGCACCTGGCGCGCACTGTCGTTGTCATCCACCACCAGCACCTTGCGCCCGCGCAGATCAGCCTGCGGCAGCTGCCGCTGGGTTTGCTGGCGCGCAATGCCCAGCGGCACCCGACACCAGAACAGACTGCCCTGCCCCGGCTGACTCTCGACCCCAACGCTGCCGCCCATGGCCTCGGCCAGGCTCTTGCAAATGGCCAGCCCAAGGCCCGTACCGCCATATTTGCGCGTGGTCGAGGTGTCGGCCTGCTGGAAGGACTCGAACAGCCTACCCATCTGCTCCGGCGTCAGGCCTATACCGGTGTCGCGCACGCCAAGGTAGAGCAGCACCTGCTCGGCATCGCGCTGCTCGACGCGCAGGATCACCTCGACCTCGCCCTGCTCGGTGAACTTCACCGCATTGTTGGCGTAGTTGATCAGGATCTGCCCGAGACGCAGCGGGTCGCCAACCAGTTGCTGCGGCAGCTGCGGATCGAGGTTGAACACCAGTTCCAGGCCTTTGCCGGCGACCTTGTCGCCGATCAGGTTGGCGAGGTTTTCCAGCACCTGCTGCAAGTCAAAGTCGATGCGTTCGATGGTCAGCTTGCCGGCCTCGATCTTCGAGAAGTCGAGGATGTCATTGATGATCCCCAGCAGGTGCTGGCCGGATTGCTGAATCTTGCCCAGGTAATCACGCTGGCGCGGGCTCAGCTCGGTTTTCAGGGCCAGGTGCGACATGCCGATAATCGCGTTCATCGGCGTGCGGATTTCGTGACTCATATTGGCCAGAAAGTCCGACTTCAGCCGCGCCGCCTCTTCGGCCAGCTCCTTGGCCTCGGCCATGGCTTGTTCCGCCTGCTTGCGCGCAGTGATGTCGCGACTGATGCCGACCAGCCCCAGCAATTGGCCCTGCTCGTCATAGAAGGTGGTGCGCAACGTATCGAAGATCACCCGCCGGCCATCCGGGTAGAGCGAATAGCCTTCGCTTTCAAACGGCTCTGCCTGGCTTCTGGCGATACGGTCATGCTCCGCGCGCGAGGCGGCCCAGGCCGGATCAAGCAGCGCCTCGTCACGCTGCCCCTGCACCGCCTCACTGGGGCGGCCGAACAGCGTGGCGCAGGCCTGGTTGATGCCGACATAACGGCCGTCGACATCCTTGAACCAGATCGGATCGGGAATCGCGTTGATCAACGCCAGTAAGGTGCTGCGCTGGCGGCTGGCTTCGGCCTCGGCACGCTGGCGCTCGGCAATCTGCACCGCCAGACGGCGGTTCCACACCAGCACGAAAATCACCAACGCCAGCAAGCCAAGCAGATAAGGCCAGCCCACAGCCAGCAAGCGCCGCCAGTTGAATACGGTCAGCGGCGGTAGCCAACGCTCCTTGATTGCCTCCTGCTCGGTGTCACTCAGGTCACTCATGGCCAGATTCAGCAGGCTCACCAGCTGCGGCCAGTCCGGGCGCACGGCAAAGCGGAACTCGCTGCTGGACAGGCCGGTTTCACCGCGCAGTTCGAGGTTGGTCAGGTTGCGCTCACGAATCAGATAACTGGCCACGATCATATCGCCGACATAGGCATCCGCGCGGCCGGACGACACTGCGCGCAGCGCCGCTTCGGTGTCGCCTACTTCGAGTAACTGCACGCCCTCGACTTGCTCGCGCAGGGCCTGCTGCAGCGCATAACCGCGCTCGATGGCCACCCGCTTGCCGGCCAGGTCACGCAGGCGCTGCACCGCCAGTTCGCTGCGCGTAAAGATCAGGCTGCTGCTGGTCAGATAGGGGTCGCTAAAGGCCATAAAGGCTTCACGTTCGGCGGTTTTGGCCACCGATGGCAGCAGGTCGACCTGGCCGCTGCGCAAGGCTTTCAGCGCGCTATCCCAGTCGTCCATCAGCACCGGCTCAAAGCGCAGCCCCAGCCGCTGACCGAGCAGCGCCAGGTAGTCGCCACTGAGGCCGCGATGCTGACCGTGCTTGTCCAGTACATCAAACGGCGGCCAGCCGCTGCGTTCTATGCCCACGCGGATCACCCCATGCTCGGCGACCCAGGCTCGCTGCGGTTCATTCAGCGGCAACGCCGCCACTGCCAATAAGGGCAGCAGGCATAACAGCAACAGGCAGCAGAGGCGCGACATGGCGGCATCCTTGCGAACAATCAGGTGTTCTTCAGCTTAGAAGCTGCGCGAGTTCTGGCGAGCCGCGCTCAAGGCAGGTTGTCACCGAATGCGGTTTCGATATTGATGCCCAGGCTGATCACGCCCAGCAGTGCGCCTGTATCGGGGTCGTACAGCGGCGCCGAAACCTTGCTCTGGAAGCTCTGCGTCGAACCGTCATACTCAATCGCGCCGATATACACCTCGCCACTGGGCAGCGGCGCGGCACGCTGAAAATCCGGCTCATCGGCCTGCCAGTAATCACTGGTGCTCTCGCTCATCGCCACCAGTTGGCCGCTGGCATCGCTGATGAAAATCTCATTGAACAATGGCGCGTATTGCTGGGCGATACCGGCCAGTAACTGCGAGGGGCGCAGGTTGAGCACGCGGCGGATCAGCGGCTTTTCCTCAAGGATGCGCTCGCGCCGCCATTGCCGATCCAGCTCCTTGATACGCTCAAGACTGTTGCCGCGTTTGTGCGCCTCACGCAATGCCGCGAGCAGGTCCGCATGCTGCCCCCAGCGCGCCACATGCTGCGCGGCCAACTGGCGTAGATAAGCCTGTTCCGCAGCGCTCAGCTCAGTGCTGGCCGGCGCGCAGCTTTCCACCTGACGGTTGAAGGCCTTGAGAAAATCCGGGTGCTCATCGACAAATGCCTTGGAAAAATACACCCCGAGCGGTGAATAACGGACAAAGCGCTGGTGCAGTTTCGGCGGGTCCTGAATCTGCTCAAGCGTGCTGTGCATGGCGCTGCTATCGGCCAGCAGCATATTGATCCGAGCATGGCGGAGCATTTCTACCAGTTGCTCAAGGCGTGGCACCTTCTGCTCCACCGGAATGCCCCTGGATTCGAGCCAGATCATGCTGTTGCTGCCCAGTACGCTGCCGATCCTCAGCTGCTTGTCCCAAATGGGCAGGTTGAGCAGGCTGGGGTCCAGCGCATACCAGTACCACTTCTCGATCAGCAGCGGTGCCGAAAGCACCGCGTAACCATCGACCTGGCTATTGGGCGCCGAACTGAAGAAGCCATCGGCGATCTGCCGGCTGACGTTGGGCCGGGCACGCTGCAGCGAGGTCAGCTGAATCTCATAAGGCTGCTGCATGCGGCTGAAGATGCACTCGAGTACCTTGACCGACGACCCGCCCAGCTGGCCATCGACCACCACTTGGTAGGGCTCCTCAAAACTGGTGTCGAGGCGCACCGCTACCGACGGTTGCGCGGCGGCGCAGACGCTGGCCAGTACCAACAGCAGTCCCATATGGCGCAGCCTGAACATTGCCCTCTCCTTGCGTGTGCGCCGTGGCGAATGCAGGGAGTCTAGGCGAGGTTGGCTGAGCGCACCGAACACTGGCCGAGCGCTACTTTGAAAGTCAGATGTGGATTGGCAGACCGCCAGCCGCAGCCGACAATCTGCCCATGTTTATTGAGGATCTCGCCATGCTCGATGCCGACCGCTGCTGGCAAGCCGTATGCGACCGTGACCCTGCGCAGGATGGCCGTTTTGTGTTTGCCGTGCGCAGCACCGGCATCTACTGCCGACCCAGTTGCCCGGCGCGGCGGCCCCGGCGGGAGAACGTCAGTTTCCATTCCGATGCTGAGGCAGCTGCAGTCGCCGGCTTTCGCCCATGCAAACGCTGCTCGCCGCAGGGCCAGAGCCCGGCCGAACAACTGGATGCGCTAGTGGTGGCTGCCTGCGAGCTGCTCAACACCAGTGAGCAGCCGCTAACCCTCGAACAGCTGGCAGCGCGCATCGGCCTGTCCGCCTCGCACCTGACGCGCGCCTTCAAGGCGCGTACCGGGCTGACACCCAAAGCCTGGAGCGAGGCGCAACGCCGCGCGCGCCTGGAACAGCAGTTGCCGACAGCAAATAGCGTGCTGGATGCCGCACTGAACGCCGGCTACTCCGGCACCCGCGCGCTGTATCAGCAAGCGACGGCCCTGAGCCCGGCGCAACGCAGTAAACAGGCCGCGGGCGAACAGCTGCGCTACAGCATCGCGCCCTGCCCGCTCGGCCACGTGCTGCTGGCCAGCAGCGCCAAAGGCATCTGCGCGCTGCTGTTTGGCGACGACCCGGCTGCGCTGCAAAGTGAGCTGCAGCAACGCTTTGCAGCCGCCGAGCTGCACGAGGATAACGCCGACCTGGGCGATAGTTTGCGCCAGGTGCTGGCGCAGATCAGCGAACCACAGCGCGCCGCCCAGCTACCGCTGGATATTCGCGGCACGGCCTTTCAGCAGCAGGTGTGGCACGCCCTGCAGCAGATTCCGCCGGGGCAGACGCGTAACTACGCCGAACTGGCCGCGCAACTGGGCAGCCATCCACGCGCCATCGCTCGTGCCTGCGCCAGCAACCCGCTGGGCCTGCTGGTGCCCTGCCACCGGGTAATCGCCAGCAACGGCAGCCTCAGTGGCTACCGCTGGGGCCTGGCGCGCAAGGCGGCGTTGCTGAAGGGCGAAGCCGATACCCAGGCGCAATTGCCCGCCTCAACCTGAACTGTCAGTTGGGTGCAGGGCGCAGGTGGGAGGGGCTTTAGCCGCGACGAACCCTGGCAGCGCTACCAATCGCGGCTAAAGCCCCTCCCACGGCGCGCGCAGTCATCAAATGACGCGGACAAAAAAAGAGCGGCTCCACCTCGGTGGGCCGCTCCAAATCACGGAGTTGCATACATCAGTACCCGCACCGCGTGCGGATACCGCTGTTTGATTACTTTTCCAGGATTGCAGTCACACCTTGACCGCCGGCGGCGCAAATTGAGATCAAGCCACGGCCTTCCTGGGCCACCGAGAGCAGCTTGGCCAGGTTGGCGACGATGCGCCCGCCGGTGGCAGCAAAGGGATGACCAGCCGCCAGGGAACTACCCTTGACGTTCATCTTGCTGCGGTCGATGGAGCCCAGCGGCGCATCCAGGCCCAGGCGGGTCTTGCAGTAGTCGGCGTCTTCCCAGGCCTTGAGGGTGCACAGCACCTGGGCGGCGAAGGCTTCGTGAATTTCGTAGTAATCGAAGTCCTGCAGGCTCAGCTTGTTGCGCGCCAGCAGGCGAGGCACGGCGTAGGCCGGGGCCATCAGCAGGCCCTCTTTCCCCGCGCCAACAAAATCCACTGCGGCGGCTTCACCGTCCTTCCAGTAGGCCAGAATCGGCAGGCCGCGCGCCTTGGCCCACTCTTCACTGGCCAGCAGCACAAGGGACGCGCCATCGGTCAGCGGCGTCGAGTTGGCGGCGGTCATGGTGCCGCGCGGGCTGCGCTCGAAGCAGGGTTTGAGGGTGGCGAGTTTTTCCAAGCTGATATCGGCGCGCAAGTTCTGGTCGCGGGTCAGGCCACGGAACGGCGTCAGCAGGTCGTCGTGCCAGCCTTCGGCATAGGCGGCAGCGAGCTTCTGGTGGCTGGCCACGGCCAGCTTGTCTTGCTCATCGCGCGGGATGGCCCAGGTCTGCGCCATCAGCTCGCAATGCTCGCCCATGGATAGGCCAGTGCGCGGCTCGCCGTTGCGCGGAATGGCCGGGGCCAGGTGGCGTGGGCGAATTTGCAGCAGGCTCTTGATCTTCTCGCCGGTGGTCTTGCCACGGTTGGCCTGCAGAAGAATCTTGCGCAGCCCTTCGTTGACCCCGATTGGCGCGTCCGAGGTAGTGTCGACGCCACCGGCGATGCCGCATTCGATCTGCCCGAGGGCGATCTTGTTGGCCACCAGCAGCGCTGCTTCCAGGCCGGTGCCGCAGGCCTGCTGCAGATCATAGGCTGGGGTTTCCGGGGCCAGACGCGAGCCGAGCACGCATTCGCGGGTCAGGTTGAAATCGCGCGAATGCTTGAGTACCGCACCGGCCACCACCTCTCCCAAACGCTCGCCATGCAGGTTGAAACGCTCGACCAGACCATCCAGTGCGCTGGTCAGCATCTCCTGGTTGCTCGCGGTGGCATACACGGTGTTGGAACGGGCGAACGGAATACGGTTACCACCAACGATGGCGACGCGGCGCGGCTGGGTCATGGAGGACTCCTGAACGAGAAGGGGGCTAAGAACCGGTTCTAATAAGTGGCGCACAGGCTAACCTGTCGCGGCAGTGTGGCATTGGCCGCCTTGCCGGCACAGCAGGCGGATGCGGTCAATTGCGCATTTCTACGGGCTGCGTAGAGTGGGCGCACTTTTGATCCATGCGCAGGAGCCGCTCCATGTCCGACCGTTATCTCGCCTTTGCCAACTCCACGTCCGGGCGCCGTCTGGTCAGCGCACTCGGTTTGCCGGCCCCGCTGCTGCTGGAGCGCTGGATGGCTGGGCGCAGCCGGCCGGTGGACGGCGCGCTGCTGCTGGGCGGCGAAGGCAGCCTGGCCAGCGCCGTACTGCCCTTCGCGCACAAGCTGACCGATGCCCTGTACGCAGCCCGCGAAGGTCAGTTCGAGCTGCCGCGCTGGACCGCCGAACACGGCCCGAAACTCAAGGCGCTGGTGTTTGATGCAAGCCACCTGACCCGGTTCGAGCAGTTGATTGAGCTGCGCGACTTCTTCCAGCCGGCTTTCAAGGGCCTGGGCAAATGCCCGCGCGTGGTAATCCTCGGGCGCGCCCCGGAATCGCTGAAAGACCCAATTGCCGCTAGCGTGCAGCGTTCGCTGGAAGGCTTCAGCCGCTCCCTGGGCAAGGAAATCCGCCGTGGCGGCAACGTGCAGCTGATCTACGTCGGCAAGGGTGGCGAAGCGCAGCTGGAAGGCGCGCTGCGCTTCTTTCTCTCGCCAAAAAGCGCCTATGTCTCCGGCCAAGTATTGCGCCTGAACGCCTGCAGCGAACAGGTCAAAGACTGGACCCGCCCACTGGCCGGCAAAAAGGCCCTGGTCACCGGTGCCTCGCGTGGCATCGGTGCGGCTATCGCCGAAACCCTGGCCCGCGACGGCGCCGAGGTGGTGCTGCTGGACGTACCGCCGGCCAAGGATGCCCTCGATGCTCTGGCTGCGCGCCTCGGTGGACGCGGCCTGGCCCTGGACATCTGCGCCGATGATGCCGCCGTACAGCTGGTCGAAGCACTGCCGGACGGCATCGACATTGTTGTACACAACGCCGGCATCACCCGCGACAAGACCCTGGCGAAGATGAGCGATGCATTCTGGAACTCGGTGATCAACGTCAACCTGAATGCCCCACAAGTGCTGACCCAGGCCCTGCTGGACGCCGGCAAGCTGCACGACAACGGCCGCGTGGTGCTGATCGCCTCGATCAGCGGCATCGCCGGCAATCTGGGCCAGACCAACTACGCAGTCAGCAAGGCCGGGGTGATCGGCCTGGCGCAGGCCTGGGCACCGGCCCTGGCCAAGCGCGGCATCAGCATCAACGCCGTGGCACCCGGTTTTATCGAAACCCAGATGACCGCCGCCATCCCACTGACCATCCGCGAAGCCGGCCGACGGATGAACTCCATGGGCCAGGGCGGTTTACCGCAGGACGTCGCCGAAACCGTGGCCTGGTTCGCCCAGCCCGGTTCCGGCGCGGCCACCGCGCAGGTGCTACGCGTATGTGGACAGAGCCTGCTCGGGGCTTAATCGCCCCCGGATTGCATCCGGGCTACGATTTTGTAACCAATGTCAGCAGACAGCAAAAGGCCCCGCAGTGCGGGGCCTTTTGCATTCAGCGTGAGCTTATACCTGCTCAAGATCTCGCGAGCTAGAGCCCTACAAGGCGCTACGTTAGTAACAGCCTTCGGCTGGTCAAAACGGCGAGGAAGCGGGGTGTACTTTTGTACATGAGCATTCCGAGCCTGTTTTTAACGCAGTAGGGCCGACGCGCAGCAGATCGATTGTTCCCTAGGACGACAAGTAAGACGAACGGGTCAGCCCCAGACGCAGCGCGTCGAGGAACTGGGTGCGCTCGCGTGGGCTGATCTTGGCGCTGGCGACCTTGTCACGGTAATGGGTCATCAACTCTTCGGGCGACAAGTGCACATAGCGCAGCATGTCCTCGATGGTGTCGTGGGTCTCGATGCCGGCGTGATACACGCTGCCATCGGCGTTCTGGTAGATGTTCACCGAGTCGGTGTCGCCGAACAGGTTGTGCATATCGCCCAAGATCTCTTGATAGGCACCCACCAGGAAGATCCCCAGCAGGTAGTCCTCACCCTCGCGCACTTCGTGCACTGGCAGGCTGGTCTCGATCGACTGCTCATCGACGTACTGGCGGATCTTGCCGTCGGAGTCGCAAGTCAGGTCCTGCAGCACAGCGCGACGCATAGGCTCTTCGTCGAGACGATTGAGCGGCAGAATCGGCAGCACCTGGCCAATGGCCCAGGTGTCCGGCAGGCTCTGGAATACCGAGAAGTTGCAGATGTACTTGTCGGCCAGCTTGTCGTTGAGCTCATCGAGCACCTGACGGTGCGAACGCTGCCGTGCCTTTAGCGAGTTGTGCAGGCGGCGGCATACAGCGAAGTAGCACTGCTCGGCCAAGGCCTTTTCAGTCAGGCTGAGTTTGCCGTCAGCGTACTGAGTGGCCACATCGCTCATATAGTGCGTGGCGCGCCAGTAGGTCTCGGTAACCATCTCGATATCAGTCGGGCCGAGCAGCTCGACCAAGTAACGCACGGTTTCCGGCAGGCTGGTGACGTCCTCGATCTTGGGGATCTCGTCGTTGTGCTTTTCCACATCGGTGACCTGCACCACCAGCATGGCGTGGTGCGCGGTCAGCGAGCGGCCGCTTTCCGAGAAGATGTGCGGGTGCGGCAGCTCCTGGGCATCGCAGAACTCTTTGAGCATGCCGACCACGACACCGGCGTAGTCGTCCATGTCGTAGTTGATCGAGCTGGCGTTGCGCGAGTGGGTACCGTCGTAATCCACACCCAGGCCGCCGCCGACGTCGATATGGTCAACCGGCAGGCCCAGGCCACGCAGCTCGCCGTAATAGCGAATGGCTTCCTTGAAGCCGTGCTGGTAGTCGGACAGGTTGGCGATCTGCGAGCCCATGTGGAAGTGCAGCAGGCGGATGCCCTGGTCCAGCTTGGCCGCGCGGAAGCGCTCGACCACCGACAGCAGCTGCGCTGCGGAAAGGCCGAACTTGGACTTCTCGCCGCCAGTGTCGGCCCACTTGCTCGAGGCCAGCGAGGACAGACGCACACGCAGGCCGATCTGCGGCGCGACCTTGAGTTCGGCCGCTTCGTCGATCACCAGCTGCACTTCGGATTCTTTCTCGATGACGATAAACACGTTGTGACCGAGCTTCTGCCCCATCAGCGCCAGCTTGATAAATTCGCGGTCCTTGTAACCGTTGCAGACGATGGTGCCGCCCTTCGGCGCCAGCGCCAGCACCGCCATCAACTCCGGCTTGGAGCCGGCTTCCAGGCCGATGGAGACGTTCTGCGTGGCGATGATGTTCTCCACCACTGCTTCCTGCTGGTTGACCTTGATCGGGTACAGCGCGGTGTACGGGCTCTGGTATTCCAGGCGCGCGATATTGGCGTCAAAGGCGCCGGTCAGCTGGCGCACGCGGTCCTGCAAAATGTCCGGGAAGCGCACCAGCAATGGCAGTGACAGACCGCTGGAACGCAGCTCATCCAATTGCTCGTAGAGGTCGATCGGCGTGCTTTGCGGGCCATTCGGGCGCACCTCGACACGGCCCTTGTCATTGATCGCGAAGTAACCCGCGCCCCAATGGCGAATGCCATAGACGCTGCGGCTGTCCGCTACGGTCCACTGGCTGCCGTCATCTTTGCGTGTGCGTCGTGCAGACATCGATGTCTCCCTTGCTGGCGATAGTGGCCTTGGCACAGCCAAGACGCGTACAGATTAAAGTCTGGAAATGACGATTACTCAGCTGTGACCAAAGGCCAGCTGAGGAAGTTTAGAAAAGACTGGCTTAGCCGCCGGATTTCTTGGCTTTAAAACCGTGCTTGATCAGCTCGGCTATCAGCAGCTCGACGTGGTCGCCTTGAATCTCGATAACCCCATCCTTGAGTGAGCCGCCGCAACCGCAGCGTTTCTTCAAGGCACTGACGAGATCCTTCAGCGGCTCTTCGGCCAGTGGCACACCGCTGATGGTGGTCACCGTCTTGCCGCCGCGACCTTTGGTTTCGCGGCGCACGCGGGCGATGCCATCACCTTCGGGAATCAGGGTCTGTTTACAGATGCAGGCGTCCACTGGCTGGCTGCAGCCCGGGCAATGCCGGCCGCTGTCGGTGGAATACACCAGGCCGCTGAGGGCGGCAAATGAGGAAGCTTTCTTGACCACCGGTTGGTCCTCGAAGGGGTCAGGATAGCGACTGGTCGACAAGTACCGCTAAGAACCTGGTTCGGATTTCGCGAGCTAGAGCGAGACAAGGCAAAAACAGCCGAGGAAGCGGAGTTTACGAGATGTAAATGAGCATTCCGAGGCTGTTTTTAACGCAGTATCGCCGAAGCGCAGCAAACCCGAGACGGTTCTGAGACGTCGACCGCGAAGCCCCACTCAGGCAGGGGCAGCGCACCCTGGCGATACACGGCCAGGGCTTGAAGGCGGCGCAGTGTAACGGCAAAAGCCGCGACTGCTAAGTGTAAAAATGCGCCATTAATCGGCGGATTGGCGACGTTGTTCAGGATGCCGAACAAAACGTCTGGATATCCTGCACAAAGCCAGGACTGACGCGGGGTTCGGCCGGTATCGAGGGCCTAGCGTGTGGCGGCCAGATAGCGCTGCAAGGCGGCCAGCGAATCGGGGCAATAGGGCAGGTGCTGGGTTTCGGCCAGCGCCTCGTCGATGGAGATAAACCGCGCCTCCAGCACCTCCTCCGGCTGCAAACGCAACGGCGCATCGGACACCGCCGAATAGGCCATGCACCACAGGCGGCTCTCCGGAGCGTCGTAGAGGAAATGCGCATGCTCGACCAACTGCGCGTCTTCGATACCCAGCTCTTCAGCCAGCTCGCGCGCGGCCGATTCGGCGTAGCTCTCGCCTTCGAGCACCATGCCGCCGGCCGCCACATCCCAATAACCGGGATACAGCGCCTTGCTCAGGGTGCGCCGATGCACGCACAGCTGGCCGGCACTGTTGAACAGCAGAATGTAGGTGCCGCGCCCGAGCAGATGCCGCGCGCGCAGATCACTGCGCAACACACCGCCGAGCAGACGATCCTCCTCGTCAACCCAGGCGATGCGCTCAGCATCAGAGGCGGCACGGTGCGCCACCTCAGCTTCGGACCAGGCCATCGCTTAGCCCTGCGACAGCAGTTGGCGCAGGTCGATCAACCCGGCATTAGCCCGCGAGATGTAGTTGGCCATCACCAGCGAGTGGTTAGCCAGCAGGCCATAACCGCTGCCATTGAGGATCATCGGGCTCCACAGGGTCTCCTGCGCGGCCTCCAGCTCACGGATGATCTGGCGCACGCTGACGGTGGCGTTCTTCTTCGCCAGCACATCGGCAAAATCCACCTCAATAGCGCGCAGCAAATGGGCCAGCGCCCAGGCCTGCCCACGGGCTTCGTAGAACACATTGTCAATCTGCAGCCACGGCGTTTCGTAATTCACGCCTTCGACAAAATCGGCCTGGGCCACGCTATCGGCCAGTGCTGGGTCGACCACAGCGGTATTCAGACGCACCTGGCCGACGCTGGCCGACAAGCGCTGCGACAGCGAACCCAGACGCGTGGCGGCGTCGCCCAGCCAGTTGTTCAGGTTGTCGGCGCGGGTATAGAACTGGGCATTGCCTTTGCTCGGGTCGCCCAGCCGCTCAAGGTAACGGTCCAGCGATTTGATGCCTTCGGCGTACTCAGCCTCGGAGGCCGGCAGTGCCCAGCTTTTATGGTCGAAGTGGAAGCGCGGCTCGGCCTTGGCCAGATCGGCGTCTTCGGTGGATTGCGACTGCGAACGGGTGAAGTCCTTGCGCAGCGCGCGGGACATATCACGTACCTGCACCAGCACACCAAACTCCCAGCTCGGCATGTTGTCGAGCCACAGGCCCGGTGGCGCCAGGTCATTGGACAGGTAACCGCCCGGCTTATCGAGCAAGGTGCCAGCGACCTGTTTAAGGGTTTCCACCGTGGTGTAGCCATTCACCAGCTTGCGTCCGCTGGTCTGGGCGGCGGCCTCGGCGCGCTGTTGCACGGAGAATTGCTCCGGCTCCTGGCTCCAATACCAACCCACCACCAGCGCCACAACCAGATAGAGCCCCAGCAGACCAGCGACCGTCCGCGTGACCAGGCTTCCCGTCGATTTACTCTGTGAGGTGGTGGTAGCACCTGCCGCGCCATCACGCGCTTCGGCAGTTCGGTTCTTCCAATCCAGCATGGCAATGTCCTTTTGTTACCCAAGTAGCAAGCTCGCGACCGGACTGCACAACCCGCTCGCTGTTGGTTCGACCACAACCCTTGAGCAGGGTTGCGCAACTGCCTTGCACTATAAGGGAAGCGCGGCCGACTGCGCAGCGGCGAACGGCAAACTTAGCGCCGGTTATGCCAATGGTGTATCTGTGATGCTATAGACATAAGGCCGACGCCAATAGATCGACGG
This sequence comes from Pseudomonas sp. SG20056, assembly GCF_031764535.1. NCBI lineage: Bacteria > Pseudomonadati > Pseudomonadota > Gammaproteobacteria > Pseudomonadales > Pseudomonadaceae > Pseudomonas > Pseudomonas sp. SG20056. Next base: position 3,781,021 of record NZ_CP134499.1, read on the forward strand.
TGCTCGCAATAATTCAAACGAGTGTTAGCATTGCTAGCACTAAGCCATCATCCGTAGCCACGTGCTGCGCTAACCGAAATTGGGCCATGATCGAGCAAGAAGACCCCAGCCGCGACCGCCTCAAGCAACACTTCGCCCAGCGCGTGATCAATCAGGCGCGTCAGGTATTGGAAGTCTGGCAGCGCCTGCAGCGCAGTGAGTGGAACGAAGCCGGCATGGGTGAACTGCGCGAGGCCACGGAATTGCTGCAGCGCTACGCCGAGCGCTTCGATCAGGCCGAGCACAGCCAGCTGGCCCAGGAAATCGACAGCTGCCTGCAACTGGTGGCCGATAACCGCGGCCGTCTCAATAGCGAACTGATCAGCCAGCTCAACCAGCTGCTGCAGCGCCTGTCACGTACCGGCCTGCGTCACGGCGACCGTTTCGAGCAAACCGTGCTGCCACCGCTGCGCAAACCGGTTTACCTGGCACTGCAGCATCTGGAACGCGCCGAACAGCTGGTGCAGCGCCTCGAGTTCTTCGGCATGAACGCCATCGCCCTGGACAGCGCCAATGCATTTCGCAACGCCATGCGCGAGCGCCATCCGGCGGCGATCCTGATGGAAGTCGACTTCTCCGGCCCCGGTTGCGGCCTGCAACTGGCAAAAAGCGTGCAGGAAGGTCTGGAGCACCAGATTCCGCTGCTGTTCTTCAGCCCGGAAGACACCGACACCATGACTCGCCTGTCTGCGGTGCGCGCCGGTGGCCAGGAGTTCTTCACCGGCAGCCTGGACGCTTCGAACCTGTTCGAACGTATCGAAGTGCTGACCAACGTGTCGCAGTACGAACCCTACAAGGTGCTGATCATCGACGACTCGCGGGCCCAGGCCACGCACACCGAGCGCGTGCTCAACAGTGCCGGCATCGTCACCCGCACCCTGATCGAGCCGATCCAGGCCATGAGCCATCTGGCCGACTTTCAGCCGGACCTGATTATCCTCGACATGTACATGCCTGAGTGCAACGGCCCGGAGCTGGCCCAGGTGATCCGCCACAACGACCGCTATGTCAGCGTGCCGATCATCTACCTGTCCGCCGAAGACGACCTGGACAAGCAGCTCGACGCGATGAGCGAAGGCGGCGACGACTTCCTCACCAAACCGATCAAGCCACGCCACCTGATCGCCACCGTACGCAACCGCGCTGCCCGCGCGCGCAGCCTCAAGGCGCGGATGGTGCGTGACAGCCTGACCGGCCTGTACAACCACACCCATACCCTGCAATTGCTCGAAGATGCGCGTTTCCGTGCCGAACGCGACAGCCAGCCGCTGAGCTTTGCGATGATCGATATCGACTTCTTCAAGAAGGTCAACGACACCTACGGTCACCCCATGGGCGACCGGGTGATCAAGAGCCTGGCGCTGTTTCTCAAGCAGCGTCTGCGCAAGAGCGACCATATCGGCCGTTACGGCGGCGAAGAGTTCGCCGTGGTGATGCCCGACACCGACGCCGAATCGGCCCGCCGGGTCCTCGACGACATCCGCCAGCGCTTCGCGGAAATCCAGTATTCGGCGCAGCCGCATGACCTGTCCTGCACCTTCAGCTGCGGCATCGCCCAGCTGGCGCCGCAACTGGACGGCAAACTGCTCTCGCAGCAAGCCGACCAGGCCCTGTATGTGGCCAAACACGGCGGACGCAACCAGGTAGCGATCTATCAGGGCGACTGAGACTCGCCTCGATAGACCTGAGCCGCCACTAACCACCCGGCAGAAAACTGTGACGCAGTCGGCGCCGTCATATTACGGTCACGAAAAAGCAATAAATTCTGAGGCTTAGCAGCCGCCCTGACGCATCCGTCGGCGGCCGGAACCGTTCGTTGTCGGTCGAGCCCTATGCGCCTTAAATCCCTTACCAACCTCAACACCCTGCTGCTGGTCACCGTTTGCGTGGCCCTGGCCGTGACGCTCTGGTGGTCGCAGCGTGCCCTGGAGCGCCCTTATCTGCTGATGGCCCGCTACCTGAGCCTGTCTCAACAGTTCCAAGGCGAAGCCGCGCAGAACATCAGCGCCTACCTGGAAAGCGGCGACGCCCTGCGCCACAGCGCCGCCCTGCAATCGCTGGACAGCCTCGAACAGGCCATGACTGAACTGCCCACGCAATTGGCGGATAACCTGCGTCCCAGCCTCGCTGAACTCAAAGCCTTCAGTGCCAACGAGCTACTGGCCGCAGGCAAGCTCTCCGCCGATCCGCAAGGCCTGCTGTTACAAGCCGAACGGGAAATGGACGCAGCACTGGAGCAGCTCGCGCAATACGCCGACAGCGGCGAAGCCAATGCCGCCGCCGCTTACCGCAGCCCGCTGTTCAGCGCGGCACGCCACCTCACCCGCCTGGCCCATGCCCGCGACAAGCTGGTGCGCAGCGGCCGCAGCGAACTGGCCAGCGAAGTCGAGCGTGAACTGACAGCTCTGGGCAAGCAGGCGCAAACCCTCAGCGACCTACCGCTGCTCGGCGTGGCCGACGCCAGCCAGTCGTCCAGCGACTCATTTGCTGACATGCTGGGCTTGGACGCCAGCAACGAGAGCAGCGAGGCCGAAGACCGTGGCATCGCCCTCAAACGCGACCTGGCCAACCTGATCAGCCGCTACCCGGCCGAACTGCAACGCACCCGTAATCTGATCGAACAACGCAGCGCCCTGGCCAGCAGCACGCGCACGCAGATCGATCAGGTGCAGCAGGCGCTGGCCGCGCTGGAACCGCTGGTACGCGCCGAGCACGGGCGCATCCAGGGCGAAGTGCAGCTGATCCTCGGCCTGATGATCGGCCTGATTCTGTTGATCGCACTGATCATCGACACCATCCAGCGGCGCCTAACCCGCGTGCTTGAACGCCTGGTTCCGGCCCTCTCTGCCTGGGCCGCCGGCGACTTCGCCCATGACATCCATCTCAATTCACGCACACGCGAACTGCGCGACATCGAAGAATCACTCAACCGTCTACGCGCTTACCTGGTCGACCTGGTCGGCACCATTCGCCGCCACGCCGAACAGGTAGTCGGCTCCAGCCGCACACTGGCCGATCTCAGCGGCGGCCTGCACAGCGGCGCCGAACGCCAGGCCGGCGACACCGCGCAGATCCGCGATGCCCTCGGCGAGCTGCAGGCCACCATCCAGCAGGTTGCCGGCGATGCCAGCCAGGCCGCCAACGCCAGCCGCGACGCCAACCGCGCCTTGGAACAGGGCCAGCAGGTGATTGGCCACAGCCTCACCGGCCTGCACTCGCTGGTTGATGAGGTGCAGGGCAACGCCCAGGCCATCGAACGCCTGGCCGAGGAAACCGCGACCATCGGCAACGTGCTGACGGTAATTCGCGGCATCGCCGAGCAGACCAATCTGCTCGCCCTGAATGCCGCCATCGAAGCGGCGCGAGCTGGTGAGTTGGGCCGCGGCTTCGCCGTGGTGGCTGATGAAGTGCGCTCGCTGTCGCAGCGCACCAGCGGCGCCACCGCACAGATTCAGGAGCTGATCGGCCGCCTGCAACAGGCCGCACTGCAATCGGTACAAGCCATGCGCACCCAGGTCGAACACGCTGAAGCCACCGCCAGTCAGGCGGAAGCCGCCGATGGCGCACTGGATGAAATCGTCGTGGCAATCCGCACCATCGCCAGCATGGCCGAACGGATTGCCGACGCCACCGCGCAGCAGAGCGACGCGGTCAGCGAAATTCGCGGGCATAGCGAGCGCATCCATCAACTTGGCGGCGACAACCTGCAACGCATCGGCGAGGGCCGCAATCAGGGCGACCAGCTGCTGCAACTCGGTGGCCAACTGCATACTGCCGTGCAGGCGTTCAGGGTCTAACAGACGGTTAACGGCCGCTGGCGCGGCAATCTGTCGCGCGCCATCCAGCCTGCAGACAAGACCGCTTACAGCCTGGGTCGTGCCCTGAGCCACCCGCCTCCGCTATGATGCGGCGATTCCCGCATCACGAGCCTGCCATGCACCGTCTACTCAGCCTGCTTCTGCTTCTGGTCGTACTGCCGGCCAGCGCCGGCCTGTTCGATAAGCCGACCGCTCCTGCGCAATTTGGCGCGCCCCTGAACAACAGCGCGGATTTCCTGCCGGTACGCGAGGCGTTCAAGCTGAGCCTGATCAGCAGCTCCAGCGAGTCAGTGAAACTGCGCTTTGTCGCGGCCGAAGGTTATTATCTGTACCGGCACCGCTTCAGTTTCAGCAGCGAGCCAGCCGACATTCATCTGGGCCAGGCCGTGTTGCCGGCCGGCCAGGCCAAACATGACGAGTACTTCGGCGATGTCGAGGTGTACTACGAGGTTCTGGATGTCGAGGTGCCAGTCGACAACCCGGACAATCGCCCCTTCAACCTCAGCGTCCACTATCAGGGCTGCGCCGACAAAGGTCTGTGCTACCCACCGGAAACCGAAGTGCTGGCGATTGGCGGCGGCGCGCCGCCCAGCAGTGCCACGCCGGAAGCGGCAACGCCGTGGAGCTGGACCGACCTGGCGCTGTTCTTCCTCGGCGGCCTGGCGCTGACCTTCACCCCCTGCGTGCTGCCGATGCTGCCAATCCTCACCGGCGTGGTGCTGCGCGGCCAGCCGGGTGGTATGCACAGCCTGGTATTGTCGCTGGCCTACGTGCTGCCGATGGCCCTGAGCTTTGCCATCCTCGGCGCACTGATGGGCCTGTTCGGCGCCGAACTCAATCTGCAGGCGCGTCTGCAGTCGCCATGGGTGCTGGTGCCGTTTGCGATCTTCTTCGCCCTGTTCGGCGCGGCCAGCCTGGGCTTTCTTGAACTGCGCCTGCCGGCTGCCATCGACGGCCCGTTACAGCGCCTGAGCCAGAAACTGCAGGGCGGCACAGTTCTCAGCGCCGCAGCGCTCGGCGTGCTGTCCAGCGTCCTGGTCTCACCTTGCGTATCCGCGCCACTGGCCGGCGCGCTGCTGTACATCAGCGCCAGCGGTGATGCCCTCGGCGGCGGCCTCAAACTGCTGGCACTGGGTCTCGGCATGGGCGCGCCACTGGTGCTGTTCGCCGTCGGTGGCGGCGCTCTATTGCCGAAATCCGGGCCATGGATGCTTACCGTGCGCAACCTGTTCGGCGCATTGCTGATGGCGGTGGCCATCTGGCTGCTGGAGCGCGTCGTACCCGGCCCAGTCAGCCTGGCGTTGTGGGGCCTTCTGGCCGCAGGCATCGCACTGTGGCTCGGCGTGCTGGAACTGACGCCGAAAACCCATCACCAGAAACTCGCGCAACTGCTTGGCCTGCCCCTGCTGGTCTACGCGCTGGTGGCCTGGGTCGGTGCACTACAGGGTCAGGATGATCCGCTGCGCCCGCTCGGGCGATTGGTCAGCAGCGTAGAAGCGACGCAGCAGGTGCAATCCGGTCAATGGCAAACCATCACGACCCCCGCCGAACTCGATGCTGCCTTGCTTGGCGCAAAAAATAACGGCAAGCCGCTGCTGCTCGACTGGTACGCAGACTGGTGCATCAGCTGCAAGGTGATCGAACGCGAAGTGCTCAACGCACCGGAAGTCGGCCGCCAACTGGGCGAATACCAACTGGTGCGCTTCGACATCACCGAAAGCAACCCCGCCCAGCGCGCCCTGCTCGACCGCTACCAGCTGTTCGGCCCGCCAGCGATTCTGCTGTTCGACGCCAAGGGTGACGAATGGCTGGATCTGCGTGTCGTAGGTGAGGTGGATGCGGCGACCTTTGCTGCCCGCCTGAGCACGGCGCGGGAACGCTTTTAACGCCCCGAGTCATATATTTGCCGCAATCTGCGGTCATCGTGTCGACTATTGCTGAGAACTGGACAGCCCCGCGCTGTCGCGGCATAGTCCTGCGCAGTAGAAAAACAAGGATTAAGGATCATGGCGACCTTATTGGTATTGCACGGCCCCAACCTCAACCTGCTCGGCACCCGCGAGCCAGGGGTTTACGGCGCCGTCACCCTGGAGCAGATCAACCTCGACCTGGAGCGCCGCGCACGTGAGGCAGGCCACCATCTGCTCTATCTGCAAAGCAATGCCGAATACGAGTTGATTGACCGTATTCACGCCGCAAAAGGCGAAGGTGTCGACTTTATCCTGATCAATCCTGCCGCTTTTACTCACACCAGCGTCGCATTACGTGACGCATTGCTGGCAGTGAGCATCCCATTCATCGAAGTGCATTTGTCCAACGTGCACAAACGCGAAGCTTTCCGCCATCACTCCTACTTTTCAGATGTCGCGGTAGGGGTGATCTGCGGCCTTGGCGCCAGCGGTTATCGACTGGCCCTGGAGGCTGCACTCGAACAACTTGAACTTAAGCGCCCCTGACCTCACCGGGAGTTGAACCACTATGGATATTCGTAAAGTCAAAAAACTGATCGAGCTGCTGGAAGAATCCGGTATCGACGAGCTGGAGATTCGCGAAGGCGAAGAATCCGTGCGGATCAGCCGTCACAGCAAGCAGCCAGCCTTTATGCAACAGCCGATGTACGCTCAGGCCCCTGCGCCTGCAGCTGCTCCGGTTGCCGCAGCACCGGTCGCCACTGAAGCAGCAGCCCCGGCTGCCGCCAAGCTGAATGGCACCGTAGTGCGCTCGCCAATGGTCGGCACCTTCTACCGCGCGTCCGGCCCTACTTCGGCCAACTTCGTTGAAGTGGGTTCGAGCGTGAAGAAAGGCGACATTCTCTGCATCGTTGAAGCGATGAAGATGATGAACCACATCGAGGCCGAAACCAGCGGCGTGATCGAATCCATCCTGGGCGAGAACGGTCAGCCGGTGGAATACGACCAGCCTCTGTTCACCATCGTTTGATCCACGGAGAGCCAGCGATGTTGGAAAAAGTTCTGATCGCCAACCGCGGCGAGATCGCCCTGCGCGTCTTGCGCGCCTGTAAAGAGCTGGGCATCAAGACCGTTGCGGTGCACTCCACCGCCGACCGCGAGTTGATGCACCTGGGCCTGGCCGACGAGTCGGTGTGCATCGGCCCGGCCTCTGGCGCGCTGTCCTACCTGAATATTCCGGCGATCATCAGCGCCGCTGAAGTCACCGGTGCCACCGCTATTCACCCAGGCTACGGCTTCCTCGCGGAAAACGCCGATTTCGCCGAACAGGTGGAAAACTCCGGCTTCGCCTTTATCGGCCCGAAAGCTGAGACCATTCGTCTGATGGGCGACAAAGTCTCGGCCAAGGACGCCATGAAGCGCGCCGGCGTACCGGTGGTGCCTGGCTCCGACGGCCCACTACCGGAAGACGAAGAAACCGCTCTGCAGATTGCTCGCGAAGTCGGTTACCCGGTGATCATCAAAGCCGCTGGCGGTGGCGGTGGCCGCGGCATGCGCGTGGTGTACAAGGAAGAAGACCTGATCAAGTCGGCCAAACTGACCCGCAGCGAAGCCGGTTCGGTATTTGGCAACCCGATGGTCTATCTGGAAAAATTCCTTGGCAACCCACGCCACGTGGAAGTCCAGGTGCTGTCCGACGGCCAGGGCAACGCCATCCACCTGGGTGACCGCGACTGCTCGCTGCAGCGCCGCCACCAGAAGGTACTGGAAGAAGCGCCAGCACCGGGTATCGATGAAAAAGCCCGTGCCGAAGTGCTGCAACGCTGCGTCGATGCCTGCATCGAGATCGGCTATCGCGGCGCCGGCACCTTCGAGTTCCTCTACGAAGACGGCCGCTTCTACTTTATCGAGATGAACACCCGCGTGCAGGTTGAGCACCCGGTTTCGGAAATGGTCACCGGCATCGACATCGTCAAGGAGATGCTCAGCATCGCCGCTGGCAACAAGCTGTCGTTCAAGCAGAGTGACGTAGTGATTCGCGGCCACTCGCTGGAATGCCGGATCAACGCCGAAGACCCGGACAACTTCATGCCCTGCCCTGGCAAGGTCAAACACTTCCACGCGCCAGGCGGCAACGGCGTGCGGATGGACTCGCACCTTTACAGCGGCTACAGCGTGCCACCGCACTACGACTCACTGATCGGCAAGATCATCACTTACGGCGCCACCCGCGACGAGGCCATGGCCCGTATGCGCAACGCGCTGGATGAGATCGTGGTCGACGGCATCAAGACCAACGTGCCCCTGCACCGCGATCTGGTCCGCGACAAAGGCTTCTGCAAAGGCGGCGTAAATATCCATTACCTGGAGAAAAAACTGGGTATGGATAAGCACTAAGCTTCGGCGAAGCGCACAGACGAGGGCTGCCATTAGGCGGCCCTCGTCGTTTCCGGCCTACCGGCGGTGGCAGCCGTACCACCGCTTCAAGTAAGCTGCGCGCCAATTTGCGCCATCCCGCCACAACGCTCACGAGGTTTCCCATGCCCTGGTTACAAGTCCGTCTCGCCATCACCCCGGAGCAGGCGGAAACCTACGAAGATGCGTTGCTGGAAGTCGGCGCTGTGTCGGTGACCTTTATGGATGCCGAAGACCAGCCGATCTTTGAGCCGGACCTGGGCACCACGCCACTGTGGTCGCACACTCACCTGCTTGCCCTGTTTGAAGCCGATACCGACGCCAACGCGGTATTTGCCCACCTGCAGCTGCTAACCGACGCCGAATTGCCGGAGCACCAGGCTGAAGTGATCGCCGATCAGGACTGGGAGCGCAGCTGGATGGACGGCTTCCAGCCGATGCGCTTCGGTCAGCGCCTGTGGATTGTGCCGAGCTGGCACGCGGCGCCGGAGCCTGACGCAGTCAACCTGCTGCTCGATCCAGGCCTGGCCTTCGGCACCGGCACTCACCCGACCACCGCGCTGTGCCTGGAGTGGCTGGACGGCCAGCACCTGCAGGATTGCAGCGTGATCGACTTCGGTTGCGGCTCGGGCATCCTGGCGATTGCCGCCCTGCTGCTCGGCGCGCCGCAAGCAGTCGGCACCGATATCGATATCCAGGCCATCGAGGCCTCGCGCGACAATGCCCAGCGCAATGGCATTGACGACGCGCGCTTTCCGCTATACCTGCCTGAAGACATGCCGCAACAGCCTGCGGACGTCGTCGTGGCCAATATCCTTGCCGGGCCACTGGTGGCGCTGGCGCCGCAGATCACCAGCCTGGTCAAGCCGGGCGGACGCCTGGCGCTGTCGGGCATCCTTGCCGAACAGGCCGAAGAGGTGCGCACCGCGTATAACGACGCCTTTATCCTCGACCCGACTGCCGACAAAGACGGCTGGGTGCGTATCAGTGGCGTGCGCCGCTAACCGCCCCAGCGCGCACAGCTGCTGCATTGCCAAGCACTTGCGTTAGACTAGCCGCCTTGATTAGCCGGATCACCGCATGACCCAGAGCTTCGTCACCCAGTGCCCCCATTGCCGCACCAGCTTTCGCGTGAACCTTGCGCAGCTGGGTGCAGCCCATGGTGCCGTGCGCTGCGGAGCCTGCCTGCATGTGTTCAATGCCGCGCAACAGCTACGTGAACAGGGCCAGCAACTGCCGCCACCGGCAGCGTCTACTGCTGCGCCAACGCCGGCACCACAACCCAGCAAACCTCCCGCGCCACCAGCACCGCAGCCAGCAGCACCCAGCGCAACCTCTGCAATGCCCGCCGCGCCTGCCAGCAGCAAAACCGGCGATACGCTGTGGATTCACGACGACCTGGATCTCGACGGCCTTGATCTAGACGAAGAGCTGGCCAAGCTCGAAGCCCAAGAGCAGCAACTGTCCAAGCAGTTCCTGGCGATTGATAGCGCACCGAAATACAACGAAGGCTTTCTAACGCCCGAGCCGGCTGAGCACGACCCGCACGACGAGCGCTGGGCCGAAGCCCTGCTGCAGGACGAACTGAGCAAGCCAACTGCCAGCCTGAGCGCCAAACCTCAGCCACTGACGCCACCTGCACGCTCGATTCCGCCCGCCCCCGTAATACCAGAGCCCATCAACGCGCCTGATGACGAGCCACCGCTTGACCTCAACAGCCTTGATCGCCGCCACCCCGAGCCGGAAATCGAGCACATTGAACTGCATGCCGAGCGCGAGCCCTTTGGCGCGCTGGTAGACAACCCGCGCGCTGAAGAACCCGCCGTAGCGGCGCCGAAAAAAGCCGCGCGCAGCGAGCCCGAATTGCGTGACGAGCACCTGTTCGAGCTGGATGACGAGCCACTGCAACTGGACTGGCAACAGCCGAAGAAACCCTGGGGCCGCTGGATCGGCTGGGGCCTGCTGAATCTGCTGGGCGCTGCCGCACTGGCTGGCCAGTACGTGATGTATCACTTCAATGAACTGGCGCGTCAGGATCAATACCGCCCCTGGTTCGAACAACTCTGCCCGGCGGTCGGTTGCCAGCTGCCGTCCAAGGTCGACATCACCCAGGTCAAGAGCAGCAACCTGGTGGTGCGCAGCCACCCGGAATTCAGCGGCGCCCTGGTGGTTGACGCGATCCTCTACAACCGAGCGGCGTTCTCCCAGCCCTTCCCGCTACTGGAAATGCGCTTCGCCGACATCAATGGCCAACTGCTCGCCAGCCGCCGTTTCAAGCCCAGCGAATACCTTGCGGGCGAGCTGGCCGGCAACGCGGAAATGCCGCCGCAGACACCTATTCACATCTCCCTGGACATCCTCGACCCAGGCACCCAGGCGGTGAACTACAGTCTGAGCTTCCACTCCCCGGAATAGCCTGCACCCGGCGGATTGCTTGAAAATCCGCCGCAACCAAACCCTTCGCGATAAGCCCAGAGCTGTTCAGAATTTGTTCAAAACAGCCTTTCTCCGGTCATCCAGAGCGGGTATCATGCCCACCCTTTTTCGCACTCTCCTATTTGTTCAACAGCAGGTCTCTTGAGCAGGGAAGCCCTATGTCGACGCTACGCATCGGCCCCTACACATTGCCAAACTCGCTGATTCTCGCCCCGATGGCGGGGGTCACTGATCAGCCGTTTCGACAGCTGTGCAAGCGTATGGGTGCGGGTCTGGTGGTGTCGGAAATGGTCACCAGTGATGTGCGTCTGTGGAACACCCGCAAGTCGAGCCTGCGCATGATCCACAGCGGTGATCCCGAGCCACGCTCGGTGCAGATCGCCGGTGGTGATCCCGAGATGCTCGCCGAAGCGGCGCGGCGCAACGTGGAAATGGGCGCACAGATTATCGACATCAACATGGGCTGTCCGGCCAAGAAGGTCTGCAACAAGGCCGCCGGTTCCGCCCTATTGAAAGACGAAGTGTTAGTCCGCGAGATTCTTCAGGCCGTGGTCGCCGCCGTGGATGTGCCGGTGACCCTGAAGATCCGCACCGGCTGGGACCGTGAGAACAAGAACGGCATCAACGTGGCGAAAATCGCCGAAGACGCCGGCATTGTCGCACTGGCCGTGCATGGCCGTACCCGCGCCGATCTGTATATGGGCGAAGCCGAGTACGACACCATCGCCGCGATCAAACAGGCCGTGTCAATTCCGGTACTGGCCAACGGCGATATCGACTCGCCACAGAAGGCCAAGGCCGTACTGGCCGCCACTGGCGCTGACGGCCTGCTGATCGGCCGCGCAGCTCAGGGCCGGCCGTGGATATTCCGTGAGGTCGAGCATTACCTGCGTACCGGTGAACTGCTCCCGGCACCCAGCCTGCTCGAAGTGGAACGCATTCTGCTTGAACATCTGGCTGCACTGCACGCCTTCTACGGCGATGTAATGGGCGTACGTATTGCCCGCAAGCATGTCAGTTGGTATCTCGCAACCTTGCCGGGCGCCAGGGAGTTTCGCGCCCAATTCAATCGTCTGGACAGTACGGACGCGCAGTGCACCAACGTTCGCGAGTTTTTCAGCGAACGTCATAACAATGGAGAAGGGGTGGCCGCATGACGATGTTGACTGAGACCTTAGAGAGTGGAATGGCTCCCGTGAGTGACAACAGCAGTTTGAAGCAGCATCTCAATACGCCAAGCGAAGAGGGGCAAACCCTGCGCGGTAGCGTCGAGAAAGCCCTGCACAATTATTTCGCCCATCTTGAAGGCGCAGACGTCAGTGACGTTTACAACCTGGTGCTCACCGAAGTGGAAGCGCCACTGCTGGAAACCGTGATGAACTACGTCAAGGGCAACCAGACCAAGGCCTCCGAGCTGCTCGGCCTGAATCGCGGCACCCTGCGCAAGAAGCTCAAGCAGTACGACCTGCTGTAACCCTGAACTCCCGAAAAGGGCGGCCTACATGAGCCGCCTTTTTTGCTGATAGCTCTTTGATTGCCAAAACTTCCGCCTGATGGACTCTGAAATGACCGACCAGACCACCCGCCTCCCCGTTCGCCGTGCCTTGATCAGTGTTTCCGACAAAACCGGCATCCTCGAGTTTGCCCGCGAACTTGTCGCCCTGAATGTGGAAATCCTCTCCACTGGCGGCACTTACAAGCTGCTCAAGGACAACGGCATCGCTGCTGTGGAAGTCGCCGACTACACTGGCTTCCCGGAAATGATGGACGGTCGCGTCAAGACCCTGCACCCGAAGATCCACGGCGGCATCCTCGGCCGTCGCGCCATCGACGGCGCGGTAATGGACGAGCACGGCATTAAGCCGATCGACCTGGTCGCGGTCAACCTCTACCCCTTCGCTGCCACCGTGGCCAAGCCGGGCTGTGACCTGGCCGACGCCATCGAGAACATCGACATCGGCGGCCCAACCATGGTCCGCTCCGCCGCGAAGAACCACAAAGACGTGGCCATCGTGGTCAATGCTGGCGATTACGCGGGCATCGTTGAGTCGCTGAAAGCCGGCGGCCTGAGCTACGCCCAGCGCTTCGACCTGGCGCTGAAAGCCTTCGAGCACACCGCGGCCTACGACGGGATGATCGCCAACTACCTGGGCACCATCGACCAGAGCCGCGACACCCTGAGCACCGAAGAGCGCGGCGCTTTCCCGCGCACCTTCAACAGCCAGTTCATCAAGGCTCAGGAAATGCGCTACGGCGAGAACCCGCACCAGAGCGCGGCGTTCTACGTGGAAGCGCAGAAGGGTGAAGCCAGCGTGGCCACAGCCATCCAGCTGCAAGGCAAGGAACTGTCGTTCAACAACGTCGCAGACACCGACGCCGCGCTCGAATGTGTGAAGAGCTTCGTCAAGCCAGCCTGTGTAATCGTCAAGCACGCCAACCCGTGCGGCGTGGCCGTGGCGCTGGACAGCGAAGGCGGCATCCGCCAGGCCTATGAGCTGGCTTACGCCACCGACACCGAATCGGCGTTTGGCGGCATTATCGCCTTCAACCGCGAACTGGACGGGGCCACCGCCCAGGCCATCGTCGAGCGTCAGTTTGTCGAAGTGATCATCGCGCCGAAAATCAGCACCGAAGCCCGCGCCGTAGTCGCTGCCAAAGCCAACGTACGCCTGCTCGAGTGCGGTGAATGGCCGGCCGAGCGCAGCGCCGGCTGGGACTTCAAGCGCGTCAACGGTGGCCTGCTGGTACAGAGCCGCGACATCGGCATGATCAAGGCCGAAGACCTGAAGATCGTCACCCAGCGCGCACCGAGCGAACAGGAAATCCATGACCTGATCTTCGCCTGGAAAGTGGCCAAATTCGTCAAATCCAACGCCATCGTCTACGCGAAGGGCCGCCAGACCATCGGTGTCGGCGCCGGCCAGATGAGCCGCGTCAACTCAGCGCGTATCGCCGCCATCAAGGCCGAGCACGCCGGCCTGCAGGTTGCCGGTTCGGTGATGGCCAGCGACGCCTTCTTCCCGTTCCGCGACGGTTTGGATAACGCTGCTGCCAATGGCATTACTGCGGTGATCCAGCCGGGCGGTTCGATGCGCGACAACGAAGTAATTGCGGCTGCCGACGAAGCCGGGATTGCCATGGTGTTCACCGGCATGCGTCACTTTAGGCACTAAAATCGGCCGCACTCGGACAGGCATCTGCGGCGTTGTCCGGCCCTCCCCCATGCTCATTGCCAGAAGGCAACTCCGCTGGGTGAAGGGCCCGACGCCTTGCATCTACCAGCCCGAACGCAGCCTCGAAATTTGTAGAGTGGATAACGTTTTGCTTATCCACCAAACGGGCTCAACGCCCGCCTCCACTGGGAGAGCAACATGAACGTATTGATCATCGGCAGCGGCGGTCGTGAACACGCCCTGGCCTGGAAAGTGGCGCAGGACAAGCGCGTCGAGAAAGTCTTCGTCGCCCCGGGCAACGCCGGCACCGCCGTTGAGCCCAAGTGCCAGAACGTCGCCATCGACGTTCTGGCCATTGAGCAGCTGGCTGACTTCGCCGAAAAGAATGTGCAGCTGACTATCGTCGGCCCGGAAGCGCCGCTGGTTAAAGGCGTGGTTGATCTGTTCCGTTCGCGCAAGCTGGATATCTTCGGCCCCACCGCCGCCGCTGCGCAGCTGGAAGGTTCCAAGGCCTTTACCAAGGATTTCCTGGCACGCCAGAACATCCCAACAGCCGACTACCAGAACTTCACCGAAGTCGAGCCGGCCCTGGCCTACCTGCAAAAAGTCGGCGCGCCGATCGTGATCAAGGCCGATGGCCTGGCCGCCGGTAAAGGCGTGATCGTCGCCATGACCCTGACCGAAGCCGAAGACGCCGTACGCGACATGCTCGCTGGCAACGCTTTCGGTGACGCGGGTTCGCGCGTGGTCATTGAAGAATTTCTGGACGGTGAAGAGGCTTCGTTTATCGTCATGGTCGACGGCGAGAACGTGCTGCCGATGGCCACCAGCCAGGACCACAAGCGCGTCGGCGACGCCGATACCGGCCCTAACACCGGCGGCATGGGCGCTTACTCGCCAGCCCCGGTGGTCACTGCCGAGGTGCACCAGCGCGTAATGGACGAAGTGATCTACCCGACCGTGCGCGGTATGGCCAGCGAAGGCAACGTCTACACCGGTTTCCTCTACGCCGGGCTGATGATCGACAAGGCCGGCAAGCCCAAGGTCATTGAGTTCAACTGCCGCTTCGGAGACCCGGAAACCCAGCCGATCATGTGCCGCCTGGAGTCTTCCCTGGTGCTGCTGGTCGAAGCCGCACTGGCCAAGGCGCTGGACAAGGTCGAAGCCACCTGGGATCCACGTCCGACCGTGGGTGTGGTGATCGCCGCCGGTGGTTATCCGGCCGATTACGCCAAGGGCGATGTGATCGAAGGTCTGGATGCTGCCGCACAGCTGGAAGGCAAAGTCTTCCATGCCGGCACTGCGCTGAAGGACGGTCAGATCGTCACCGCAGGTGGCCGCGTACTCTGCGCCACCGCCATCGGTCGTACGGTTGAGGAAGCCCAGCAGCAGGCTTATCGCCTGGCGGAGAAAATTCGCTGGAACGGTAGTTTCTACCGCAACGATATCGGTTACCGCGCCATCGCCCGCGAACGCGGGGAAAAATGAAGGTAATTAACGACAAAGGTGGCCAATTGGCCACCTTTGTCATATTTCCCTCGCGAACAGCTTGGCTATAATCCGACCACTTATTTCTGAAGGGACTTCACTGTGCGCCGGCTGAGGATTGCCACCTACCTGCTACTCAGCACGCTGCTGATGGCGCTCACTGTAGCGTCGGCTCAGGCAGGGGCGCAGGCATCCTGGTCAAGCCTCACCGACCCGAGCGCCGCGCTGCAATTCAATGATGTACGCAGCCCCGAGCGCCAGGCGCAGTTCCGTTCCACCGACCTTACCCAGCTTTACACCCCTGGCGGCAACAGTGCGCTGTGGCTGCATCACCGCATGCCGGCCAACACTGATGCGCAGATGCTGCGGGTGTTCGCGCCCTATCTGGCCTATCTCGATTTGTATGTGCTGCAGGGCGACACGCTGGTCGAGCAGGCGCACACCGGTAGCAACCTGCCATTTTCCAGCCGCCCCCTGGCCAGCCGCGACTTCCTTTTGCCGCTGCCAAGTGCTGAGCAGCCACTGGATATCTACCTGCGCCTGGCCTCGGAACATGCGCTGCGCCCCAGCATTACCCTGCAAAGTGCGCAGGCGATGGTCGCCGATGACAACCGCCCACTGATGTTCGGCTTGCTGCTCGGCTGCCTCGGCATGCTGGTGGCCTACAACCTCGTGCGTTTTGCCTACACCCGCGCCGTGAGCGGCCTGTGGCTGGCAGCCACCCAGGTCTGCCAGCTGGTCGCGGTGGTCAGCCTGCTGGGGATCAGCACGCCCTGGCTCAGCGAATGGCAAAGCCTGCAGCCGCAAATCGCCAATCTGTCGATGCTGCTGGCCGCACTCTGCGCCCTGTGCTTTACCGCCAGTTTTTTCCACAAGGTCTGCCCGAGCACGCCGCTGAACAACCTGCTCACCGGCGAAGTGGTGGTGATCAGCCTGGTCTGCGTGGCCCTGCTGGTGGCAACCAATCTGCAGTTCAATCAACTGGTCTACCTGCTCAATGCCATCGCCGGCCTGAGCATCCTCATGGTTGCATTGACGCACTGGCGGCATGGCTACCAGCCTGCACGGCTGTTCAGCCTGGCGGTGCTGCTGTTCTGCGCCGCCTTTATCTGCGCCCTGCCAATCCTCTTCGGCTACTGGGCGGTGCAGAGTGAGTGGATGGCCTACGGCCTGCTCGCAGTCACCGCCATCAGCGGTTTTATCCTCAGCATGGCCTTGAGCGAGCGACAGCGACGCATCATGCAGGACCAGTTCAGCACCAGCCGCGCCCTCGCCGCCAGCTCCGCCGAATTGAAAGCCAAGGCGGAATTTCTCGCCAAAATCAGCCACGAAATCCGCACGCCGATGAATGGTGTGCTGGGCATGACCGAACTGCTGCTCGGCACGCCACTGTCCGCCAAGCAACGCGACTACGTACAGACCATCCACAGCTCGGGCAACGAGCTGCTCACCCTGATCAACGAAATCCTCGACATCTCCAAACTCGAATCCGGGCAGATCGAGCTGGATGACGTGCAGTTCGACCTCAACGCCCTGATCGAAGACTGCCTGGATATCTTCCGCGCCAAGGCCGAGCAGCAGAAGGTCGAGCTGATCAGCTTTATGCAGCCGCAAGTGCCACGAGTAATCAGCGGCGACCCCACCCGCCTGCGCCAGACCCTGCTGAGCCTGCTGGACAATGCCTTCAAACAGACCGACGAAGGTGAAATCCTTCTGGTGGTCGCACTCGACACCAATACCGAACAACCGCGCCTGCGCATCGCCGTACAGGACAGCGGCAAGCCGCTGGATGCCAGCGAACGCGATGCACTGCTGAATGCCGAACTGCACAGCAAGGACTTCCTTGCCGCGACCAAACTCGGCGGCCGCCTCGGCCTGATCATCGCGCGCCAGCTGGTACGCCTGATGGAAGGCGAGTTCGGTATCCAGAGCGGCGGCAGCCAGGGCTCGACCTTGTGGCTGACCCTGCCACTGGACGCCACGCGCCTGGAGCAACCTACCGCCGACCTCGACACCTCACTTCAGGGCGCGCGCCTGCTGGTGGTGGACGACAACGACACCTGCCGCAAGGTGCTGGTGCAGCAGTGCAGCGCCTGGGGCATGCAGGTCAGCGCCGTGCCGTCAGGCAAGGAAGCCATGGCCCTGCTGCGCACCAAGGCGCATCTGCGTGAATACTTCGATGCGGTGCTGCTCGATCAGGACATGCCCGGCATGACCGGCATGCAGCTGGCTGCACGGATCAAGGAAGATGCCAACCTCAATCACGACATTCTGGTGATCATGCTCACCGGCATCAGCAATGCGCCGAGCAAGATCATCGCGCGCAACGCCGGGATCAAACGCATCCTGGCCAAGCCGGTGGCCGGCTACACCCTGAAGACCACCCTGGCCGATGAACTGGCGCAGCGCGGCAAGGGCGACTCACCAATGTTCAACCCGCTGCCACAGAGCGCGCCACTGAACGTGCCCAATGATTTCCGCATCCTGGTGGCCGAGGACAACACCATCTCCACCAAGGTGATCCGCGGCATGCTCGGCAAACTCAACCTGCAGCCCGACACCGCCAGCAATGGCGAAGAAGCCCTCAGCGCGATGAAAGCCCAGCAGTACGACCTGGTGCTGATGGATTGTGAAATGCCGGTACTCGACGGCTTCTCCGCCACCGAGCAGCTGCGCGCCTGGGAAGCCGCCGAACAGCGCGCACGCACCCCAGTGGTGGCGCTTACCGCGCATATCCTCAATGAACATAAAGAACGCGCCCGTCAGGTCGGCATGGATGGGCATATGTCCAAGCCGGTGGAAATGTCGCAACTACGCGAGCTGATCGAACACTGGGTCGCCGAACGGGAAATCCGCCGCCAACGCGACGCCCTGCCTTCCTGAGCAGGGTTGATTGCCCGGCAACCGCTACACGCTTACCCTGCCACCCTTCTTTATCGAGACGAGTCCTTTCCATGGCGTCCGCGCTGTTCAGCCTGTATTTGAAACTGCTGGTGCTCTATAGCCCGTTCTTCGTGCTGTCGTGTTTTATCGGCCTGAGCCGTGGCTACACCGTCAAGGAGCGCAAGCGCCTGGCCTGGAAGGTCGCCGCCGGCGTGCTGATCGCCAGCGTGCTGCTGTACCTGTTCGGTAAACACATCTTCACCCTGTTCGGCATCACCATCGACGCCTTCCGCATCGGCGCCGGCAGCGTGCTGTTTATCTCGGCACTCGGCATGGCCCAGGGCAAGTCGGCGGTGCAGAGCGACAACGTGCAGCAGGACGTGACCATCGTGCCGCTGACCATCCCGCTCACCGTCGGCCCCGGCACCATCGGTGCGCTGCTGCTGATGGGTGCCAGCCAGCCGGACTGGGGCGACAAGGCCGTGGCCGTGCTGGGCATCGCCCTGGCCAGTCTCACGGTGGGCGTGGTGCTGTATATGTCCAACCAGTTCGAGCGCCTGCTCGGCGATCAGGGCCTGCAGATCGTCAGCCGCCTGATGGGCCTGTTCGTCTGTGCCCTGGCTGCGCAGATCATCTTTACCGGGGTAAAGAACTACCTCGCCCTCTGACCCCGCGCGGATGCACTTCGGGCTGCACCACAAGCTGGCAATCGGCCCCGCTGCAGTGCACAAACCGTTCTGTGCCGCCCGCCAAAAAGCCGCAGTGCGCGGCTAACTCATTGAAATATATTATTTTTTAAAACCTGGCACTGGGTTTGCTCTGACCATTCCATCTCTTGGATACAAGATGGAATATCAGCGTATGTCCAACGCCCCAATTGCCCTCACCCTCGCCGACTGGCAACAGACCTACCGCGACGGCCACTCGCCCACCGAGCTGCTGCATAGCCTGCGCCTCGAACTGAGCACCGAGGACAATGCCTGGATCACCCTGGCCAGCGAAGCGCAACTCAATGCCCAGCTCGATGAATTGTCAGCGCTACTCGACGCCACCAACGGCGAGCCAAGCAAGCTGCCGCTGTACGGCGTGCCCTTCGCCATCAAGGACAATATTGACGCTGCCGGCTGGCCAACCACCGCTGCCTGCCCGGAGTTCGCCTACACCGCTGCAGCCGACGCCACGGTGGTGGCCAAGCTGCGCGCCGCCGGGGCCATCCTGATCGGCAAAACCAACCTCGACCAATTCGCCACCGGCCTGGTCGGCACCCGTTCGCCGTATGGCGCGGTGCGCAACAGCTTTAATCCAGACTACGTCAGCGGCGGCTCCAGTTCCGGCTCAGCCAGCGTGGTGGCGCGCGGCTTGGTGCCGTTCTCGCTGGGCACCGACACCGCCGGCTCCGGCCGTGTTCCTGCGGGCTTCAACAACATCGTCGGGCTCAAGCCGAGCAAGGGCTGGCTGTCCAATAGCGGCCTGGTGCCGGCCTGCAAAACGCTTGATTGCATTTCCGTATTTGCCCTGACCGTCAGCGATGCCCTGAGCGTGGCGCAGATTGCCGGTGGCTATGACGCAACCGATCCGTACAGCCGTAAGAACCCCAATAGCGCCAAGGTCGGCATGCCGACCAAGCCGCGCCTGGCAGTGCCAAGCAACCCCGAGTTCTTTGGCGATACGCAGAACCAGGCGGTGTTTGAGCAGGCCCTGGGCACACTGCACGAACTGGGCGCGGATCTGCTGGAAATCGATTTCACGCCCTTCCAGCAACTGGCCGAGCAGCTGTATTACGGCAGCTGGGTCGCCGAACGCACTGTGGCGCTCGAAGGCGTCGACCCGGCACATATCAACCCGGTGGTGCGCGGTATCGTCGAAAACGGCCATAAATACAGCGCCTGCGATGCCTACAAGGCCGAATACACTCGCGCCGCACTGAGCCGGACGATCAATGACATCCTGGCCGGCTTCGATGCCCTGGTCGTACCAACCTCGCCGACCCTTCGCAGCCTCGCTGAGATGGACGCAGAACCGGTGCTGTTCAACAGCCAGTTCGGCACCTACACCAACTTCACCAACCTCGCCGACCTGTCGGCCCTAGCCGTACCCGCCGGATTTCGTGCCGACGGTCTGCCCGCTGGTATCACTCTGATCGCTCCAGCCTGGCACGACCAGGCACTCGCCGCCTTTGGCCAGCGCTGGCAGCAAGCGCTCAAGCTGCCGCTGGGCGCCACGGGTAAAGCATTGCCCGAGCAGGCGCCAAGCAGCACGCCAGCCCCCGGCAGCGTGCGCGTCGCCGTGGTCGGCGCACACCTGACCGGTATGCCGCTGAACTTCCAACTCACCAGCCGCGACGCCGTGCTGGTCGAGCAAACCAATAGCTCCGCCACCTATCGCCTGTATGCCCTGCCCGGCACTGTGCCGCCGAAACCGGGGCTGGCGCGGGTGGCAGCCGATGGTGCGGCAATCATTGTCGAGCTGTGGGATATCCCCCAGGCCCGCTTCGGCGAATTCGTCGCAGAGATTCCCGCGCCGCTGGGTATCGGCAATCTGCAGCTGGCCGATGGTCGCTGGGTCAAAGGCTTTATCTGCGAACCCTATGCGCTAGATGGCGCGCGCGATATCACCAGCTTCGGTGGCTGGCGCGCGTTTATCGCCAGCCAGCAGCAGGGCTGACGCCATGCAACTGAGCGGCGCCGCCAGCAGCAAGGAACGCCCGGACAACCTCGCCGAGCGCATCTACCTGCAGCTCAAGGACGACATCTTCGAGTTCCGCCTGCTGCCCGGTGATCGCTTCTCCGAAGGCGAGATCGCCGAGCGCGTGGCCGCCAGCCGCACCCCGGTGCGCCAGGCGCTGTACCGCCTGCAGCGCGAGGGCTACCTGCAGGTGTATTTCCGCAGTGGCTGGCAGGTGATGCCGTTCGACTTCGCGCATTTCGAGGAGCTGTATGAAGTGCGCATCGTCCTCGAACTGGAAGCCGTGCGGCGGCTGTGCGAACGCCCCCAAGTCGAGCACAGCGACGCACTGGCGCAACTGCAACGCACCTGGCTGGTGCAACCCGAGCAGCGTTTACAGGAGGGCCGCGTAGTCTCGCGCCTGGATGAGCGGTTTCACTGCCAGTTGCTGGAAGCCGCCGGCAACCGCGAGATGGCCCGCCTGCACGCCGAGGTGAGCGAGAAAATCCGCATTATCAGGCGCTTGGACTTCACCCAGAGCCCGCGCGTGGCGGCCACTTATGACGAACATGGCGAAATTCTCGCGGCAATTTTGTCGCGGCGATGCGAAGAGGCACAGCTATTGCTCAAGACCCATATAGAGGTCAGCAAGGCCGAAGTGCGCAAGATCACCCTGCACATGCTGCACAGCGCGCGTCAGCGCACCATGCCGGCACCAGAGGTGAAGACCTGAAGTGAAGACCCAGGGCCCTGCCCTGTTTCAACTGCCAGACAAACAACTAAAAACCAGCAGCTCAAACACTTAAGTTCGTGAATGGAGATCGCACCATGCAACGTCGCAATCTGATCAAGGCCTTTACCCTCACCGCGTCCATCGCCGCCATGGGCATGACCTGGACCGTGCAAGCCGCCGAGACCATCAAGGTCGGCATCCTGCACTCGCTGTCCGGCACCATGGCCATTTCGGAAACCTCGCTGAAAGACATGGCGTTGATGACCATCGACGAGATCAACGCCAAGGGTGGCGTGAATGGCAAACAACTGGAAGCCGTGGTGGTCGATCCGGCCTCGAACTGGCCGCTGTTCGCCGAGAAGGGCCGCCAACTGCTGACCCAGGACAAGGTCGACGTGGTGTTCGGCTGCTGGACCAGCGTGTCGCGCAAATCCGTGCTGCCAGTATTTGAAGAACTCAACGGACTGCTGTTCTACCCCGTGCAATACGAAGGCGAAGAGATGTCGCCGAACGTCTTCTACACCGGCGCCGCGCCAAACCAGCAGGCTATTCCAGCGGTCGAGTACCTGATGAGCGAAGATGGCGGCGCGGCCAAGCGCTACTTCCTGCTCGGCACCGACTACGTCTACCCGCGCACCACCAACAAGATCCTGCGCGCCTTCCTGATCAGCAAGGGCGTGGCCGAGAAAGACATCGAAGAGGTCTACACCCCGTTCGGTCACAGCGACTATCAAACCATCGTCGCCAACATCAAGAAGTTCTCCGCCGGCGGCAAGACTGCGGTGATCTCCACCGTCAACGGCGACTCTAACGTGCCGTTCTACAAGGAACTGGCCAACCAGGGCCTGGAAGCCACCGACGTACCGGTGGTGGCCTTCTCCGTGGGTGAAGAAGAACTGCGTGGCATCGACACCAAGCCACTGGTCGGTCACCTGGCTGCGTGGAACTACTTCCAGTCGGTAGAGAACCCGGTCAACAGCGAATTCGTCGCCAAGTGGAAGGCCTACGCCAAAGCCAAGAACCTCCCAGGCGCCGACAAGGCCGTGACCAACGACCCGATGGAAGCCACCTACGTCGGCATCCACATGTGGGCCCAGGCCGTGGAAAAAGCCGGCACCACTGACGTCGACAAAGTGCGCACCGCCCTTTACGGCCAGACCTTCGCCGCGCCGAGCGGCTACACCCTGACCATGGACAAGACCAACCACCACCTGCACAAGCCAGTGATGATCGGTGAAATCCAGGAAGACGGGCAGTTCTCCGTGGTCTGGGAAACCAGCAGCCCGGTCCGCGCCCAGCCATGGAGCCCGTTCATCGAAGGCAACGACAAGAAGCCGGATTACGCGGTCAAGTCGAACTAAGCACCTGCCAGTAAGCCCGGATGACATCCGGGAACGCCCTGCCCGGATCGCCTCCGGGCCAAGGCTGACCAGTCGCCGCGCCCACGCGGCGGCCGGTACTCCCAAAGGACTGCCCTATGCCCACTGCCGTTACCCGAATTCTGCTGAGCCTGCTGTTGCTGCTGCCCCTGGCCGCGCACGCCGGTGACGCCCAGGACTTCGTCGCCGCCAACCCGGCCAAGCAGGCCAGCCTGCTCGAACGCTGGTCCGCCGCGCCAGATGCCGCGCGCCTGCCGCTGCTCGAAGCCCTGCAACAAGGCCGCGTCGCTGCCGACAGCAGCAAAACCGCCTTTATCGAAGTAAGTGGCGCTTATCAGCCCGCCGAAGGCGAAGCTGTACCCACTGAAACACCGCGCAAGCTGCGCCTAAATAACCGCCTGCGCGGCCTGATCGCCACTGCGGTGGCCAGCCACCAGCTGCTGGTTGATGACCCGGTGCTGCGCCTGGCCGCCGCCCAACAACTGCAGAAGAGCGCCAAGCCGGCGCAGCTGCAACTGCTTAACGCCCAGGTTGCCAGCGAAACCGATGATGCCGTGCGTGATGCCCTGACCCTGGCCCTGGCCAACCTGCAACTGGTCGATAGCGACCTGGCCGTGCGCCTGGCTGCTGTGCGCCTGCTTGGTGAAACCGGCGACCCGCTGGCTCGCACCCGCCTGGAAACCCTGCTCGACCCGGCCGTGGAAAGTGACCCGACGGTACGCACCGCTGCCGAAACCAGCCTGGCCCAGGTCAAACGCAAGCTGCTGATCGGTGAGCTGCTTGGCCAGGCTTTTAGCGGCCTGTCGCTCGGTTCGATCCTACTGCTGGCAGCACTCGGCCTGGCCATCACCTTCGGCTTGCTCGGCGTGATCAATATGGCCCACGGCGAGATGCTGATGCTCGGCGCCTACTCCACCTATATGGTGCAGGTGCTGTTTCAGCGTTTCGCCCCGGAAGCCCTGGCGCTCTACCCACTGGTGGCGCTGCCGGTGGCGTTCTTCGTCACCGCCGCTATCGGCATGGCGCTGGAACGCACGGTGATTCGCCACCTCTACGGTCGCCCGCTGGAAACCCTGCTCGCGACCTGGGGCATCAGCCTGATTCTGATTCAGCTGGTACGCGTGCTGTTCGGCGCGCAGAACGTCGAAGTGGCCAACCCCTACTGGCTGTCCGGCGGCATTCAGGTGCTGCCGAACCTGGTGCTGCCGTACAACCGCATCGTAATCATCGGCTTCGCCCTGTTCGTGGTGGTGCTGACCTGGCTGCTGCTGAACAAGACCCGCCTGGGCCTTAACGTGCGGGCCGTGACGCAGAACCGCAATATGGCGGCCTGCTGCGGCGTGCCCACCGGCCGGGTGGACATGCTGGCGTTCGGTTTGGGCTCCGGTATCGCCGGCCTCGGCGGTGTGGCCTTGAGCCAGATCGGCAACGTCGGCCCGGACCTGGGCCAGAGCTACATCATCGACTCGTTCCTGGTGGTGGTACTCGGCGGCGTCGGCCAGCTCGCCGGTAGCGTGATGGCGGCCTTCGGGCTGGGCATCGCCAACAAGATTCTCGAACCGCAGATCGGTGCCGTACTTGGCAAGATCCTAATCCTCGCGCTGATCATTCTGTTTATTCAGAAACGCCCGCAAGGTCTGTTTGCTTTGAAAGGACGGGTGATCGACTGATGACTATGCCCATGAATCAAACGTTGCTGGCGCGCGCCAGTGCCAAAC
Source organism: Pseudomonas sp. SG20056 (assembly GCF_031764535.1). Classification (NCBI taxonomy): domain Bacteria; kingdom Pseudomonadati; phylum Pseudomonadota; class Gammaproteobacteria; order Pseudomonadales; family Pseudomonadaceae; genus Pseudomonas; species Pseudomonas sp. SG20056. The sequence continues at coordinate 3,805,677 of NZ_CP134499.1, forward strand.
TCGGCCCGCAAGCCTCCATGGCCATCGGCCTGCTGGTACTCGCCGTGCTGCTGGCCATGCCGTTGCTGCACCTGCTGCCGGCGGACAACGCCCTGCATGTCTCGGCCTACAGCCTGACCCTGGTCGGCAAAATCCTCTGCTACTGCATCGTCGCCCTGGCGCTCGATCTGGTCTGGGGTTACGCCGGCCTGCTGTCGCTCGGCCACGGCCTGTTCTTCGCCCTCGGCGGTTACGCCATGGGCATGTACCTGATGCGTGAAGCCGCCGGCGATGGCCTGCCGGCCTTTATGAGCTTCCTCGCCTGGACCGAGTTGCCCTGGTACTGGTACGGCACCAGCAACTTCCTCTGGGCCCTGTGCCTGGTGGTGTTGGCGCCGGGTTTGCTGGCCTTGGTGTTCGGCTTCTTCGCCTTCCGCTCGCGGATCAAAGGCGTGTACTTCTCGATCATGACCCAGGCGCTGACCTTTGCGGGCATGCTGCTGTTCTTTCGCAACGAAACCGGCTTTGGCGGCAACAACGGCTTTACCAACTTCCGCACCATCCTCGGCTTCGACATCACCTCGGCTCACACCCGCGCAGTGCTGTTCCTCGCCACCGTTGTTCTACTCGTGGCCAGCCTGTACCTGGGCTGGCGGCTTGCGCGCAGCAAGTTCGGCCGGGTGCTGACGGCGCTGCGTGATGCGGAAAACCGCCTGATGTTCTGCGGTTATGACCCGCGCGGCTACAAACTGTTTATCTGGGTGCTCAGCGCCGTGCTCTGCGGCCTGGCCGGCGCGTTGTATGTACCGCAGGTGGGCATCATCAACCCCAGCGAAATGTCGCCGACCAACTCCATCGAAGCGGCCGTCTGGGTCGCCCTCGGTGGGCGCGGCACGCTGATCGGTCCGCTGCTCGGTGCCGGCTTGGTCAACGGCATGAAGAGCTGGTTCACCGTGGCCTTCCCCGAGTACTGGCTGTTCGCCCTGGGCTTTCTGTTTATCGTCGTGACGCTGTTCCTGCCTAAAGGCGTGATCGGCTTGTTACGCAAGAAAGGAGAGCAATGATGCGCGCCACTCCGGTACCCGAATTTATGCTCGAACCTGCCTTTGACCCCGCCGGCAGCGGCCGCGATGCGATTGGCGCCAGCACCCTGGCGAGCAAGGGCCTTAACGTCCGTCACGGCACCATCCTGACCCTGGAAGACATCAATGTCAGCTTCGATGGTTTTAAGGCGCTGACCAACCTGACGCTGTACATCGGCGTCGGCGAACTGCGCTGCATCATCGGCCCCAACGGCGCCGGCAAGACCACCATGATGGACGTGATCACCGGCAAGACTCGCCCGGACAACGGCGTCGCTTACTTCGGCGAAACCCTCGACCTGACCCAGATGAGTGAAGTGGAAATCGCCCAGTCCGGCATCGGCCGCAAGTTCCAGAAGCCGACGGTGTTCGAGGCGCTGAGCGTGTTCGAGAACCTGGAGCTGGCGCAGAAAACTAACAAGTCGGTGTGGGCCAGCCTGCGCGCCAAATTGACTGGCGAGCAGAAAGACCGCATCGACGAGGTGCTGCAGACCATCAAGCTCGACACCTCGCGCAATCGCCCGGCCGGCCTGCTGTCGCACGGACAGAAGCAGTTTCTGGAGATCGGCATGCTGCTGGTACAGGACCCGCAATTGCTACTGCTGGATGAACCGGTGGCGGGCATGACCGACGCCGAAACCGAGTTCACCGCCGAGCTGTTCAAGTCGCTCGCGCGCAAGCACTCGCTGATGGTGGTGGAGCACGATATGGGGTTTGTCGGCAGCATTGCCGACCACGTCACCGTGCTGCACCAGGGCAGCGTACTGGCCGAAGGCTCGCTGGAGCAGGTGCAGGCTGATGAACGGGTGATTGAGGTTTATCTGGGCCGCTAACGCCGCGATGACGACCGTCCTAACTCCACAGAATTGAGAGCCTGAACATGCTGCAAGTTGAGCAACTGCATCAGTACTACGGCGGCAGCCATATTCTCCGCGGCCTGTCGTTCGAGGCCAAGGTCGGCGAAGTCACCTGCCTGCTCGGGCGTAACGGCGTGGGCAAGACCACCCTGCTGAAATGCCTGATGGGCCTGATCCCGGCCAAAGAAGGCGCGGTGAAGTGGGAAGGCCAGCCCATCACCGCCTTCAAGCCTCACCAGCGCGTGCACGCCGGCATTGCCTACGTGCCCCAGGGCCGAGAAATCTTCGGCCGTTTGACCGTGGAAGAAAACCTGCTGATGGGCCTGTCACGTTTTCCCGGCAGCGACGCCAAAGTGGTACCGGAATTTATCTATGAGCTGTTCCCGGTGCTGCGTGAGATGAAGCAACGCCGTGGCGGCGACCTTTCCGGCGGCCAGCAGCAACAGCTGGCCATCGGCCGCGCGCTGGCGAGCAAGCCACGCCTGCTGATCCTCGATGAACCCACCGAAGGCATCCAGCCCTCAGTGATCAAAGAGATCGGCGTGGTGATCAAAAAGCTCGCTGAACGCGGCGACATGGCCATCCTGCTGGTCGAGCAGTTCTATGACTTTGCCGCCGAGCTGGCCGATCAATACCTGGTGATGAGCCGTGGCGAAATCGTCCAGCAGGGCCGTGGCGAAACCATGGAAGCCGACGGCGTGCGCGGACTGGTCGCAATCTGAATGGCGACGCTGGCCCTTTACTTTGCGCATAATCAGGCTTTCGCCCACGGATTCGAGGCCCCGATGTTTGCCCTGCGTCACGCTCTGCTCCCGCTCACCGCACTGACGGGTATCGCCCTGCTGATCTGGGCCGGCAGTCAGCCGGACTACTGGATGCTGCGTGCCCTGCCCGCCGGCAGCGAACTGCCCTACCCGCTCAAACCAGTGCTGATTTTCTGCGCCATCGCCTTGGCCGAATGCGGCCTGCTGCTGGCGCTGCTGCGTCCGCGCTCCTACTGCCGCTCTTGGGGCCGTGCGCTGTGCGCCTGCCTGCTGGCCATCGGCCTGGCGCTGTTCTGGCTGCAAGGCACGCTGCATGCCCCGCCCTACTACGGCATGCACCTGCAATGGTGGCTGGTGGTCAGCTTGGGGCTGGTTCTGCTGTGTGTTTACTCCGCCGTGCAAGCCTGGCGTCAACGGCGCAACCGGGTGAGCGCATGAACGCCCCCGCCGCCGTCTTCACCCCCAGCTGGCACGCCGCGCTGGAGCTGGGCTATGGCCGCGATGGCGATTGCACGCGGCCGACCTTGCGCCGCCATAAAGGCCCGCTGCGGGTGCAGAAGCACTTGTACGCCGAAGGGCCCGAGGTGTGCCAACACATCATCGTCCACCCGCCCGGCGGCATCGCTGGCGGTGATCGTCTAGACATTTCGGCCACGGTCGGCAGCGGTGCCTGGGCGCAATTGACCAGTCCCGGCGCAGCCAAGTGGTACCGCGCCGCTGGCCCGGCTTACCAGAGCCTGAAACTGCGCGTGGAAGCCGGCGCCACCCTGGAATGGCTGCCGCAGGAAACCATCGTCTACGCTGCCGCGCAGGCGGAACTGACCACCGAGATCGACCTGTTCGGCGATGCCAAGCTGCTCTACTGGGACATTGTTGCCCTCGGCCGCCCGGCCAGTGGTGAACGCTTCGATACCGGCCACTTCCAAGCGCAGCTGAATATCCGTCGCGACGGCCACCTGCTCTGGCACGAACGCCAGCGCGTGGTCGGCGGCGATGGCCTACTCGACTCGCCCATCGGCCTGGCGGGCAAACCGGTGTTTGCCACCCTGCTGATCAGCGGTGAAATCGACAGCGACCTGCTGGAGCTCTGCCGCAACCTGAGCACACCGGTGCGCGGCGACCTGAGCCAATTACCCGGCCTGCTGGTGGCCCGCTGCCTGGCCGAGGAAGCCTTGCACGCGCGCGCCTGGCTGATTGCCCTCTGGCAGCTGCTGCGCCCGGCCCTGCTCGGCCGCACGGCCGTCCCCCCAAGAATCTGGAGTACCTGAACCATGGACCTGACACCCCGCGAAAAAGACAAACTGCTGATCTTCACCGCCGGCCTGGTGGCCGAACGTCGCCTAGCCCGTGGGGTAAAACTCAACTACCCGGAAGCCATGGCCTATATCTCCGCCGCGCTGCTCGAAGGCGCGCGCGACGGCCAGACCGTCGCCGAACTGATGCACTTCGGCACCACCCTGCTGAGCCGTGATCAGGTGATGGAAGGCATCCCGGAAATGATCCCGGAGATTCAAGTGGAGGCCACCTTCCCGGATGGCACCAAGCTGGTCACCGTCCATCAGCCGATCGCCTGAATATGATTATTCAAGACGCCACCACCGCCGACCTGCCCGCCATCCTGGCCATCTACAACGATGCCGTGCAGCACACCACGGCGATCTGGAACGAAACCCTGGTTGACCTGAACAACCGTCAGGCCTGGCTGAGCGAGCGCACGGCGGCTGGCTTTCCGGTGTTGGTAGCCCAGAGCGACGCGGGCGAGGTGCTCGGCTATGCCAGCTACGGCACCTGGCGCGCCATCGAAGGCTTTCGCCACACCGTGGAACACTCGGTGTATGTGCGCAGCGACCAACGCGGTCAGGGGCTTGGCCCCTTGCTGATGAGCGCCTTGATCGACCGCGCACAAGCGGCCGGTCTGCACGTGATGGTCGCAGCCATCGAGAGCGGCAACAGCGCCTCGATCCGCCTGCACGAGCGCCTCGGATTCGTCAACACCGGCCAGATGCCGCAGGTCGGCCGCAAGTTCGGCCGCTGGCTGGACCTTACCTTTATGCAGCTGATGCTTTGCCCCGAAAGGAATGAAGCCTAATGCTAAGCATTGAGCGCCTCGACGCAGCCGACTTTGAGCTTTATCGCCAAGGTCTGCAGAGCCTGCTGCTCGACTCCGTGGCGCATGGCGCCTCGGTAGGCTTTCTCGCCGATCTCGATGCTGAGGCGGCCAATGTCTATTTCGATCAGGTACTGGCCGGCATGCATGACGGCACTCACCTGCTCTGGCTGGCCCGTGAGCACGATCAGGTAATGGGCAGCGTGCAACTGGTGCTGTGCCAGAAACCTAACGGCCTCAACCGCGCCGAAGTGCAGAAGCTCCTGGTACACAGCAACGCCCGCCGCCGAGGCATCGCCAACAGCCTGATGCAGCACCTGGAAGGCGAAGCCGCCGAGCTGCAACGCGGTTTGCTGTATCTGGACACCGAAGCCGGCAGCGATGCCGAAACTTTTTACCAGGCGCTTGGCTACAGCTGCATCGGCGGGCTACCTGACTACGCCTGCGGCCCTGACGGCCAATACCGTGCAAACGCCATCTACTACAAAACCTTGTCGAGGCCCCACCCATGATTCCCGGCGAATACCAGATTCAGGACGGCGAGATCGAACTCAATGCCGGCCGCCGTACGCTGAGCGTAACCGTGGCCAATAGCGGCGACCGGCCGATCCAGGTCGGCTCGCACTATCACTTCTTCGAAACCAACGATGCGCTGACCTTCGACCGCGCCAGCGCGCGCGGGATGCGTCTGAATATCCCGGCCGGCACTGCGGTGCGCTTCGAACCGGGGCAAAGCCGTGAAGTGGAGTTGGTCGACCTGGCCGGCCATCGCCGCGTGTTCGGCTTTGCTGGGCGGGTAATGGGCGAGCTGGATTAAGCCCACCCGCAGGGGAATGCGCTCACCGGTAGGAGCGGGCTTGCCCGCGAAAGTGAGCGCAGCGAACGGTTGCAAACCCAATTGAATGTGAAGGCTAACCCATGAAAATCTCCCGCCAAGCCTATGCCGATATGTTCGGCCCCACCGTCGGCGACAAGGTGCGCCTGGCCGATACCGAGCTGTGGATCGAGGTCGAGAAGGACTTCACCACCTACGGTGAAGAAGTGAAATTCGGCGGTGGCAAGGTCATCCGCGATGGCATGGGTCAGGGCCAGCTGTGCGCCGCCGACGTGGTCGACACGCTGATCACCAATGCGCTGATCATCGATCACTGGGGCATCGTTAAAGCCGACGTCGGCCTCAAGGACGGCCGTATCGCCGCCATCGGCAAGGCCGGCAACCCGGATATTCAACCCGACGTGACCATCGCCATCGGCGCCGGCACCGAGGTGATTGCCGGCGAAGGCATGATCCTCACCGCGGGCGGCATCGACACGCACATCCACTTTATCTGCCCGCAGCAGATCGAAGAGGCGTTGATGAGCGGCGTGACCACCATGATTGGTGGCGGCACCGGGCCGGCCACCGGCACCAACGCCACCACCTGCACCTCCGGGCCCTGGCATATGGCGCGCATGCTCCAGGCCGCTGACGCCTTCCCGATGAACCTGGGTTTTACCGGCAAGGGCAACGCCTCGCTGCCCGAGCCATTGATTGAGCAGGTCAAGGCCGGCGCAATCGGCCTCAAGCTGCATGAAGACTGGGGCACCACCCCGGCGGCGATCGACAACTGCCTTAGCGTGGCTGACCAGTACGACGTGCAGGTGGCGATCCACACCGACACCCTGAACGAGTCCGGCTTCGTCGAGACCACCCTCGGCGCATTCAAGGGCCGCACCATTCACACCTATCACACCGAAGGCGCCGGTGGCGGCCATGCGCCGGACATCATCAAGGCCTGCGGCTTCCCCAACGTGCTGCCGAGTTCGACCAATCCGACCCGGCCGTTCACCCGCAACACCATCGACGAGCACCTGGACATGCTGATGGTCTGCCATCACCTCGACCCGAGCATCGCCGAGGACGTAGCCTTCGCCGAAAGCCGCATTCGCCGCGAGACCATTGCCGCCGAAGACATCCTGCATGACCTCGGTGCGTTCAGCATGATCAGCTCCGACAGCCAGGCCATGGGCCGCGTTGGCGAGGTCATCACCCGCACCTGGCAGACTGCCGACAAGATGCACAAGCAACGCGGCCCGCTGGAAGGCGACGGCCCGGGCAACAGCAACTTCCGGGTCAAGCGCTATATCGCCAAGTACACCATCAACCCCGCGATCACCCACGGCATCAGCCATGAAGTCGGCTCGATCGAAGTGGGCAAATGGGCGGATTTGGTGCTCTGGCGCCCGGCGTTTTTCGGCGTGAAACCAACGCTGATCCTCAAGGGCGGAGCGATTGCTGCCAGCCTGATGGGCGACGCCAACGCCTCGATCCCGACGCCACAACCCGTGCACTACCGGCCGATGTTCGCCAGCTACGGCGGCAGCCGGCATGCCACCAGCATCACCTTTATCAGCCAAGCGGCGTTCGAGGCCGGCGTACCCGAACAGCTCGGACTGAAGAAGAAGATCGGCGTGGTCAAAGGCTGCCGCGAGGTGCAGAAGGCCGACCTGATCCACAACGATTACCTGCCGACCATCGAAGTCGATCCGCAGAATTATCAGGTCAAGGCCGATGGCCAGCTGCTCTGGTGCGAGCCGGCGGATGTACTGCCAATGGCGCAGCGCTATTTCCTGTTCTGACACAGACAGACGCCTAGTTGCCGGCAACAGGTTGCCCGATTACCGGCAAGCAGCTGCCGAACGGCCCACCTAACGCGCTGAGCAGGCGGGTTGCGTAGCCGCTGAGGCCGCACAGCCCGGCGGCCGCAACGATTTGGCGCAGGTTTTGCTCGGCACAAGGCTCATTTAATCAGTGGAAAGGAACCGCCATGAGAATTGATGCAGGAGCCACCTACCCAGCCGCCAAATCAGGTACGTCAGCGGCCAACCAGAACCGAAGTGCTGAAGCGTCGTTCTCGGCGGTGCTGTCCAGCACCACATCCAGCGCGCCGAAAGCTGCTGCGCCAGCAGACTTCAGCAGCATGACCCGCCAGGACCTGCGCGACTGGACCAACGGTCAAATCCGTAGCGGGCAGATGTCACTCGATGACAGCCGCGCGTTTATGGCCATGAGCATGAAAATACCGGTAGCCGGCGGCCTGCCGGGAGAGTTGCCCGCGGCAAACGACAGCACGCGCTATGACTTTACCCAGAAGGCCCGCGCCGGCATTGAAGGCGCCACAGCGCGTAACGACGCGGCGACCTTGAAGATGCTGCAGTCGGCCATGTCGATCATGCAGAGCCAGACTGGCGGCGTGGATATTCGCGCCTGACGCTGGCTACGCGAGCGATGGGCGTTGCGGTGCGCCTCAGCGCAGCTGGCTGTCCTTGCTGCCCCGGCGGTTATAGCCGCTGAATCGGGCCTGTTCCTTGTCATGCTCGGTCTGGCAGGCCACGCACAGGTGCACACCGGGGATGGCGTTGCGCCGCGCCTCGGGAATGGCCGCGGCGCATTCCTCGCAATGGCTCAGGCTTTCGCCGCGCGGCAGCTGGCTGCGGGCGCGCTGAATGGCGTCCTCGATGCTGCTGTCGATCTGCTCCTGTACCGCACCATCATTTGCCCAGCCACCGGCCATCGCACTTGTCCTCCGCCGTGTATGCCTCTAGGTATGCGCCGTCTGCGGGCAAATCTCAAGCGCACGCGGTCGGCCTACTCCTTGACCTCCATAAACTCGCGCGCCCAGACAATGTAGTCCTCGGGCTGAGTGTATTTGTGGGTTAGCTCGGTGGCGTTGAGGTCACACGCATCGACACCGCGCTGCTCACGCAGGCAGTCGTAAGTGGCCTTGATCGCCGCGAAGTAAGCGGCATGGCCGTTGACCACGATGCGTACACCGAGGCTGGCCAGTCGCGCGTTATCGCGCAGCGACGGGTTGCCGTAAGTCACCAGCATCAACGGGATGCTGAGGTGCGCAGCAATCTGCTCCAAGTGAGCAAAATCCTCGACCCCAACCAGGCAGATGGCATCAGCGCCGGCCGCCTGGTACGCCTGGGTACGGCGAATCACTTCGCTGACATCCAGCACGCCAGCATGGGTGCGAGCGATGATCGCCAGGTCTGGATCAACCCGCGCTTCCAAGGCCGCACGGATCTTGCCGACACCTTCGTCGATGCTGATCAGGTCGGTGGACTTACGGCCGAATTGCGCGGGTAGCAGAGTGTCCTCGATGGTCAGCGCAGCAATCCCCGCGCGCTCCAGTTCCACCACCGTGCGCATTACGTTGAGCGCATTGCCATAGCCGTGGTCAGCATCGGCGATGACCGGTAGGCGGCTGACGCGGCCGATCCGCGTGGCCTGCTCGACAAATTCGCTGAGGGTGATCAGGGCGAAATCCGGTGCGGCCAGAACTTGTAGTGAAGCTACAGAACCACCCAAAATCCCGACTTCAAAGCCAAGATCAGCGGCAATTCGAGCAGCCATAGGATCAAACACAGAAGCGGTGTGATAGCAGCTATTCGAAGCAAGAAGCGCACGAAATTGTGCGCGAAGGTCGTGATGCGAGGCTCTTTGCATGGGGTGCACCATCGTTCATAATCAATTCTGAGCGAGTGATTATGTAGCAAAACTACAAAACCCGTCATGTAGTAAAACTACATAGTCGACCAGTAACCTTGCACCCTCCTTTCAGTCCACCGTGTCACTAACCTAACTCTGCCGGTAAACGCGGCCCAAAGCCTGCGCCAGTCAGCAGCCCATAGGCCATCCACAGCATCACCCCGGCATACAGCGCCCGCGGCAACCAGGTCGCCAGCTGTTCGGTCAGGCTATCCAGTTTCTGTGTTTCCACCCCGGCGTAGTTGAGCAGACTGGCTGGCAAGGTGCCACTGGCCTCCCCCGTACGAATCAGACCAAGAGCCAAGCCATGGCCGGGGAAGTCCAAACTGGCCAAGGCCTGCGCCAGGCTCTGACCACGCTGAACAGCCAGCTGCACACCACTGAACCGCTTGCGCAGTGGCGTATGGCGGATCACCGCGCAGGCCTTGGGCAGGGCGTCGAGCATGGGCATGCCGGCCTCCAGCATCAGCCCCAGGCTGTCGAAAAAGTCGCGCAGATTACGCCGCAGCAACGCGGAACCGAGAATCGGCACACTCGCCAACAAGCCATCGAACGACGAAGCCGCCCCGGCAGGCGCGCGCTCACGACGCCGATAAAACCCACGACCCAGTCCATACAGCGCGCCCAGCACCAGCAACGGCCAAAGCACACCCCACAGATAACCGACGAGGCTCAACTGACCACCGACCAACGCAGGCAGCGGCTGGATCAACAGCGCCAGCACCAGCACGGCTGCCGGCAACAGCAAGCGTGACTTCACGGCGGCGGCCTGCTGCGCCCGGTGGTTGTAACGCTCGGCCAAACGCTGATAAACCGCAGCCAGACAGCCGCTGGCCTGAGCGGCGCGCAGCAGGGTGCTGTCCAGTGGGGTGAACAGGCCACTGCGCAGCCCGGCACTGCCTATATCGCTACCGCCGGATATCTGCGTTTGCCAGCTCCCCAGCGCAGCCCTGGCGCGCGCTGGCACTTGCAGGCTGAGCAGCGCCCGCTCGACTGGCACACCGGCGTTCTCCATGGCCGCCAGATGGCCGAACAACTGCGCGCGCGTAGCAAAATCAAGCAAGGCAGGACGTGGGGGCGGCATAGGCGGCTCAGCGAAGTCAGAACGACACAACAGGCGACAGGTTAGCAGGCCGCGCAGCCCGGAGCAGCGGGCTATTCCGTGACCGTAGGCAACTCGGCATGCGGTAGCCAGCGGCGGAATATCTGGGCGAAGCTGCCATCCTCATGCATGGCGGCGAGAGCACGCTGCCAGCGTTCGACCAGCGCCTTATCGGTCTGTGGGGAGAAAGCGATGTAGTAGGCCGACCGCATAAAAGGCAGGTGCGCCTGCACCTGGTCCGGGCGCAAACCGCCGCTGGCCAATTCGTCCTTGAGGGTCAGGTCTTCAGTAGCGATCAACTGCACCCGCTCATGCTTGAGCATGGTCACCATATTCTTCGAACTGGGAACCCCATAGAGATTCTTGAAGCCACGCGCGCTGAGGGTTTCAAAGGTGTACCACTGCTTCGGCACAGCCAGCGGCCCGCTCTCGGCGGCTTGCTGCAGGTTGTCGAAACGCAGGTTGCGCGATTTCAGCGAGTAAAAGCTGGTGGTGCCGATCAGCAGCGGGCCGACCCATTGAAACTTGGCCTCACGCTCCGGCGTGCGTACGGTGGAGAAGATCGCCGTATTCGGCTCCTGTTGAGCCAGGTGATAGCCACGTGTCCAGGGCAGCAGCTCAATCTTGCCGGGATCGCCGGTACGCTCGAGCAGCGCGCGCACCACCTCTACGGCCAGGCCGTGCAACTCGCCATCACGGCTAAAGCTGGTCGGCGGCGCTTCCTCAGTAAGCAAATGCAATTCGGCACGCGCAGACCCGGCCAGACAGAGCAGCAGCCAGATCATCAGCGCGCAGCATGGTTTGAGCAAAGTGGGTTCTCCCGATACTGGCTTCAGACTAGCTCAGAGCCGGGCAAATCGCGTTATGGCAAGGAAGGTGCGGCCGGCATGCTGAACGGCTGGGTAAACCAGCGCTTATGAATCCGCTCCAGACTGCCGTCGCGCAGTAACTCATCAAGGGCCAGCTGCCATTGCCGGACCAGCGCAGGATCGGTGTTGTTCGAAAAAGCGATATAGGAGTTGTTGCCCATAAAGGTGAACTGCAACTCCACCTCATCACGGCGCATGCCTTGCTGCGACAGCATGTCATCCAGAGCCAGGCTATTGGCCACCAACAGCTCGATACGACCGTGTTTGAACATTTTCATCATGTGCTGGGGCGTTGGCACACCGTAGAGGTTTTTCAGACCACGGTCGCTGAGGTACTCATAGGAGTACCACTGTTTGGGCACCGCCAAGGTATTGAAGCGTTCAACATCCTGCAACGTGCGCACATTCAAGCCAGCACCGCGTCGCGCATAGAAGCTGGTATGCCCCAGGGCAATCGGCCCGACCCACTGGAATAGCGCCTCGCGCCGTGCGGTACGCACCGTGGAGAACAAGCCGCTGTTGGCCTCGCGCTGCACCTGATGGTAACCACGCGTCCAGGGCACCAGCTCGATGCGGGTGTCCTGCCCGGTACGCTGAATAAGCAGCTCGACCACTTCCACGGCCATGCCGGTCAGCTTGCCATCTTCGACATAGCTCAGCGGCCGGTATTCCTCTGTATACAGGCGCAGCTCGGCTGCCAGCGCCGATGTACAGCAGCCAAGCAACAACATAACGAGCCAGGACTTCAACCACATTGGGCAACACCTGCAAACATACGAACAATGGGCCGAAAACCAGAATGATAAACAGCCATTGGTTCAGCAACCAGCCGAGCTCTGCGGCAAATCAGCGCGAGGGCGATGGATTAGCCGTCAGTTCCAACTCCCGCTCCCGCTGCCATTGCGCCAGATTCTCGCGGGTTACCTGCCGCACCTGCAGCGCGATATTCACCGGCGGCGGTGCCAGTTCGCCACGCAGACTTTGCGCCGCCAATTGCACGGCCTGATAACCAATGGCGTGGGCCTGCTGGATCATCAGGCTATGGATCTCGCCCTGGCGTAACGCATCGATCAGCAGCTGATCACCATCAAAACCGATATGCACCAACTCACCCACCTTACCAAGCCGGCGCAGTGCCGCCAGAGCGGCGCGTGAGCTGGTGCTGTTGGGGGTGAACACTCCAGCCAGTTGCGGCAACTGCTCACGCAAGGCATTCACCGCCGCCTGGCTATCGTCGCCGATAAAGGTATCGACCAGAATGCTCAGGCCACCCTGCTCCGCGCCCTGGCGAAAGCCCCGCTCACGTTCGCTGGTCGAGAGCACGCCGGCCTTCAGGCGCAACAACGCGACCTTGCCCTGCCCACCGAGCGCCACGGCCAAGGCCTGGCCTGCCTGCACGCCGGCGAGAAAGTTATCCGTGGCGACCACACCGCGCACTGCACTTCCGGGCAGATCACGGTCGAAATACACGGTATTGATGCCACTGCCCGCCAATTGCTGCACACGCGGGGCGATTTCGGAGCCGCTGGGGGCGATAACCAGCGCCTTGCAGCCATATTCCAACACCCAATTGATCATCTGCAGCTGGGTTTCCACCCGTCCTTCGCGACTGGGCCCACGAAAATGCACGTCCAGATCAAACGTCTGGCCCGCCTGTCGCGCACCTGCCTCCACCTGCAGCCAGAAGGGCGTGGCTCCCGCCGCCACCACACCGATACAGTCCTTTGCCAACGCTTGAGTAGTCCAACTGGTCAACACAACGAATAGCAGCACATAGTTCGCTTGGCATCGGCAGTACATCAGCATCACTCCCAAAACCTGGCGACGCTATGCACAACATTCGTGCACCACACCTAACAGCGCTCAGGCGTCACCGTAGAGTTACTGATATCACTCTAGCATCAGGCCATTAGCCTCGCCGGGCATGGGACTAGCGGTCATCCGCCCCAAAACCGTGACACACACCTGCCCCTCACACTTTTTCACACTCCAGGCGACGGCTGGGCTGGTAGCCGCCGCTCAAGCAGGCCATCATCGCGTCTCTTTCCTGCACCTTGAATGACATGACCGATACCACGCAAAGCACTCAGGCCACGCACAAACCCCGCCCGCTGATCGATCTGCTGGTCAGTATCCTGATTCCTTCCCTGATCCTGATGAAACTCAGTGGCGAGAGCCGACTGGGTGCCGACGGCGCGTTGATGCTAGCGCTAGCCTTCCCGCTGGGCTGGGGCAGTTTCGAGCTGCTCAAGTACCGCAAATTCAACTTTATCGCCTTGCTTGGCCTGGTCAGCGTGCTGCTTACCGGCGGTATCGGCCTGCTCAAGCTGGACAACCAGTGGCTGGCGATCAAGGAAGCGGCGATCCCCGGCATCATCGGCATCGCCGTGCTGGTCTCGACTCGTACGCGTTTCCCGCTGATTCGCACCATGCTGTTCAACAAGACCGTGCTCAACGTCGACAAGATCCATGAGCGCCTGGAACAGGCGGGTAATACCGAGCTGTTCGAAACACGCCTGCTCCGCGCCACCTACTGGCTGAGCGGCACCTTCTTCTTTTCCTCGGCGATGAACTACGTGCTGGCCAAGTGGATCGTGATCAGCCCAGCCGGCAGCGAAGCCTTCAACGCCGAACTGGGGCGGATGAACCTGCTCAGCTATCCGATGATCGCGATCCCGTCGATGATCATGTTGATGGCCATCTTCTATTACCTGTGGCGCACCATTCACGGGCTTACCGGCCTCAAGCTGGAAGACGTGATGGCCAATGCCGAGCAGGAAAAGCAGCCTTAAACGACGCAGCTCGGCGCGCCACGGATGCTGACGTTTTCCGCCTACCTCGGCCTGTTTATTTCGGCCCTTGGCGCCGCCACCCTGCTACCGCTGCAATCGGAAAGCGTGCTAGTGGCGCTGCTGCTCAGCGACGCCTATTCACCTTTGGCGCTGCTGGCGGTGGCCAGCGTCGGCAATATCCTCGGCGCGCTGCTCAACTGGCTGCTCGGCCGCTACCTGGAACACTTTCGCAATAAATCCTGGTTCCCGGTCAGCGAAGCACGCCTGCAGCAGGCACAGCGCGGCTACGCACGTTATGGCCGCTGGTCGCTCTTGCTGAGTTGGATGCCGATCATCGGCGACCCGCTGACTCTGGTAGCCGGAGTGATGCGCGAACGGCTGTGGGTTTTTCTGCTGATCGTCAGCCTGGCGAAAACCGCCCGCTATGCTGTATTGGCAGCCCTGACCCTCGGCTGGAGCTGAGTTACGCCACGCGCGACACACGCCGTAACGCCAACGGCAAGTCCGAGGTTGAGCATCGGCCATGCCTCCGTGATACTGCGCAACCTTCGCACAGGCGTGTGCGAGGACAGTCGCAGTGCGAAGGAGTGATCTCAGTGGAGCTGCATCCGTGATGAAAAGGAGCGATCTGGTCTGGACCCTGGTGGGGCTCGGCGCCGTGCTGCTGTCGTGCTACTTGCTCTATCACCAAGTGCGCACTATCTCCCTGGATGAAATAGCCGATAGCCTGCGCGCCATTCCGCGCCTGGATTGGCTGCTGGCCGCAGCGGCCACCCTTGGTGCCTATAGCGCCCTGGCCTGGTACGACCGCATCGCCCTGGCTCACCTGGGCAAAAAAATTTCCTGGCGCTTTATCAGCCTGTGCTCCTTCACCACCTATGCGCTGGCCCACAACATCGGCGCCTCAGTGTTTTCCGGCGCGCTGGTGCGTTATCGCGCTTACCGCAGCAAAGGCATGACGCCCCAGGAAATCGGCATCCTGATCGTCTTCTGCTCCTTCACCTTCGTCCTCGGCACCATCCTCGCCAGCGGCTGCGTACTGGTGCTGGAGCCGGATCTGATCCACCGCGTAGCCAAAGTCACGCCGCTGGTCTCCGAGATTATCGGCGTGCTCCTGCTGCTGTTGGTCGCGCTCTATGTGCTCGGCTCCTGGCGGCATTTCAAGCCCTGGCACTGGGGCAAACTGCATCTCGAATACCCGCGCCTGGGGATTGTCGGCCGCCAACTACTGGCCGGCCCACTGGAGCTGGCTTGCGCGGCGGCGATCATCTACTTCGCCCTGCCGGCGGAGAACAACCCTGGCTACCTGGTGGTGTTCGGCGTATTCCTTGCTTCGTTCTCGCTGGCGTTGCTGTCCCATGCCCCTGGCGGCCTGGGCGTACTGGAAGTGACCTTCCTCGCGGCGATGCCCGAGCTGCCGGCGGCAGACGTACTCGCTGCACTGATCGTGTTCCGCTGCTTTTACCTGCTGTTGCCGTTCGCCCTGTCGCTGCTGGTGGTACTCGGCTTCGAATGGACGCAGTGGCAGAGCCGCCGCACCACCCCAGACAACCCGCCACTCCCCTGAGCCGAACAAACACCGGATAACCGGGGGCAGCATTGCGCCGCGCACTCGCATAGAATGCGCGGCCGTTTTTGCGGCCCACCTTCACGACAGCCACTGGCCGGCTGTCGTGACAGGATGCCCAGAAACCTCCCGGTACTTATTCAGGAACAGCGCGCCGCATGACTCTCTCTACACCCGCCCGCGCCTGCGGCATCGACTTCGGCACCTCCAACTCCACCGTCGGCTGGCTGCGCCCCGACGCCGAAACCCTGATTCCCCTGGAAGACGGCAAGATCACCCTGCCCTCCGTGGTGTTCTTCAACCTCGAAGAACGTCGCCCGGTGTACGGCCGCCTGGCCCTGCAGGAATACCTGGAGGGCTACGAAGGCCGGCTGATGCGCTCGCTGAAAAGCCTCTTGGGCAGCAAGCTGCTAAAAAGCGAAACCACCGTGCTGGGCAGCGCCCTGCCGTTTAAAGACCTGCTCGGTTTTTTTATCGGTGAGCTGAAAAACCGCGCAGAGGCCACTGCCGGCCGTCCCTTTGAAGAAGTGGTGCTGGGCCGCCCGGTGTTCTTCGTCGACGATGACCCGGTGGCTGACCTGGAAGCACAAAACACTCTGGTGGCCGTGGCGCACAAGCTCGGCTTCAAGGACGTATCGTTCCAGTACGAGCCCATCGCCGCAGCCTTCGACTACGAGTCGGGCATCAGCCGCGAAGAGCTGGTACTGATCGTCGACATCGGCGGTGGTACCTCGGACTTCTCCCTGGTGCGTTTGGCACCCGAACGCCGCGCCGTGGCTGATCGTCACAGCGACATCCTCGCCACCGGCGGCGTGCATATCGGCGGTACCGACTTCGACAAGCAACTGTCGCTGGCCGGCGTCATGCCACTGTTCGGCTACGGCAGCCGGATGAAGAGCGATGCACCAATGCCCACCAGCACCCACCTGAACCTGGCCACCTGGCACACCATCAACGCGGTGTACTCGGCGCAGTCGCAGCGCCAGCTGCAGAGCATGCGCTACGACATTGTCGACCCGACGGGCATCGACCGCCTGTTCCAGCTGATCGAACGCCGCGACGGCCACTGGCTGGCCATGCAGGTCGAGGAAAGCAAGATCGCCCTGACCGAGCAGGATGCACGGCCCATCGACCTCAGCCGCCTGGAAGAAGGCCTGGTCGCCGAGCTGACCCGCACGCTGTTTGAGGATGCCATCGAGCCGTTGCTGGAGCGCGTGCGCGCCAGTGTCACCCAGCTGCTGAGCGATGCCGGCGTCAGTGTCGAGCAGGTCGATACGGTGTTCTTCACCGGCGGCTCCAGCGGTATTCCGGCGCTGCGCCAGAGCGTCGCAGCCATGCTGCCCAATGCGCAGCATGTGGAAGGCAATACCTTCGGCAGCATCGGCAGCGGCCTGGCCATCGAGGCGCACAAACGCTACGGCTAAACACTGCAACAGCTCGCGGCTAAAGCCCCTCCCACGGAGCCCGATGCGTTTGTGGGAGGGGCTTTAGCCGCGACAAAACTGCAAACGCCACCATAAAAAACGCCAGCACAAAGCTGGCATTTTTTATTCCCGCAGAATCAGCGCGGTACGGCGGGCTTCTTGGTGGGCTTCTTGCCCTTCCCTTTCGCCGCGTCGGCGCGCTCTTTGGCCGCCTGCTGGTTACGCACTTGCGCAGCCGCCTTGGCCTTCTCGCGCTTGTCCCAAGGGTTACCGCCGGCCGCACCGGTATCGCGCGGCGGCAGGCCTGTGTGCTGGGTGAGCATTGGCTTGCTCTTGGTCGTGTCCTTGGCAACCTTGTGGCTGCCGGCCGGCGTCGAGTTCTTGCGGCGCGCGCTCTGGTAGCTGTCGGTGGCGGGTTGATGCAGCGGGATCAGCTGATTCTTGCCCGGCCCGATCAGGTCAGCGCGGCCCATGCGCTGCAGCGCTTCACGCAGCATTGGCCAACCCTTCGGGTCGTGATAGCGCAGGAAGGCCTTGTGCAGGCGACGCTGCTCTTCGCTCTTGACGATGGTCACGCCGTCGCTCTTGTAGCTGACCTTGCGCAGCGGGTTCTTGCCCGAGTGGTACATGGCCGTGGCGGTGGCCATCGGCGACGGGTAGAACGCCTGCACCTGGTCGGCGCGGAAGCCATTGCCCTTGAGCCACAGCGCGAGGTTCATCATGTCCTCGTCGGTGGTGCCTGGATGCGCGGCGATAAAGTACGGGATCAGGTACTGCTCTTTGCCCGCCTCTTTCGAGTACTTCTCGAACATGCGCTTGAACTTGTCGTAGCTGCCAATGCCCGGCTTCATCATCTGATTCAGCGGGCCTTCTTCGGTGTGCTCCGGGGCGATCTTCAGGTAGCCACCGACGTGGTGGGTGACCAGCTCCTTGACATACTCCGGCGACTCGACGGCGAGGTCGTAGCGCAGACCCGAGGCAATCAGAATCTTCTTCACCCCCGGCAGCGCACGAGCACTGCGGTACAGCTGGATCAGGCTGGAGTGATCGGTATTCAGGTTCGGGCAGATGCCGGGGAATACGCAGGATGGCTTGCGGCACGCGGATTCGATTTCCGGGCTCTTGCAGGCGATGCGATACATATTGGCGGTCGGCCCGCCGAGGTCGGAAATCACCCCGGTAAAGCCTGGCACCTTGTCGCGGATCTCTTCGATCTCACGGATGATCGACTCTTCCGAGCGGTTCTGGATGATCCGCCCTTCGTGCTCGGTGATCGAGCAGAAGGTACAGCCGCCAAAACAGCCGCGCATGATGTTCACCGAAAAACGGATCATCTCGTAGGCCGGGATTTTTTCCTTGCCATAGGCCGGGTGCGGCACACGCTGATAGGGCATGCCGAACACGTAGTCCATCTCTTCGGTGGTCATGGGGATGGGAGGTGGGTTGAACCACACATCCACCTCACCATGCTTCTGTACCAATGCGCGGGCGTTGCCTGGGTTGGTTTCCAGGTGCAGCACGCGGTTGGCGTGGGCGTACAGCACCGGGTCGTTGCGCACCTTTTCCATGGACGGCAGGCGAATCACCGTCTTGTCGCGGGTCATGCGCGGGCTGGCGAGAATCTGCACAACCTTCGGTTCGTTCGGATCTTCTTGCGGGCCTTTCTCTTGCTCGATGGCGCAGGCGGCGGTGTCCTGAGTGTTCACATACGGGTTGATGATCTTGTCGATCTTGCCCGGACGGTCGATACGCGTAGAGTCCACTTCGTACCAGCCCTGCGGCGTATCACGGCGGATAAACGCGGTGCCGCGTACGTCGGTAATGTCTTCGATCTTGTGGCCATATGACAGGCGCTGGGCCACTTCGACGATGGCGCGCTCGGCGTTGCCGTACAGCAGGATATCGGCGCTGGCGTCGATCAGGATCGAGTTGCGCACGCGATCCTGCCAGTAATCGTAATGGGCAATACGGCGCAGCGAGGCCTCAATGCCGCCGAGCACAATCGGCACATGCTTGTAGGCCTCCTTGCAGCGCTGGCTGTACACCAGGCTGGCGCGATCCGGACGTTTGCCGGCCAGGCCGCCCGGGGTGTAGGCGTCGTCGGAGCGGATTTTCTTGTCGGCGGTGTAGCGGTTGATCATCGAGTCCATGTTGCCGGCCGCGACGCCGAAGAACAGGTTCGGCTCGCCGAGCTTCATGAAATCGTCTTTCGACTGCCAGTTTGGCTGGGCGATGATGCCCACGCGAAAGCCTTGCGACTCCAGCAGCCGGCCAATAATCGCCATGCCGAACGAGGGGTGATCCACATAAGCGTCACCGGTCACGATGATGATGTCGCAACTGTCCCAGCCAAGCTGATCCATCTCTTCCCGGCTCATCGGCAGGAAAGGCGCCGGCCCGAAACACTCGGCCCAGTACTTTGGATAATCGAATAACGGCTTGGCGGCTTGCATGGACATGGAGAGTGACCGGCGGTGGCGAACAGGGATGGAAAATCGCGGGCGCGGAATATAGCACAAATTTTAACCAAACCCGACTTAGACGCTAGGTTTAATGGTTGAAATCCCCCCTAGAGCCGTAGCAACAGCGTAGTGGCTTACAGCTATACTCGGGCACATAACATCGGTCGCCAATAGCCGGGACAAGGGGTGAACGTGGTGCAACGCTTAGCTTTTTCCATCCTAATCATGCTGAGCCTAGCCCTGTTGCCTGGCCTTTCGAGCGCAGCCATCACGCTCATGCCCAATAGCAGTGGCACATCCCTCAACACCGACATCGAACTGCTGGAAGACAGCGGCGCGCAACTGACCATTGCTGATATGGCCGACCCAGCCATTCAGAGCCGCTTCAAACCGGCCAATGGCCGCGCCAGCGTAGGTCAGAGTATTAACCCCTGGTGGATCAAGGTTACCCTGCAGCGCACCAGCGATGCCCCCAGCCAGTGGTGGCTGGAAGTCAGCTCGGTCACCCAACTCGACCTGCGCCTGTACTTTCCAGGGCAGAATGGCAATTGGCAGGAGCGCCAATCAGGCGAGCTGGTCAGCCACAAGGAAGGTCGCGATCACGAATTTCGCCACATGCTGTTCAAGCTGCCAGAGCTGACTCCACAACCCTTGACCTTCTACCTGCGCAGCTATGATCCGGCCGGCAACTCCTTCCCGATGCGCGCCTGGCAGTTGGATCATCTGACCCAAGCGGCCGCAGAAGAAAACCTCGCCCTCGGCGTGGTCTACGGCATCATCGCCGCCCTGCTGCTGTACAACCTGTTTATCTTTTTCAGCCTGCGCGACTCGGCTTACTTCTGGTACGTGCTTACCACCGCCGGCGCTCTGCTGATGATCCTCAGCATGAGCGGTCATGGCTTCCAGTACCTGTGGCCAAACAATCCAGTGCCCTTCTGGCTAGACCGCGTCACCCTGCCATCTCTGTGGGGGTTCTGCGCCTGCCGCTTTACTCAATGCCTGATGCAAACCCGCACCCACGTGCGCTGGGCTCATCACCTGTTAAGCCTGGCCTGCGTCTGCTATGTGATTGCAGTCGCCCTGGAGGGCCTGGGACAGCGCCATACCGCAGCCTGGATCATCGCCCTGCTATCGCTGACCAGTATCCCTGCAGCGCTGGGCTCGGCACTGATTCGCTGGCGCCAGGGTTACTTCCCGGCCCTGCTGTATCTCTGCGGCTATGGCCTGATTCTTGGCAGCATCAGTCTGGCGCTGATGCGCGCCACTGGCCTGGTACAGCCGGCCACCTGGAACGCTTACGTATTCCCGCTGTCAGTGGCCGCCGAGTCGATTCTGTTCTCCTTCGCCCTGGCGTACCGTATCCAAACGCTCAAGCAGGAAAAAGCCGAAGCTCTGGAGCAGGCCGACCGCGAAAAAACTGCGCGCCTGGCGCAGATGCAGGGCAGTGCCGATGAACTGCAAAGCGCGGTCAAACTGCGCACGGCCGAACTGGCACAAGCCAACCAGCAGCTCTGCGAACGCGAACGCGAGCTGCAACACGCCGCCTTCCACGACCCGCTGACCGAGCTGCCAAACCGGCGTTTCCTGGTCGAGCGCTGCGAAGCGGCGCTGGCCAATGCCCGTCGGCACAATGAAGCCACGGCCCTGCTGCTGATCGACCTCGATCATTTCAAGCCGATCAACGACAAATACGGCCACGATGCTGGCGACCTGATGCTGCAAACCATCGCCCAGCGTCTGCGCGAGCACGTACGTTCGGGGGATGCGGTGGCGCGCCTGGGCGGTGATGAGTTTGCCGTGCTGATCTGCGGTGAAGATGCCGAACAGCATGCCCGCGATATCGCCCGCCGCCTGCTGGACGAGCTGGCCAAGCCGGTGGCCTACGGTGCTGACCGTCTGACCGTGACCATCAGCATCGGCGTGGCGCTGTATCCACGTCACGCCAGCAACTTCACCACGCTGTACAAGGCCGCCGATGAAATGCTCTACAAGGTCAAGAGCCGTGGTCGTTCAGGCTCCGCCGTTTGCGGGGAAGACGGCGAGCTGAGCAGCAGCGCGCGCCTGCAACTGGATGTGCTGAATGTACCCAGTGGTTTGAGCTGATTACACGAAGGCAGCAATCGCCGCTCACAGCACAGTTATCACCAAACCAATGTCGTGCCGGCAACTGCTGTGAACGATCACACAGCTGCGCCTATACTCGCGCAACCGCCACTCGACACCGGGAAGTCCGCAGTGCAGCGTCTCACCTTATCCATCCTTCTATTGCTGAGCCTGTTTAGCGGCCCGAGCTTTGCCAACCCGGTGCAGCTGAGTGCGCCAAGTAGTGGCAACGTGCTCAACGGTCAGATCGAACTGCTGGAAGATGTGGGCGGCCAACTGAGCATTGCCGACATGGCCGACCCCGCCGTGCAAAGCCGCTTTCAACCCGCCGCCGGACGCACCAGCGTTGGTCAGAGCAGCAACCCCTGGTGGATCAAACTCAGCCTGCAACGCAGCAGTGACGCGCCTGCACAGTGGTGGCTGGAAGTCGGCGCAGTCACCCTGCTCGACCTGCAAATCTTCCTGCCCAGCGCTACAGGCCAATGGCAATTGCGCCAGGCAGGTGAACGCGTCGGTTTTGCCGAAGGCCGCGACCACGATTACCGTCGCGCCGTGTTCCGCTTGCCAGTCCTTGGTGAGCAGCCGCAGACCATTTACCTGCGCACCTACGACCCGGCGGGCAACTCCTTCCCGCTGCGTATCTGGCAGCTACACGACCTCGAGCAACTGGCCAAGCGCGAGCATCTGGTGCTCGGTTTGATCTATGGGGTGATCCTCGCCCTGCTGCTGTACAACCTGTTTATCCTGCTGGCCCTGCGCGACCCGGCATACCTCTGGTATGTACTGACCATGGCGGCTTCGCTGGTGTTTATCGCCAGCATGAGCGGCCATGGCTTCCAATACCTCTGGCCCGATGGCCCGGTGCCCACCTGGCTGGATCGCATCACCCTGCCCATTCTGGTCAGCCTCGGCATCCTGCGTTTTGCCCAGGCTCTGCTGTCCACCCGCACCACCCTGCGCATTGCCCACACCATCCTCAACGGCTGTATCGCAGTCTATCTGCTGGCCCTGGCGGTCAACCTCGCCGGCTATCGCAGTGAAACCGGCCTGCTGATAGGACTGATCCCGATTGTCACCGTCCCCACCCTGCTGCTCAGTGCCATCATCCGCTGGCGACAGGGCTTTACCCCGGCGCTGTTCTACCTGCTGGGCTACGGCAGCGTGCTGCTGAGCTTTGTGATTCTGGTGCTACGCGCCGCCGGCGTGGTGCAGCCTGGCGAGTCCACCGCTTACCTGTTCCCGCTGGCGGTGGCGGCCGAAGCGATCCTGTTCTCCTTCGCTCTGGCCTACCGCATCCAGATTCTAAAGCAGGAAAAAGCCGACGCGATCCTCCAGGCCGACCGTGAAAAAACCGCACGCCTGGCCCAAGCCCAGGCCAATGCCGCCGAATTACAGCACTCGGTTGAACTGCGCACCGCAGAACTGGCCGCCACCAATGAACGCCTGCGCCAACGTGAACAAGCGCTGCAGCACGCGGCATTTCACGACCCGCTGACCGAGCTGCCGAACCGGCGTTATCTGGTCGAGCGCTGCGAAACCGCCCTGGCCAACGCCCGCCGGCACAGCGAAGCGATTGCCCTGCTGCTGATCGACCTCGATCACTTCAAGCCGATCAACGACAAACACGGCCACGATGCCGGTGACCTGATGTTGCAGCAGATCGCCCTGCGCCTGCGCGAGCATGTGCGCGCAGGCGACGCCGTGGCACGCCTGGGCGGCGATGAGTTCGCCGTACTGGTGTGCGGCGCCGATGCCGAAGAACACGCTCGGGAAATCGCCAACCGACTGCTCGCCGAGCTGGCCAAGCCAGTGATGTACGGCGCCGAACGGCTGACCGTGACCATCAGCATCGGCGTGGCGCTGTACCCGCAACACGCCGGCACCTTTACTGCGCTGTACAAGGCGGCCGACGAGATGCTCTACCGGGTCAAGACCCGTGGCCGCTCAGGCTCGGCGGTGTGCGGTGAAGACGGCGAGCTGAGCAACAGCGCGCGCCTGCATCTGGATGTGCTCAGCGTGCCCAGCGGCCTGCTCTGACTCAGCGGTTGCGGTAGCGCCGCGGCACCCGCGCCGTGACCTTGCTGAGCAGCTCGTAACCAATGGTGCCGGCGGCCTGAGCCACTTCATCCACCGGCAACTGCGCGCCCCACAGCTCGACCGCATCACCCACGGCGGCATCCGGCAAGTCCGTCAGGTCAACCGCCAGCATATCCATGGACACCCGCCCGATCAGTACCACCCTCTGCCCCCGGATAACAACCGGCGTGCCGGCCGGCGCATGGCGCGGGTAGCCATCGGCATAACCGCAACTTACGATGCCGATACGCGACTGCCGCTCGGCGCGCCAGGTGCCGCCATAGCCAACCGTGTCACCGACTGCCACATCGCGGCAGGCAATCAGCTGCGCGGTCAGGCTCATCGCCGGGCGCAAGCCCAGTTCAGCGGCGCCCAAATCAGCAAAAGGCGTGGTGCCATAGAGCATGATGCCGGGCCGCAGCCAATCCATATGCGCAGCAGGAATGGTCAAAATCGCCGCCGAGTTGGCCAGCGAGCGCTGGGCAAAATCCAGATCCAGTAAATCGAGAAACTGCTCCAGCTGCAGTTCGGTGGTTTCACTGCCGCGCTCATCGGCGCAGGCAAAGTGACTGAGCAGATTCAGCTCGGCCACCTGCGCTGCGCCCTGTAAGCGACCATGCCAATCACGCACAGCAGCGGCACTGAAGCCCAGGCGATGCATGCCGCTGTCCAGCTTCAGCCACAGATTCAGCGGCCGAGATAGATTAGCCGCGAGCAGCTGTTGCGCCTGTTGCTCGCTGTGCAGCACCACATCCAGCCCCAGCTGCGCGGCGAACTGGTACTCGTCCGCTTCAAAGCAGCCCTCGAGCAACAGAATCCTCGCGTCACCATGCAGCGCGCGCACCTCGGCGGCTTCCTCCAGGCTGGCCACAGCAAAGCCATCGGCGACATCGTGCAGAGCCGTTACCACCTCACGCACGCCATGCCCGTAGGCATTCGCCTTGACCACCGCAAACGCCTGCCGCCCTGGCGCACAGCGCTTGGCCACCGCGTAGTTATGGGCGATGGCTGACAGATCGATGGTGGCAACAAGAGGGCGCATGGCAGGGCTCCACGACAGGCTAAAGGCGAGCATCTTAACCCTCAGCTCCCGAGCTGCAAGCGCCAGGTCACCCAGCACAAGCCATACACCTGCGGGACCACTGTTAGCCACGCAAATTTAATCGCAGCGAGGCAAAAGCTACTGACAATAAGCTGTCAGTAGCACTCCCCTAGAGTGGGCTCCACAGGCTAGAACGCGCAGTCCGATACTGCCGCTGCCTGTCGCCCCCTAACCTTCAAGGAGAGAGAACATGAATGCGATCAACTGGTTCGAACTATTTGTCAGCAACTTCGAGCGAGCCCGTGGCTTCTATGAACGCGCCCTGGCGACGCCGCTGGAGGTAATGGAGGGCATGGGCGGCCGTATGGCACTGTTCCCCCATGCACAGGAAAGCGGTGTCGGCGGCTGCCTGAGCGAGTCTGCCGAGCAACAGAGTGGGATTGGCGGCACCCGCATCTACCTGAACGTCGAGGGCCAACTGGATGCGGTGGTGAACCGGGTTCCCTCGGCAGGAGGCGTGATCATCCAGAGCAAGATGTCCATCGCGCCGCATGGCTTTATTGCTGTGATAAAAGACAGCGAAGGTAATGAAGTGGGCCTGCACAGCATGTCCTAAAACCGGCATTCCGGGCGTGCGCCAGCGCGCCCGGTAATCCAGAGCGAGAACAGCTGAGACAACATGAGGCGCGCCGACCGTCTATTTCAAATCGTGCAGTTCCTGCGCAGCCGTCGCCTGACCACCGCCCAGTGGCTCGCCGAGCGCCTGCAAGTATCGGTGCGCACTATTTATCGCGATATCCAGGATCTGTCCCTTTCCGGCGTGCCGCTGGAAGGTGAAGCCGGCGTCGGCTACGTGCTGCGCCAACCGATGGATTTGCCACCCCTGATGTTCGAGCGCGAAGAGATTGAGGCACTGCTGGTGGGCGCGCGCATGGTCAAAGCCTGGGCGGACCCACAACTGCAACGGGCCGCCGAATCGGCACTGGCGAAGATCCACAGCGTGCTGCCCAACGAACTGCGCGATGAGCTCAATCGTAACCAGCTGTTTGCCCCCGAAACCAATCCGTACCCCATGCATTGGCTCGGCCAGCTGCGCCAGGCCATACGCCAGCGCCACAAACTGCTGATCAGCTATCGCGATGAACGCGGCGACACCAGTCAACGCTGCGTATGGCCGCTGGGGCTGTTCTTCTGGGGGCAAACCTGGACGCTGTGCGGCTGGTGTGAGCTGCGCAACGACTTTCGCAACTTCCGCATCGACCGCGTCGAACAACTGCAGGACCGTGCGGAGACCTTTGAAGCAGTGGAGGGCCAACGCCTGGAGGACTACCTCAAACCGTATCTAGGCGAGTACGCCACCGCACCGCTGTACAAAAGCTAACGCCTGAAGAGCGCGGCTGAGAGCACACCGGATCACTCGTCTTCGAACTGGTAGCTACCCGGCGCGAGATTTTCGAAACGCGAGAACTTACCGAGAAACGCCAGCCGCGCCGTACCCAACGGACCGTTACGCTGCTTGCCGATAATGATCTCGGCCACACCCTTGTACTCGGTTTCAGGGTGATACACCTCGTCGCGGTAGACGAACATGATGATGTCGGCGTCCTGCTCGATCGCACCCGATTCACGCAAGTCGGAGTTGATCGGGCGCTTGTTAGGGCGCTGTTCCAGGCCACGGTTAAGCTGCGACAGGGCAATCACCGGGCAGTTGAATTCCTTGGCCAGGGCCTTGAGCGAGCGGGAGATTTCAGAAATCTCGTTGACTCGGCTGTCGCCACTGGAGCCAGGAATTTGCATCAGCTGCAGGTAGTCGACCATGATCAGGCCGATCTCGCCGTGCTCACGGGCCAGGCGGCGGGTACGTGCGCGCATCTCCGAAGGCGAGATACCGGCGGTGTCGTCGATAAATAACTTGCGATCATTGAGCAGGTTGACCGCGCTGGTCAGGCGCGGCCAATCGTCGTCATCCAGGCGACCGGCACGCACCTTGGTCTGATCGATACGCCCTAGCGAGGCGAGCATACGCATCACGATGGAGTCTGAAGGCATCTCCAGCGAGTACACCATCACCACCTTGTCGCTGCGCATCAGCGCGTTTTCCACCAGATTCATGGCGAAGGTGGTCTTACCCATCGACGGACGGCCGGCAACGATGATCAGGTCGGCCGGCTGCAGGCCGCTGGTCAGGTTGTCCAGGTCAGTAAAGCCGGTGGACAAACCGGTGATCGCGTCGCCAGCATTGAACAGGGTGTCGATGCGGTCGATGGCCTTGACCAGAATATCGTTGATCCCTACCGGGCCGCCGGTCTTCGGTCGCGCCTCGGCAATCTGGAAGATCAGGCGCTCGGCCTCATCAAGAATCTCGGCGCCAGTACGGCCTTGTGGCATGTACGCGCTGTCAGCGATTTCGCCGCTGATGCCGATCAACTGGCGCAACGTGGCGCGCTCACGAATGATCTGCGCATAGGCCTTGATGTTGGCCACCGACGGCGTGTTTTTCGCCAGTTCGCCGAGGTAGGCCAGGCCGCCGACTTGCGACAGCTGCCCTTCCTGGTCCAGCTGCTCGGATACCGTGACCACGTCGAAGGGGTGGTTACGCTCAGCCAACTTGAAAATCGCGCGGAAGATCAGGCGGTGGTCGTGTCGATAGAAGTCGCCATCGGACACCGCATCGAGCACCCGCTCCCAGGCATTGTTGTCGAGCATCAGGCCGCCCAGTACGGCTTGCTCCGCCTCGATCGAGTGCGGCGGCACCTTCAGGGCGGAGGTTTGCAGGTCGTACTGTTCGGGCAGGCTGATGTCGTTCATAAGGCTCTGGGCAAAATTCTGTGTTCACAAAACAAAAGGCACGACATCGCTTACGCAATGTCGTGCCTGATTGTTAGCGGCCAAGCACCTGAGTGCAAGCCCACTTAGTCGCGAGCTGATTAGGCTGCTACGACGACAACCTTAACGGTTGCTTCAACGTCGCTGTGCAGGTGCACGGCTACGTCGTATTCGCCGAGTTGACGAATGGTGCCGTTCGGCAGACGCACTTCAGCTTTGGCCACTTCAACGCCGGAGGCGGTCAGGGCTTCAGCGATGTCGTGAGTACCGATCGAGCCGAACAGTTTGCCTTCATCGCCCGCGGTAGCGGTGATGGTGACTTCCAGTTCAGCCAACTGAGCAGCGCGGGATTCAGCGTAAGCTTTCTTCTCGGCAGCCAGTTTTTCCAGCTCGGCGCGACGTGCTTCAAACGCAGCAACGTTTGCAGGAGTAGCGGCGGTGGCTTTGCCTTGCGGCAGCAGGAAGTTACGACCGTAACCGGCCTTAACATTCACTTTATCGCCCAGGTTGCCCAGGTTGGCGATTTTTTCCAGCAGGATCAGTTCCATTTGGTAATAACCTCTTAACTTTTAACCTTCACCGTTCGTGGGGCCCGAGCCTTGTTTGCGCTCAAAGCGACCACGAAAATCAAGCAGACTGTCGACAATGGCCAAAACCACCAGTAACGGATAAGTCAGCTGCATAAACAGCAACAACGTGATGTACAACCCGACTAGCCAGAACTTACCTAGCCGACCTTGCGCCACCATCCCATGCAACAGGGCGATGCCCGCAAACGCCAACGGCACACTGCACAACGGCGTCAACATGGCCATTTGCGGACCCAGATTGGGCCCCAACAGCATGCCAACCAGCAGCAACATCGCCAGCGGGGTCGGGAGGCGTAGCGCGCGAAACTCGCGACCAAAGCCACCCGGGTTATACAACTGCGCCTGCCAGAAGCGCCCAAGCATCAGGCTCAACAAGCTGACTATCTGCAACAACGCCGCGATCAATCCGGTCAGTACTGGTGCAATCAGGCTATCCAGGCGCGCTCGCTCATCCACCGACATCTGTTGGTGAACCCCATCAAGCATTTGCGGCATCAGCTTTTGCAGCTCAAGCGCCATTGCTTCGATGGGTTCGCGGAACACCGCACCCAAGACCAGCCCATACACCAGGCCCAATGCCACACTGCACAGCAGCACACGATTCCAGGACAGGTTGGCGCGTAACAACAACGCCAACCCCAGCGCACCGAGCAACACCAACAGGGTGCGCGGCTCACCGAAATACCACCAGCCAATGGCCGGTAGCAGGGCCCAGGCGAGGATGCCAGCGGCATCACTCCAACCGCGCCGCAGAAGCACCAGGCTTCCAGCGGCAGCACTCAACCAGAACAACAGCGGCAATGCCGCAGAAACCACCACTACGAGAGTGGCCTGCATACGGCCGCGCATAATGAATTCAGCTATGGCGCGCATGCGATCTATCCCTTACTTCTTGTCGAACATCCGGTCTCAGCGGCCGTGGCTGTCGGTGTAAGGCAGCAGGGCCAGGAAGCGGGCGCGCTTGATAGCGGTAGCCAGCTGACGCTGATAACGAGCCTTAGTACCGGTGATACGGCTAGGAACGATCTTGCCGGTTTCCGAGATGTAAGCTTTCAGCGTGTTGAGATCTTTGAAATCGATCTCTTTCACTTCTTCTGCAGTAAAACGGCAGAATTTACGACGACGGAAGAAACGTGCCATGAGAGTGGCTCCTCAATAGATCCGTGGATTACTCGTCAGCGTTGTCGCTGTCGTTGTTGTCGCTGTCATCGCCATCAACAGAATCGGCGTTATCAGGACGGTCACGACGCTCACGGCGCTCACTGCGGTTTTCTTCGGCCTTGAGCATCTCGGACTGGTCAGTAACGGCCTCGTCGCGACGGATGACCAGGTTACGGATCACGGCATCGTTGTAACGGAAGTTGTCTTCCAGCTCAGCCAGGGCTTTGCCGGTGCACTCAACGTTAAGCATCACGTAGTGAGCTTTGTGGACGTTGTTGATGGCGTAAGCCAGCTGACGACGGCCCCAATCTTCCAGGCGGTGAATCTTGCCGCCGTCTTCTTCGATCAGCTTGGTGTAACGCTCAACCATGCCGCCGACTTGCTCGCTCTGGTCCGGGTGAACCAGAAAGATGATTTCGTAATGACGCATAAATGCTCCTTACGGGTTGTAGCCTGCCGCCAAATGCGGTCAGGCAAGGAGTGAATTTCACTTGTTTGTCTTGCTGAAACAGAAAGGCACAAAAGCGCCTGCCGTCGCGGCAAGGGGCGACATTCTAGTGAAGCCCCCTGCTACACGCAAGGTGAGCTGGTGATTATTTGAACAATCCGCAGCGAACGCCCGGAAAGGAAAGGCCAAACAAGTGCGGGCACCGGCCGGGCGCCCGCCACACACTCACGTCTTGCTGACAGCCTTGCGCTGACGCAACGCCTCGAACAGGCACACACCGGTAGCAACCGAGACATTCAGGCTACTGACGCTGCCCGCCATCGGCAACTTGACCAGGTAATCACAGTGCTCACGGGTCAGCCGGCGCATGCCTTTGCCTTCGGCGCCCATGATCAGCACCGTCGGCCCGGTCAGATCATGCTCGTACAGTTCCTGCTCAGCCTCACCGGCCGTACCGACAACCCACAAACCGCGCTGCTGGAGCTTCTCCAGGCTACGCGCCAAGTTGGTCACCGCTACCAGCGGAATTACTTCGGCAGCGCCACAGGCGACTTTACGCACAGTAGCGTTGAGCGTGGCGGATTTGTCCTTCGGCACGATAACCGCCAGCGCACCCGCCGCATCGGCAGTTCGCAGGCAAGCACCGAGATTGTGCGGGTCTGTCACGCCGTCGAGCACCAGCAACAAGGGCGCGCCCTCAGTGCGATCGAGCAGCTCGTCGAGCATCGCCTCGCCCCAGACCTGACTAGGACTGACATCGGCCACAACCCCCTGATGCACGCCTTCGACCCAGGCATCCATCTCACGACGCTCACACTGACCAACAGACACCCGCGCATCCGCTGCCAGCGCCAGCAACACCTGGACGCGCGGATCATTACGCCCTTCGGCTAGCCAGATTTGCTTGACCCGCTTTGGATGGTGACGCAGCAGCGCTTCTACAGCATGCACGCCGTAGATTTTCTCCAGCTGACTCATGACTTAGCCTTACGCTTGCGTGCACCGCCGGACGCCGGCGCTCCACCAGCCGAAGCGCCCTTGCGGTGCGCCCCAGGCTTACCTGACTTGCTGACTGGCTTGGACGACTCGCCCTTAGCCGCGCCTTTGCCAGCCTTGCTCTTCGAATCACTGAGCAGCGATTTTTTCAGCGCACGGCTCTTTTCCACATCGGTATTACCCGGCGCAGCCCGCTCGCCGCGACGCCCGGCTTTACCCGCAGCCGATTCAAAACCACCACGGCGCTGACCGGCCAGCATAGCCGTTTTACCTTCAGCCAGTTCAAAGTCGATCTTGCGCTCGTCCAGATCGACGCGCATGACCTTGACCTCAACACTATCGCCCAGACGGAAACTGCGACCACTACGCTCACCCGCCAAACGATGATGCACGGGATCAAAGTGGTAGTAGTCGCCCGGCAAGGCGGTGACATGCACCAGACCTTCGACGTAGATGTCCTTCAACTCGACGAACAGACCAAAGCCAGTCACAGCCGTGATTACACCCGGGAAGGTTTCGCCGACGCGATCCTTCATAAACTCGCACTTGAGCCAGTTCACCACATCGCGAGTCGCCTCATCGGCGCGGCGCTCGGACATCGAGCACTGCTCACCCAGCTGCTCAAGGATCGCATCGTCGTACGGGTAGATGCGCGCTCGTGGCATGATCGCCGCACCGGCACGTTTGACGTGCGGGGTATCGAGCTTGGAGCGGACCACGCTGCGAATCGCCCGATGGATCAGCAGATCCGGGTAGCGGCGAATCGGCGAAGTAAAGTGCGCATACGCATCATAATTTAGGCCGAAGTGGCCCTGATTATCCGCGCTGTAAACAGCCTGACTTAGCGAGCGCAGCATTACAGTCTGAATCAGGTGGTAATCCGGACGCTCGCGGATACTCTCCAGCAGCAACTGGTAATCCTTAGGCGACGGACCATCCTTCGACTTGCCACGGTGCAGCGACAACCCCAGCTCGGTGAGGAATGCTTTGAGCTTTTCCACACGCTCCGGCGGTGGACAGTCGTGCACGCGATACAACGCTGGAATTTCATGCTTCTGCATAAAGGCGGCGGTGGCCACGTTGGCGGCCAACATGCATTCTTCGATCAACTTGTGCGCATCGTTGCGCTGGGTTGGGCGAATCTCGGCGATCTTGCGCCCAGCTCCGAAAATGATCCGAGTTTCCTGGGTTTCAAAATCGATGGCGCCGCGTTCATGGCGCGCAGCCAACAGCACCTGATACAGCGAATACAGCTGTTTGAGGTGCGGCAGAACTTCTTTGTATTCGCCACGCAGGGCCTTGCCTTCGCTACCCTTGGGCTGCTCAAGCATGGCGCTAACCTTGTTATAGGTCAGACGCGCGTGGGAATGGATGACCGCCTCATAGAACTGATAGTCGGTCATCTTGCCGGTCTTCGAGATACTGATCTCGCAAACCATGGCCAGGCGATCGACGTGCGGGTTCAGCGAGCACAGGCCGTTGGACAACTCTTCCGGCAGCATCGGGATAACCCGCTCGGGGAAGTACACAGAATTGCCACGCACCTGGGCCTCGGCATCCAACGCCGAATCGATTTTCACATAGTGAGAAACGTCGGCGATGGCGACATAGAGCTTCCAGCCGCCGGAAAACAGCCGCCAGTTGCTGCCGTTTTTCTCGCAATACACAGCATCGTCAAAGTCGCGTGCGTCTTCACCGTCGATGGTAACGAACGGCAGATGGCGCAGATCGATACGCTTTTCTTTGTCCTTCTCTTCGACTTCCGGTTTGAGCTTGCGCGCCTCTTTGACCACAGCTTCGGGCCAGACGTGGGGAATATCGTAGCTGCGCAGGGCAACGTCGATCTCCATGCCCGGCGCCATATAGTTACCAACGACTTCAACCACATCGCCTTGGGGCTGGAAGCGCGTCGTCGGCCAATGGGTGATTTTCACCTCAACGAACTGACCCTGCTTGGCACCGGCGTTACGCCCTGGCGTTACCAGCACTTCTTGCTGAATCTTTGGATTGTCTGCAACTACAAAGCCGACACCGCTCTCTTCGTAATAACGACCAACGATGCTTTCGTGGGCGCGGGAGATCACTTCAACCACGGCACCTTCACGACGGCCACGACGGTCGAGGCCGGAAACCCGCGCCAATGCGCGGTCGCCATCGAACACCAGACGCATTTGCGCAGGACTCAGGAACAGGTCATCGCTGCCGTCATCCGGCACGAGGAAGCCAAAGCCATCACGATGACCGCTGACCCGCCCCAGAATCAGGTCGAGTTTGTCGACCGGGGCATAAGTGCCACGACGGGTATAGATCAGTTGACCATCGCGCTCCATGGCGCGCAAACGGCGACGCAGCGCTTCGAGCTGCTCTTCAGTGGCCATGCCGAATTCATCGGCCAACTCTTCACGACTCGCAGGGGAGCCGCGGTCAGACAAGTGCTGCAGGATCAACTCGCGACTTGGAATGGGGTTTTCGTATTTTTCCGCTTCACGAGCGGCCTCGGGATCGAGGGATTGCCAATCGGCCATTAGAGGTAATTCACCTTATCTACACAAATTCGGTTTGCCATGTGCCTATTGAAGCGCGAAACCACTATCCAGGTCAGCCCGGCACACAGAATAAAATTTTTTAACAACAGGGGTTTACAAGTAAAAACGTGATCCGTATTATGCGCGCCACAACGACGGGAAACGAAGTTAACCGAGTTGTAGTTGATAGCAAATAAGCAAGTTTTGCAATCAATGCCCAGGTGGTGAAATTGGTAGACACGCCAGCTTCAGGTGCTGGTGACCTTACGGTCGTGGAAGTTCGAGTCTTCTCCTGGGCACCAATTCAAAAAACCGAGCCACTGGCTCGGTTTTTTATTGCCTACGATTTAATCCATCACGAAGCAACTACCCGGCGAGCGCCAGAGGCGCCCACCCTCAATCGGTTTAAACGCGAAACTGCCCCAGGCTGGCCTTGAGTTTCTTCGCCAAGCCATCCAGCACTCGACCGCTATTCGCCGTTGCCGCTACCGCCTCAGCCGCCCGCTGCGCCTCGACATGAATGACCTCGACGCGCCCACGCACGGCGTCCGCACCCTCGGCCTGATGCGCCGCCGCCTCGGTCGCAGTGTTGATTGCGCCATGCACTTCCTCGACCGCTTCGCGCACCGACTGCTGCACCCGCGCACTTTCACGCAACGCAGCCAAGCCTTGATCCGCCTGTTTGCCCGCCTGACCAATCGCCTCAACCGCCTCACGCGCGCCCTGCTGCAGTGCGCCGATATGGGTCTGGATATCGCCAGTGGACTGCTGTGTCTTGCTGGCCAGCGCACGCACCTCATCTGCCACCACGGCAAAACCACGGCCGCTTTCACCCGCACGCGCCGCTTCAATTGCCGCATTCAGGGCCAGCAGGTTGGTTTGCTCGGCAATTGAGCGAATCACTGTCAGCACCACTTCAATCTGCTCACTCTGCTTGGCCAGCCGCTCAATCACTGCGGCACCGGTCTCGACGCGACGCACCAGCTCTTCGATTGAGCCACCCACGCGCAGCGCAATCGCGGCATTGTCATCCGCGGCCTGCCGAATCGCACCGACGCGCTGCAAAGCCTCGCGCATGGCCTGGCTTTCCGCCTGCG
The DNA here is from genome assembly GCF_031764535.1 of Pseudomonas sp. SG20056. Classification (NCBI taxonomy): domain Bacteria; kingdom Pseudomonadati; phylum Pseudomonadota; class Gammaproteobacteria; order Pseudomonadales; family Pseudomonadaceae; genus Pseudomonas; species Pseudomonas sp. SG20056. The sequence continues at coordinate 3,840,080 of NZ_CP134499.1, forward strand.
CCTCACCGGCCATTTCTGCCAACGCTTGCAGACTTCCCGCCACCTCATCACGCTGACGCTCAGCTGCAGACTCAGCCGCCGCGCTGCGCGAGGCCAGATTGCCGATTTCCTGCCCGGTGAGTGATGCCACCTCACCCGCCTCGCGCACAATCGGCTGCAACTTGGCGACGAAGCGATTGACCGCAGCCGCCATATCGCCAATCTCATCACGGCTATTGAGTTCGACCCGCCGAGTCAAATCCCCCTCACCCGCCGCCCAGTCATTCAAAACAGCAATCAAGGTATGCAGCTTGCTGACCACTCGCCGCCCCAGCACCAAGGCCAACACCAGCAGAATCAACACCGCCACGACCACCAGCCCCATGCTGATGTTCCAGCGCAAACCGGCTGCGGCTTGCTGCACCACCTGGCGACTGCTCTGCTCCATACCGCCAGCCGCCTCCCGCGCAACGCTCAACCGCGCCGCCAGGGCGTCCGCACTGCTGGTGGCCGCACCACTCAAACTATCGGAAACCAACTCCCCACTGCTGTCGATAAGGCTGACGAAACGCTGATCCAGCTTCGCCAGCTCCTCATCCACCGACGCAGTGGAAACCCCCAACAGGACCTTGCCGATATCCGAGCCCATCGGGCTGATCGTCGCCTCGGCGATATACACGCCCGGATCATTGGCGGCAGCCTGCAGCACCTTATCCAGCGCACCACCACCCTCACCCTTGGCCATCAGCGCACGCACGCGGGAATCCTGCCGATTGAGGTGACGCGTCAGGCGCTCGCCTTGCGCGTCAAGGTACACCGCAAACAGCACCGCCGGATTGCGATGCGCACCACGCACCAACTCGGTCAGCGCCGGTACATCGGCATCCCAAATCGCCTTCGGCGCAACGGCCGATAAAAGCTGCGCCAACTCGTCCGCCGAACGCTTTAGGTTGCTATCCAGCACACCGCGAATCTGCGCCTGCTCCTCAGCCAACCGCGCGGAAAGGCCTTTGGCCAACTGCGCTTGGGTACGGGCAGAAAGACTGTCCAGCCCGCCACGCACTTCATCACCAGCCTTGGCCAGCTCATCCACCAGACGCGCCGTATCAGCCTGCATGCCCTTGGCCAGATCGGCCTCAAGCGTTGCCACCGTGGTACGGGTCAACGCCACCGCCACAACAACCTGAACCAGCAAGGCCACACCCAGCGCCAGAAACACCGGCAACAACAAACGACTGCGCAGCACAGAAATAATGGCGAACACGGCAGACACTCCTAACAGCGGTAATGCCTATAACGGCGGGGAAGCTGATTTATAAAGGCTAGCTCGGATATTTTTACGCGGACCAGAAACGACAAAGGGCCGCCAATTGGCGACCCTTTGTGCACTGCCTGTGACTATCAGGCAAACGGATGACGCAACACAATAGTCTCGTTGCGGTCCGGGCCGGTGGAAACGATATCAATCGGGGCACCGACCAACTCTTCCACACGCTTGATATAAGCACGTGCAGCGGCTGGCAGCTCATCAAGGGTTTTCGCACCCAAAGTCGACTCACTCCAACCCGGCATTTCCTCGTAAACCGGCTGCAGACCCAGGTAGCTGTCAGCATCAGTCGGCGCATCAACCAACACATCGCCATTCTGATCTTTGTAGCCAACACAGATCCGGATGGTTTCCAGACCGTCGAGCACGTCCAGCTTGGTCAGGCACAGACCGGAGATGCTGTTGATCTCGATAGCGCGACGCAGGATCACCGCATCAAACCAACCGCAACGGCGCGCGCGACCGGTGGTGGAACCGAATTCGTGACCACGCTTGGCGAGGAACGCGCCGGTTTCGTCGAACAGCTCTGTCGGGAACGGACCCGAGCCAACGCGGGTGGTGTAGGCCTTGGTGATACCGAGGATGTAATCCAGGTACATCGGACCAAAACCGGAACCGGTAGCGATACCGCCCGCCGTGGTGTTGGAGCTGGTGACGTAGGGGTAGGTGCCGTGGTCGATATCCAGCAGCGAGCCCTGGGCGCCTTCGAACATTATGTCCTTGCCCCCACGGCGCATGTCATGCAGCACGGCGGTTACGTCGGTCATCATCGGTTTGAGCAGCTCGGCGTACTCCATGCACTCGTCGAGCGTCTTCTGGAAATCGATGGCCGGCTCTTTATAGTAATTGACCAGGACGAAGTTGTGGTAGTCCAGCAGCTCACCGAGCTTGGCGGCGAAACGCTCACGGTGGAACAGATCACCAATACGCAGACCGCGGCGCGCCACCTTGTCTTCATAAGCCGGGCCAATGCCACGGCCGGTGGTGCCGATCTTGGCATCGCCACGGGCTTTCTCACGAGCCTGATCGAGGGCCACGTGGTACGGCAGGATCAGCGGGCAGGACGGGCTAATACGCAGACGCTCGCGCACCGGCACACCCTTTTCTTCCAGCTTGATGATTTCACGCATCAGCGCATCAGGCGCAACCACCACGCCATTGCCGATCAGGCATTGCACGTTTTCGCGCAGGATGCCGGAGGGGATCAGGTGCAGAACGGTTTTTTCGCCGTCGATCACCAGGGTGTGGCCAGCATTGTGGCCACCCTGATAACGCACAACAGCTGCAGCCTGTTCGGTCAGCAGGTCGACGATCTTGCCCTTGCCTTCATCGCCCCACTGGGTGCCCAGGACTACGACATTCTTACCCATAACACTAACCCTCTTCGCAAACTTGATGCCGGCCATTGCCGACGGAAACTTTTCGCACGACTGCTTAGGCTGTCAACGCAGCCAACTGCCAGTGGCCATCACGTAACAGCAATTGGCGATCACATCCTGCAGCTTCGGCGTCGGCCGCGACCTGCCCAGGCAATGCCTGAACCACGCGCTGACCGTCCTGGCGCAAGCGCACAATCGCCTGCCACAAAAACACATCATGGTTATCCGGCGCCCAGATACCGGCGGGCTCTTCACCCAACTGCATCTGCCCCAGGCTTACCAGGGTTTTCAGGTCGGTGGAGAAGCCTGTCGCCGGACGCGCACGACCGAAATCGGCGCCGATGTCGTCATAACGGCCGCCCTGGGCGATGGCATACCCCACACCCGG